>DBGBCW010000024.1:0-87647 GCA_048478035.1 Collinsella aerofaciens | reverse complement strand
TTCCCGGCCCGGGCGGCCCTCTGTTTAAGTTTGCTGCTCTACAGTCCTGCGCAAGACGGAAAGCACATTAAGTGCTTTCCTTTGCGTGCGGAACTCGCGACAAACTTAAACAGCGGGCCGCCCGGGCCGGGAATCCGACGTGCTTGTCGGGGCAACGTTCCCTTCCAAATAGGGACAGGTTTATTTTGGTCGGTTTTATCTGGGGAAACGTCGCGCTCCAGCGGTGATCTGCTCTCATCTGTCGCATGGCAATCGGCGGCGTTTCCATTTAACGCAAAAGAGGCCGCTTCCCCTAGTAGGAAGCGACCCCAAATCTTACGAATAGACGATGGTAAAGGGCTCTTTCGTTTCGGTCTCCCCTGTTGATGTATACCTCACAATTTCAAGGGTTACCGAGACAACTTGATCGACATCAATCAACTTCGTTGGCACCCAGATGTTCTCTCCGCTATTGCGCCCATAAGAAAAATATAAGTTGAACACCCCTGCGTCGTCATCTTCGATAATCTGCTCCGATCCATCCTTGTAGCTGACGGTCAGCTTATTATCAACTGCTTCATAGCCCAAATCATCGATGTGCGTCTGGATGGAAAACGGGCTAATCTCAAGAGGCGAGTCACCGGAGCGGAGTTCCTTTGTATCGACGTACGCTCCAATATTGAACTCGGGTGTCGACGCCTCAAACCGCCTCGCACTCTCACCTTCACCCTCGGTCCAATGGATATTCCAGGTGACAGCATGTTGCAAATCTCGCTCGCGATCCATAGCGGCAAAGTACATCGTGCCATTAATGACAGTATCGCTTGATGTGTCCTTATCAATTGTGCTGCGTGTGTCAGGCCATTCCTCGCCGAACTTCATATCGGGCGTGCCGATGCCCTGCTCTTCTTCACCATAGAGAACAAGTTCGCCAATCTCTGCTGCTGGCTTGTAGTAGTTAACTCCATTTGGATTGGACAACGTAAACGTCACGGCTCCGCAGCCGTTTTGGTCGATTGCCATCTCATGGATATCAAGCGTATAGCCGTTGCCCTCGACGGACAGATTAACCTCCTGGACTACGCCTTCCAGGCTTTGGGGCGCGATGCCATCGCCAAACTCTCTGGTGTAGGTATATTTAGTTCCCGATGAGCCGCCGTTGGTCCAGGTAATGGAATCCCCGTTGCCGTGGTTTCCCCAGGCAGAGGCAAAATAGCTGGAATTGACGACGGCGTAGGCGACCCCTCCGGTCGCCAGCACTCCGGCAAGGCATCCGATCACGGCAACATACAGAGGCTTCGCGTGACCCTTTCGGCGAAGCGGCTCACCAGCAGCGGCATAAAGAACACGGTCAGCAAGATCGCTATCGGCTTGGACGGACTCGAAGGCCTGCTTGATTTGATTGGATTTCACGGTCGCCCTCCTCTAGGATGAACTTGAGCTTCGATCTGCCGCGAGCCAAACGCGTTCGAACAGTCGCGGCTGGCACATGCAATAACTCGGCAATCTCTGAGGTCGAAAAGCCCAGATAGTAATAGAGCATGATGGGAACACGGAATCGTTCCGGAAGTCGCATAACGTCTGACAGGACCGCCTTGGTCTCCTCCTGCGCCGTCGAAAGCGAATCGGCCAGGTTCTCAATATCCTCCACACGCCTCCATGGCTTTCGAAAGAGAGATTTGCATTCATTGATCGTGACCCGAATAAGCCATCGACGAAGATGTTCCCAGCTTTCAAATTGGGCATCGCTTTTGAGTAACTTCAGAAAGACGTCTTGAGCGACATCGTCGGCATCGGCACGATCGCGCAGATACGTCAATGCGATTCGAAACACGACATCACGGTGATCCTCGACCGCCTGTCTAAATGCTTGTTCTTCCATAATCACCTCCCGGTGATGCTGATGTTTCTTGCTGAGGCCCTCACCATAGATACGCTTTGACCGAACGAAATGTTTCAAATTCAAGCAGGAATAACCTACCAAAAAAAACCCTGCCCCTTATTGGCAAGGGATCGACGGAACGCAACAGGTTGAGCATACGCAAGCGAGCGGCCCCCAGAGCGTACAAGGTGGCATGAAAAAGGCAGGGCATTGACCTTTTGGTCATGCCCTGCCTTTTGAATGACAGATTGTAGCTCTGGGGGCCGCGCAGCGACGGAGATCGCCGCCGTTCGTTAGAACGGCGGAACTAGTTACTCCTCGTCGTTGTCCTTGGCCTCTTCGGCGTCGTCGGTGTCCACGAGCTGGTTGAGCAGCTCATCGAGAGAAGCCATGTCCTCGTTGATGGCACCGTTGGCGGGAGCCTTCTTGTCGTCGATCGGGGCGCCCAGGAGCTCCTCGTCGGCGTCGGCGTGATGCGTCGGAGCGGAGGTACCCAGCAGGATATCGTCCGGACCGTCGGGGCTAAAGACCATCTGCAGCAGCTGCGAGAGGTCTTCCTCGTCGGCAACGTCGTCGTTGTTCTCGAGGATGTAGAGCAAGTCGTGGGCCTCCAGGCCGTCACGGAGCTCCTCGATCGCCTTGGCACCGATGCCGTCGATGCGCAGCAGATCCTCCTCGGACTTGCCGACCAGGTCGCCGACCGTCTCGATGCCGACCTCGCTGAACTTGTTGGTCCAGCGCTGCGACACGCCCAGGTCGTCGAACAGGTACAGACGAGCCTTCTCGGCGGAGATGGTGTGACCATTGCGGGTGAACGAACCGTCAGCACCGCCGAACTCGTCGTAGCCGGCCCAGTCGAGCTGCTGCGGGAGTTGCTCGTCCAGGTCCTTGAGCTCCACAGGAGCCCACTCGGGCAGCGACTTGGCGTTGGGCGAAGCCGGGCCGTCGATGTCCACGTAGCCGTCGGCCGTGCGATACGTCAGCTTGGCGTTGGCGTACGGCTTGAGGCCGGTACCAGCAGGGATCTTCTTACCGACGATGACGTTGGACTTAAGGTCGAGCAGGTGATCGACCTTGCCCTCGATGGCAGCCTCGGTAAGGACGCCGGCGGTACGGATGAACGAAGCGCTCGACAGCCAGGAGTCGATGTTGGACGCGACCTTGAGCGTACCCAGGATGACGGGCTCGGCCACAGGAGCCTGACCGCCCAGACGGGCAACGCGCTCGACCTCGTCGGCGAACTCGTAGCGGTCGACGTACTGACCAAGCAGGTACTTGGAGTCACCGGGGTTGGTGATCTGAACGCGACGCAGCATCTGACGTGCGAGCACCTCGATGTGCTTGTCGTTCAGGTCGACGCCCTGACTGGTATAGACGTCCTTGACGCTCTCGACGAAGGTGTGCATCGTCGACTCGATGTCGGTCAGCTTGCGCAGGTTGCGGAAGTTGACGAAGCCCTTGGTGATCTGGTCGCCGGCGCGAACCTCGCAGCCGTCCTCGATCTCGGGCATAAAGCGCACCGAAGCGGGGACGCGACGCTCGTCGAGGACACGGGTGTGATCCTCGGAGTCGGTGAGCGTCAGCACGTACTCGGACTTCTCGGGCTTAATCGAGAGGTGGCCGGAGTACGGAGCCAGCTCGGCCTCGCGACCCAGGATCTTCTCGTTGACGTTGCCGACGATATCGAACATACGGCTGACCGTAGGCAGACCCTGCGTAATATCGTCGACGCCAGCGACGCCGCCGGAGTGAATGGTACGCATCGTAAGCTGCGTACCGGGCTCGCCGATGGACTGGGCGGCAATAATGCCGACCGCGGTACCGATGGCGACCGGACGACGGGTGGAAAGATCCCAGCCGTAGCACTTCTGGCACACGCCGTACTTGGAGCGGCAGGTGAGCAGCGCGCGAAGCTTGACCTTCTTAAGGCCGGCATCGACCATCTTCTGAATGTCGGCAACCTTCTCGATGTAGCCGTCCTGCTCAAAGAGCACGGTGCCATCGGGAGCCACGACGTCCTCGATGAAGCAACGGCCGACGAGGTCGGTGTTGAGGTCGGTGGTGCCGGGGATGATGAGGTTGTAGGTGACGCCCTCGTGCGTGCCGCAGTCCTCCTCGCGGACGATGACGTCCTGGGCCACGTCGACCAGACGACGGGTCAGGTAACCAGAGTCCGAGGTGTGGGATGCGGTATCGACCAGGCCCTTACGGGCGCCGTAGGTCGAAATGAAGTACTCGAGCGGCAGCAGACCCTCGCGGAAGTTCGCCTTAATGGGAAGGTCGATCGTCTCGCCGGACATGTCTGCCATCAGGCCACGCATGCCACCGAGCTGACGCAGCTGGGTCTTAGAACCACGGGCGCCGGAGTCGGCCATCATGTACAGCGGGTTCTCCTCGTCGAACATGTCGAGCATGAGCGCTGCAACCTTATCGGTACAAGCGGTCCACTCGTTAACGACTTCGATGTGGCGCTCCGTCTCGTTGATGAAGCCCTCCTCGAAGTACTCGTTGATCTGGTCGACGTTGGCCTGGGCGCGGTCGAGCAGCTCCTGCTTCTCGGCAGGGATGAGAGCGTCCCACACCGAGATGGTGAGGCCGGCGCGGGTAGCGTAGTGGAAGCCAGAGTACTTGATGGCGTCGAGGATCGGGCCGACCTTGGCCTCGGGGTAACGATCGCAGCAGTCCGCAACCAGCTTGGCCACGTCGCCCTTGACCATCTTGTAGTTCATGAACTCGTAGTCTTCGGGCAGGCACTGGCGGTTGAAGATGATGCGGCCGATAGACGTCTCGAAGCGAGCGGTCTTATTGCCGGTGACGTCGTAGTCGACGAACTCGTTCTTGCCGTTCTTGACGCGGAAGATACGGGTGCCGTCCTCGTTGATGACGTTGGCATCGGCAGCGGACACGCGGACCTGGATCTTGGCCTGCATGTCGACCTCGGAGCGGCAGTCATAGGCGTGCAGCGCGTCGTCAAAGCTCGAGAACACGTGGTTCTCGCCCGGCAGACCCTCGCGAACCTGGGTGAGGTAGTACACACCGATGATCATGTCCTGCGAAGGGATGTTGACCGGCTTGCCGGATGCCGGCGAGCGCAGGTTGTTCGCAGAGAGCATGAGCACGCGGGCCTCGGCCTGAGCCTGACTGGACAGCGGAACGTGGACAGACATCTGGTCGCCGTCGAAGTCGGCGTTGAAGGGCGAGCAGACCAGCGGATGCAGGTGGATAGCCTTGCCCTCGACCAGCACCGGCTCAAAGGCCTGGATGGACAGACGGTGCAGGGTCGGTGCACGGTTGAGCAGCACGACGCGGCCGTCGATGACCTCTTCGAGGATGTCCCACACAAAGGTGGCACCGCGGTCGATAGCGCGCTTGGCGCCCTTGATGTTCTCGACCTTGCCAAGCTCGACCAGGCGCTTCATGACGAAGGGCTTGAAGAGCTCCAGCGCCATGGTCTTGGGCAGACCGCACTGGTGCAGCAGCAGCTTAGGGTCGGTAACGATGACCGAACGGCCGGAGTAGTCGACACGCTTACCCAGCAGGTTCTGACGGAAACGACCCTGCTTGCCCTTGAGGGCCTCGGCGAGCGACTTGAGCGGGCGACCGCCACGGCCAGAGACCGGGCGACCACGACGGCCGTTGTCGAACAGGGCGTCCACGGACTCCTGGAGCATGCGCTTCTCGTTGTTCACGATGATCGCGGGGGCGTCCAGGTCGAGCAGGCGCTTGAGTCGGTTGTTACGGTTGATCACGCGACGATACAGGTCGTTGAGGTCGGACGCGGCGAAGCGGCCGCCGTCGAGCTGGACCATCGGGCGCAGATCGGGCGGAATGACCGGGATGACGTCCAGGATCATGTTCGCGGGGCTGTTGCCGCCCTTCAGGAAGGCGTCAACGACCTCAAGGCGCTTGACGGCCTTCTCGCGCTTCTGCTTCTGGGAGTCCTCGTCGGCGATGATGGCCTTGAGCTTCTCGGCCTCGGAGGGGAGGTCGATGGCAGCGAGCAGGTCGCGGACGGCCTCGGCACCCATGCCACCCTTAAAGTACATGGAGTAGTAGCGGGTCATCTCGCGGAACAGCGGCTCATCGGAGATGAGGTCGCGCTCGGTGAGCTTCATGAAGGCGTTGAAGGCGTCCGTGCGGAGCTGCTTCTCGTCCTTGCACTCTTCCTCGATGTCGACGATGCCAGAGGCGATCTCCTCGGGGGTCAGCGGCTCCTCGTCGGAGAACTCGTCAAAGTTCTCGGGGTTGCCCTGCTCCTTGAGGGACTCGATCTGGCGGGCGCACTCGGCATCGATCTCTTCCAGATCGGCGGCGAGCTCCTCGCGCAGGTCGTCGGCGTCGGCCTCGCGAGCCTCGTAGTCGACCTCGGTGATGATGTAGCTGGCAAAGTACAGAACCTTCTCGAGGTCCTTGGACTTGATGTCGAGCATACGGCTCATCGGGAAGCTCGTGGGGCTCTTGAAGTACCAGATGTGGGACACGGGAGCGGCGAGCTCGATGTGGCCCATGCGGTCGCGACGCACCTTGGCCGAGGTGACCTCGACGCCGCAGCGCTCGCAAACGATGCCCTTAAAGCGGATGCCCTTGTACTTGCCGCAGGAGCACTCCCAGTCCTTGGCGGGACCGAAAATCTTCTCGCAGAACAGGCCGTCCTTCTCGGGCTTGAGGGTACGGTAATTGATGGTCTCCGGCTTCTTGACCTCACCGTGCGACCAGGAACGGATCTGGTCGGCGGAGGCAAGGGAGATCTTTACCGAGTCAAAATCAGTAGCTTCGAAATCTGCCACAGTCAACTACTCCTTATCAGTGGTCGTGGCGGCGACAGCCTCGGGTGCCTCGGCGGTCTCGGCATCCTGGGCCTCGACGTCGGCGTCAACGCCGGCGAGCGCAGCCAGGTCGTCGAGAGCAGAGGTCTCCTCGGCGGTCACAGGGGCGGAGGCGTCCTCGTCGGCATCGTGCATGGGCTCGATGTCCAGTGCGAGCGAACGAATCTCCTTGACGAGAACCTTGAAGGACTCGGGGATACCCGGAACCGGAACGTTCTCGCCCTTGACGATGGACTCGTAGGTCTTGACGCGGCCCACGGTATCGTCGGACTTGACGGTCAGGATCTCCTGCAGGACGTTGGAAGCACCGTATGCGTACAGTGCCCAAACTTCCATCTCGCCGAAGCGCTGGCCGCCGAACTGGGCCTTGCCGCCCAGAGGCTGCTGGGTAACCAGGCTGTAAGGGCCGGTCGAACGGGCGTGGATCTTGTCGTCGACCATGTGGCCGAGCTTAAGGATGTAGGACGTACCCACGGTAATGGGCTCGCGGAACTCCTCGCCGGTGCGGCCGTCGAACAGACGGGTCTTGCCGCGCTCGTCAAGCTGGGTGACAAACTCGGGACGCATGTGATCGCCAAAGGCAGCGGTGGCCTTGTTGAGCATGTTCTTGTTGGCACGACGGATGACCTCGGCGATCTCGTCCTCCTTGGCGCCGTCGAAGACGGGCGTCGCGGTGAAGAACGGACCGGGGACGTACTTGTCGGAGTCGGCCTGCTCGGTATCCCAACCGCAGGCAGCAGCCCAGCCAAGGTGGCACTCGAGCAGCTGGCCGACGTTCATACGCGAAGGAACGCCCAGCGGGTTGAGGATAACGTCGATCGGGGTGCCGTCAGCCATGTAGGGCATGTCCTCGACCGGCAGAACGTTGCAGATAACACCCTTGTTGCCGTGGCGACCGGCAATCTTATCGCCCTGCTGGATCTTACGACGCTGGGCGACGTAGACGCGCACCTGCTCGTTGACGCCGGGGGCCAGGTCGTCGCCGTTCTCGCGGCTAAAGCGGACGACATCGATGACGCGGCCGTAAGCGCCGTGAGGCATCTTAAGGGAGGTGTCGCGGACGTCGTGGGCCTTGGCACCGAAGATGGCGCGCAGCAGGCGCTCCTCGGCGGTCAGAGCGCTCTCGCCCTTAGGCGTGACCTTGCCGACCAGGATGTCGCCAGGGCCGACCTCGGCGCCGATGCGGATAATGCCGTCCTCGTCGAGGTTGGCAAGCATATCCTCAGAGAGGTTCGGGATCTCGCGGGTGATCTCCTCGGGGCCGAGCTTGGTGTCGCGGGCATCGATCTCGTGACGGGTGATGTTGATGGTCGTCAGCAGGTCCTCGGCCACCAGGCGCTCGGACACGACGATACCGTCCTCGTAGTTGAAGCCTTCCCACGGCATGTATGCCACGGTGAGGTTCTGACCCAGTGCGAGCTCGCCATGATCGGTCGAAGGACCGTCAGCCAGGGGCTCGCCCTGCTCAACGGTGTCACCGACGCGCACGAGCGGACGGTGGTTGATGCAGGTGGACTGGTTGGAGCGCTGGTACTTGGCCAGGTGATACTCGTCCATGCCGCCGGCATGCTTGACGATGATCTTGGCGGCGTCGGCAAAGATGACCTCGCCGGCGTTCTTGGCCAGGGTGACCTCGCCGGAGTCCAGGGCGGCGCGACGCTCCATGCCGGTACCGACATAGGGAGCGGCGGGGTGAACCAGCGGCACGGCCTGGCGCTGCATGTTAGCGCCCATCAGCGTACGCTTGGCGTCGTCGTGCTCGAGGAACGGGATCAGCGTGGCTGCGACGGAGAGCATCTGACGCGGCGAGACGTCCATGTAGTCGACGTCCTCGACAGGCACGTCGGCGGGAGCGCCGAAGGAGCCGTCGAAGTCGCGGGTACGGGCGATCACGGTGTGCGGGCGGACAAGCTTGCCCTCGGCATCGGTCGTGATGAACTCGTTGGTCTTGGGATCGAGCGGCGTGTTGGCCGGAGCGATGACGTGCTTCTCTTCCTCGTCAGCGGTCATCCAGTCGATCTGGTCGGTGGCAACGCCGTTCTCGACGCGGCGGAACGGAGCCTCGATGAAGCCGTACTCGTTGACGCGGGCGTAGAGGGCGAGCGAGCCGATCAGGCCGATGTTGGGGCCTTCGGGGGTCTCGATCGGGCACATGCGGCTGTAGTGCGAGTTGTGAACGTCGCGGACGGCCGTCGGCACGTTGGTGCGGCGGCTGGAGCCGGACTTGTGGCCGGCAAGACCGCCAGGGCCGAGTGCGGACAGACGGCGCTTGTGGGTCAGACCGGTCAGGGGGTTCGCCTGGTCCATGAACTGCGAGAGCTGCGAGGAACCGAAGAACTCCTTGATGGAGGCCACGATCGGGCGGATGTTGATGAGCGACTGCGGGGTGATCTCGTCGATGTCCTGGGAGCTCATGCGCTCACGGACGACGCGCTCCATACGGCTCATGCCGATACGGAACTGGTTGGCGACGAGCTCGCCGACGGTACGAATACGGCGGTTGCCAAAGTGGTCGATGTCGTCGACCTTGAAGCCCTGCTCGCCGGCAGCGAGGGACAGCAGGTAGCGCAGCGTCGCGACGATATCCTCGTCGGTGAGCACCGTGACCTCTTCCTCGGTGGTGAGGTTGAGCTTCTTGTTGACCTTGTAACGACCAACGCGGGCCAGATCGTAGCGCTGCGGGTTAAAGAGCAGGCCCTCGAGCAGGCTGCGGGAAGCATCCACGGTGGGAGGCTCGCCCGGGCGCAGGCGACGGTAGATCTCGATAAGGGCATCCTCGCGGGTGAGGGCGGTGTCGCGCTCCAGGGTGCGCTTGATCACATCGGAGTTGCCGAGCAGCTCGATGATGTCGTCGTTGGTGACGGCAATGCCAAGGGCGCGCAGGAACATCGTGGCGCTCTGCTTGCGCTTACGGTCGATGGAGACCATGAGCTGGTCGCGCTTGTCGACCTCAAACTCAAGCCAGGCACCGCGGGACGGGATGATCTGGGCCTTGTAGATCTGCTTGCCCGAATCCATCTCGGAGCTGTAGTACACACCCGGGGAACGGACGAGCTGCGAGACGACGATACGCTCGGTACCGTTGATGATGAAGGTGCCCTGATCGGTCATCATAGGGAAGTCGCCCATAAAGACGAGCTGCTCCTTGATCTCGCCGGTCTCCTTGTTGGTGAGACGGACGTCGGTCAGAAGCGGGGCCTGATAGGTCATGTCCTTCTCGCGGCACTCCTCGACGGTGTGCGCGGGGTCGCCGAACTGATGCTCGCCGAAGGTAACCTCGAGAACATGGTTCTGGCTCTGGATGGGGCTGGATTCCTTGAACGCCTCACGAAGGCCCTCGTCCTTAAAACGCTCAAAGGATTCCCTTTGAACAGAGATAAGGTTGGGGAGCTCCATGGCCTCCGGGATTTTCCCGAAGCTGACGCGCTTGCGCTCAGTGGCAGTGTATGCGTAGGTCACCAGGTTTTTCCTCCTTCACGGAAATGCTCGGTGGGTTGGCGAGGCATAGCTTCGCCAGTTATCGCAATCTAATAGTTTATCAGGTACCGACCGTTCGGCAAGAAAAGCCTTGACGCGGTTGGGTTTTTGGAGTAGCAAAGTTTTTCGACAGAAAATACGCAGGTAGATGTATGTGTATCGAACATCTGTTCATATATTTTCTGTGAACAGAGCGCCGGCAATCGCAGCTCTTATAAAAAACGGGCGCGAACCGAGGTCCGCGCCCGTAAATGTCGATGTCCGAAGGCTTACTTGCGCATCAATCCGCCGCGCTCGTCGATGGCGTCCCAGAAGGCGCTGGCAAAGCGAGGATCGCTTGCGGCCATGAGGGCGTTGGTGGCCATCCAGCCAGACGGGGTGCCGGTGTCGTAGCCCGAGAGCGGGTCGATGACGACAGCGTACATGGCCTCACGGTCAAGCGAACGGGCCATGGCGTCGGTGAGCTGGATCTCGCCGCCCTTGCCGGCCTGCTGATCTGTCAGCAGGTCCATGACCAGCGGGCTCAGCAGGTAGCGACCGACGATGTACAGGTTGGACGGAGCCGCCTCGGGAGCGGGCTTCTCGACCAGACCGCCGATACGCCAGACAGCGCCCGACTCTGCATCGGCAACGTCCTCGGCACCCTCGAGCGAACCGACGCGCTCGCCGGCGATAACGCCGTAGCGGCTGACTTCCTCGGGCGAGCAAGCAGCGACGGCGATAACCGAAGCTCCACCGTGCTCCTTGGAAACGGCGAGCATCTTGTCGCAGATGTCGCGATTAGGCACAACGTAGTCACCCAGAAGAACCAGAAAGTTCTCCCCTGCCACGGCGTCGGCAGCAGAGCGGATAGCATGGCCGAGGCCCTTGGGCTCGTACTGATAACGGAAGTCGACCGGCATACCGCCAGCGTGGGCGACGGCATCGGCATAGGCGTTCTTGCCGCGCTCGCGCAGCAGGTTCTCGAGCGAGCGATCGGGCTGGAAGTAGTTCAGTAGCTCGGGCTTACCGGGAGAAGTAACGATGATGGCGTCGTCGACTTCCTCGGGGTCGAGCGCCTCCTCGACGACGTACTGAATGACGGGCTTGTCGAGCACCGGCAGCATCTCTTTGGGCGTGCACTTGGTGCCAGGCAGAAAACGCGTGCCAAGACCGGCGGCGGGGATGATTGCCTTCATGTTATTCAAAGATCCTTTCGCAGGCGCAAAAGCGCCCCATGCGTGCGGCACACAGCCGCAGACCAAATTGCGATACCTAAGCATCTTACCGCTGGAACTATATGTCGCTACAAGGCAGAGACAATTCTTCAGCAGGTCAACGCAAATTATTGCTCGAATGGTGCAATTTTATTGCCCAACGGCAGGGTGCCCGATACGACGCAAATCACAGAACATGGCAGTTTGAGCTACCGATGCCGAGGGACCGAAAAACAAAAAAGACGGGGCTCGCAATGCGAACCCCGTCTGCAAAGAAATCTGGCGAGAAAGCCTGATTACTTGAGGGTGACAGCAGCGCCAGCAGCCTCGAGCTTCTCCTTGGCAGCCTCGGCGTCCTCCTTCTTGGCACCCTCGAGAACAGCCTTGGGAGCGCCCTCGACGACCTCCTTGGCCTCCTTCAGGCCAAGGTTGGTGAGCTCACGGACGGCCTTGATGACCTGGATCTTGTTGTCGCCGAAGCCCTCGAGCACGACGTCAAACTCGGTCTTCTCCTCGGCCTCAGCAGCGCCAGCAGCGGGAGCGGCGACAACAGCGGCAGGAGCAGCGGCGGAAACGCCGAAGGTGTCCTCGATAGCCTTGACGAGCTCGGAAGCCTCGAGAAGGGTCATTTCCTTAAGAGCATCGATGATCTCATCGGTGGTAAGCTTAGCCATTTCTAAGTCCTTTCGGTTTCCGTGTCTGTGCACGGAGATCAGTTAAAACACAGCGCGAATGCGCCAGGGGTGCGGCGTTGCCGCCGCGGGTGAAAACAGCAACTAGGCTGCCTTCTGCTCGGAGACCTGCTGGATCGAACGAGCGAGACCAGAGGAAACGCCGTTGACGCAGACAGCGATGTCGCGAGCGAAACCGGAGATGAGACCGGCAATCTGGCCGAGAAGCTGATCCTTGGTGGGCAGCTCGGCGATAGCCTTAACATCATCAGCGGAAACGGCCTTGCCGTCGGAGATACCGCCCTTGATCTCAAGGACGCCCTTGGACTGAGCGGAGAAGTCCTTAAGGGCCTTAGCGGCCTCGACCGGCTCGGACTCGTAGAACACATAAGCGACGGGGCCGGCGAGGATCTCGTCGAGCTCGGGCTGCTCCTGGTTCTTGAGAGCGATCTTGACCAGGTTGTTCTTGTAGACCTTCATCTCGGCGCCGCACTCGCGAAGCTGATGACGCAGCTCCTGAGCCTGCTTAACCGTCAGACCGTTGTAGTTGACGACGAACAGACCGGCGTTCTCGGCGATACGGGACTCGATCTCTGCAACCTTGTCGATTTTGTACTGCTGGGGCATGAATTACACCTCCTCGAATTCTTTCCGGGCACGGTCCGCCACAAGGACGTGACGGGGGCATGTCCAAAAAGAAAGCCCCCGCGCTGCATGAGCGACGGGGGCGAGAAGACATATCTACTCGACCACCTCGGCTGGCGGGATATCCCATTAAGCTCGCGGGCGATGCCCGTTTGCACCGGCTGTCTCTGGCAGCGGATTCGTGCGTGAACCGAAAGTATTATGGCGGGGACCCCGGCGTCGGTCAACGGGCGCGAGGATTCGTACACAAACCCTGCATACGCTCCGGCCCGAGGGGACGGGTCGAGATTTTCGCTCGGTCAAGTCCTGGGCTCGCACGAAGGCCACATTAAGTGGCCTTCGGCTCGTGCGGAATCTACGAAAATTTCGACCCGTCCCCTCGGGCCAGAGCTACGGTAACTTTACTGCGAATCTTCGCGCCCGTTGAGCGACGCGCCCCACGCATACCCTTATGTCGGTGGGCTGATGTGTTGCGTCTCTGAGGACTACAAGGTTGAAACGAAGTTTGACAGGCGGCGGAGACCTTCGTCCAGATTTTTGTCGGAGACGCAGTAGCTTAGGCGGATGTGGCCTTCGGTACCGAAACAGTCGCCCGGGACTAGGGCTACGTTTGCTTCTTTGATGGCTTTGATGCAGAAGTCTTCGCTGGTTAGACCGAACTTTTTGATGCTCGGGAAAGTGTAGAAGGCCCCTGCGGGCTCTACTACTTCGAGGCCCATGGCGTTTAAGGCTGCGAGCACGCGCTTGCGGCGGGTTCGGTAGACATTGAGCATGGGGGTCGGGTCGACGGTGAGAGCTCGGGCTGCGGCGTCCATCTCGAAGGAGACGGCGCTCGATACTAGGTATTGGTGAGCTTTTGCGATCTCGGCGATGACGGGGGCTGCGGCTGCGAGCCAACCCAGGCGCCAGCCGGTCATAGCCCAGGGCTTGGAGAAGCTCTCGATGACTACCGTCTGATCGCGAAGCTCCGGGTGACGCTGGGCAAAGCGCTCGTAGCCATCCACATAAACCAGGCGGTTGTATACGTCGTCGCAGACCACGTAGATGCCCGTCTGCTCCGCCACGTGCGCCACGGCGTCGAGCGAAGCCGCGTTGAGGATACAGCCCGTAGGATTGTTGGGCGAGCAGATGACGATGGCCTTGGTCGCCGGCGTCACGCGGGCGCGAAGCGCTTCCTCGTCAATCTGGAATTGCGCAGGCTCCGTATCCAAAAAGACCGCCTTGGCGTGATTGGCCACGACGATGCTCTCGTACAGGCCAAAGGCCGGCGTGGGGATAATGACCTCGTCGCCGGGGTTGAGCATAGCCGTGAATGTTGCCGACAGCGCCTCGGTCGCACCGTCGGTCAGGATGACCTCATCGGCGGAAAACGCCAGACCCGTGTCATCCATATATTTGGACAGTGCATCACGCAGGGCGGGGCGACCGTTGTTGGGCGGATAGTGCGTGTCACCGCGGTCCAGTGCGGCGGTCACCTCGGCGCTAATCACATCGGGCGTGGGAAAATCGGGCTCGCCAAGCGCAAGCGCGATGCACCCCGGGTGCTGGGCGGCGAGCGCGTTGATTCGGCGGATACCGGAGGGCTTGAGCGTGGCAAGCGAGGTATTCATGGGCAGTCGCATGGCGTTCCTTTCGTAAGGGTTGCACTAGGATAGCGCGGCGGGGCGCCGCCGGACGGTGTAACCTAAACGGAAACCAACCGGAAAGGAGGCAGCATGGAGCCGACCGCGCGCGGCGATGTACCAAAAACGCTGCAAACCATTGCGTATATCAGCATTCCCAATAGTGCCGATCTTGAGTTTTTGCTCTGGGACCTGCAGGATGCCATCGCCGCCTATGCACAGCTTTCCGGCACCGCACTCCCCCGCCCGGTCGACCTGAAGGCAAATGACGCCGGCAGCGTTGCCGATGGCATCGTGCTGGCCATTGAAGATGTGGCTGACGATGAGACGTTGACAGCCATCGAGCAGGCGCTTGAGCGCTTTGGCGGTACGGGAACGCGCGTCTATGCCGCGATTCGAGCCGCACAAGAGGGCACTGAGCAGGCGCGCGGGACCGCCGTTCGCCTGCACAAGGCATGTGAGCGCCATGACCAATTGTGGTGTGGCGGCGTTGCCATCTGCGCCGGCAGCGGCATCGCAGCGCTTCGCCATTCCTCACGCATGGGCCTCTTGCGCCGACCATTTTCGGAAGCGATGGATAAGCTTGTGGGCGCTGTGCGCATGGGCTGCTCCGTCGAGCATGCACAGCGACTTGGCGGCGGCAATGCCGCCAACGTCGACGCCGACGACATGGTTTGCGCCGAGCCAGCCGTGCCCGCGCCGATATGGCGAGGCGTTCTGAAACGTCTGGGCGCCCACGCTCAAACAAAAATCTATATTAAATAACAGCCCAGTCAACGGCTTCGTGCCAACGCTCAACAAGACGCTCCAGGCACCAGGCGGCATTGGCGGGACTTGTCGAGGGCAGGACGATGGCAGGCAGCCCCGTCCGATCTTGCAAGTAGCGTTTGTAGAGTCGCCCTGCCGTACCGCCGTTACAGACAACGACCTCGATCGGCGCGGCATCGGTAATGCGCTCGACATGCGCCGGCACAACGTTACGAATGCTCGCGTCGCTCGAGCCCTTAATGTCGCAGCTCTCGATCACATCCCAAACGGCCACGCCGCCGCTCAGCAGCATGGAGCGCTTGGCGGCAATCGAGGCGTCGAGCGTCGCGGGCTCACCGCTTGCCAAAGGATCGCCCTCGTTGGGCGGCACAGGCACACCGAGACACGCGGTCATCACGCGCCAAAAGCGATTCTGAGGGTTGCCGTAATAAAAAGCATTGGCGCGCGAAAGCACCGAGGGAAACGACCCGAGCACCAAAACGCGCGAGTGCTCGTCAAACACGGGCTCAAACCCATGCTCAATATGCTGATAGCCCTCGTCCGGCGCAGTCATGAATTAGGCCCTCAGCAGATAGCGCACCTCGTAGGGTGCAAGCTCAAGGGAGCCCAGCAGCTCGACCGTGGGCGCGTCGTCGGCAAGCAGGTCGACGAAGGAGCCGTTGAGTTCGCCGGCTCCAAAGGTATAGGGCTCGTTCACGGCATTGACCGCCACGAGCACCGTCGCGTCGTCGCAGGCGCGCTCGAACAGCAGCTGCTTGTTCTGGATCACCACGTTGCGATAGGCACCGTAGTTGAGGGCACGGGCCGCCGCATCGTCGGCCGAGCGCAGGTGCGCAAGCTGCGTGATGAACGCCGTCAGCTCGTTGGGCGCAGGCTCATCGAGCGCAGGGCGCAGCGCCCAATCGCCATCGGGGCCGCCCTTTTCGCCGGCAATCCCCCACTCGCTGCCATAGTAGACGCATGGGATGCCCGGCATGCCAAAGAGCATGCCATAGGCGGGGCGCAGGCAGGACTTGTCGGTAAGGATGCTCGCTAGGCGCGGCACATCGTGGTTATCGACAAATGACAGCAGATGCTTGCCGCGGTAGATGCACCACGGGTCACCGCCAAACTGACGGTGCAGCGAATGGGCGATCTCGAACATGTTGACCGAGTTAAAGCTGGAGTACAGGCCCTTGTAGCACTCGTAGTTGGTGCAGGAGTCGAGCATCTCGTCGTTGACGATCTGGTTGTAGTCGCCGTGGAGCGTCTCACCAATCAGCACAAAGTCGGGCTTGAGTTCGCGGGTAAAGCTATGCAGGCGGCGCATAAAATCGCGATCGAGCATATAGGCGACGTCCAGGCGCAGACCGTCGATACCAAAGACCTCGGCCCAGCGACGCACGGACTCGAGCAGGTAATCGACCACGGCGGGATTTTGCAGGTTGAGCTTCACAAGTTCAAAATGACCTTCCCAGCCCTCGTACCAAAAGCCGTCACCGTAGCACGAGTCACCGTCAAAGCTGATGTGGAACCAGTCCTTGTAGGGCGAGTCCCACTTGCGCTCCTGCACATCGCGGAAGGCCCAAAAGCCGCGACCGACGTGGTTGAAGACGGCATCGAGCACCACGCGGATGCCATGGGCGTGCAGCGTCTCGCACACGGCGGCAAAGTCGGCATCCCCACCCAGGCGGCGGTCGATACGGCGCAGACTGCGCGTGTCGTAGCCATGGCTATCGGACTCAAGCGGCGGGTTGATGAGCACGGCGCCAACGCCGAGTTCCTGCAGGTAGTCGGCCCACTGGGCGATCTTCATGATGGGCGCATCGGGGTTAGGAGCAACGTTGGCGGCCTGGGTAAGCTCATCCTCGGCAACGGGCGCGGCGTTTTCGCGCGGAGCTCCGCAGAAGCCCAGCGGATAGATCTGATAGAACGTCGTCTCGTATGCCCACATAGCAACCTCCCGGTAAGCTCAACACAACGACATCCATTGTATGCCCGGCTTGTATCCTCTTCCCCAAAATAAGTTGCGGTGGAATAGTTCCTGCTTGGGCCTTCAGAGGCCTTAAACAGGAGCTATTCCACCGCAACTGATGAGGGAACGTGATTAGGCGACGGGCTTGGCGCGGCGGATGGCCGGAAACAGCACGGTGATGGCGAGGATGACGCCCACGACGGCAATCGCCCCGCCCACAAAGCCGATCCAGGCGATACCGGGACCCGAAACCACGGCTCCGCCGATCGCGGTACCCGTGCCGATACCGAGGTTGAACAGGCCCGAGAAGATCGACATGGCGACGGCCGACGAATCTGCCGGCGTGTGCTTGATGAGCTCGGCCTGAAACGCCACGTTAAAGGCCGTGGCGCAGCAACCCCACAGTGCGCAGACGGCAAGCACTGTCACGAGCGACGATGCGGCCGGCCCCATGAGCAGCAGGGCCACCGGCACGCCGGAGAGCGTGATAGCCAAGAACGGGAAGCGATGCCCATCGAACAGGCGGCCAAACAGCCAGCTTCCGAGCAAACCAGAGCAGCCAAACGCCGTCAGCGTCATGGTAATGGCGCCCGCATCGACGTGCGCGACCTGCGCCAGGAAGGGCTCGATATAGCTGTAGCTTGCGTAATAGCCGGTCGCCATGAAGACCGTGACTGCGTAGAGCGCGATGAGGAGCGGGTTCTTGAGCAGCTCGGGCAGCTGTTTGACAGTAAAGCGCTCACCCGCCGGCATGGCCGGGAACACCGCTGCCTGGTAGACGACCGCGATGGCTGAGAGGCCCCCGACCACGGCAAACGTCATGCGCCAGCCCACGGCCAAGCCAATGGCGCGACCGAGCGGCAGGCCAAAGATCTGCGCGATGGACGAGCCCGTAGCGATCATGCTGATGGCGAGCGCGCCGTGGCGAGTGTCGACCAGGCGCGAGGCCATAATCGAGGCGACTGACCAGAACACGGCATGTGCGCAAGCGACCACCAGGCGCGCGCAGACCAGGATGGGATAGGTCGGCGCCACAGCGGACAGGAACTGACCGAGCGAGAACACAGCCAGCACGCCCAGCAGCATCCGCTTGAACTCAAAGCGCGAGGCGAACACCATGAGCGGCAGCGACAGCAGCATGACGCCCCAGGCATAGACCGAGATCATGATGCCCGCCTGGGCCTCGGTGAGCGAGAACGACGCGGCGATATCAGTCAAAAGGCCGATGGGCATAAACTCCGACGTGTTGAACACGAACGCACAGCAGGTGAGCCCGACGAGTGGGAGCCACTGCTTGAGCGTGATGCCGTCTTGCCTTGTCTGAGTCATATATAACGTCTCCAATCGTTTTGAGCGGAGGCGATTATATAGCAACGGCCCCGCATCCGTCAGTACAGATGCGGGGCCGAAAACAATTCGATACACAGAGGTTGCGCCGTCAATTCATAACTAAGCCAACCCCAGCAATATGCCCGCCGAATGCACGACAAACGCCACGATCCAGGCAACGGCGACCTGAAACGCGAATACGGCCACGGCATAGCGCGCGCCCAACTCGCTCTTGACGGCGCCGATTGCCGCCACACAAGGCGGGTACAGCAACGTAAAGACCAAGAACACGTAGGCGGTAAACGGCGAAAACATGGTCGACAGCGCCGCGGGCGACGTTGCGCCCAAAAGCACCGTGAGCGTCGAGATGACGCTCTCCTTGGCAATGAGCCCCGTGACGAGCGCCGTCGAGGCGCGCCAGTCGCCAAAGCCGAGCGGGGCCAACACCGGCGCGATGATGCTACCCAGACCGGCAAGCAGGCTTTGCGACTGGTCGGCGACCACGTTAAAGCGGATGTCGAACGTCTGAAGGAACCAGATGACCACCGTAGCGGCAAAGATAATGGTAAAGGCCTTGGTGATGAAGTCCTTGGCCTTATCCCATGCCAGCATCACCGTCGTCTTGACGCTCGGCAGGCGGTAATTGGGGAGCTCCATGATAAACGGCACCGGGTCGCCCTTAAATGCCGTGCGGTTGAGCACCAAAGCCGCGACGCAGCCGACCACGATACCGATCAGATAGAGCGAGACCATGGCGGGAACCGTCGCCTGCGGGAAAAACGCCCCGCACAGCAAGCCGTAAACCGGCAGCTTGGCTGAGCAGCTCATAAACGGCGTGAGCATGACCGTCATCTTGCGGTCGTGCTCGGATGGGAGCGTACGGGTCGACATGATAGCCGGCACGGTGCAGCCAAAACCGACGAGCATGGGCACGAAACTGCGGCCCGACAGGCCAAAGCGACGCAACACCTTATCCATGACAAAGGCCACGCGCGCCATGTATCCGGAGTCTTCCAGAATGGAGAGGAACAAAAAGAGCACGACGATAATCGGCAGGAAGGTCAGCACACTGCCCACGCCCGTAAGCACGCCGTCGACAGCCAGCGAGCGCACCACGTCGTTGGTACCGAACGCCTTGAGGCCCGCATCGGCCGAGGCGATGATGGCAGCGATACCGTCCTCCATGAGTCCCTGCAACGCCGCGCCGATCACGCCAAACGTCAGCCAAAAGACGAGGCCCATGATCACCAGAAACGCCGGAATGGCTGTGTAACGACCTGTCAGGATGCGGTCAATCTTGACGGAGCGCACGTGCTCGCGGCTCTCGTGCGGCTTGACGACGCAACGCCCGCACACGTCGCCGATAAAGCTAAAACGCATATCGGCCAGCGCAGATAGGCGGTCGGTGCCGGCCTCGCCCTCCATCTGGGTGATGATGTGCTCGATAGCGTCGAGCTCATTGCGATCCAGGTGAAGCGCCTCGGTTACCAGCTCATCGCCCTCGACCAGCTTGGTCGCCGCAAAGCGCACCGGGATGTGCGCCGTCACGGCATGGTCCTCGATCAGGTTAGCAATACCGTGGATGCAGCGATGCAGCGCACCGCCGTCCGGACCGTCGGGCGCGCAAAAGTCCAGGCGACCGGGGCGCTCGCGGAACCGCGCCACGTGCAAGGCATGATCCACCAACTCGCCGATACCCTCGTTGCGGGCAGCACTAATGGGAACAACGGGCACGCCCAACAGACTCTCGAGCAAGTTGACGTCTACGGCGCCGCCGTTGGCGGTCACCTCGTCCATCATGTTGAGCGCGATGACCATAGGACGGTCAAGCTCCATGAGCTGCAGTGTCAGGTACAGGTTGCGCTCGATGTTGGTGGCGTCAATGATATCGATGATGGCGTCGGGATGCTCATCCAGGATAAACTGGCGGCTCACGATCTCCTCACCCGTGTACGGCGACAGAGAGTAAATGCCGGGCAGGTCGGTAACGCTCGCCTCGGGGTGGTTACGAATGGTACCGTCTTTGCGGTCGACCGTTACGCCGGGAAAGTTGCCGACGTGCTGGTTGGAGCCCGTAAGCTGGTTGAACAGCGTGGTCTTACCGCAGTTTTGGTTGCCGGCGAGGGCAAAATGCAGCGGTGCGCCCTCGGGCACGGCCGTTTTTGCCGCACGGGGCGAATACGTCCCCTCGCCGAGTGCCGGATGCTCCGTCGTGCCGATTGCGGCGTTTGCGCGCGGGCCGGTATCGGTGTCGTGCACATCCACGAGCTCAATGCGTGCGGCATCGTCCTTGCGCAGCGTCAACTCGTAGCCACGCAGGCGAATCTCGAGCGGGTCGCCCATGGGGGCGTACTTCATCATGGTGACTTCGGTGCCCGGTGTTAGGCCAATGTCCAAAATATGCTGTCGGAGTGCCTGATCGTCCGATGCCACTGATGCGACAACGGCGTCCTTTCCAATCTCGAGTGTATCGAGCTTCACGTCCGTGTTCCTCCCCCGGCGCCCACAGGGCGTTGCATTTATGTTCACCATGGCTAACCGTTTGCCACGGCTAACCAATTGTAACCATGCATGATAGCGCGAACACACAACGACGTTCAATCAGCAGATTGGCGCAATGGGGACAGGCAGGAGAGTTCAGGGCCATAGTTTCCCGATGAGGCCTCTCGGGGAAACTGCGTCCCAGAATTCTGGCTCGAAACGGGATATGGTTTCCCTAACAGGCCTCTTACGGAAAATGCATCCCAGAATCCCCGCTCGAAACGGGACGCGCTTTCCCAGTCGAGGCCCTATGGGAAACTGCGTCCCACCTTGAAAGGCAAAACTGGGACGCAGTTTCCGGGCGGGGCATCAAAAACGAAGTTGCGGTGGAATAGTTCCTGGATGGGCTGGTTGATGCCCCAGATCGGAGCTATTTCACCGCAAGTTATTGAAGGGCTGGGATGCCCGTCCTCTTACAGATGGCGCTCCAGGAAGCGGAAGGCCAGGCGGATCCAGGGACGGACAGCCACCTGCTTGTCCTCGTTGTCGACCGCGGTGTTGGCGTTGCCGAGCGAAAGGCCGTGGCCGCCCTGGTCAAAGACGTGCATCTCGCATGCAACGCCCTCCTCGGCCATGCGCTGCGCAAACGGGTAGACCTGCGCGATCGGCGCCGTCTTGTCGTCGGACACGCCCCACACAAAGGTCGGCGGCATCTGACGCGAAACATGCGTGGTGGGGCAGATATCGGCCAAATGCTCGTCAGTTGCCTCGCCGCCCGTCACCATCGACAGGTAGTCGTTGAGCAAATCGCGCCCCGTCTTGCCACCCGTCTTGGGCACACGCAAGTCAATGCGCGGATCGCGCGTCTGCATGTCGCGCACATAGGCAAAGTCGAGCAATGGATAGCCCAGCACCACGGCATCGGGACGAATGTCGTCCGGACGCGCCCCGGCAAGTGCCGCAAAGGGGCCGGTCTTCCACTGTGTTGCCAGCGAGGCGCAAATCATGCCGCCAGCAGAAAAGCCCACGACGCACACGCGCTTAGGATCGACATGCCACTCGTCGGCGTTGGCGCGCACCGTGGCGACCATCTTGGCAAGATCTGCCTGGGGATGCGGAAAGCTCACGTCACCCGTAGAACTCGTGACATAGTTGAGCACAAAGGCCTGGTAACCGTGATCCAAAAACGCAAACGCCACAGGATCCTGCTCATGCGGAGCGATATGCGTAAACGCACCTCCGCCACAGATAATCACCGCGGGGCGGCGGCCATTCGGTTTATCGGGCAACGGCTCGGCACCCAAATACGTAAACGTCGCCGGATAATCCTCGGTCGGCTCCTCGCCCCACAGCGCATGGTTCTCGACAATCATATGTGCTCCCTTCGCGCAAATTATGCGCCCTTGTTTTTCGCCTTCAAGCGTACCCCACTTGAACCCGTGGCGCAGAAACACTCCGGCAATAAGTTTCCCTTCAACTGATATATCACATAATCCCAGTTCAGAGGTATCGTTGAGCAGCGTAGAATAGGGGCGTTGACCAAGCCGCGAAACACATGTGAAACGTTTCCGGCAAACCAAACGCGCGATATGCGCCTATTTAAGTTGGAGGCAACTATGGGTCTGCTCGATTCGCTTAAGTCCACCTTCACCTCGACCGGCGAGGCGTCCGTTCCGCCCGCAGCAAGCTTCGCTACCCGCGAAGGCGTCATCTATGCCCCCGTCAACGGCGTGCTCGTCAACCTGAACGAGGTTCCCGACGAGACGATCGCCTCGGGCATGCTTGGCCAGGGCTATGGCATCGAGCCCATTACCGGCACCATCTATGCGCCCGCCAACGGCCGCATCGGTGCCACCACTGTCACCAACCACTCCATCGGCATGATCACCGAGGACGGTCTGCGCGTGTTCATCCATGTTGGCCTGGGCACCGTGGAAATGAACGGCAAGGGTTTTGCCCGCTTTGTCGAGATGGGCGATGTGGTCAAGGCAGGCCAGCCGCTCATCAGCTTCGACCGCGAGGCCATTAAGGCCGCTGGTCACGAGGACATCGTGACCGTCATCGTCTCCGAGCTCGATCGTCTTAAGAGCATCGACCATGTCGGCGAGTCTGGAACGCTTATCGGCGGCAACCCGCTCGTCAAGCTTGGCGACCCGCTGCTGGTTGCCAAGACCAAGTAGCCAGGCCCCACGCCACACAGCCAAAAGGCACCTCGTCAAGCGCCCACGACCATTTGGCCGCGGGCGCTTTTCGTTTGAAAAACCATCCCGCCAATGCCTTATCTGTATAGCCCAAATGAGCCGAGCTGCTAGAATATCGAACTGTATGGATAACTATCATTCAACCGTTATGGGAGGATACGTGAACCGCACCAAAATCGCGCAGCTCTATGCCGATGCCGAGCCGCTCGGCGGCCAGACCGTCACCGTCGCCGGCTGGGTCAAGTCCGTCCGCGACATGAAGAACTTTGGCTTCGTTACGCTCAACGACGGCAGCTGCTTCCGCGACCTGCAGGTCGTCATGAACCGCGAGGCACTCGACAACTACGACGAGATCGCCCATCAAAACGTCTCGGCCGCACTCATTTGCACCGGCACCGTCAAGCTGACCCCCGATGCGCCCCAGCCTTTCGAGCTTTCTGCCACCTCCATCGAGGTCGAGGGCGTCAGCGCCCCGGATTACCCGCTGCAGAAGAAGCGCGCAACCGTCGAGTTCCTGCGCACCCAGCAGCACCTGCGCCCGCGCACCAACCTGTTCCGCGCCGTGTTCCGCATCCGCTCTGTCGCGGCTGCCGCCATCCACCGCTTCTTCCAGGAGCAGGGCTTTGTCTACGTCAACACCCCCATCATCACCACGAGTGACTGCGAGGGCGCCGGCGAGATGTTCCGCGTGACCACGCTCGACCCCAAAAATCCGCCCCTCACCGAGTCCGGCGAGGTCGACTGGAGCCAGGACTTCTTCGGCAAGCATGCAAGCCTCACCGTGTCCGGCCAGCTCAATGCCGAGAACTTTGCCATGGCCTTTGGCGACGTGTACACCTTTGGCCCCACCTTCCGTGCCGAGAACTCCAACACCACGCGCCACGCCGCCGAGTTTTGGATGATCGAGCCCGAGATGGCCTTTGCCGACCTTAACGACTACATGGATAACGCCGAGGCCATGCTCAAGTACGTCCTTAAGGACGTCATGGCCACCTGCCCCGACGAGCTCAATATGCTCAACAAGTTTGTGGACAAGGGTCTGCTCGAGCGCCTGGACCATGTCGCCAACTCCGACTTCGCCCGCGTTACCTACACCGAGGCCGTCGAGATCCTGGAGCAGGCCGTCGCCGCCGGTCACAAGTTTGACTACCCCGTGAGCTGGGGCATCGACCTGCAGACCGAGCACGAGCGCTTCCTGACCGAGGAGCACTTTAAGCGCCCGACCTTCGTAACCGACTACCCGGCCGAGATCAAGGCCTTCTACATGCGCATGAACGAGGACGGCAAGACCGTCGCCGCCGCCGACTGCCTGGTTCCCGGTATCGGCGAGATCATCGGTGGCTCCCAGCGCGAGGAGCGCCTGGATCTGCTCGAGGCCCGCATCAAGGACCTGGGCATGAATCCCGAGCAGTACAAGTACTACCTTGACCTGCGCCGCTACGGTTCCTGCAAGCACGCCGGCTACGGTCTGGGCTTCGAGCGCTTGGTGATGTACCTCACCGGCGTGGGCAACATCCGCGACGTCCTGCCGCACCCGCGCACCGTGGGCAACGCCGACTTCTAATCTCCACAGCGCACTCAGCGCATTACAGCGCATCACGCCAGCGCCTCTCGGCAAGCCGAGGGGCGCTTTTTTCAACAGCATCCGTCAAGCTTTTGGCAAGGTTTTGGTCAGTTAGGCAGGGTTGTTGAAAACTCGACCCGCCGTTTGCCGGCAACCATCGACCGTCCAAGGCGTCATGCGTCCTTAGCCAGGCTCCGCGCCCTAGGCTCTGATCTGCCATCACCAAAAAAGGAAAGGACGTGGGCGCTATGACCGAAGCCGTTGTTGAAAACTACGAGACCACGACCAGGGGCTCCGCCTCGATGGCAGCCTATCGCGCCGTACGCATCCTGCAGCTCTTGAGCGAGAACACCGGCGAGGACAAGGCGCTGCTTTCCGACGAGCTGGTCGAGCTCCTCGCCCATCCCGACGACCCCGCCCGCATGCCCATCTCGGCGGCACGCCGCAGCATCTATACCTCGATATCTGCACTTCGTCACGCCGGATACGAAATCGACTATAAGCGCGGCGTGGGCTATCGGCTCCTCACCCGCCCGCTTGCTGACGAAGAGATCATACGGCTCCACGGCATGGTCATGCGCAACCGATCGACACCCATAGCCATTCGAAAGAGCATGGCGCAGCACCTGGTCGCCATGGCGAGCGCCGATGTTCGCGACTATCTCGATATGCCCGAACCGGCACCGGCCGCCAACGACGCACCCGTCAAGACAACGCGTCCGTACGCCAAGCGTATCGACACGTGCGAACTCGTCGAACAGGCCATCGACCATGGAACAACCGTCAGCTTTGATATCACAAACGTCCTGACCCGAGGCGAAATCGAGGTGGTACGGATGACGGTCCGGCCCTTTGCCATCAGGCAGCGCGATGGCGTCTCGTATCTGCTGGGAACGGTCTACGACACCCGAGGCGCCGACGACACCCTGCGCACCGTTGAGATCAGCCGCATGAGAAACGTCAGCACGCGTTTGCTCGACGGCAAGAAACTCTTTGCCGCGCTAGACGAAGAAGACAGCCCCGCACCCGCAGCGTAAGCCCCGTTACCGTCCGTCGTTCCTCAGCACCGCCCATCCGGTTCAGTATTAAAAAACCCGCCAGGTTATTGTAAAAATGGACATCGGCGTTACTATAGTCCCACTTGCACTTTTTCCTAGTGCAGTGTTTCCAGCCATTTTTATACTGGGGGTAATGATATGAAGGACATCACCATCAGCCGCAGGAGCCTTCTTGTCTCCGCTGGCCTGCTCGCGCTCGCTCCGCTCGCCGGATGCGGCGGCAACTCTGGTTCCGGCTCCGCTGCCGCCGGTTCCGACTACACCATCGGCGTTCTGCAGCTCACCGAGCACTCCGCGCTCGATGCCGCCAACGACGGCTTCGTCAAGGCCATCAAGAAGAGCGGTCTCAAGGTCAAGATCGACCAGAAGAACGCCCAGAACGACCAGTCCACGTGTAAGTCCATTGCCGACAAGTTCGTAGGCGACGGCGTCAACCTGATCTATGCCATCGCTACGCCCGCCGCGCAGGCTGCCGCCGGCGCCACCGCCGATATCCCCATCGTTGGCTGCGCCATCACCGACTACGCTGCTTCCGGCCTGGTCCAGGACAACGACAAGCCCGGCACCAACGTCACGGGCGCTTCCGACCTCACCCCGGTCGCCGAGCAGCTCGAGATGATGCAGAAGGTCCTGCCCGACGTTAAGAAGGTCGGCCTGCTCTACTGCACCGCCGAGTCCAACTCCGACGTCCAGATCAAGGCCGCCAAGAAGGAGCTCGACAAGCTGGGCCTCGAGTACACTGACTTCACCGTCTCGAGCTCCAACGAGATTCAGTCTGTCGTCGAGTCTGCCGTGGGCAAGATCGACGCGCTCTACTCCCCCACCGACAACACCATCGCCGCGGGTGCCTCGCAGGTCGGCCAGATCTGCAAGGAGAATAAGCTCCCCTTCGTTACCGGCGAGGAGGGCATGTGCAAGGCCGGCGGTCTGTTCACCCTCTCCATCAACTATGAGGACCTGGGCTACGCCGCGGGCGAGATGGCCGTCAAGATCCTGAAGGGCGAGGCCAAGCCCGAGGATATGCCGATCAAGCACCTCTCGAGCAAGGACCTGGTCGTCGTCAAGAACGACGAGATGGCCGAGGCTCTGGGTATCGACCTTTCCGCTCTGGACGCGTAGCGGCATGCGCGGCGATGTGCCTAGGGCCCATACTCGCGCCGTTGCCGTGCTATTCAATATCTGAGCCACAGGGGCGGACGCCAAAGACCGGCGTTCGCCCTGCTTGTTACGGATGAGACAAAACATCCGGCCGCAGCTCTTTTATGCAGTGTTACCGCTATTATGGAAAATCACGTGTCCACCCTATCCTAGGAGGTATGAAGCATGCTCATTGCATTGCAGGGCGCCGTTTCGCAGGGCGTCCTCTGGGGCATCATGGTGCTCGGCGTGTTTATCACGTTCCGCCTGCTCGACATCCCCGATATGACCTGCGACGGCAGCTTTGCCCTCGGCGGCTGTGTTTGCGCCGTGCTCATCGTCAACAATAACGTCGACCCGCTGCTCGCCGTGCTGGCCGGCATGTGCGCCGGCGCCATCGCGGGCGCTGTCACGGGCATCTTGACTACCGTCTTTGAGATTCCCGCGATCCTTGCCGGAATCCTTACGCAGATCAGTCTGTGGTCCATCAACCTGCGCATCATGGGCAAATCCAACACGCCCATCCTTGCCAAGGGCACCATCTTCTCATCCGTCAGCCACATGACGGGCCTGCCGCAGTCCACCGTTGCCATCATCCTGGGCATTGTGCTGGCCGTGGCCATCGTCGCCATCCTGTACTGGTTCTTCGGCACCGAGATCGGCTCGGCGCTGCGTGCCACCGGCAACAACGAGTACATGATCCGCGCCCTGGGCGTCAACACCAACTCCACCAAGATGATCGCCCTCGTGCTCTCTAACGCCCTTATCGGCCTTTCGGGTGCGCTCATCTGCCAGAGCCAGAAGTACGCTGACATTGGCATGGGCACCGGCGCCATCGTTATCGGTCTTGCCGCCATTGTTATCGGCGAGGTGCTCGGCCGCCTGCTGCCCGGCGGTCTGACGCAGTTCTCCGTCCGCCTGGCCTCTGCCGTCTTTGGCTCCGTGGTCTACTTCCTCATCCGCGCCATCGTGCTGCAGCTGGGTATGGATGCCAACGACATGAAGCTGCTCTCCGCCGTGATCGTTGCCGTGGCCCTGTGCGTGCCCGTGGTTTGGGAGCGCTACAAGCTCCGCAGCTCCTATACGAGGGGAGATGAGGCAGATGCTTAAGCTCTCGCACGTCAAAAAAACCTTTAACAAGGGCACCGTTACCGAGAAGCGCGCGCTCACCGGCGTCGACCTTACCCTTAACGACGGCGACTTTGTGACCGTGATCGGCGGCAACGGCGCCGGCAAGTCCACGCTGCTCAACATGATTGCCGGCGTGTATCCGCTCGATTCGGGCGTTATTGAGCTCGACGGCACCGATATCTCGCGTCTGAGCGAGTCGCAGCGCGCCAAGTACCTGGGCCGAGTGTTCCAGGACCCCATGCGCGGCACCGCTGCCGACATGCAAATTGCCGAGAATCTGGCCCTCGCCAAGCGCCGCGGCCAGCGTCGCGGCCTTTCGTGGGGCGTCACCAAGGCCGAGAAGGATGAGTACGTTGAGCTGCTCAAGCGCTTGGACCTCGGTCTGGACACGCGCCTCAACGCCAAGGTTGGTCTGCTCTCGGGCGGCCAGCGCCAGGCACTCACCCTGCTGATGGCCACGCTCACCAAGCCGCGCCTGCTGCTGCTCGACGAGCACACCGCGGCCCTCGACCCCAAAACGGCATCGAAGGTGCTCAACCTGACCGAGGAGATCGTCGACGAGAACCACCTGACCACGCTCATGGTCACACACAACATGAACGACGCCATCCGTCTGGGCAACCGTCTGATCATGATGCACGAGGGCCATGTGATCTACGACGTGGCCGGCGACGAGAAAAAGTCACTCACCGTCGCCGACCTGCTCCAGAAGTTCGAGGAGGTCTCGGGCGACGAGCTCGCCAACGACCGCATGCTGCTGAGCTAACGACCTAGAAAACCACCACAAAGGGGACAGGCACCTTTGTGGTGGTTTTTGTTAAGGACTAAGGAGACTGCCATGAAAAGACTCCCCCGCTTTGCGTTAGCCGCTGCGTTGATCTGGAAGCGCCGCCGCTAAGCTACACCGCCGGGCCTTGCAGTCCCGCCGTGCAGACCTTATATCGAGCACAGAAGCCCATCCGATGTGATCGGACGGGCTTTTTGGTGGGTATCATGGTTGAACGATCATGAGGAGGTTTCCCTACATGGAATTGTTTGAGCCAATTCTTCATTTCTTTGCACAACGATGGGTCCACAACATCATCTGGGCAGGTATCTTGGCCATCGGCACCGCCGTCGCCGCCAAGGTCGCGTCCAAGACCCTGCGCCACCTGCTTAACCGCGACGACAATCCGCTTCCCGCATCGAGTATCTTCATCAACATCGCGCGCGCCATCATCTGGATGATTGGCGGCAGCTTTATCCTCGACAACTGCTTTGGCATTAACGCAAACGCCCTCGTCGCCGCTCTTGGCGTCGGCGGCATCGCCATCTCGCTCGGCTTTCAGGACACGCTGTCAAACCTTATCGGTGGCATGCAGGTGACCTTTATGGGCATCATCAAGCCCGGCGATAATATCGAGGTCGGCGGCGTGTCAGGCGTGGTCCAAGACATCACCTGGCGCCATACGACCATCGAGGACGCCTGTGGGCAGACCATCATCGTCCCCAACTCCAACATCTCCAAGAACACGCTCGTGCATTTGATGCCCTTTGGGCGCGTAGCCGTCCCCGTCGCGGTGAAGGACACGTCCAAGTGGGCTTCACTGAACGCGCTGGCAGATGAGCTCACCGACGCCACCAAGGCCGCCGTGCTTCCCATCTCGGGCTTTGACAAGGAGCCGTATGTGCTCTTTAGCGAGATCGGCGACTTTGGCATCAAGGGCAAGATCATCTTTATCGTCAGCGACGACAGCGCCACCTTTACGTCAGCCGACGCCTGCATCCGCGCCATCGCCCCCATCATCGCCTAAAACCACCACAAAGGGGACAGGCACCTTTGTGGTGGTTTCGCATCGTGGTACCATGGTTCATATCGTTGTTTAAACGACTAAGGGAGTAGACACCATGGAAGAGGCCTATCGTCAAGCACGCAAGCGCGGCGAGCAGGGACGTCGTCGCGCCATCAGCCAAAGCGAGCACCCGTACCTTTCGGACCTCGACGGCCTCGTTGCCCAGCTCCCCTTAGGCCAGCGAGAGAGCGTCGGCCTGAGGGACATTCCGCTCGAAATGGTCGTCGGCACGGTCACCAAAGGCCGTCAGCCTGCCTTTTCGTGTAACTTTATGCCCCTGCTGCCGTTTAACACCGAGTTCGCCCGCAAGTGGTCCAACCTCTACGACATCCAGGTGACCGAGGGCTATCGCGACCCCATCATCGTCACCGAGTTCATGCATCGGTTCTATGTCCAGGAAGGCAACAAGCGCGTCAGCGTCCTCAAATTCCTGGACGCCCCGACGGTTTCGGCCAAGGTCACCCGTCTCTACCCCGGCAAATGGGATTCCGTCGAAAGCCGCCTGTACGGCGAGTTCTGCGCGTTTTGGCGCGTCTGCCCCCTATACGAGATCGAGTTCTCGCGTGAGGGAAGCTACGAAACGCTCGCCAAAATGCTCGGCCAGAACCTTATCGAAAAATGGCCGCAGAAAAAGGTCGACTACCTGCGCCACACCTTCCTGCTCTTTAAGCGCGCCTACCTTCGCGCAGGCGGCGACCACCTGGACATTACGCCCGCCGACGCCATGCTCGTCTACCTCAATGTGTACAACCAGGACCGCCTGCTGGATACGCCAACGGATATCGTCGTAAACCGCCTGTGCAAGATTTGGCGCGAGCTGGTCATCGCCGGCAAAAATGACGAGGACAAGGTCGATCTTGTCGAAGCACCGAGCGTCGATGAGGAAGAGGCGCCCGCCAAGTCCACCTCCGGCGTGCTCAACTTCTTTATGAGCAAGACCGTTTATTCGGCGGCCAACCCTCTGCGCATCGCCTTTATCCATGAATTCCCCTGTGCATCGTCGAGCTGGGACAGCTTGCACGACCAAGGGCGTCAGTATCTCGACGAGCACTTTGGCGGCATCGTGCGCACCGAGGCATTCGAGGACTGCCACGATCCGGACGTGTTCTACGCCGCCGTGGAGACCGCCGTCAAGCACGGGGCGAACGTCATCTTCTCGACCTCACACCGCCTGATGGAATACACGCTCAGGGCTGCCGTCGAGTATCCCCAGGTTCGGTTCCTCAACTGCTCTATCGGCCTTCCCCACCAAAGCGTCCGTTCGTACTTTGGCAAGATGTACGAGGCCAAGTTTCTCCTGGGCGCCCTTGCCGCCAGCATGGCGGACAACCATCGCATTGGCTACCACGCGTCGGTCTTCGCCTCGGGCGCACTCAGCGAGATCAACGCCTTTGCCATCGGCGCCTCGCTGCTCGACCCCCGCGCGCAGGTAATCCTCACCTGGGGCGATGTGCCCGCCGGCGGTCTTGCCGAGGCCATGTGTCGCGAAGGCGTGAGTGTTATGACCGGCGCTGACATGTCAAAGTCGTTGGAGGACCCCACGGCCTACGGACTCCACCGCCTGGTCGATGGCAAAGTTGCCGGCATCGCCATGCCGGTATGGAACTGGGGCCGATACTACGAGCTTATCGTGCGAAGCCTGCTGCATGGCACCTGGGATGAGACCAGTGACGCCAGCCAGGTTCGCGCCGTCAATTACTGGTACGGCATGAGCTCGGGCGTTATCGATATTCGCTACGCTCCGGGCCTGCCCTATCAGACACGTAAGCTCGTTCAGCTGCTCCGCAATGGCATCGTCGAGGGTTCCATCAATCCATTTGGCGGCGAACTCCATAGCCAAGACGGCGTGGTGCAGATCGAGGGCTTTCCCCCACTGCCGAGTACGCAAATCGTCGAGATGGACTGGCTGGCCGACAACGTGGTGGGCACCATTCCGCAACTCGACGATGAGCTGAAAGTCCACGCCCTATGAAAATCCTTGCCATAGCCGATACCGAAGAACGATGCCTATGGGAGTGCTTTCGCAAGGAGCGCTTTGAAGGTGTCGACCTGATTTTGTCCGCTGGCGATCTGGACCCGGACTATCTTGAGTTTTTGGTCACGGTCATCAACAAACCGCTCATCTACGTGCGCGGCAATCACGATGACCGCTACGCACGTCATGCACCGGGCGGCTGTATCTGCGTCGAAGACACCGTGTACGTGTATCGAGGCGTCCGCATTGCGGGGCTTGGCGGCTCCATGCGCTACCGAGACGGTGCCAACATGTATACCGAGCGCGAGATGACCAAGCGCATGCGCAAGCTCTCCCGCAAAGTGAGGATGGTCGGCGGCTGCGACATCTTGCTCACCCATGCACCCGCCGCCGGTGTGGGCGATCTGGATGATCTGCCACATCGAGGATTCGAATGCTTTAACACAGCGCTCGAGACCTGGAATCCCGACTATATGGTGCACGGGCATGTGCACCAATGCTATGGTCGCGACTTTCAACGTGAGCGTCAGCATGCATGCGGGACAACGATTATCAATGCCTGCGGCTATACGCAGTTTGAGCTGGACGAAGCGCGCTACCCCATCCGTGGATGGCAGGCAGCCTGGCTCAACTCGCAAACCATGCGGCACGAGCTCAAGCGCCACGAGGCCATCGAGTCCTCTACCGCCAGAACCCCCTGGTAACCACCTTTAAGGCTTGACGCTGCGCCGGCCCCAAGCACCCCATCTCGCCCCTCAAGCCGTCGCTCGCGTACCAAAGTACGCGTCGCTCCTCTTTCGGGGCGACCTGAGGCACTTGGAACCGGCTCGCTGCGATGCCATAACATTGACGCCAAAGTGCCAAAACCACCACAAAGGCGCCTGTCCCCTTTGTGGTGGTTTTGGCCCGAGATAGCAAGAAACCCGGTCCTGTACGAGGCAGAACCGGGTTTCTTTAGCAATGCTTGCTTTGCTCAGGTAGTAACTAGCAGTTACTCAGCCAGGAAGTCACGCTGGACAGCGGGATCGACCTTGACGCCAGGGCCCATGGTGGAAGACACAGAGATGGACTTGACGTACTTGCCCTTAGCAGAAGAGGGCTTAACGCGCAGAATCTCGGTGTACAGGGCAGCGTAGTTCTCGACGAGCTGCTGCTCAGAGAAGGACTTCTTGCCCAGGGGCACGTGGCAGATGCCGTAGCGGTCGGCGCGATACTCAACGCGGCCGGCCTTGAGCTCGGAGACCATCTTGGCAACGTCCATGGTCACGGTGCCGAGCTTGGGGTTCGGCATGAGGCCACGGGGACCAAGGATCTTACCGATGCGGCCAACCTTGGCCATCATGTTCGGCGTAGCGATAGCGGCGTCGAAGTTGATCTCGCCCTTCTGGATCTGGGCGACGAGCTCGTCGGAACCGATGATGTCGGCGCCAGCAGCCTCGGCCTCGCGGGCCTTCTCGCCCTCGGCGAAGACGGCAACACGAACGGTCTTGCCGGTGCCGTGGGGCAGGGAGATGGAACCACGGATGTTCTGATCAGCCTTACGAGTATCGATGCCCAGACGGAAGTGGGCCTCGACGGTCTCGTCGAACTTGGCGGTGTCGAGCTCCTTGATGAGCTTGGCAGCCTGAAGGGGGGTGTAGAGCGTGGCGCGGTCGATCTTCTCGGCAGCGGCGTTATAGCTCTTACCATGCTTAGCCATGTGCATTACCTCCTGTGGTTAAACGGGCTTATGCCCTCCCACATCGTATCGTGTGCCCTATTGCACACATATAACGGGCTCCCCGGTCGGAGCACCCGTCATTACCTAAAGAAATCGCTACTCAGCGATGGTGACGCCCATGGAGCGGGCGGTACCGGCGATGATCTTCTTGGCGGCGTCAATGTCGTTGGCATTGAGGTCCGGCATCTTGATCTCGGCGATCTTGGTGAGCTGCTCCTGGGAGAGCTGACCAACCTTGTCGGCCTGGGGCTTAGCAGAACCAGACTTGAGGTTCAGCTCCTTCTTGATGAGGTGAGCCGCCGGCGGGGTCTTGGTGATGAAGGAGAAGGACTTGTCCTCGTAGACAGAAATCTCAACGGGGATGATGTCGCCCTTCTTGTCCTGCGTCTCGGCGTTAAAGGCCTGGCAGAACTGCATGATGTTCACGCCAGCAGCGCCCAGGGCGGGGCCGACGGGAGGAGCGGGGTTAGCGGCACCAGCAGGAATCTGGAGCTTAATGACGTTGGCAACCTTCTTCTCAGCCATGGTCATTCCTTTCGAATCACGAGTGTGAAGTACTTGCTATATCGTAAGCACGCACGTGTTAGAAGCACTCCTGAGATGAGCAGTCACAGAAGAAGCACGCTCGCGCGAACGGACGAAAACTTAAGCGATGACAGCGACCTGGTTAAAGTCGAGCTCGACCGGCGTCTCGCGGCCAAAGATCATCAGCGTGACCTTGAGCTTGCCAGCCTCGGTGTTAACCTCGGAGACCTTGCCATCAAAGTCGGTAAGCGGGCCATCGGTGACGCGGACGGACGTGCCGACCTGAATATCAACCGAGGTGCGCTTGGGCGAATCGCCCTTACCGGGACGACGAGTCATCTTGTTGTACTCGTCGCGGGAAAGCGGAGCGGGCTTGCCGTTGCCGCCCAGGAAACCGGTGACGCCAGGCGTGTTACGAACGCACGTCCAAGCATCGTCATCCATCTCCATGCGGACTAGAACATAACCCGGGAAGATCTTGGAATCCTTGGTCTCGCGCTTGCCACCCTCTTTAATCTCGGTGACGCGCTCCATAGGAATCTCGATATCAAAGATACGATCCTGCATGCCCATGGTCTCGATGCGATGCTCGAGATCGGACTTAACGCGGTTCTCGTATCCAGAGTAAGTGTGAACGACGTACCAACGCTTAGACATGGTTTAGCCCCTCAATCCAGAGAACAGAGCAAGAGCCTCGCCAAAGCCAGCATCGAGCAGAGCGATGACGACGCCGACGACGATCAGAGAAGCGCAAACGACGACCGAGTAGTTCACGAGCTCCTTCTTATCGGGCCACGTGACACGCTTCATCTCGGACTTGACCGAAGCGAAATACTTCTTGGTGCGGGCGAAGAAACCAGGCTTCTCGTTCTTCTTGGACTTCGCAGCCTTCTCGTTCTTCTTGGCAACGGCCTTCTTGGCCTCAACCTTGGAGTTGGCGGCAGCGTTGTTGGCAGGCGCCTGCTGCTGAGCCTTCTTCTTGTTCTTCTTGTTGGCCATTTGGGTTACCTCCGCGCAATGCGCTTATACATGAGTAAACCGTAAGCTCCCAATTGGGAGCTTACGGAATAATGACTGGCACGCCAGGAAGGACTCGAACCCTCAACACTCGGTTTTGGAGACCGATGCTCTACCAATTGAACTACTGGCGTATGTGACTAGAGACTAGCGAGTCTCTTTGTGCAGCGTGTGGTGACGGCACCAGGGGCAATACTTCTTGATCTCCATACGATCAGGCATGGTCGACTTGTTCTTGGTGGTCGTATAGTTGCGGCGCTTGCACTCAGTGCACGCAAGAGTAACTAGAGTACGCATGTATCCTGAACCTTTCATTTCCGCCCCGTACGGGCACGAGTTGATACTTTATCAGCTCTACGTAAGTGCTGTCAACGAAAACCTCGAATCAATTGGTTCTCGGTGAACCCATTCATATTTGGAACACATCAATGGAGCCAACGAGATCTAATCGACGGTGCACCCAGGACCATTATCGATCCTCTCGACACCAGCAACGGCTCAATATCCATTGCAGAAAAGAACCCGGCACCCATATAAGTGCCGGGTTCTCTAAGTCAGCTATATCAAAGAGCTAATTTACTCAATGATCGTGGAGACGATGCCCGAACCGACGGTGTGGCCACCCTCGCGGATAGCGAAGCGCAGGCCCTCCTCCATGGCGATCGGGTGGATGAGGTCGCCCTCGATGGTGATGTGGTCACCAGGCATAGCCATCTCGGTGCCCTCGGGGAGCTTGACCGTACCGGTAACGTCGGTGGTACGGAAGTAGAACTGAGGACGATAACCATCGAAGAACGGGGTGTGACGGCCGCCCTCCTCCTTGGTCAGAACGTAGATCTCACCGGTGAACTTGGTGTGCGGGGTAACCGAACCGGGCTTGCAGAGAACCTGGCCGCGCTCGATGTCCTCGCGCTTGATGCCGCGGAGCAGCAGACCGACGTTGTCGCCAGCCTCGCAGAAGTCCATGGACTTACGGAACATCTCGATACCGGTAACGACGGTGTTCTGGGTATCCTTGATGCCGACGATCTCGACGGGCTCGTTGAGCTTGAGCTCACCGCGCTCGACACGGCCGGTAGCAACGGTACCACGGCCGGAGATGGTCATAACGTCCTCAACGGCCATCAGGAAGGGGAGGTCGTTGTTACGAGCAGGCGTCGGGATGTACTCGTCGACGGCCTTCATGAGCTCGCGGATAGCGTCCATCCACTTGGCGTCGCCCTCGAGAGCGCCCAGAGCGGAACCACGGATGACGGGAATGTCGTCGCCGGGGAAATCGTACTCGGAGAGGAGCTCACGGGTCTCCATCTCGACGAGGTCGATGAGCTCGTCATCGTCGACCATGTCGCACTTGTTCAGGAAGACGACGATGTAGGGAACGCCGACCTGACGGGCGAGCAGGATGTGCTCGCGGGTCTGAGCCATGGGGCCGTCGGTAGCGGCGATGACCAGGATAGCGCCGTCCATCTGAGCAGCACCGGAGATCATGTTCTTGACGTAGTCAGCGTGGCCCGGGCAGTCAACGTGAGCGTAGTGACGGGCAGCAGTCTCGTACTCGACGTGGGAGACGGAGATCGTAATGCCGCGCTCGCGCTCCTCGGGAGCCTTGTCGATGTTCTCGAACGCAGTGAAGTCAGCCTTGCAGCCCTCGGTCTCGGAGAGAACCTTGGTGATGGCAGCGGTCAGCGTGGTCTTGCCGTGGTCGACGTGACCAATGGTGCCGATGTTAACATGCGGCTTAGTGCGCTCAAACTTCTCTTTGGCCATAAAGCCCTCCTCTAAACAGGTCGTCCCCGGACGGGACTTTGCCTTTATACCATAGTGGCCTCTCAACATACTATTGAGAAGCCACCGTGTTACCTATGGTAGCGGTGACTGGATTCGAACCAGTGACGCCACGGGTATGAACCGTGTGCTCTAACCAACTGAGCTACACCGCCGGATGGAGCCTGCAACCAGACTTGAACTGGTGACCTCTTCGTTACCAACGAAGTGCTCTACCGACTGAGCTATACAGGCACTTGACGGGTGGGAGCTATAGGATTCGAACCTATGTAGGCAGAGCCAACGGGTTTACAGCCCGTCCCCATTAACCACTCGGGCAAACTCCCAATCGTTCAAGTATCCGCAGGTCCTTTGGTCTTTTGGACCGCCGCCCCCGCGAACGAAAAAGATAATACGATGCAACCTTGGGGGCTGTCAACGAAAACCTCTAGATACACGGTGCCGGGCGTATCTATATAGCTGTGACCTGCGGTTTTGTTGAGTTTGGATATGAAGGACGGTGGATTTGGCTACGTTTGTGACATTTCACGAGGGAACACTTTGTCACGGTGGAGTACATCTGCAGCATCGACCTTCGATACCGACCCTCTTGCACTATTACATAGGTCACGATCGTGCTTCCACGGCACGTTCAAGCGTGGATAATCTCCCGCTTTTAGCGCGGCTCTAAGCCCAAAGCGGAGATTATCCACGCTCATTCTCCAGACGGGAGAACTATAGAGCCGCTACTGCTCGGGCCAGACCAAAGTAGACCCATAGAGCGGCTCCCCCTTGGTGCAGGGGTAGCGACTCAAGTAACACGACGATAGCAAGTCGAAGAAATAGGTCATGGCGTATTTCGAATAAACGCCGAGTCGGTCAATTCCGTTTCCCGCATTACCAAGACGATATACACGGTCAAAAGACCTCGATTTGTCATCGTTGCTAAACGCAGTAATTAGAATCTTCCTGCCCGAACGGCAATCAAGATACTCACGCGCCTGGGACGCAAATAGCCCGGAGACCGATACGAGAATTATCAATGACTGCGAAGCGTCTCCCATGTTTTTCAATTCCGCGACGTTAGCCCCAGCAACTATGCGAACTATCTTGCCCGCATAAAACATTTCCTGCTGAAATCGTACGAGATTGGCGCTCACATTATTGGTGCACCAGATTTCAACGTTTTTATGGCCATCAATTTCGTCGGCAAGGTGCTTAATAGCGATATCGGACACGCCGCTTTCAACCTCAGCGAACATCTCGATCATGCGAACGTCGAGCTCTGCCCTGTACTCCTCGTAGCCAAATTCCTCCTCTCGATGGCTTAAGTCGCTTGGAAAGACTGATTGAGTAAATGATTCTTTCAAATCGCTAAGAGACTGGTAGCCCAATCGATTGCAGAAACGACGAACAGCGGAACGGGTCACGAATGCATCGCGGGTTATTGTGGCAACATTGATTTCGCTCGAACGCCTAATGTGAGCGATGAGATATCGAGCGATGGCGGCATCGTTTGACCCAAACTCGCTGTTGATGATGGAGCTAATGCGATTGAGCACATCGAAGTCATTGATATTCACGTGATCCCTCTTTTCGCTCTCCTCGAAATCATAGTTCATTTATTGAATCAAACAGCTTTGGTCGTTCTCCTATGATTCAAATCAGTTGACGTCATCTTAATCGTAATTCCGCCACACGTATCCACCGTGTTGAATGATGGAAAGGGGATTCATGGGCAACGTGAACAACATCCCGTTTCTCTGGGGTTCCGCCACGGCGTCTTATCAGTGCGAGGGTGCCTGGAACGAAGACGGCAAAGGCCTTGGCGAGTGGGATTTCTTTAACCACACAAGCAATAAGAACATCAACCATGTTGACGGTGATGTATCTTGCGACTTCTACCATCGCTATGAAGAAGATATCCGCATGATGAAAGAAGGCGGACAAAACACCTATCGCTTCTCTCTTTCATGGAGTCGAATCATCCCCACGGGTATCGGTGAAGTGAATGAAAAGGGTATCGATTTTTATAATCGGGTCATTGATTGCTGCCTCGAAAATGGCATAGAGCCCAACGTTACGCTGTTCCATTACGATCTGCCATTCACGCTTGCTTGCAAAGGCGGATGGCTGAACAACGATATGGCAGAGTGGTTCTGCAAATACGCCAAGATTTGCTTTGAGCGCTTTGGAGACCGCGTCAAAATCTGGGCTACCGTTAACGAGCCGCATTTCTACAGCTACTGCGTAAACATGTTGGGCAACTATCCCCCCAATCGATCGCTCGACGTTCAGTCGTACATGCAGTTTCAGTACAACCTGATGCGCGCAAGCGCACTCGCAGTCCGAGCATATCGTCAAATGGGCTACGACGGCATCATCGGCGCCGTCCACGATGGCGGCGTTGTCGAACTCGACCCGGCAACCGAGCACCCCGATGACGTATTTCGATACGCAGACTTTTTCGCCAATCGCATGATTCTGGCACCAGCACTTCAGGGTCAACTGCCGCCAGAAATGGACGAAATCCTTGAAAAACTTGGCGTCTCGCTCTATCGATCCCCAAATGACGTAGAAGAATTCAGAGACGGTAAAGTCGATTTTATTGGACTCAACGTGTATTGCCGAGAGTATGTAACCGACTGGCACGGTGGAGAGCTTGCCGTTTCGGCGAACAATAAGGGCGGTTCGAGCAAAAAGGTCGAAGGAAAATGCATTGCGCCCTTGTTTGAAAGCGCCCGCGACAGCAATGTTCCCCGCAATAAATGGGGCCGCGAAATACTCCCAAGTTGCATGTATTCAACCATCATGGATGTCCACGAGCGCTATGACGCGCCCCGCATCTTTATTACGGAAAACGGACATGGCGCCTATGAGCAACCAGACGCAGACGGAATAATCCACGATGATGACCGCATCGAGCTTCTGGGCCAGTTCATCGAGCACATGATGAGGGCTAAGCGCGACGGCGCGCGCGTTGAGGGCTACTACCTCTGGTCGACGATGGATCTGTATAGCTGGATCAACGGCTACGAAAAACGATACGGACTTGTCCATATCGACTTCGAGAACAATCTGGAGCGCACCCCCAAAAAGAGCTGGTATTGGTACCGAGACCTTATCTCGAAGTATCAGGAGCAGGAAGGTTAGGAGAAAGAGATGAAATATCAGGCAATGTCCGAAACAGTCCTAAAGGCTGTTGGCGGCAAAGAGAACATTACATCGGTAACTCATTGTGCGACGCGCCTTCGCATCGACGCACGAGACACCTCGATCATCGATCTCCAGCTCGCCAAATCGGCTGACCAGGCGCTCGGGGCAGTAGTCAGCGGTGGCCAGCTTCAGGTAATCATCGGCCCCAACGTCACCGAGGCCTACAACGACTTCCTCGACTTCGCGGGAATCGAAGTCGGCGGTGGCACGGTTGCCGACGATGCCCAAACCGCCAAAGACCTTGCAGAAGGCATTAAAAGCGGTAACACCGCCATGGGCTTGATTGAGAAATTCGGGAACGTCTCTGCACAGGTATTCATGCCCATCGTCCCGGCGCTCATCGTTGGCGGACTCATTCTTTCGATCAAGAATCTCCTGGTCAATTATTGTGGATTGAGCACCGATAGCGGAACCGCCCAGGTTCTGCTGGCGATCTTCAGCGCCTCATTTAGCTTCCTGCCCGTTTACCTCGGCTATCAGCTCGCCGCCGTCATGAAGATGCAGCCTATCATGGGCGCACTGCTGGGCGCAATCATGATTAGCTCGTCTATTAGCGGTGCTGAGGGTCTCGACTTTCTTGGCATCCCCATCCCGACGAATGACTACTCGAGCACGGTGGTGCCAATCGTACTGGGCGTTGTGTTCATGTACTTTGTTGATCGCGGTCTTCAGAAAATCATCCCCGACATTACCAAACTGTTCTTGAAGCCGCTGCTCACCATGTTCATCGTCGTGCCTGTTGAGCTGATTATCCTCGGCCCCGCCGGCAGCATGATGGGCTACGCGCTGAGTGATGCCGCCACGTGGCTCATGGATAACGTGGCATTTATCGCTACTCCAATCCTTGCAGCCCTTAACCCCTATTTTGTCATGCTCGGTCTTGATAAGGCCTACATCGCGATCGAAGTTACGAGCTTGGCGCAGCTCGGCTGGGCGCCCATCATCTTTGGCTTCATCTCAAACCTCTGCATTGGCGGCACGAGTCTCGCCTTGGCAACTGCAATGAAAGGCAACAAGGAGAAGAGAGGTATGGTCACCACGGTTGCCGTCACCGCACTCTGTGGCGTAACTGAGCCCGCATTTTACGGCTGCCTCATCGAGCGTCCCCGCCTGCTTGTCGGCACAGCAATCGGCGCCCTCTGCGCGGGACTCCCTGCAGGCATCTTCGTCCTGAAGGAGTATGTTGCGGGAGCATGCCCCGGTCTTCTTTCTGCGCTGATCTTTATCGCTCCCGATGGATCCATGGGCAACTTCGTACTGGCGTGCGTTGTCGCCGTCATCGCCATCGTTGTCTCGTTCATCGCTGCACGCGTGATCATCAAGAAGAATCCCAACTATATTGAGTAGATGCCCGCTGCTTGCATTGGGGACATCCTCGGCAGACCATTAGCAAGAACCCAAGAAGTCCCTTAGGAGCTCGATTAATCCATTCGGATTCCTCAGGCACAAACGACCCCGATTCCACAATGAAATCGGGGTCGTTGTTTCTAAAGCCTTCGATAGACAATCGGTGTTTACCTTAGCTCCCTATCCAAGTTAATTATCCACGCTCGCTCTCCGGTCGGAAGATTTTCTTCTCTCGCGTGTCCAGAAATCCACGCTCGAGCAGAACATCCAGGTCCGCACCCGCCCTTGTCTCGATCTGTAACAGCAAGAGGCCTATTCCGCTTCTACATGTTACAGATCAAGATATTCCTAAAACACCCTAAGTTTCATCTCAATCTGTAACAGTTAGATGCCAAATATCGGTCTTGGTGTTACAGATTTAGACAAACTGGAGGACGAGACAAACCAAAAACGGGATGGGCGCTAACCCGATGGCGCACCACCTAAATAGAAACGGGCTCTGTCCCATATAGAGACAGAGCCCGAAACTCTCATGGAGCCAGTGACAGGAATCGAACCTGCAACCCACTGATTACAAATCAGTTGCGCTACCGTTGCGCCACACTGGCACACTTGGCGCTTTCGCGCGAAGCCTGTTAAGAATAAAGGAATTACGGACGGGGCGCAACAGGCCACACGGCGTTATACAAATATGCAAAATCCAGCAACAACAGGTACCAGGCCCGTTCATTTCTGTCGGTTCGCCCTCAATCTCAAAACCATTCGTCAGAACGAATAGTTTTAATTACAATTGCTATATATAAAACTATTCGTTTTGACGAAGGGTTTCGTGATGCTTACTACCAAGGAAGCCGCCGAGCTGCTCGGCATCACTCCGCGCAGGGTGCAGGAGCTCATAAAAAACGGAGCACTTGATGCCCGCAAGGCTTCTGGTGTATGGCTCATCGACAAAGACAGCGTCGACACGCGACTCCGTTCCGTGACCAAAACGGGGGGACGTCCCCGCCGCGGCCACGGTAAGAGCGAGATCGCGTTCACCCTCATGAATCGCACGCACGAAGTCGCTCAGCTGGTCTACAGCACATCGCGAAAAGACTTTACCCATATCGGCGCCGACATCGATTACGCCCACGCCCCTATTGGAGTATTTGGCCCTAATAGCCCCATATCGCTCGACTCTTTCCGCACTTGGTGGCGTGGCCGCGGTATCCCGCTCGCACGCATTGGGCTAGCCTCCCTGCTTGCAGAAGCCGCAGTTGATGTTCCCGATGAACTCGTACAGCGAAATCTTGGCCTCTCCTTATCCGACCAGTATTGGATTAGGCCCCAAGACTCCGGTCTCGCGTGGAAAGATATCAATTTCTTCAATAATGCTTTTGATGACGTCTCGCTAACCATTGCACCCTTCGCCCCAGAGGGCAAGGCAGCTGCTGCCAAGCCCGACAACACCTCGGACGGCAATCTTCAAAAGTACTGGACATGCGAGGGTGACCGTCGAATCCTCCACAAGGCAGGTGCGCATCTAAACCAGGAACCCTATAACGAGATGGTGGCGACCGCACTCCACCGTCGCATCCTAAACGCCTGCGATTATGTGCCTTACTCGCTCGAAGGCGCGGGTACTTCCGCCTTGAGCACATGCAATGTCTTCTTAACTGACGAAGAAGAATATGTCCCTGCGTTCTATGTAAACCAGCATGCAAATGCAGACGAGCGACTAACCGATTACGAACGGTATGTAGCAAACTGCGAAGAGCTTGGAGCGACAGATATAAAAGACGCCCTTGACCGCATGATCGTGTGCGACGACATCATCGCCAACTATGACCGCCATTGGCGTAACTTTGGCCTTGTGCGAAACGTAAACACGCTAGCCTGCAGACCAGCCCCCATCTTCGATTCGGGCTCATCACTCTGGTGCAACATATCACTAGAAGAGCTTAGGGCGGGAGAGCACAGTTTTACCAGCGCACAATTTCATTCAAGCCCCGCCAAACAAATGTTGCTCGTCGAGGACATGGGCTGGTTTGACGGCGACAAACTCGAAGGCTTCGTTGACGAGGCAATCGAGATTCTGTCCAGAAACGACGCGCTCACGGCAAGGCTGCCATATCTAAAAGAGGCGCTAACGTGGCGCCTCGAAAGAATGATCGACATCGCTGAATGGAGTTAGCAAGACAGCATTGCCCCGCCAACTCCCCTACCTCCCGCGCAGGGCCTTGAGCTTGGCCAGGGCATCGGGGCTCAGGCGGCTACCCAGAGTCATCTTGATCTGCGGAGCTTCCTCTGCCTCGTGAACGTCGTTATCGATCTGCTTGATCTCGTCCACCAGCATGCGGCTCGAGATACGCGTGACACCCTTGCCCATGACGACGGCCTGAATCGTTCCGTCGCTCGACACCACGGAGCACGCGCGGCCCTCCTCACGCGCCTCGATGCAGAGCTTCTGCACCACGGTATCGGCAGAGACGCCCGTCGGCGAAAACTCGATGCGCACGCCGCGGGCCGGCAAGTTGGGGCGCTCGCTGGAGATATTGCCCGCGCCGTCGAACACGATCACGGCCTCGTAGCGGCCCTGGGCAAAGGCGGCGACGTCGTTGATGAGGGCGGTGCGCGCCATATCGTGAACGTCGCTGGAATACGGATCGTCGGAATGGTCGTATACGAGCTTTTCGTAGCGCGGCGTGCAGTGGATCACGTTGTAACCGTCGACCACCAGCAGCTCGGGCTTATTGGAATGCACCGTCGAAACCGGATCGGCGATGGCCTGCGCAAACGCATTGCCGCCCACGCCATAGGTCGCGGCCGAAACAATCGGCTTGGCCGAGCCTTCGCCAAAGCGCTTGGCCTTGGACTTGGCGCGGTTCTTCTTGGACATGCGCTACTCCTCCCCCATGAGCTCGCCGGCGTTGCGACGTAACCACTCAAAGCATAGCGCCGTGGTCGCCTGGGCAACGTTGAGGCTCTCGGTCATACCGCGCTGGGGAAGCTTGGTCAAGAAGTCGCATTTCTCGAGCACCAGGCGCGAGATGCCGTCGCCCTCGGAGCCCATGACGAGCGCCACGCGACCCTCGAAGGGAGCATCCCAGCAACTGCCTTCGGCGTGCTCGGAGGCACCGCCCACCCAAAAGCCAGCGGCCTTGAGGTCGTCGAGTGCACGGGCGATATTTGGAACCTGCGCGATAGGCAGATGCATGACGGCGCCGGCTGAGGTCTTGTAGCTGCCCACGGTCACGCCGGCGGCACGCTTATTGGCGATGACGACGCCGGCCGCGCCCACGACCTCGGCGGAGCGCACGATGGCGCCAAAGTTACCGTCGTCAGTCACATGGTCGAGTACGATGACAAGCGCCGGACCGTCGCCCGCGCGGTCGAGGATATCGGCGACATCGGCATAGGGGAAGTTGCCAACCTCGAGCGCAATGCCCTGGTGAGCGCCATGGCTCGACAGTGCGTCGAGCTGCGCGCGCGGCACATACTTAATGCGGACACCCGCGGCGTTGAGGTCATCGACCAGGCGCGACAAGGCGGCATCGCGCTCCCCGCCCTCGGCGATGAGCGCGCACTTGACGGGAAAACCAGTGCGCAGCGCCTCGGCGGCAGCACGTCGTCCCTCGATAAACTCACCCTTGGGAGCCTGGACAGCGTCGCGGTTGCGATCGCGCTGCGGACGTGCGACCTGGTTGCGATCGCGCTGGCCCTTGGGAGCGGCAGCGCGATCGTTACGGCGAATCGGACGCGAGCCAGAAGCGGCCTGCTTGCCGCCACGAGGCGCACGCTTGCGATTGTCGGCCATAAAGCGACCTCCTTAAATAGATAACGAACAAGAATCGACCGTCCGGGCCACGGCACCTTGCCTTTCAATCGTCGGGCATGACCACCAGGTCTATGCCCTCCTCTTTCAAGGCAATCTGCCGCACCTCGAACGGTCGACAAATACTAGAGACTCTTAATACGAGTGCCCGCAGCAGTATCCTCGATCGTCAGCCCGAGGTCCTTGAGCTGATCACGGATGGCATCTGCCAGATCCCAGTTCTTGGCGGCACGAGCCTCGGCACGAGCCTCGAGAATCTTGGCAGCGGCCTCGTCCACGTCGTCGCCCGTGTAGGCAACCAAACCGGCGGCAACGCCCAGCAGGCCCAGCGGCAACTCGACCTTGGGCTCGGGAAGCTCAACGCCAAACGTATCGAGCAGCTCGGCCAGCGTATCGGCGGCAGCCAGGGCTGCGGCCTTGTCGGCAGCATCGCCCGCCTGCTCCAGATACTGATTGCACTCGGTGACAAAGCCAAAGACAGCACCCATGGCACCGGCGGTGTTAAAGTCGTCGTCCATGCACTCCTTAAAGGCGGCGCGGGTCTCGGCGGCCTTGGCGGAAAACGCCTCGGCGGCAGCCGCATCGGCATCGGCCGTCGCATGGTTCGCAGCCCAACGAAGGTTCTCGACCGTACCGGCAATACGCGTGAGTGAGTTCTCGGCACCCTCCAGGCGCTCCCAGGAGAAGTCGAGCGGCGAGCGATAGCTCGTCTGCAGCATCAACAGGCGCAGGGCCGCGGCAGAGTGCTGCTCGAGCACCTCGGCCAGCGTAAAGAAGTTTCCGAGCGACTTGGACATCTTCTCGCCGTCAACCAGCAGCATGCCCGTGTGCATCCAGGTGTTGGAGAAGCCCTGGTGCCAGGCGCAGGTGGCCTGGGCGCACTCGTTCTCGTGATGCGGGAAGGCAAGGTCGGAGCCGCCGCCGTGGATGTCGATCGGGGTGCCCAGGTAGCGGTGTACCATGGCGGCGCACTCGGTGTGCCAACCGGGACGGCCCTCGCCCCAGGGGCTCGGCCAGCTGGGCTCGCCGGGTTTGGCGGCCTTCCACAGGGCAAAGTCGAGCGGGTCGTTCTTGTCCTCGTTCTCCTCGATGCGCGCACCCACCATAAGGTCATCGATGTTGCGGCCCGAGACCTGACCATAGTTGGGATCGCTGCGCACGGCAAAGTACACGTCGCCGTTATCGGCGGCGTAAGCGTGGCCCTGCTCGATGAGCGTCTTGATCATGGCGATCATGGGACCGATCTCCTTGGTGGCGCGGGGGCGCACATCGGGATCGAGCACGTTGGCGGCGCGCATGACGCCGATGAACTTGTCGGAGAACTCCGTCGCGACCTCGGCGGCCGTGCGGCCCTGCTCGTTGGCGCGCTTGATGATCTTGTCATCGACATCGGTGAGGTTCTGGGCAAACGTGACCTCGTAGCCGCTCGCGATGAGCCAGCGACGAATCACGTCAAAGCTAATGAACGTGCGGGCATTGCCGATGTGGATGTTGTCGTAGACCGTGGGGCCGCACACGTACATGCGGACCTTGCCGGACTCGATGGGCTGGAACTCTTCCTTTTTATGGGTAGCGCTGTTGTAGATACGCATTCGTTACTCCTTAACGGTTTTCTGTAGCAGGCAAACGGCCCAGGCGCCGATTCCCTCGCCCTGGCCTTCCCAACCGAGCTTTTCGGTCGTAGTGGCGGCGACGCCCACGTTTTCGACGTCAACGCCCAGGGCATGGGCAAGGTTGGCGCGCATGGCATCGCGATGCGGGGTGATCTTAGGCTGCTGGCAGGCAATGGTGCAGTCGGCATCGACAAACTCAAAGCCCAGCTCACGCGCATAGTCCATTACGCGGGCAAGCAGCACCATCGAGTCGGCGCCCTCGTAGGCAGGGTCGGTATCGGGGAATAGCTTGCCGATGTCTCCCCCGCGGCAGGCGCCCAGAATGGCGTCGGCCAAGGCGTGCGCGAGCACATCAGCATCCGAGTGGCCCAGCAGGCCGCGCTCGTAGGGAATGTCGACACCGCCGATGATACATCGACGCCCCTCCACCAGACGGTGAACGTCGTAGCCATGGCCAATGCGCAGGTTACTGAACATGGGGAAGGTCCTCTCCCTCGGCCATGCGGCCAAGCAGAATCGCGGTTACGGGACGCAGGTCCTCGGGCACCGTCACCTTAAGGTTATCGCGTGGGCTCTGGACGCAGCGGACGCGCCCACCCATGCGCTCGACCAGCGACGAATCATCGGTACCGATAAAGCCCTCGGCAATGGCTGCAGCGTGGGCGCGCTTCATAGCATCGACGCTAAAGATCTGCGGCGTCTGCGCGGCCCAGTAGAGCTCACGCGGCGGCGTCTCGACGATATTATCGCCGTCAACGATCTTGAGCGTGTCGATCGCGGGCTGACCGCACACGACACCGTCGAGGGCACGGTCGCTCACGAGCACGTCGATAGCGTGGTCGATGGCCTCGGTCGTAATGAGCGGACGAGCGCCGTCGTGGATGGCGACATATTCGAAACCCGCCGGAACCGCATGCACGCCGGCACGGGTGGAATCCTGACGGGTATCGCCGGCATCGGCAAAGCTGATGGGCGTGTCATAGTCAAACGGGTCGATGGCCAGGCGGCGCATCTCGGCACGGCGCTCGGCAGGGCAAACCACGACGATATGGCCGACCTTATCGCTACGATCGAACGCGCGGATGGACCAGCTCATGAGCGGACGGCCCGCCACATTAACGAGCTGCTTGCCGCCGGGATTTCCAAAGCGCTGGCCGCTGCCGCCGGCAACGACCACGGCGCATACGGGCGCCATTATGCGTTCCCCTGTTTGGTGCCCTTCATGCGGTACAGCGAGTCCGCAAGAATGGCAGGGTTGTTGACGCCAAAGTCGCCCAAGCGCTCCGGATCCTCGCTGATGTCGTCCATGAGCTCCTGCAGCGAGCCGTACTCGTCGACGATCTTCTCGGCCACGCCGTCGCGCACGACGGACACGCGCGAAAGCGTGCGCAGGCCCAGCGGCGTCATGACGGAGTCCTCGTCCAGGTCGTCGTAACCCAGAACTGCCGCCACGTGCTGCGGGTCGGACAGGTCCTTAGGCGTCATGCGGCTCAGCTCGGCGCGGATCTTCTCGGCGTTTGCCTCGGAGGAATCGCTTGCGTAGTCGCGGATCATCAAGTCGTATTCGGTATCCATGCTGGAGCCCGCGAGCTGCTCGAGCTGCATCTGCACGAGCTTGCCCTGGTTGCCCAGCTTGACAATGCAATCCTTAAGCTCGGTCTTTGCCTGCTGCATGATCTCGAAGCTCGAGAAAATACCGGTAATGTCGGCGAGCGTGACGTAGTCGTCGAGCTCGAGGGCCGTCAGGCGCAGCAGGGAGCGGTCGAGCGACTGACGGGTAGTCTGGAGCGTGGCGACGAGCTGGTTGACCGAGCTCATGATGGTGGTGACGGGCTGGATCTCGTAGCTCTTGCCGTGAACGTACACGTTAACGACGGCGCGACGAGCCGAAACCGAGATCACGATGGCGTCGGTGAGCACCGACATGCGAGCGGCAGTACGGTGACGCATGCCCGTCTCACTCGTGGCAAGCGAGGGATCGGGATTGAGGTGGAAGTTGGCGCGCAGGATCTGGGTGAGGTCGCCATCGATAACGATGGCACCGTCCATCTTGGAAAGCTCGAACAGGCGGTTCGAGGTAAACGAAATGTTGAGCGGGAAGCCGTCGTTACCGGCAGCGAGCACGTTTTCGGTGTCGCCGACGCAGATAAGGGCACCCAGGTGACCGGCAATGATCATGTCGAGGGCGGTGCGGATCGGCTGGCCAGGTGCCGTCAGGCGAATGGCCTGTTCCATACGCTTTTGCAGCTCGTTCTTATCCAAGGCATCGCTCCCATCGTATACGCTCCATAAACGTCAATAAGTTTCTCACGGTTTGCCCCTGTGACGCCCGCAAAATCCGATGCTTACAGAATGAGCGAACACAGCTGAGAGCCCCAATCCAAATGAGCTGCTTATGTGGTAGCATCGGGATTCGCATAAATGAGGGAGTAGTCGCGTGACCGGGTTCGCCTCCGGTGGCGCGGCAAGTCAACATACTGGCCGATGCGGTCTGGCTTGCCTTAATGAACGAGACTCGTGGCTGTGCGCACAACGCGTACGCCACGGGTCTTTTTTGTTACTCCCCCAAGAGGTACACGCGGGCCCGCCCGCAGAGAGGGAGCCAGACTATGGGACTCGCAGAGCTCGTATTGCTCGCTATCGGCCTTTCGATGGACGCCTTTGCCGTATCCATCTGCAAGGGCCTTGGCATGAAGAAGATCAACCTTAAGGTCGCCGTAGTGCTCGGCCTGTTCTTTGGCGGCTTCCAGGCCGGCATGCCCGTAATCGGATGGGCGCTCGGCAGTCAATTCATGAGCATCATCGGACCCATCGACCATTGGATCGCCTTTATCCTTTTGGCCTTTATCGGCGGCAAAATGCTGTGGGAGGCCTTTACCGAAGACGAGGATGAGGACGAGAGCGACGGCAAGGATGCCGAAAAGATTGACCTGGGTGAGTACCTGATTCTGGCTATCGCCACCTCAATCGACGCCCTGGCCGTGGGCATCTCATTTGCTGCGCTCTCGGTTGACATCGTTCCCGCTGTATCGCTTATCGGAGTCACAACGTTTATCTTCTCCGTCGCCGGCGTAGCGATCGGCCACACCTTTGGCGAGCGCTACGAAAAACCCGCCACCATCGTGGGCGGCGTCGTGCTCATCCTCATCGGCCTCAAGATTTTGCTGGAGCACCTGGGGATTTTGGTGCTGTAAAACACCCTTCAAAACTAAACGTCCGTATGAGGCCTCATGCAGAGTTTTGCATGAGGCCTTTTCATGCAGACTTTTGCATGTCATACTGATATGCAAAAGTCTGCACGTTAGGAGATCGCCGTGGATATCCTTCCCATCACCACACCGCGCCAAGCTGGCATCTACGTGCGTCAGGCACGCGAGGCGCAAGGGATCACCCGTGCCGTCCTCGCTAAAAAAGCCGGTGTTTCGGAGCGCCTGCTCGCATCGCTCGAGCTGGGAGATGCCACGGGCATTCGGCTCGACAAGCTGCTGGCAGTTTTCGGTGCTCTTGGACTGGCGCTCGCCGCTCAAGGGGATATAAGCGAAACGAAAAATGAGCACCCAGTCGACGCCCCGCATGCTGATCAACCTTGCAGCACCTCCAGACGCCATCACGCTCAACGTCTTCATCATCGCAACCGTCGCAGCACAACCATTCCGGCTCTTGCAGATACCCCCCTTACGTCCGAGCTCTACGACAGGGCCTTCGCCGATTTCGCCATGTCCAATCTCGGAGTCTCGATTGCCGCAAACGCATCTAGCCAAACCATGCCCGAAGGGAAATAGCCAATGGCCAGAACATCACTTCGGACCATTATTTGCGGCGTGCCTGCTGGAACGCTCGCGCAAGATGAGAACGGTCTTATCAGCTTTACCTACGATCATGACTATGACGGGCCAGCCCTATCGACCAACATACCCGTATCGAATCGCACATACGGACAACAGGTCATGAATCCGTACCTGTTTGGCCTTCTACCCGACAGCGAGGACCAACGAAAAGCGATTGCCGCCGAATTCGACGTTAGGCCCAACAATCCCGTTGCGTTGCTCAGCCATATCGGACTCGACTGTCCGGGCGGAGTGCAGTTTTGTGCCGAAGAAGATGCCGACGCCGTCCTGCATCGCGCTGGCGAATACCGCCCTATAGACGACCACGAAATTGCTCTTCGTCTCAAGTCGATCAGAGATGACCGCGATGCATCGTGGATGGGTCTAGATGAAAGTTGGTCACTTGGAGGCAACCAGGGCAAGTTCGCGCTCGCGTTCATAAACGACCGCTGGTGCGAATGCATGGGCTCCTCGCCCACGACGCATATTTTCAAAAATGGCGTTATCGGATTTAAACTCGAGGCTCTCAATGAGTTTGTCTGCATGAAAAGCGCCCAGCGCGCCGGCATCGCAACGGCAAACGTCGAATATCGTATGTTTGAGGACGAACCTGCCCTCATTGTTGAGCGCTATGACCGCGTGAAAGTCAAAGACGGAACGATCAGGCGCCTACATCAAGAAGACCTCTGTCAGGCACTTGGGGTGATGCCCGCCCAAAAGTACACGGCAGACGGCGGCCCGACCACACGCGACATTCAAGAGCTCCTCGTAAATACGAGCCACCATCAACTTAACCTGTATCTGTTTACGCAGATACTTTTCTTTAACGCCATCATCGGCGCACCGGATGCGCACGCGAAAAACTATTCCCTGCTCCTTGGAAACGACGGCGCAGCCATGATGGCTCGAATGTACGATGTCGCGTCGGGTTTGGCGTATGAGCGCATGCGCCGCCGGGCGCGCCTTGCCATGAGCGTTGGCGGCGAAAATCGTGTGGGGTGTATCGGTCCAGGCGCTATCCGCCGATACCACGGTATGGGCGACCCCACGCTGGAGGCGGCGCTTACCGATGCCGGGCTATCCGAGAAGTTTTGCTTTGCGACCATGATGGACCTCGCCTACGAGGTACCCATTTGCATGGAAGAGGTCATGGACGAATACGCCGACCTGCCCGGCATGGCGGACCTGCGCGAGCATATGCTCGGCCCCGTCCGCGAAAACTGCCAGCGCACCCTCGACCTCATCAGGGCAGAAATGGACTAGGTGGCCATAATTTCGCAATTATCAAACAAAAGAGAGAGGGCACCCGTCGCAAAAGCTCGGATGCCCCCTCTCGTAATGTCATTTGCAATCCGCTAGCACGTGGCTCGGACTGCTGCTAGCGCAACCTTTACGCGGCAAGGCGCTTGAGGACGTCGATGAGCAGCTCGTAGAAGCGCTCGGCAGAAGCGAGCTCCATGCTCTCGTCCGGGGTGTGGACATCGGAGAGCGTCGGACCCACGGCGATGGCGTCCAGGCCGTGCAGGGCCTCGGCAAACAGGCCGCACTCAAGGCCGGCGTGAATGGACTCGATGCGCAGCTCGGAGCCAAAGAGCTCGCGATAGCTCTCGACAAAGACGTCGCGGACCGGCGAATGCTCGGCATAGCTCCAGCCGGGATACTCGAACTCAAACTTGGCGTCGAAGCCCAGGACATCGGCCAGCGTCTGCAGTCGGTCCTTGAACTCGTTCTGCAGCGAGGTGATCGAGGAGCGCGGGGACAGCATGATCTTGACCTCGTCGTCAGAAGTGGCAACCACCCCGATGTTGGAGGAAACCTCGACGGAGCCGTCGGTGGCGACGTTGCGGCGAATCACGCCGTTAGGGGCAAGACGCAGGGCGCGGATGAGGGCAAGCGCGGACTTCTCGTCCATGGCCTCGACCTCGGCGTCGTCGGCAATCTCGACAGTGCAGGTAAAGCCGGGGTCGAAGACCTCGAGCTCGGCAGTAACGTCGGCGATGATGCCCTTTGCGATCTGGGCCGCGGCCTCGGCGGCAGCGTGGTCGGCGTAGACCAGAACAGCCTTGCACTCACGGTTGATGGCGTTGTCCTTGGTGCCGCCGTTAAAGCTAACGATGGCGGGCTCGCCGGCAACCATCAGGCGGTCGAAGATGCGGGCCATGATGAGGTTGCCGTTGCCGCGCTCAAGGTTGATATCGCTGCCGGAGTGGCCGCCCAGCAGGCCGGAGATGTCGAGCGTGAGGGTGCTACCGGTCTTATGCTCGCGCACGATCGGGCAGGTGTAGGTAACGACGACGCCGCCGGCGCAACTGACGGTGGCAACGCCCTCTTCCTCGGAGTCAAGGTTAATCATGGTGCGGGCGCTAATCTGGGACTTGTCGAGCGTCTCGGCGCCAACCAGGCCAGTCTCCTCGTCGGTGGTGAATACGCACTCGAGGGCGGGGTGAACGATCGAATCGTCATCGAGAACAGTGAGCATCAGAGCGACGGCAATACCGTTGTCGGCGCCCAGAGTGGTACCGTTAGCGGTGAGGACGCCGTCCTTGACGACCAGGTCGATACCATCAGTCGTAAAGTCGTGCTCAACGGAGCCCAGCTTGTCGCACACCATGTCGATGTGGCCCTGCAGCATCACGGTCGGGGCATTCTCGGCGCCGGCAGATGCGGGCTTGCGAATGATGACGTTGTAGACCTCGTCCTGATACACATCGAGACCGCGCTCCTTGGCAAACGCGACCAGGAAATCGCTGATGCCCTTCTCGTTGCCAGACCCACGGGGGATCGCGCTGACCTCCTCAAAGAAATGGAACAGCTGGGCGGGCTCGTAGCCGGTAATCTTGTAGTCCATGGTGCCTCCTTGGCGCAACTGGTTAGACAGTAAGACATGCGACTTGTATATTCCCAGACTTTGCGTGCATAAACCAGTCGAAAACGCCGAGCGCCCTCGCATCATCGGCTAACGGTGGACCGTATAGCGTAACGGTCACAACTTCCGCAGCTCTACAAATCGAGGCGCCCTTTCCGGAGCGCCTCGATTGCGCGTATCAAATTGTTGCCACGCCCTACAGCGCGCCGGAACCGGCTTGCATCATGCCGCCGGGGCCCGAGGTCACGCCGCCGCTCACGGGCGCGGCGTTGCCGGTGTGCGGTACCGCCGGGGCGGTATCGCCACCAAGCGTGCCCGCCGGACGCGGTGCCGGGATCTCGCCCGTGCCGCGGCTAAAGACAAACTTGCCATCGGCCACGTCGCACAGGACGGTATCGCCCTCGCCCCACTCGCCAGCCAGCAGTTCCTCGGACAGCGGATCCTCGATGAGCTTTTGGATGGCACGACGCAGCGGACGCGCGCCGTTGGTGAGGTCGGTACCCTCCGCCACAATCTTGTCGTAGGCCGCATCGGTAAGCTTGATGTTCATGCCGTTTGCGATCAGGCGCTGGCGCAGATCGTCCACCAGCAGGTGCGCAATCTTGGTCAGGTTCTCGCCCGAGAGCTTCTGGAACACCACGATGTCGTCGATACGGTTGAGCAGCTCGGGGCGGAACAGGCGCTTGAGCTCGCCCATCGCGCGGCCGCGGATCTCACTCGAGGTGAGGCCCTGCTCGCCGGTGGTGCCAAAGCCAACGCTCGCATCCTGCGCGATCTCGCGGGCGCCCACGTTTGACGTCATGATGATCACCGTATTGCGGAAGTCGACCGTCTTGCCCTGGCTATCGGTCAGACGGCCCTCCTCCAACACCTGCAGCAGGATATTGAAGATGTCGGGGTGCGCCTTCTCGATCTCGTCGAACAGCACGACCGAGTACGGGTGACGGCGAACAGCCTTGGTGAGCTGGCCGCCCTCGTCGTGGCCCACATAGCCCGGGGGGCTACCGATGAGCTTGGAGACCTCGAACTCACTGCCAAACTCCGACATATCGAAGCTGATGAGCGCGTCCTTGCTGCCAAAGAGATACTCGGCGAGCGTCTTGGCGAGCTCGGTTTTGCCCGTGCCGGTGGGGCCCAGGAAGATAAAGCTGCCGCCGGGGCGACGCGGGTCCTTGAGCGGCGAGCGGCTGCGGCGCACGGCCTTGGCAACGGCCTCGACGGCCTCGTCCTGACCGATGATGCGCGTCTTGAGCACGCTTTCGGCCTGCAGCAGGCGGCGGCTCTCGCTCTCGGTGAGCGAGGACACCGGCACGCCCGAGGTCACGGACACGATGTCGGCAATCTGGGAGACATCGATGGTGAGCGGGCTGGCGTCGAGCTCGGCCGTCCAGGCAGCCTTGGCCTCGGCGAGCTCAATCTCGGCAGCCTTTTGCTGCTCGGTGATCTCGGCGGCCTTGTTCATGTCGTCGCTCTCGGTGGCCTCCTGCGCGGCGGCCTTAAGCTCCTCCACGCGATGCTCGGCCTCGCGCACCGGCTCGGGCGCGCGGTTGGCGGCGATGCGGGCGCGGGCGCCGGCCTCGTCAATGAGGTCGATGGCCTTATCGGGCAGGAAGCGATCCTGGATGTAGCGGTCGGAGAGGTTCGCGGCGGCCTCGATAGCACCCTGCGTATAGCGCACATGGTGGTGCTCCTCGTAGCGCGGCTTGAGCGCGGTCAGGATCTTGACCGTGTCCTCGACGCTCGGCTCCTCGACATCGATGGTCTGGAAGCGACGCTCGAAGGCCGGGTCCTTGGTGAGGTACTTGCGGAATTCCTCGGCCGTGGTGGCGCCGATAATCTGGAAGGCACCGCGCGCGAGCACGGGCTTGAGCATGGAGCTCGCGTCGATGGAGCCCTCGGCAGAGCCGGCACCGATGATGGTGTGCATCTCGTCAATAAACAGGATGACGTCGTCAGCTTCGGTGGCCTCCTGGATCACGTTCTTGAGGCGCTCCTCAAACTCACCGCGATACTTGGCGCCCGCAACGAGGCCCGGCAGGTCGAGCGTCCAGATGTTCTGGTTCATAAGGTTCTCGGGCACGTTGCCAGCTGCAATCTGCTGAGCCAGACCCTCGACGATGGCCGTCTTGCCCACGCCGGGGTCGCCCAAGATAAGCGGATTGTTCTTGGTGCGACGCGAAAGGATCTCCATCATACGCTGGACTTCCTTTTCGCGACCAATTACAGGGTCGAGCTCGCCGTCGCGCGCCTTCTGCGTAAGGTTGGTGGCGAACTGCTTAAGCGTATCGGTGCCGCTCCCCTTTTGCTGCGACGCGTCCGAGCCGCTAAAGAACGGCAGGCCCGCACCGGGACGCCCGGCACCGGCGCCGGCGAGCGGACGCTTCTTGTCCTGGTCCTTGGCGGTAAGTTTCTCGATAGCCTTTTTGATGGAGGCGGACGACACACCCAGGCGCATGAGGATGTCCATGGCCATGCCGTTACCCTCTTCGACGATGCCAATCAGCAAGTGCTCGGTCGACACGTAGGTCTGGTTGTTCTCACGTGCCACGCGGAAGGAGCGCTCCATCACGCTAATGACGAGCGGCGTAAAGGCAAGCTTGGCAGCCTCGGTCTCCTCGCTGGGCTCGGGACCCGTGGTCTGGACCTCCTTGAGGGTGTCCATGATGTCGTCGTAGGAGATATCAAGCGAGCGCAGCGCCTCGGCAGCGATGCCCTCGTCCTCCTTGGCGAGTGCGAGCAGCAGGTGCTCGGTGCCCACCTTATTTGAGTGCAGATCGAGCGCCTCCTGTTTGGCCATCGACATGACCTTGCGCGCTCGATCGGTAAATCTATCTAACATGCTCGTTTCCTTACATGAGTTCATCGAAATCAAAACGCCCGCCCGTCGGCGGCGCTTTTGTCTCTTTACCCACAGGTTGTCTATGTTAACAGCTGGAGGAATATCTATAAACCCGGCTCACATGAATGCAGGTTATGACCGCATCGCGGGACTCACCGCGCGATGCGCGACAGGCGCCCCGCAAGAGAAACCCTAGGCGTCTTTCACCACGTCGGGACTCGTCGCACGCGATGCGCGATAGGCATCGGCCTCCTTGGAGACGCGTTCGAGCAGCTCGGATGTATCGACGCCCTCGACTTGCGCGACCGTTTCCACCGTCTGCATGGCGACCGCCCTCAGGTACGCGCACGCGCTGTCCCCCGGCTGCTCGAGGTCTATCTCCTCGCCGCCCTCCCGGGCAAAGCCGACCGCCATCACAAAGCCCATGATGCCCGAGACCAGAAAGCCCACCGCAAAGCTCGAATCTGCCTTGAGCTCTTCTCCGTCGGGGTGGACGATCTCTCTCACGCGGTCGATGATGATCGTATGGATGCCCTGCACGACCTGCTCGGCGGCACCCGCCCTCATGGTGATGACGATGCGCTGCAGCAGGCAGCGGACGTCGCGCCGGTCGAACGCCGAAAGGTCGCCCTCGCTCGAAAAATGCCAGAGGGCATCGGTGATGAGCTCGTTATCCTGCAGCAGCTGGGCTATGGCGATGGCGACGAGTTCATCGAAATCGTGAAAATAGTAGTAAAACGTTCCGCGATTGCACTGGGCGGCGCGGGTCACCTCGCCAACCGACAGCTCGAAGATGCTGTTGTTCTCGATGAGCTCCCAAAACGCCTCGATGATACGGGTGCGTGCATCGGGCGCATCGGCGTCCTTACGCGGTCTCGCCATGCGCCTCACCGCACCCCTGCGCCTTGGCGTTCATGATGAGCATCTGAAGACGGTTCTCCACGTTGGCGAAGCTCACGTCGGGATCGTAGTCGAGCGGCAGGAACTGCGCCGTGGGATACTGCTCCTTGAGCGCATGGATGAGCCCGCGCCCCACGACATGGTTGGGCAGACACCCGAACGGCTGCAGGATCACGAAGTTGCGGCAGCCGCGCTTGGCGTGCTCGAGAATCTCCGCCGGAATCAGCACGCCCTCGCCCGCATCGAACGTATGGTGCAGGATCTTATCGCTCGCGCGCACGAGCTCGGGCATGCGCGTCGGCGGCTCGTAGAGCGGGCTCGCCGCGCCCAGGCGGTCGCAACGGTCGTGCGCGAGCTCGAACAGGTTGTCCGCCGTGGCGTACCAGGCCTTTTCGGGCAGCGACAGGTCGACGTGGAACTCGCGCGACTGCGCATGCTTGTAGAAATAGGTCTTGCGGATCACGTCGGTCATGCGCGCCTCGATGACCTCGAGCCCGTTGTCCTCGAGGTAGCGCTCGATCTCGTGGTTGGCGCCGAGATGGAAATTGAGCAGGTACTCGCCCACGATGAGAACGGTCGGATGCGGGTTCGAGCGGTCGTACGGAACGGCGTCCATGATCGCAAGCGCGCGTTTGAAGCCCGTCGCCTGGCCTCTCAGCCCGGAGCGCTCCATGCCCTCGATAACCTCATCGAGCGCGCGGTCGAACGCAGCGTCCGCCGCGCCCTTCTCGAGCTCGTAGGGACGGATGCGCCTAAGCATGGCCTCGAGGGCATCGATCATGGGAAGACCGTAGGCGATCTGGATGCTCGGGCCAAGGCCGAGCTTGAAGCCCGGATGCGCATTGTGGGCATCGACGTCGTCGTTGGTGAGCACCGGGACATAGTCGTATCCCGCGTCGTCGAGCGCGCGGCGCAGCAGGGGCATGTAGTGCGTCAGGCGGCAGTCGCCGATATACTTGCCAGTCACCACGGCGACGTCGTGCGGGTCGTACTTACCGCTCTCGAGTGCCGCGAGCGCCTCGCCGATCACGATTTGCGCGGGGAAGCAGATGTCGTTGTGCACATAGCGTTTGCCCAGGCGGATGGCATCCTCGCGCCCGATATCAAGGGCCTCGGCGCGCACGCCCTGATTGCGCATCGCCGCGGTCATGAGCCTGCAGAACGCATGGGAGGTGTTGGGGACCAGCGCGATCTTGTCGTGCTGGTCGCACTTGGTGTACTTGACCTTATACGGGTCGTCGAGCGGATGGACCGCGTGCACCCGGGCGCCCTCGGCACGCTCCTCCGCGCGACGACGGTTGACCGACTCGATAAACGAACGCACGCGAATGCCCATGGGACCGGCGACGTCGCTCTCATCGAGCTTGATCATCATCGGAACCTTGGAGCCCATCTCGCCCATCATGCGCGCGATCTCGTCGGTGAGATACGCATCGTGGCCGCAGCCGAAGCTGCCCATCTGCACGAGCTCGAGCTCGGGCGTCGATGCGACGATGACCGCGCACGACAGCATGCGCGCATGATAGTTGTTCACGATGTCGATGCGGCTGTTGGAAAGATCGACGTTGCAGACCCCCGGCACCGCATCGGGCGTCAGCACGGGGATGCCGCGCTCAGAGAAGAGCTTGGGCAGCCCGTGGTTGACCAGCGGGTCGTTGTGGTACGGGCGCGAAGCGATCACCACCGCGTAGCCGCCGTCCTCGTGCACGTTCTCGAGCACCTGCCTGCCGCGCAGCTGCAGCTGGTTCTCAAACGTCTCCTGCGCGCGGTCCGCCTGCTCGGTCGCCTTGGCAACCAGGTCGGCATCGATATCGAAGGTCTCCTTGCACCACGCCTTGAGCTGGCGGTTTCGGTCGCCCTCGTCGTACCAGTGGAACAGCGGCGTATCGAACGGAACGCCGAAACGCTCCTCCGGGTTATCGGAATTGCGCATCACGTAGGGGTATCCCTTTACGACGGCGCACATCCACTCGCTGGTAGAGGCGGTGTTTTCGGTGGGCACCGTCGTGATGATGGGCATGAAGATGCGGTCGACGCCGGCGTCGACGAGATTGCGGATGTGCCCGTGGACGAGCTTGGCCGGGAAGCACACGGTGTCGGATGTGACGTGCGCCAGACCGCGCTCGTACATCGCCTTGATGCTGCGTCCCGAGACGCGCACCTTAAAGCCGAGCGTGCTGAAGAACGTCGACCAGAACGGCATGGTGTCCCAGAACTCGAGCACACGGGGAATGCCGATCGTGACATCGCGCCCCCCGCTGACGGGAACCGTGGGGTACGACTCGAACAGCAGCTTCTCGCGGTCGACAAAGAGATTGGGGGCAGCCGCGGTCCGGTCGCGCCCCGTGCCGGGTGCCTGTGCCTCGCAAGCACCCTGCGGACGCAGCTCCTCCGCCGCGGGAACCTCGCGCACGAGCTCATCCCATGAGATGGCGCCGCCGCGCGGGCAGCGATTGCCCGTGACGTAAAGCGAGCCGTCGCCAAATGCCACGACCGCGCGCTGGCAGCGGTTGTTGCACCGACGGCAGGTAACGCCGCCGAACTCGCGATGCTCGAAGCGCTCCACGGCATCGAGCCCGATAAACGACGTGCCGGCGTCGCCCTTGCGGCATTCCTCGCGCGCGAGCAGGGCGATACCGATAGCGCCCATCAGCCCCGGGTGGGGCGCACGCGTGACGGGTTTGCCCAGATACTGCTCGAATGCGCGCAGCACCGCGTCGTTTCGGAACGTGCCGCCCTGGACGACGACTTTGTCGCCCAGACGGTTGAGATTTGAAACGCGAATGACCTTGGTGAACACGTTCTCGATAATCGAACGGCAGAGACCGGCCATGATGTCGCCCGGACCCTTACCGCGCCGCTGCTCGGAAACGACGCTGCTGTTCATGAACACCGTGCAGCGGCTACCGAGAACGGCGGGGGCTTTGGACGAAAATGCCTCGGTCGCGATATCCTCAACGGCTATTCCGAGGTTTTTGGCAAAACCCTCGAGGAACGAGCCGCAGCCCGCAGAGCACGCCTCGTTGACGACGATATCGGTCAGCACGCCGTGGTTGAGCCAGATGGCCTTCATATCCTGTCCGCCGATGTCGAGCACGAAGGTCGCATCGGGAACGCATGCGCACGCGGCGCGGGCGTGCGCGACCGTCTCGACCGTATGGTAGTCGGCGTGGAACGCGCGCGCGAAAAGCTCCTCGCCGTATCCCGTGGTGCCCACGGCATCGATCGCAAGCGTGACTCCCGCTGTCTCCCAGCGGTTCTTCAAGCTGACAAGACCCTGTTGGGCGACGTCGAGCGGTCTGCCGTTATTAGACGCGTAGAACGAATCGACAAGCTCACCCGCCTCATCGACCAGGGCGAACTTGGTCGTCGTGCTCCCCGAATCGATACCGAGCGCCACACGCACCGTCTCTCCGGGCGCATACGCATCCGGACCCTTTGCCGGCGTCTCTTTGCCATGGCGTGCCGTAAAATCCGCCTGCTCGGCAGGTGTGGCAAAAAAGGGCTGGGCAAGACGTCCCTCCCCGCTTGCGGGCGCGACCGTCTCGAGCTTATCCAGCCGGACAAAAGCGTCGGGAAGGTCGATCGGTTGGGACGATGCGAACATGTCGGTCAGCGACAGGGCGGCACCGCGCGCGACCATGATCTGCGGATCGCGCGGGACGATAACCTGATCGTCCGATAGATTCAGTTGCTCCCGGAACACGCGGACCAGTGTGGGGTTGTAGGCGAGCGTACCGCCCTCGAAGATTACCGGCGGCTCGATGTCGATACCCTGGGCCAGACCGCCGATCGTTTGGCGGGCGACCGCGTGAAGCGCCGAAAGCGCCAGGTCGGTGGTAGGAATGCCCTCGTTGAGCAGCGGCTGGATATCGGTCTTTGCGTACACGCCGCAGCGGCCCGAGACCTCGTGGACGGTCGTTCCCCGGCTTGCGAGCTGCTCGAACTCGCCCGATTCGGTGCCGACCCCCATGAGCTTTGCCATCTCGTCGATAAATGCACCGGTACCGCCTGCGCACGAGCCGTTCATGCGCATGTCGGCAACCTCGATGTCTCCCTTATCGTTGGTGCGGAAGAAGATCATCTTGGCGTCTTGGCCGCCCAGCTCGATGGCGCAGCGCGTCTGCGGATAGAACCTGCTGATCGCGAGCGCGTTGGCGACCACCTCCTGAACGTACGAGGCGCCCAGCGCGGTCGCGATATCGCGCGCACCCGAGCCGGTCACCGCAACGCGCAGTGACTCATGGGGAAAGCGCTCAGCGAGCTCGCCGAGCATGGCGCGCACGCTCGCTGTCTGACACGCCCCGTGGCGGCGATATCCCCACCACGCCTCGGTCATATCCTCGTGCATCGCGTAAACTTTGGTCGTCGTCGACCCTACGTCCAGTCCTACTAGCAACGCCATAATGCTCCGTCTCTCGCATTTTTCCCGCTAGAGATATACCACTCTACGTAATACAACAGACTGTTGTATTTAAACTCCGTATAAAAAGCGGCTGCCGAAACGCTTCAGCAGCCGCCGAATGCACCAACAGATTGTTCTGCGCGCTAGCACGTCGGGCAACGGAGCAGCACGGGCCCTCCGGTCATGCGCACCGCTCACGCCCGCGATGTCGCCGAGAGAGCTATCCACGCTTTGGGCTCCAACCAAGCAAGTCGCCCGCGCTCAGCAGATCCCTAAGCGAGCTACTCGCACTCAGGAGCCATAGCCTGCTCCAAGAGCTCGGCATGCTCCTCCTCGAAAACCGTCCCCACAGGGAAGGCGCGACGGAAGACGAAGCGGGAAATCGGACCGGCTACCAAAAGGTTCCACGGCAGCGCCATCACAAAACTATGCGGGATGTTGATCATCCAGATCGCGGGCACGGAATACAGGTTCGCAAGGATGCCGCCGGGCATGTGCGTCAGACCCTCACAGGCACCGTACAGCGACATGATGATGACCATGGGAACGACCATGCAGGAGCTGACGGCGAGCGTCATGGCAAGTGGCGAGCTCTTGCCCGGCGTGACCAAGTACTTAAAGGCGAAACCCTTGGCGAGCGGGCTGGCGACGAACCAGTCGCAGCACATGGCAAAAATGTAGGCAACGGGGAAGCCGAGCCACGCAGTGGCAACGACCTCGCCGTTGATGGCCCCGTGCTGCAGGGCAACGTTGTAGATGCTCATCCAGAGCACCATGCAAAAGCACATGATAAAGGTGAACAGCAGGCTCTCTCGTTTGTTGATAGGCATAAAGGGCAGATTCCTCTCTGTGTTGTACCGCGGCGCCACGCAACAAAAACGGGCGGGCAAGATGGAGCTGTTGGAACTTCATCTCGCCCGCCCGTGGTACGCGCGTCTGCGACTACTTATGTGGTGGAACCAGCCTAGCACGAAACGCATGCGCTTCGTAAGCGTTGAGTTTATGAAGATGCAGGGCACCGATAATCCCCCGACCCCATAAGTTGCGGTGGAATACGGACTGTTTTGACCCTTTAAGCAACAATTCAGTCCCTATTTCACCGCAACTCATTTGGTGCAAAGCAACCTGTCCCCCTTGCACCAATTAGCTGGTATGGCGCCAGCGAGGGTCGGTGAGGGTTCTCGCCACGCCCAAGCCAACGGGCAGAAACGCCACGATGAGCACTGCGCGCACAAACCAGCCGAGCATGTTGACCGTGTCGAAGGTGCACATGTAATACATAGAGCGATAGAGATACAGACCGGGCACCATAATGACAATCGAAGGCACCGTGAGGGCGATGCGCGGGTAGGTGAGCTTGACTTCGGCCAAGCTTGCCAGCAGACCCGATACCAGCGCGCCGATAAACGCTGCTGCCTCGGGAGGCATTCCCGTGCTGAGGCCCAGGAAGGGAATCATCGTCGGCGCATCGACAAGGGTCAGACGCAGGGTATTGGACACGGCGCCGATCAACCCAGCTGCCGCGGCCATCTTTACCGGGCTGTTGAACATCACCGAGAAGCCGAATACGCCAACGAAGCTCATCACCACGCGCAGGAGCGTAAGGGCAAGCGGCGAAAGGCCCAGTGGGGCAAAGTCGTCCGGCGCCAGGCCAACACACTCGGCAACCATCCAACCTACGAGCGTCGCCATCACAATAATCGATACGGCATATGAAAGGCGCTCGATACCGCTTCGCATGTCGAGCTTGGCGATGTCGAGGCCCGCCGTAATGAGCGGAAAGCCGGGAATCACAAAGAGCATGGCGCCGATATAGCCTTCTTGGTGCGACATTGCCCCCGGTATGACCTGGCCAAGGCCGAGCAATGCCAGCAGATACGAAACGCAAGCGAGCGCAACGCCGGTCGTCAGCGCGCTGAACTGACCAAGGCCTTGCTTGAGAATATGGGAGCGGGCAAAGTTGCCGACACCCGCGCCCACGAACGCGCATGCCATCTCAATAGGACCGCCACCAAGTAAAAAGACAAAGGCGCCACAGGCGCAGGCCGCCGCAAGACCCTGTTGCCAAGGCGCGTAATCAGGTTTTGAACTCTCAACGGTCTTGAGCATCTCGTGGTATTCGTGCACGGTAAACCGGCGCCCATACGTCTCGATTTCCTTTAAGAAGCTCTCCATCATCCAAATGCGATGGGTATTGACGCCCGTTGTGGGCAGGCTGACAACCTCGTTAAAGCAGTGGCCATCTTCGATGCAGGTGCACTCAAACGACAGAAGACTTAAGTCAACGTGGATGGTGACACCGAGTACGGCGGCAACACGATTCATGGTATCGCGCACGCGCCAGGCACCCGTTCCGCTTGCCAGCATAAGCATGCCGGTGCGGCAGATGATGGATGATTTATCGGTGAGCGGCGCATCGACGGCAAGCTCATCGCCTGCCGTCACGATCTGGTGCCAGTCAGTTTTCATATGGAGCGCGCCGGCACGAACGCCGTGGTGCATGGGGGCTCTCGAAAGCAGCGAGTTAAGGCGCGAAGACTGTGGGGGCTCCGTTGATTCATTCTCAACCTCATCAGTCTCTTCATCGACCAGATCAAAGGAATCAAGCGGCGCTGGCTCGCGACGGTCGATCAGCTCCTCGTCCTCATCATCAAAGTAGTTGAACTGATCGAGCATGTCCTCTTCGATTGCGCGCTCGCTCGCGTCGTCCATCCCGGTGCTCCCTTCCTATCGACTAACCCCCATCCTAGACAGCGACGGCTAAAGGAAACATAAAAGAGACGGCTGTCATGCGAACCATGCGCGCAATAGCCGTGGGTAGTCGTTTAAGAACGTCCCCAATGACTACATCGATGTTCTAAGTGTCAACCAAGTCAACGCCGCAGATAGAGGACGGACAGCGAGCGACGTCCAGAGCGAACAAGTTGGCATGAAAAAGGCAGGGCATAGACCTTCTGGTCATGCCTTGCCTTTTGAATGACAAATTGTCGCTCTGGGCGGCGCGCAGCGTCGAGCGGTTACGGCGTTTGGTAAAACGCCGTAACCCCCTAGTACATCTTTGCGCCGGCGGGGATGGAGGCGTCGAGCTGGATCAGGTTGAGGCGCTCCTCGCCCTCCTCCTCGTGGACAGCGCTGATCAGCATGCCGCAGCTGGGAATACCCATCATCTTGCGCGGAGGCAGGTTGGTGATGGCGAGCAAGGTCTTGCCGACCAGGTCCTCGGGCTCGTAATAAGCGTGAATACCGGAGAGGATGGTGCGGTCGGTGCCGGTGCCGTCGTCGAGCGTAAAGTTCAGCAGCTTCTTGGACTTCTTGACGGCCTCGCATGCCTTGACCTTCACAGCGCGGAAGTCGCTCTTGGAGAAGGTATCAAAGTCGACGAACTCCTCAAACAGCGGCTCAACGGCGATCTTGGAGTAATCGAGCGTGGGCTTAAGCGACTTAACGAACGGGCTCGCGGCGTTGCCGGCCTCGGCAGCCTTGGCGGCAGCGGCACCGGACTGGAAACCCTTCTCGGGCTTCATGTGCGGGAACAGCAGCACATCGCGGATAGAAGCCTGGTTGGTGAGCAGCATGACCACGCGGTCGATACCAATGCCAATGCCGCCCGCGGGAGGCATACCGTACTCGAGGGCGCGCACGTAGTCCTCGTCGTACTCCATGGCCTCGTCGTCACCGCCGGCCTTCTCGGCCATCTGGGCGGCAAAGCGCTCGGCCTGGTCGACCGGATCGTTGAGCTCGGAGAACGCGTTGGCGTACTCGTGACCGGCAATAACCAGCTCAAAGCGGTGCGTCAGGCGCGGGTCGTCCTCAAAACGCTTGGCAAGCGGGCTGACCTCGATGGGGTAATCGCACACGAACGTCGGGTTGACGATGGTGTCCTCGCCCAGCTCATCGTAAATCTCGGCGATGATCTTGCCAGCAGTCCACTCGGGCTTGATCTCCAGGCCCTTCTCGCGCGCGGCGGCAGCAAGCTCCTCGACCGGCGTGTCGATGGTGACCTGCTTGCCGAGCACGTCGGAGACGATGTCGGTCATGGGACGGCTGGCCCACTCACCAGAAAGGTCGATGGTCTGGTCCTGGTACTCGATGACCTCGGGGTTGCCGATGGCCTTGTTGGCAGCCTTGATGACACCTTGGGCGAGTGCCTTCATGCCCTCGAGGTCGGAGAAGGCACGGTAGGCCTCCATCGTGGTGAACTCGGGGTTGTGGGTAAGGTCCATGCCCTCGTTACGGAAGATGCGGCCGATCTCGAACACGCGCTCAAAACCACCGACGATGCAGCGCTTGAGGTGCAGCTCGGTGGCAATACGCAGGTAGCACTCCTGATCGAGCGCGTTGAAGTGGGTAATGAACGGCTTGGCGGTAGCGCCGCCCTGGATGGTCTGCAGGATGGGGGTCTCGACCTCCATGTAGCCGTCGGACTCCATAAAGCGACGGAAGGTAGAGAGAATCTGCGAACGCTTACGGAAGGTCTCGCGAACGTCGTCGTTGGCGATCAAATCGACATAGCGCTGGCGATAGCGGGTCTCCTTGTCGGAAAGACCGTGGAACTTCTCGGGCAGCGGACGAACGGCCTTGGAAAGCAGGGTCGCGCTCTTAGGGGCAACGGAAAGCTGGCCGCGCTGGGTGCGCACGACCACGCCGGTCACGCCCAGGATGTCGCCCAGGTCGAGGGCCTTGAGCGTATTCCAGGCGGCCTCGTCCATGTCGTTGATGCGGCAGAACAGCTGAATCTCGGCAGTCGCATCGCGCACGACGATGAACATGATCTTGCCCTGACCGCGCTTGGCGACCACGCGGCCGGCGATCTTCACGACGTCCTCGGTGTCCTCGCCATCGGCAAGCTCGGCGTACTTAGCCTCGATATCGGCGACGTAGTCCTCAAGCTCAGAGTGGTCGGGATAGGGGTTCTGGCCCGCCTCGAACAGGGCGGCGCGCTTGGCCAGGCGGGTGGCGCGCTCGTCGTTGAGCGTCGATGCCTGATCGGCGGCGTTCTGGTTCTCTGCCATAAGTTAGCTCCTCAAACTAAAACGCTCCCCAGGATTCGGTCCCAGGGAGCGAAAACATACCTTTACGCGGGACCGTGGTCTAGCGTGCGATCTTGGCGATGGTGTAGACGCGAGTCTTGCCGGAAGGCGTAACGACCTCGACGGAGTCGCCCTCGCCGTGACCGATGATGGCGTGACCGACCGGAGACTCGTTGGAAATCTTGTGCTCGAGCGAGTTGGTCTCGGTGGTACCGACGAGCGTGACTTCCATGACCTCGCCGTTGGGATCAATCAGCGAAACGGTGGAACCGATGGAGACGGTCAGGTCGCCCGTGGTGGCAGCAACCTGAGCGTTGGCGAGGATGGCCTGGATCTCGGCGATACGAGCGGCGTTCTGGGCCTGCTTGTCCTTAGCGGCGTCGTACTCGGAGTTCTCCGAAAGGTCGCCGAACGCGCGGGCTTCCTTGATGTCCTCGACGATCTCCTTGGCGTAATCGCCCTCACGCCAAGCGAGCTCCTCGACGAGCTTCTGGCGGCCCTCAGCGGTCAGTACGATCTGGCTTGCGTCCATACGGATATCTCCCCAACTCTGATCAAACAATCAACTGTCAACAAAACGAAAAAGACCGGCTAGCCTGCGGGCAAGCCGGTCAGGTGCTCACCCCAAAGGGATGGGACTACTCTGCGTCCGCGTCGCTGTCCTCTGCCTGCTTCTTCTTGGCAGCAGCGAGCTTGGCCTCGAGTTCAGCGATCTCCTTGTCCTCCTCGGACTGCTCGACCACGACCTCCTCGGCCTGCTTGGTCTCGGCCTTATCGTCGCCCTCCATACCCTCACGGATATTCTTGACGGTAGAGCCGAGGGACTTGCCGAGCTTCGGCAGGTTCTTGGGCCCGAAGATAATCAGGACAACGACGAGAATAATGATGAGCTCAGGAGCCCTCAGTCCAAACATGTAGACCTCCACAATACAGCGAGACAAGCTCGAATGAGTATACCGCGGGTATCGCGGTATCACAACACTAGCTAAAAAAAGGGACCGCAAGAAGCGGTCCCTCCTCATGCTCTGGTCGGGTTGACTGGATTTGAACCAGCGACCCCTGCGTCCCGAACGCAGTGCTCTACCAAACTGAGCCACAACCCGTTAGCTCGACTATAGTAACAAAGATTTTCGCCGCGTGCTAGAGAAATTTTTATTTCTTTGAAGCGTCGATTTGAACCGTGTTGGGAATAAGCTCAGTCGCGCAGGCCCACCAGCCATTTTGCTGGGCAGCATCGGCAAGCCTTTCGGCCGTGGCAGCGGTGTCGCAAATGGCAAACGAGCAGGCACCCGATCCGCACACATCTACAGCAACGGTTCCGTCCTGTTTACGCAGCCAGTCGAGGACCGTTTGAATCTGCGACTCCATCTGTGCGGAAATGACACCAAGGTTGTTATGGATGAGTGCATATGCCGTCTCGGCATCACCAGCACGCAAGGCAGAAGCTATCGCGCCGGGCTTGTCCGCAGGCACCGGGGCCTCGTCAAAACGTCGATAGGCTTCAATTGTCGAAACGCTTGCCTCGCGCGGCTTGACCAGCACGACGGGCGTCGCAGGCAGCGCGGGGTACTCAGTTGCCAGCACGTCTCCCCCACCTACGTAGAACGCAGGACTCGCGTGCAAAAAGAACGGGACGTCAGCACCAATGCCCCGCGCAATATCGTCGAGCGCTGGGTCGGTGCGATCAATGCCCCAGAGCTCTGCCAAGGCGACAATGGCCGCGGCCGCATCCGTCGAGGGGCCGCCCAAGCCGGCGCACAATGGAATGCGCTTCTCAATCGTCACGCAGACGTTTGCCTCGCGACCATAATGCTCGGCCATAGCAACCGCAGCCCGATACGCCGTATTCTTTTGCATGGGAAAATCTGATGCCGGAACCGTCTGGACGGTCAGCGCCTGCGACGGCGCGACCGTCACGGTATCGGAAAGACCGACGGCCGCCATCAGGGAATCGACCCTGTGGTAGCCGCGGTCATCGCGCTCGGTATGAACCCCCAGGTAGAGGTTAATCTTTGCCGGCGCGGAAAGAGTCAGGGACCGATCGGTCACCGTTAATGCTCCTCGAGCTGATTGCCGAGCGGGGTAAAGATATGCTCGCCGCTCTCGGGGTCGAACAGCTCGACCTGGCCGGTGAGGACATCGATGTACTGGTAGGACTGACGCGACTTGCGGCCGCGACGCTCGTCAACCTCGACAATGAAGACGGCCGGGTGGACGCTCTTGATGGTGCCCATGCGCTCGACGACGCGGGTACGGCCCATGTTGGCCTTCACCTTGACGCGATCGCCCACCATATCGGTCAGCTTCTCGTGGATGTCGTCGACGTGATTGACTTCCATCTCTTCCATGAACAGGGCCTCCAGAAGGTGCAATTCAAAAAGGGGATAATACCCCTAAGATAGACAAAACTCTAATACTATAGCACCCTGTTGTGGCCATACGCAAGTAGCTAAATAAGCCCCGTCCCAAATACGTACCAGACGACAACCTCGCGTAACCTAAAGGTTGTCGGTGTCCAAGACGATGGTGAATGGGCCGTCGTTGACCAGGTCGACCTTCATGTCGGCGCCAAAGATACCGTGCGCCACATGCTCAACGTCCTCGTGCACAAGCGTCAGGAAGTACTCGTAGAGCTCGTTGGCAACATCGGGTGCGCCGGCATCCGTAAACGACGGACGGCGACCGTGGCGGCAGTCGGCGAACAGCGTGAACTGCGACACCACGAGCACCTCGCCGTCGACATCGGCAAGTGCCAGATTGGTCTTGCCGTTCTCGTCCTCGTTGATACGCAGCCCGCGGAGCTTGCCCCACAGCTTGTCGGCCTCGGCACGCGTATCGCCATGGCCCACACCCAGCAGCACCAGGTAGCCGCGTCCAATGCGGCCCACGCACTCGCCGTCGACCGTCACGCCGGCGTTGAGCACGCGCTGCACCACCGCACGCATGGCCTACTCCTCGCCCGTCAGCTTGGCGGACAGATGCTCGAGCGCGTGGAAACGATGGCTGATGGCGTTCTTCTCGTCAGCCGTCAGCTCGGCCATGGTCTTGCCCGGCGTGTCGACCGGCAGGAACAGCGGGTCATAGCCAAAACCATGGTCGCCGCGGCCCTCGTGCGCGATAACGCCCTCGCAGGCGCCCTCGCCATAGGTAACCAGACCGTCCGTGTCGATGAGCGCGACGACGCTCATAAAGCGCGCGGTGCGGTCCTCATCTGCCACGCCTTCCAGGTTAACGAAAAGCTTGGCGTTGTTGGCGGCATCGTCGCCGTGCACGCCCGCATAGCGCGCGCTATACACACCGGGCTCACCGTCCAGCGCGTCGACGACCAAGCCCGAATCGTCGGCAATGGCCATAAGGCCCGTCTCCTCAACCGCGGCTTGGGCCTTGATGATGGCGTTCTCCAAAAACGTCGTGCCGTTTTCCTCGGGATCCTCAAAATCACCCAGCTGGCCGAGCGCCACAAAGCGCACCTCGGGCATGACCTTGCCCAAAATGGCCTCGATCTCGGTGAGCTTATGGGCGTTGCCCGTTGCCACGACGATGGTCGCCGCCGGGTCGAGGGTGTCGATGTCAATCTTCTCAAGTGCCATGACTGGCCTCCTTGTCTCTATAGCAAGCCGCGTGAGGGGCGTTTGGGCACTTGACCTCTCCCCTCTCAGGCGATCGGACCTTTCAACGCAGCATTTCAGCAGATAAAACCTACCAAAATAAACCTGTCCCTTTTGGCAGGTTAGGCGATGGCTTGGCGCTGAAGCTCGATGAGCTCGGCGATACCCTTGTCGCCCAGGTCGAGCAGGGCGTTGAGGCGTTTGCGGTCAAAGGGCGCCTGCTCGCCGGTGCCCTGGAGCTCGATCATCTCGCCGGTGTCGGTGGCGACGAGGTTCATGTCGACCTCGGCATGGCTGTCCTCGGAATAATCGAGGTCAAGCAGCGTATTGCCGTCGGCAACGCCCATGGAGATGGCAGCCACCTGGCCGATAAGCGGGATGCGCTCGATCTTGCCCGCCTCGACCCACATGGCGAGGGCGTCGCGCAGCGCCACCCAGGCACCGGTGATGCTCGCTGTACGCGTGCCGCCATCGGCCTGAATCACGTCGCAGTCGACGGTAACGGTGTACTCGCCGAGTGCCTTCATATTGACGACGGTACGCAGGCTGCGACCGATGAGGCGCTCGATCTCCATGGAGCGGCCCTTGCGGTTGGCGTGCTCGCGCTTGCAGCGCTTGCCGGTCGACGCCGGCAGCATGGCGTATTCCGCGGTCACCCAGCCGGCCTTAGCTCCCTTTCGCCAGCCCGGCACGCCCTCCTCGATAGTGGCGGCGCACAGCACGCGCGTGTCACCGAACTCGGCCAAACACGAGCCGTGGGCGTGCTTCATGACGCCACGAGTGAGCTTGACGGGGCGCAGCTCATTGGCGGCACGGCCGTTGGCGCGGTTGACCTGCATATACTCCATAGAAATATCCTTTCGGCAAAAGGTGAAAGTGAGCCTTTGGTCGGTGACCTTGTATCTATTTCAGTTCGTCGATATCGATATGCTCAATGCTCTTGAGCGGCTGGCCAAAGATAAAGCTACCCGCCACCGCAAACTCGGCAATGTTATCGGCCGTCGTGGCAAAACGATGCTGCGGCTCGGCGGCGTCGCCCGCCAGCTGCTCGCGGCGCGTGAGGATATCGGTCAGCTCGCGCGTGGTCTCCTCGGCGGAGCTCACGACGCGCACCCCAGGCCCCAGCGCATGGCGGATAGGTCCCACCAACAGCGGGAAATGCGTACAGCCGAGCACCACGGTGTCGATACCGTGGTCGCGCAGCGGCTCAACCGTGGCACCCACCAGCGCACGCACGGCAGGCGTATCGAAGATGTCCTCGTTCTCAAGCCACTGTTCCTGCAGATGTGCACCCGAGGCGAGCTCGTGTTCGACAACCTCGACAAAGCTCGAGGCAGGACAGCCGTATACATCGACGCCGGCATCTAGATCCTGAATGGCGCGCGTGTAGGCGCCCGAGCGAATGGTGAGGTTGGTAGCGAGCACGCCCACGCGACGCGTACGCGTGCTGTTGATTGCTGCACGGGCACCCGGCGCGATCACGCCGATCACGGGAACGTCGAGCACCTGCTGGGCCAAACGCAAGGCCGCAGCGGTCGCCGTGTTGCAGGCGATGACCATAATCTTGACGTCGTGCTTCGAAAGCCAACGACCCGCCTGCAACGCAAACGAGCGAACCTCGTCCTCGGTGCGGGTGCCATAAGGGCAGCGCTTAGTGTCACCGAAATAGTAGACGGACTCGTGCGGAAGTGCCGTTGCGATCGCGCGCGCGACCGTCAAGCCGCCCAGGCCCGAGTCGAACACGCCGATCGGACGCGTGTCCCCGGCCATATTATCGATATCGAACATTACCTCACCAGATTCTCTCTCGAAAAATGCGACCAATCGTGATGCGTCGCGCTACGAACGGGCTGCGACCAGCAGCTCGGCCGTTGCCACCCAACCGTCGACAATCTTGCCGCGCGTAATATAGGCATTGTCGCAGGCGTCCAAGAACTCCGGGGCACCGGCGCTCGTCAGACCGTTCTCGACCAGGCAGAACATGCCAACATGGTCGGCCATGTAGAAGTCGGACTCGGAGTCGCCGAGCGCAAGCGTCTCCTCGCGCTCGATCCCCAGGTGCTCGCAGAAGCGCGCAATGGCAACGCCTTTGTTAAGACCCGCCGGATTGATGTTGAAGGCGCGACCGTCCTCGACGCGATTAAGCTCGAGCGTCGTCGGCTTGGACAGGTGCGTCAGATGGCCGTTGCAAGCCCAGACCAGACCGCAGCCGGCCTCGTCCAGGATGGCCTGGACCTCATCGTCGGGCACATCGCCGCGCATGCCGACGGTGACCTCACGGTACTTGTAGCCGGTCGACATGTCGTTGTGGTACTCGATCTTGTGCGGCCAGCGGGCAAGGATCTTCTCGCACACGCCGGTCTGCTCGATCACCTGGTGCGGAGTAAGGCCGCAGGCGGGGTCGTAAGGCATGTCGCCGGTCAGATACTCCCAATCGTTGGCTTTGAGGTCGTACATGACCAGGCCGCCCATCTCGCCGATGTAGGAGTTGAGGCCGAGCACGCGCGCGTCCTCGTGGATCATGGTACGGTTGCGGCCCGAGGTGGGAACCACCTGGATACCAGCGCGAGCGAGCGCCACGACGGCCTCGACGAGTTTGGTCGAAGGGTTGCCGTCGTTGTCGCGCAGCACGCACGAGCCGGGCGCGAGCATCGTGGCATCCAGGTCGGTAAAGACGTACTTGACCTTGGCCAAGCGCTCGCGCATCTCGCCCGAAAGCTCGGCAACGGTCGGCAGGGTATTGTGGGACATGGTTACTCCGTTTACGTAGAAGGATTTGGACTTGGACGGCATGTTTTGATTGAGGGAACACGCTTATGGCGACAGCGCACTCAGGGCGCCGCCGCCATCATGGTTCATTAGTCAAACTGGGTAACATCGATCAGGCGATTGGCCAACGAAAGGTCGCTCTCGATGGGCACGAACTCGTCGCCCACGTGCATGAGCTCCTCGTCACCCTTTGCCAGCAGCAAGACAATGGTAGGAGCATCGGGGTTGACGTACTCCTCGCGCGCCGCCTTGAACGCCGCATGCACGGCAGCTTCGCGATCGAGGATGATCTTGTTCGGCGTATCGTCGGGAACATGTTCGGCAAGCTCGCGACAGACCTTCATCGGGTCCTCGTGAGCCGGGTCCTCATTGGCAAAGATCATCAGGTCGGAATACGGTGCGGCCTCGCGCGGAAGCTGCTCGCGGCGCTCCTGCGCCTTGCCGCCGGCAGCGCCAAACACCGCGATGACCGGGCTGGCGGGAAACGCGCGCTTGACCGACGAGAAAAGCGAACGGAACGAAAGCTGGTTGTGCGCATAGTCGACGACGCAGATCACGCGGCCGTCCTTCGACTCCACGACCTCCATACGGCCCGGCACACGCAGTTTGGAGAGGCCCTTCTTGATAGCCTCGATACCGATGCCGATCTCGCGCGCGGCGGCGATAGCGACCAGCGCGTTTTCCACGTTAAAGTCGCCCGCGATGCCCAGCAGGACCTTCTCCCCCGCCTCGGACTCGTCGGCACACAGGCCATGCAAGTTGAACTCGATGCTAAAGCCGACCATGCGTACGTCGCTCGCCCACAGGCTCGCCTCGGGATGCTCGACGCCAACTGTCACCAAGCGCTCGGCCGTCGACGCTGCCTCCAGCACACGGTCGACCTCTTCGGTGCCCAGATTCACCACGGCAGTCTTTGCCTGGTCAAAGATCCTGAGTTTGCTCTCAAAATAATCCTCAAACGTGGGGTGTTCGATCGGCGAGATGTGGTCGCGGCCGATGTTGAGGAAGCACGCCACGTCAAACGGCAGATTCTCGACGCGTTGGTACTTGAGCGCCTGGCTCGAGACCTCCATGACCATGGACTGGCGACCGGACGTGCGGCAGTTGGCGATATGGCGCCAAACCTCGGGGGCCTCGGGCGTGGTGTTGGTGCTCTCGTAGCACTCGATACCATCGTCGGTACTCACCGAGCCGATCATGCCGCAGGACTCGCCCGCCGCCTTGATGATGGACTGGAGCATAAAAGCGGCCGTGGTCTTTCCCTTGGTGCCGGTGATGCCCACGATCTTGACGTCGTGGTCAGGACGGTCGTAGACCTCCGGCGGCAACAGGGCCATGGCCGTGCGAACACTATCAACAACCAGCATCGCAGCACCGCTCTCCTGCGCCAGCGGCTCCAGAGACTCGACCAGCGACTCCTCGCACACAAATGCGACGGCGCCCGCATCGAGCGCCATGCTCAAAAACGCGGGCTTAAAGGCAGCACCTTTGCAAAAGAATACGTCACCTGCCGAGACCGCGCGCGAATCAAACGAGCAGCCGGTCACGGCGCGCTCGTCAACCTGCTCTGATGCGCGCAGCTCGCCGCACACATCGAGAAGCTTGGCAAGCGTATCGACCGTGGTCACGGTCGCGGAATCCGAATGGTGCATCTTTCACCTTTCTCAGCCATTTGGCAGGGACGGTTTTATAGTAACTGAAACGCACCCACGCAAAAACGGCTCCCGGAGGAGCCGTTACGCGCAGGCGTTCGTAAGCCGAGGCTAGGCAGCCTGAACAGCGGGCTGGTCCTCGTCGATAAAGAAGCGCTTGTACCACACTAGGAACACGAGCGGCGTATAGATCTTGCGCTGGAAATCGCCCTTGCCCGCAAAGTGCAGATCGAGCAGGTGCATGAGCTCGTCGGTATTGAAGAACTCGCTTGCCCACGGCGCGGTGAAGTACTCCTTGACATAGTCGTACCACTTTTGCTCGCGCAGCCAGTAGACAATCGGCACCGGGAAGCCCACCTTGGGACGGGTGGCCCACTCATCGGGCAGCGACTTGTTGGCAGCGTGGCGGAGTACCTGCTTGTTGCCGTTCTCGTTGATGCGGTAGCGATCGGGAATGTGCTCGGCGAACTCCATGACTTTGCGGTCCAGGAAGGGCACGCGCAGCTCCAGCGAGTGCGCCATGCACATCTTGTCGGCCTTGAGCAGAATGTCGCCCGGGAGCCACATGTTCATGTCCAGGTACTGCTTCTTGACCAGTTCGGGCTGACCCTTCACGCGCGCGTAGATGGGAGCGGCAAGCTCGAAGGCGCCGTCGCCGGTGTTGTACTCGGGCTTGAGTACGCCGTCGACCTCGCGCTCCGGCCATACCAGAGCCTGTCCCAGGAACGACTTCTCGGGGATCTCGGCACCCTTGACCAGGAAGTTATGTCCCTTGAAGTACGGCATATGCAGCGCCAGGTTACCGAGCGCGCGACGGATGGGCAGCGGCACCATCTTTTTGTACTTGCGCACCGGGACCGTGTCCTCGTAGTAGGCGTAGCCGCCAAAGAGCTCGTCGGCACCTTCGCCCGAAAGCACGACGGTGACGTCCTTGCGGGCCATCTCGGCCAAGAACCACAGCGGCACGGAAGACAAGTTGGACTGCGGCTCGTCCATGTGATACTGGATGTCCTCGAGCGCACCGAAGAACTCGTCGGCGGTAATCATCTTGCGAACGTTCTCGACGCCGAGCTTATCGGAAAGCTCCTTGGCGTAGTTGGTCTCGTTGAAGTTCTTGTAGTCAAAGCCCACCGAGAAGGTCTTGTCGGGCATGAGGCAAGCGGCGATGTAGCTGGAGTCGACGCCACCGGAGAGGAACGACGCGACCTTGACGTCGGCGATGCGATGGGCCTCGACGCTCTCGTGCACGACCTCGTCCAGCTCGTCGACGTACTCCTCGAACGGCTTCTCGACGGCAGAGTAATCGCAATCCCAGTAGCGCTCGATGTTCATCTTGCCGGTCGGGATATCGACGGTAAAGTAGTGCGCCGGCGGCAGCTTGTAGACACCCTCGAAGAAGGTCTCCTCGGTTGCCGAATACTGCAGCGTCATGTACGGACGCAGGGCCTTTTTGTTGACCGCCTTGTGGAAGTGCGGGTAGTCCAGGAAGCTCTTGATCTCGGAACCAAAGAGCACGCCCGGAGCGCCGTCGCCCGCATCGGCCATGGGATAGTAGTAAAGCGGCTTGATGCCAAAGATGTCACGGGCGCCAAAAAGCTTGTTCTTCTTTTTGTCCCAGATGACGAAGGCGTACATACCGCGCAGGCGATCGAGGACAGCCTCGCCCCACTCCTCGTAGCCGTGCAGGAGGCTCTCGGTGTCGGCGCCGCAATGGAACTTGTAGCCCTTGGCTTCGAGCTCGGAACGGAGTTCTTGGAAGTTGTAGATCTCACCGTTGAAGACAATGACGACGCTGCCGTCCTCATTGGCCATGGGCTGAGCGCCGGCCTCGGTCAGGTCGAGGATCGACAAGCGGCGGAAGCCGAGGGCAACGCGGCCGTCGATAAACTGACCGCCCATGTCGGGACCGCGATGGACGATACGGTCCATCATCTTGGTGAGCACCTCGGATTGGTTATCCGTCCCACCGACAAAACCGACAAAACCGCACATATACTATCCCCTCTGCTGTTGCTGGGCATCAAATCGAATCAGTAGCTTTTGAGTATACCCGAGGGCGTAAAGAGGGGCGGAATGTTCAGGCAATCTCAACTGAATCAGCTCCGCTGCGACACGTGCCAGTTACCTTTAATGGATATGAGATGAATGAGGCGATTGTTTTGCTATACTCTCTCCGCACGGGCGATTGGCGCAACGGTTAGCGCAGGTGCTTTACACGCACAAGGCTGGGGGTTCGAATCCCTCATCGCCCACCACTGATTTGATAGGCTCCCAGCAATGGAAGCCTTTCTTTTTTGGGCCCAGCGCATGGGATTCGAACCCGACAGGGTGCGGAGCTGAGGAAACGCGCAAGCGTTTTCCAGCGCAGCACGCGAGGGCCGTAGGCCCGAAGCGAAAGCGGGCGGCGTCAGCCGCACGCGACATCCCTCATCGCCCACCACTGAATTGGAAACGGTCCTCGCAAGGGGACCGTTTTGTTTGCGCCCATTTCATGGGATTCGAACCCGCCAGGGTGCGGAGCTGAGGAAACGCGAAGCGTTTTCCAGCGCAGCACGCGAGGGCCGCAGGCCCGAAGCGGAAGCGGGCGGCGCCAGCCGCACGCGGACATCCCTCATCGCCCACCACTGATTTGATAGGCTCCCAGCAATGGGAGCCTTTCTTTTTTGGGCCCATCGCAGAGGGATTCGAACCCCACAGCTCACTCGTTTCAAGGGCAGTGGTCAAAAAATGCCAAATATGAGTACTGCTACCTCTTTTGTAACAGCATTTTCGAGGTCCCAAAGGGCAAATCTGACATCAAAGCAACGGCTAACGGTCCAGATGAGCATGTTTTCTGACAGCAAAACTGGACATATGCGGTCCAATTCGTCAAATTGTGTCTAATTTATATGCTACAGAATTAGTGCCCGTACTCATATTTGGCATTTTTTGACCAGAGGGACTTTTGACCATCGCAAATCAGCAACAAAACGGGCTCCGGATCGCCAAATCATGCCGCATATGACACACCCAGCAGTCCGGAACCCGATCCAAATTGAGTTATTACGCTGCGTTAGCCCAAGACACCCGACAGGATCTCGATCAGACTGTCCACGTCGGCTTCCTCGCAGACGAGCGGCGGCAAGAAACGCAGCGTATGAGCACCCGTAGCGTTAATCACGGCACCGGCGGCCAGCGCGCGGGCAACAATATCATGTGCGTCACCCGCGGCATCATCCAAATCACAGCCGAGCATCAGGCCACGGCCACGCACCTCTACCACATGCGGAAGCTTAGCCAGCGCCTGCTCCATATAGGCACCCACCTTGGCAGCATGCTCGGCATAATCGCCGTGCACAAGCGCGGAGAGCGTCGCGGCACACGCCGCGATGGCCAAGCAGCTACCGCCAAAGGTCGAGCCGTGGTCGCCCGGCTTAAACACGTCGGCAATCTCCTTCTTTGCCACGACGGCACCCATGGGCACGCCATCAGCAATGCCCTTGGCAAGGCTCATGATGTCGGGCTCCACGCCATAGGTCTGGAACGCAAATGGCTTGCCGGAGCGGAAGATGCCGCACTGGACCTCGTCGGCGATAAGCACGGCGCCCACTTCGTGTGCCAGGTCGCGCGCTGCCGCCATAAACTCCTCGGTCATAGGGTGCACGCCACTCTCACCCTGGATCGGTTCGAGCATTACAGCGCATATTTCACTGCCCAGCTGCTTAAAGATCGCACGCAGTTCATCGACATCGTTGGGCGTGCAGGCCACAAAGCCACCCGGCAGCGGGCGGAAGCTGTCCTGCAGCCAATCCTGCATGGTGGCGGCAATGGTCTCGAGCGTACGGCCGTGGAAGCCGCCGCGCATGCACACGATGGTGTTGCCGCCATTACCGGCACGCTTGGCGTACAGGCGCGCGAGCTTCATCGAGCCCTCGTTGGCCTCGGCGCCGGAATTGGCAAAGAACGTCTCCCACACCTGCTCGCCAGCAGCCGGGGCACCAAGAGCAGCTGCCGTGGTCTCGTCGCCGGCGGCAATGGCATCGGCAAGCACGCGCGCACCATCTACGTCGTCGTTAGCAAGCTTGGACAGCAGCGCCGCGACCTGTCCGCGCTGCTCGATGTAAAAGTAATTGGAGACATGCATGAGCTTTTTGGTCTGCGCCTCGAGCGCCGAGAGCACAGCAGGGTCGCCATGACCTAGGCTGCACACGCCGATGCCGGCAAGAAAGTCGAGGTACTCACGGCCATCGTCGCCGGTGAGCTTCATGCCGTGACCCTCGACAAACTCGACCGGAGAGCGGCCAAAGGTATGCATAACGTAATGGGATTCAAGCGATTGCTGAGCTGCAAGTGACATGGGATGCCTTTCGTTGGGCGCCAGCCGGCGCGGGGCTATGGGTGCAGGAATGGGGCGGCTGCGGGTCAGCTAGACCGTCTGAAGTTTCTCGACCTCGTCAAGGTTTTCGGTCAGACGCGCAGCAAACGTCGAAAGCGGATGCGGATGCGTATCGAACTCGTAAGCCGTCTCGGTGGAATGGATCACGGTGCCGACGCCGGCATCGGTCAGCAGCTCCAGGAGCAGCGAATGCGGCGTAGTACCGTTAATGATGTGGGCGCGGAATACGCCACCGGCAAGCGCATCGACAGCCGCGCGCAGCTTGGGAATCATGCCCTTATCGACCTCCCCGCCATAGAGCATCTCGTTAACCTCGTCGAGCGTTAGGTTGGAGATGAGTGAGTCCTTGTCGCTAAAGTCCTTGTACAGGCCGTCGACGTCGGTCAAAAAGATCGCCTTATGCGCGTGGAGCGCCGCGGCAACGGCGCCGGCGGCGGTATCGGCGTTGATGTTGAAGAATCCGCCGTCCTCCCCCGCCGCGACGGTAGCGATGACGGGGATGTACTCGCTATCGAGCAAGCGCTCGATATAGTCGGTGTTGACGTGCGTCACTTTGCCCACGCGACCGAGTTCGGGGTCGAGCGGCTCGGCGATGAGCGTGCCGGCATCGCTGCCCGACACGCCCACGGCCAGGTTGCCGTGGTGGTTGATGGCAGCGACCAGCTCCTGGTTAACCTTGCCGCCCAGCACCTCGCGCACGATATCCATAGTCGCCGGCGTGGTCACGCGCTGGCCGTTCTTAAACTCGACGGGAATATCGTAATGGCTCAGCGCCTCGTTAATAGCCTTGCCGCCGCCATGCACGATGACGGGGCGCATGCCGATAATCTTAAGCAAAACGATGTCGCTCATCACGTCGCGGCGCAGCTGCTCGTCAACCATGGCTGCTCCGCCATATTTGATAACGACCGTCTTGCCGGTCAGGTTTTTAATCCACGGCAGTGCTTCGAACAGCAGCTGCGCGGTTGCTTCGTTAGATTCGCTCGAACGACAATCGCGTGCGAATTTCATAATCTGCCTCGTCTTTCGTATCGTTATCGCGCCGTGCTCCGCTGTCCGCAATTGCGGCAAGATGCGCAGCGTGCCTGGAATCTAGGAACGGTAGTCGCCGTTGATGGAGATGTACTCGTGCGTGAGGTCGCAGGTCCACACGGTCGTTGCCGCGTCGCCTGCACCCAGGTCTGCCGAGATCACGATCTCGGGCGCCTCAAAACGTCGCAGCGCCTCGTCCTCGTCAAAGGGAACGGTCAGGCCATCGCGGCAGACCGGCATGCCCATCATGTCGATGGAAACGTCTTCCTGATTAAACTTCACGCCGCACTTGCCAAGCGCCATAGCGACGCGGCCCCAGTTGCAGTCGTGGCCAGCAATGCAGGTCTTGACGAGCGGCGAATTGGCGACGGCACGGGCGGCGATATCGGCTTCCTCGTCGTTAGCGGCGCCGGTAACATTAACCGTCACGAGCTTGGATGCGCCCTCGCCGTCGGCGGCGATGTTGCGCGCCAGGCTCTCGCACACCTCGTGCACGGCAAAGGCCAACTCGTCAAAGGCGTCAGAGCCCTCGACGATGGCCTCGACATCTGCGGCAGCAGCGCCAGAAGCAAGCATGATACAAGTGTCGTTGGTCGAGGTATCGGAATCGACCGTCACTTTATTAAAGGTCTGCTTAACGATCGAGAGCAACAGGGCGTGGAGCGTCGCCGGCTCGACGGGGGCATCGGTAGTAATGACCGCGATCATGGTGGCCATATTGGGCATGATCATGCCCGACCCCTTGCACATGCCGCCCACCGTATAGGCGTTGCCTGTATGGCCCGCAGCCTCACTGCGATAGCGAACGGCATATTCCTTGGAATGTGTATCGGTTGTCATGATGGCACGGGCTGCATCGGCACCGCCATGGGCGGAGAGCACCTCGAAGGCGGACGGAACGGCCGTCTCAAACGTGTCGATCGGCAGAATCTGTCCGATCACGCCTGTGGATGCAACTAGGATCTGCTGGGGTTCACAGCCGATGACCTGCGACGCGATGTTGCATGTCTCGCGCGCACAGGCTAGGCCGGTCTCGCCCGTGGCGGCATTCGCGTTGCCGGAGTTGATTGAAACACCAGCGACGATGCCATAGCCTTTGTCCGAACCGCCCAGGTTGGCACGGCTCACCTGCACGGGCGCCGCGCAAAAACGGTTGGTCGTAAACACGCCGGCGCCGGGACAGGGCTTATCAGGCACCACGAGCGCATAGTCCAAGCGCTCGGGATTCTTCCGGAATCCCGCATGGATGCCTGCGGCCTTAAAGCCAGCAGCTGCCGTAACGCCACCCTCGACGGCGCGAATCTTAATATCAATCAGGTCGGTATTCATCGTCCCTACGACTCCTTACATCAAATAAAAAAGCGGGCATCGGCTGGCACGCCATACCGGTCGCAACTACTAGACCAGCTTAAAAGTGGCGCCCAACTCGATACCCGACTACCAAATCATTAACAATCGAATGTGCTACACCGGACACGCCACTGTGGGCAAGCCTCGTCGCTCGTCAAAACCAAAGACGATGTTGGCGCACTGGACCGCCTGGCCCGCGGCACCCTTGCACAAATTGTCGATAGCGCCCGTCGCCACCAGCACGCCCGCACGCTTGTTGAGCGCAAGGCCGATCTGGGCGGCATTGGTACCGACGACCGAAGCCGTCTTGGGCTGCTGACCAGCATCGAGCACGCGCACAAACGTGCGACCGGCGTAAAACTTCTTGTAATGGTCGACGACGTCCTCAAGGGTCAACGTGTCGAGAGCCCGCGGCGCGAGCGGCATCGTCACCGTGGAAAGCAGGCCGCGTTTGAGCGGTGCCAAGTGCGGAGTAAAGACGACGCGATCGGTCAGACCCAGGATCTGCTCGATCTCGGGCGTATGGCGATGTTTGCCTACGCCATAGGCCTCCAAGTCCTCATCTGCGCTGCAAAAATGGGTGCGGGCGTTGCAGGACTTACCGGCGCCCGTCACGCCACTGATGGCATCGACAATCACGGGGCCGTTCTCGGCCACCCAGCCCGCACGCACGGCAGGAGCGGCAGCAAGGCTCGTTGCGGTGGGATAGCAGCCGGCGCAAGCGACCAAAACGGGCTTTCCGGCGGCATAGCTGGAAGCAGCGGTCTCTAAGTCCTGGCAGAACAGCTCGGGCAGGCCAAAAGCGCGGGTCTTGAGCAGCTCGGGGCTCGTGTGCTCGGCGGCATACCATGCCTCAAAGACGGACGGGTCGCTCAGACGGTAATCGGCCGAAAGATCAAAGCAGGAAACGCCCGCGGCAAGGAGCGTGGGCACCTGTGCCATGGCAGCCGTGTGCGGCACGGCAAGAAAAACCGCATCGCAGCTCTTGAGCTCGGGGGCGTCATGCGTGGTGAAAACCAGATCGCTCACGCCAGCAAAGCTCGGATACACCGCGGACAGCGGCTGGCCGGCATCGGTGTTGGACGTAATGGCAACAAGTTCAAACTCGGGATGACCGAGCATGAGACGAATGAGCTCGGCTCCGGCATATCCAGCCGCGCCGACGATTCCAACCTTCAAAGACATATCAGACTCCTTGTCTGCGATTTATGCACCGATGCGCATTTCGCAGCGGTCGTTATGAAGTGGGTTGAAACTTTAGCACCAAAAGATGCATGAATACGTAAATAGCTTGCATGTTCATGCATTGAAACATTCCCGACACATTCGCTTGAAGGAATTGACAAATAGAGCGGGCCCCGTATTGACCGGCACTCCTTACGGTGCCGGTCAACACAGGGCCCGCCCATGCGAAAACTAAGTTGTTAGGATGAGCCAGCTGGCTAGAGATCGACCGACACCCATTCGTCGTGATTGCAGATAAATGCCTCGGGATCCTCGACGCTAAAGAAGACGAGCGTGGGGTCGTTAGGCCCCACATAGTGCTCGCTCAAGCGCTCAAGATGTTTCCATCCGGCCTCGCGCATCTCGCTCGAAGCCCGGTCGTCCAGACCCGCACGTCCGCGCAGAATCAACCAACCATGGCCCGGCCACCAACTTGTGGCCTCAAAGCGCTGGTTTTGCAGCAGCTCCTGCCACACATCTTTGGTGCGCGCCGTCACAAACCACAGCTTGCCGTCCTGGATCTGCGCAAACGAAAACGGACGCACATGCGGCTGTCCGTCAACGCTCGTCGCCAAATACCATGCCGGCACCGACGTCAGATACTCCAGCACCGTATTCAATCCGTCCACGTTTCCTCCTGCCACTAGCTAATTTAGAACGGGTAGTTAATTTGAGACGCGCTAGAGCTCCAGGCGCTCTTCGCTGCCGTCGATATCGCAGAACCGCGCGGCGATGTTGCGGACCGAGAAGAATGCAAGGCGGCCGTCGTTGACACTATCGTGTTGCTCGCCAATGCCCACCATGTGCCCAAAGCCCGCCTGACGCACCTTGTCGCTCACGACTGCATCGTCCTCGAGCGCGGCCTCACCGGTTAACACGATCCAGCACTCCCCCGGCTTCCAGCCCGATACCTCAAACTTGGGATTCGCGCTCAACTCCGCCCATACGTCCTTGTCACGCGACGTGCAAAACCACAGTTTGTCGTCATCGACCATGGCAAACGAAAACGGCCTCACGCGGGGCTGATGCCCGTCGCTCGCATCGGTCGTGGCAAGATACCACGCCGGAATGCGTCTGAGATACGAGCAGGCGCGCTCGAGCTGAGCCGTGCGATCGATGTCGGTCATAGAGACCCCTTTCTTGCGCTCGAATCGAGCTTAGACGAGTTGAAGATTGATAACGACAACGCATGTCACTAGCAGCGCCATCGCCACCGCGGCCAGTGCATCCCCGCGGCCAAACGTAAGCGCATGCAGACGCGTGCGTCCCTGTTCGCCGTGATAGCAGCGCGCATCCATGGCGGCCGAAAGCGTCTCGGCATGACGGAACACGCCCGTGAACAGCGGAATCGCCACACTGCCGAGCATACGCACGCCGCCGAGCGGGCCTCCCGTCACGCGCGCACCGCGGCTTGCTTGCGCGTCCGCCGTCTGCTTCATCTCGGTGGCAAACTGCGGCATAAAGCGCAGCGCGATACCCATAATCATGCCGAGCTCATGCGCAGGGAGCCCCACGCGCGCAAACGGTGCGAGCAGACGCTCAAAGCCCGCGGTGAGGTCGAGCGTGGGCGTGGTGAGCGTAATGGCGCTCATGCCGGCCATCATCAGAGTCAGGCGGCACGCCATAAAGGCGGCAGAACGCAGCGAGCCCTCGCTTATCTGCAGAAAGCCGAGCTGCCACAGGATGCGCCCGCTCTGGTCGGAAAACAGGTTGAGCACTGCGACCACCACGACAATCGCCAGCAATGGTGCCATCGATGATAGGACCCGGCGCAACGGCACCCGGGACACGGCATAGATCAGGACAACGAAGATTGCGACCGGGGCCAGTCCGCGGAAGCTGCTGACTGTGAGCGTCGTGATCAGAAACACAAAGCCCAAGAGCAACTTAGTTCGCGGGTCTAGGCGGTGGATCGCACTATCGCCGGGATAGTAGCTGCCAAACGAAAACGCCTCCATTAGCAGCCCTCCTCTCGCGCGACCGTCTTGGATTTAGCAATGTCCGCGACGTTAGAAGGACCGCCCGAGCGACCGATTAGCAGGTCCACCAACTCGTCTGCCAGCGACTCAACCGTATAGAGGCCGTCAAAGCGCAGCGGCACGCCTGCCTTCGCGAGCGCCAGCGCCATGCGCTGGGCGGCGGGAACACCCAAGCCGATTGATTTAAGCTCATCCGCATGCGCAAAAACCTGCGTGGGCGTTCCCTCGGCAAACACCGCGCCCTCGTTCATCACAACGATACGGTCACAACAATTTGCCAGGTCATCCATGCTGTGCGAAACCATGACAACGGTCAGGCCCTCGCGATGGAGTCGATCGATGAGCTCCAGGAAATCACTGCGCGCCGCCGGATCGAGCCCCGCCATGGGTTCATCGAGCACCAGGACTTCGGGCTCCATGGCGAGCACGCCGGCGAATGCCACACGCCGTTGCTGACCGCCCGAAAGCTCAAAGGGACTCTTGTCGCCGACCGTGGAAAGGTCGAGGCCCACGCGCGAGAGCGATGACTCGACACGACGGTCGACTTCATCTTGCGGCAAGCCAAGGTTATGCGGACCAAACGCCACGTCCTGCGCCACGGTTTCGGCAAACAGCTGACGCTCAGGATATTGAAACACCACGCCGACCTTGGCCTTAACCGCGGCGGCGTCTTTCTTGTTTGACAGATCGAGCCCCAGCGCGCGAACGGATCCCTCCTGAGGGCGAATCAAACCGTTGAGATGCTGGACCAGCGTCGACTTACCCGAACCGGTATGACCTGCCAAGCCCAGGAACTCGCCGCGACGCACCGTCAGCGATACACCGCGCAGCGCCCACGGGCTGCTGGGGACGTTTCCCCAGAGAGCCTGTTTGCTCGATTTGTCCGCAGTGGCCGAGCGCTTATGCCAGCGGCGGCGCTCGCGGGCGCTCAGCGAATAGCTAAACGAAAGGTGCGAAATCTCGATAACGGGCTCCAGCGCGTCTGCGCCATCGAGCGCAGAGGAAACGTTGTCGGGAATACGAGGATCGAATGCGAAAGGCCGCCCGGCGATGCCTGTCCTACTCCGCTCGGCATAAGCCTGCGCTATACCGGCGACCACATCCGCCTCGCGCACCTGCGCATAAACGGGCACGCCCTTCGCACGAAGCGCCACGCCCAAACGGCACGACTCCGGCATATCAAGGTTGAGCTGCGCGAGTTCGTCCGCCTGCGTCAAGATCTCCTCGGGCGTGCCCAACATGGCAACGCGGCCCGCTTGGAAGACAGCAACGCGATCGGCCTCAGCGGCCTCTTCCATAAAGTGCGTAATCATCACGATGGTCATGCCGCGTTCGTGCAGCGCATGACAGGCCTTCATAAGACCCTTGCGTCCGCGCGGATCGAGCATCGAGGAGGCCTCATCCAAAATGAGAACGCGCGGCTCCATGGCGAGCACGCCGGCAAGCGCCACGCGTTGCTTTTGGCCACCCGAGAGCGCATGGGTCTCGTGGCGCTCAAAGCCCACCAGACCCACGGCCTTCAGCGCCTCGCGCACGCGCTGCGCGATCTGGGCCGATTCGACCCCTAAGTTCTCGGGACCAAACGCAACGTCGTCCTCGACAAGCGTCGCCACAAGCTGGTCGTCGGGATTCTGGAACACCATGCCAGCAGTCGAGCGGATGTCGTAGACCAGCTCGGGATCGGACGCGTCCATGCCGTTGACGCACACCGTTCCCGCATCGGGCTGCAGCAGCGCGTCCAAATGCTTGGCAAACGTCGACTTGCCCGACCCGTTGCCACCGAGGATGCAGAAAAACTCGCCATCCTCGATGTTTAGATCGACGCCGTCGAGTGCCGGCACGGCACCGTCATAGCTAAAGGAAACGCCCCGACACTCAATCATGCGCGGCCTTTGACCTGGTCCTTTTTAGGCGTGATGAGGTTGGAGACTGCTTTATACACCGCCAGTGTCAACACCGAGTTAAGCACGGTCTTGATAAGGTTGAACGGCAGCACGGCAGGAATCATGAGCGGTGCGATCACATCGACCGAGCCATACCAGAACCATACGCCAATGGTCAGGTTCGCGACCATAGACAACGCCGTAGCGGCAATGACGCCGAGCGCCAGGCCAATCACGGCACCCTTATAGGTATGTATCTTCTGATAGACAATAGCCGCAGGCAGAATGTAGCCCAGCGTGGCAACCAGGTTCATAAGCGCGCCGACCCAGTCACCCGTGGTGAGCGCATGGATAACGATAGCCATAGCGGCAACAGCAGTGCCGGCGCCAGGACCATACGCAAACCCGCACACCATCGCCGGTACCAGCGACGGGTCATACGTCAAAAACGGCGCCGAAGGAAGGATAGGCAGCTGCACGTACATAAACAGGGCGCCCAAGGCACACATCAGCGCCATGGTAACGAGCTGTTTGGTGCTCCACCTATTCGTGTTCTCAAAATGGATATGCTGCGACTGTTCAGACATAAGATCACCTGCCTCTTTCATCCGGACTCTAACCGTTGGTACTGGGATCTCACCAGTTCAGCCGGCATGCGAACCAACACACGCACGGGTCGCGGACTCATCGGCTCGGTCGCAGACGCCTCGCCTGCACCACGGCACCCCTTTGGCACCGCCCGATTTACCGCCAGTGGGGAATTTCACCCCGCCCTGAAACAGCAATTGCAAGTGTAGCACGAGCAATCGTTCGCGCAAGTATGCCAAGGGTAATTTGTGGCGGGGACCAGTTACCGCAACAACCACGTTCCCCACCCGTCCCAAAGTAACGCGCCTTTCGCGGCAAAGCCGCGAAACAGCGACCGGGACACGTATCCCCATCAGCCACGATCTCCGCCCACGCCGACCTCAAGGCCGTAAACGCAGGGGATCCGGGGGCGTGACGGGGCTTCTCTCCGGAACATTCCGCACTGATATCTTCTGTATTGAAGACGTCGATGGTGCACCCGTATACCATTGACGTCGACACCATCAGATGCGGACCGCGCGGTGACCCCACATTCCGCTGGCGCCCACAGGGCTGCCCTCGTTTCCTGACATGTCC
>DBGBCW010000023.1:0-143850 GCA_048478035.1 Collinsella aerofaciens | reverse complement strand
GGTTAAGTTTGTCGCGAGTTCCGCACGCAAAGGAAAGCACTTAATGTGCTTTCCGTCTTGCGCAGGACTGTAGAGCAGCAAACTTAACCCGGCCCGGCCCCCGATGGCCCCAGACCGGCGGGATGGACCAGTTCAGATGGGGCTTTGATGCATGGGTGGTCTGTTGTTGTGCAAATGGGTATCATATTGTGGTTATTGCATCGACTCTGCGATGCATTGTTGTACGTTCCCGGCGGTCGGTTTGCCAGAAGCGCCCCGTCGGTTGTTCCAGACCCGTTTCGAAGAAAGGAAACCACACTAACCTATGGCAGCTAAAAAATCATCTCCCTTGAAGATCATTCCGCTCGGCGGCCTTGACGGCATCGGCAAGAACATGACGGTCTTCGAGTGCGGCGACGACATGGTGCTCGTCGACGCTGGCCTCATGTTCCCCGACGACTCCCAGCCCGGTATCGACCTGGTGCTTCCTGACTACACCTACGTTCTTGAAAACGAGGAGAAGCTCCGCGGTATCGTCGTCACCCACGGCCACGAGGACCACACCGGTTCGCTTCCGTACCTGCTGCAGGACCTCAACAACAAGGTGCCCATCTTCTCGAGCAAGCTGACGCTTGGCTTTATCGAGGGCAAGCTTTCTGAGTTCCGCATCCGCGCACCCAAGTTCCGCGAGGTCAAGGGCGGCAGCCATGTCAACCTCGGTGGCATCTCGCTCGACTTCTTCTCGATGACGCACTCCATCCCCGGTGCTCTGGGCGTGTTCATTCGCACTAACCAGGGCACCGTTATGCACACCGGCGACTTTAAGCTCGACCAGACGCCCATCGACGGCGTTACGCCCGACTATGCCGCTATCAGCCGCTTTGCCAAGCAGGGTATCGACCTGCTGCTGTCCGACTCCACCAACGCCACGGTTCCCGGCTTTACCAAGTCCGAGGCCGAGGTTGGTCCCAACTTGCTGCACGCTATCAAGAACGCCCCGGGTCGCGTGTTCGTCGCGTCGTTCTCGAGCCATATCCATCGCCTGCAGCAGATCTGCGATGCCGCCCGCATGTGCGGCCGTAAGGTCGTTGTGACCGGTCGCTCCATGCTCACGAACACCCGCGTGGCGCGTGAGCTGGGCTACCTCAACATCGACGATGCCGATATCATCGATGCTTTCGATATCGATAACCTGCCCGACGACAAGATCGTCGTCATGTGCACCGGTTCGCAGGGCGAGCCGCTGTCGGCCCTGTCCCGCATGGCCAACGGAGAGCACAAGACACTCTCCATCCACGAGGGCGATACCGTTATCCTCTCGGCAACTCCCGTCCCCGGCAACGAGAAAGCCGTCCAGCAGGTCGTCAACAGCCTGGCCAAGCTCGGCTGCGACGTGTGGGATAAGAACCGCGCTCTCGTCCACGTCTCGGGTCACGGTAGCCAGGAGGAGCTCAAGCTCCTGATGGCCATGGCCAAGCCCACGTACTTTATGCCGGTTCACGGTGAGGCCGTGCATCTGCGCGCCCATGCCCAGCTGGCCCGTAAGATGGGCATCAAGGACGATCATATCTTTATCCTCGATAACGGCGACACGCTCGAGATGCGCGGTGGTATCGTCAAGCGCGGTACGCCCGTCGAGTCCGGCGTCGTTTACGTCGACGGCCTGCGTATCGGCGATACCGACCCCATCGTCCTGCGCGATCGTCAGAAGCTCGCCAATGACGGTATGGTTACCGCTGTTGCCATCGTCTCGCTCAAGCACAAGAAGATCGAGGCCATCGAGTTCTCGGGCCGCGGCGTCTCGTTTGCCATCGACGACCAGTTCTCTGAGGATGCCTCCGCGTCCATCATGAAGACGATCGAGAAGGGCAAGTTCAGCTTTACGAGCAGCGGCTCCGATGCCATTCGCAAGGCCGTGCGCGACTCGCTCTCTAACTTTATCTGGAGTCGTACGCGCACCCGTCCGATGATCATCCCGGTCGTCATGGAGGTTTAGTTTGGCGCGCGGATCTGCACAAAACGCCAAAGGTAATAAGGCCAATAACCAACCGGCATCTGTTAAGGGTGCCGGTTCCCATCTTCGTGCCAATAAGGGCCACGAGGCCGACTTCGACGATTTTGAGCCCCTGGTCGAGCCCTCGGCCAACCGCGATATTGCCGGCGTGGTCATCGCCGTTTTGGCGATTGCGTCCTTCATTGCCGTGATTTCTCCGGCAACAGCACCCGTTACGGCTGCGGTTGCCGGTTTCTACCACCTGGGCTTTGGTCTGGGCGCCTACGTGCTGCCGATCGTCATTTTGCTGTTTGCCGCCACGCTCTTTTTAGGCGAGGACTCACCGCTCAACGTGCGTTCTGTTGCGGGCGGCGCCGTGGTCTTTATCGCCGTCGTCTCCATTCTGTCGCTGATGGTGCCGGGTACGAGCGACTCGTGCGACCTTATGTTCACACCGCAAAATCTGTCCGCCTCGGGTGGCTACATCGGTGCGTTTATTGCGAGCGCGCTGCAGAATGCCCTTGGTAAGCCTATCGCGATGGTCGTCCTGTTGGGTCTGGCCGTCGTTGGCTTTGTCATCATCGGCTTTTCGGTGGGCGGCGTTTTGCGCTCTGCCCGCGACCGTGCGGCCGATTTTGCCGAGCGCCGTCGTGCCGACGTCAACGCGAGTCCGTGGGGTGACGACGAAGCCCTGTCGGTACCCGGCGTTGCCCGTCCGCACCTGAGCATTCTTCGTCAAAAGGGCTCCGATATGGCCGTGACCACGGTCATGGGCAACGATGCCGACTCGGTTTTGGACGATGACGACGAGGACGAGGATCCGTTTGTCGATGTGTCCGATGCCGTGGAGGCCGAGCGCGCCAAGACTACGCTGCTGCCGCGCCGTCATGCCAAGAAGGGCAAGACGGCTCCCAAGCTCAATACGAGCGAGCCCGACCCGTCTTGGTCCGAGAGCGAGATTGAGCTTACCGAGGGCGATGACGAGGACGACGAGGCTCCGATCGAGACCGCCAAGACGACTTTGCTGCCGCGCCGCCATGCCAAGCGCGGTCAGGTGACTGGCCAGCTTTCGATGGAGGACGATCCGAACAAGGTCGACGAGTCCGAACCGCCGTTTGCCGTGAATCCCGTCTCGGCCGCCCCTCAAATTCCTGATTTCCTCAAGCACCCCAAGGTTGCCGATACGGCTGTCGCGGGCGCTGTCGATGCGTCTACTTCGAGCGATGGGGGAGCGGACAATGCCTCCGCGGATAACGAGGGCAAAGAAGAGGACGGCCTTAAGCTTCCGCCGCTCGAAATCCTGCATGCAAACCCTCAGTCCGTTTCTGCCGCGTCTTCGGACAAGGAGCTGGAACAGACCGCCGAGTCGTTGCAATCCACGCTGCTTGAGTTTGGCCGTAGCGCGCGCGTCGTCGGCTGGATTGCCGGCCCCACGGTGACGACCTTTAAGCTGCAGCCCGGTGAGGGAGAGCGCGTGAGCAAGATTTCGAGCCTTGAGGACGATATCGCGCTGTCGCTTGCTGCTCAGTCCGTGCGTATCTTTGCGCCGATTCCCGGCACCTCACTCGTGGGTATTGAGATTCCCAATCGCAAGCGTCAAAACGTCAACCTGGGTGACGTGCTGCCCTATGTTAAGGGCGGTCCGCTTGAGCTTGCCATCGGCCGCGATGCAGAGGGCACGCCGGTCGTCGCCGACCTCGCCAAGATGCCCCACCTGCTGATCGCCGGTACCACGGGTTCCGGTAAGTCGGTCATGATCAACTCCATCATCACGACCCTGCTCATGCGCGCGCTCCCCGAGGACGTTCGCTTGATCATGGTCGACCCCAAGCGCGTCGAGCTCGCAGGCTATAACGGCCTTCCGCATCTTTACGTGCCCGTAGTGACCGAGCCCAAGCAGGCCGCGAGTGCCTTGCAGTGGGCGGTGTCCGAGATGGAGCGCCGCCTGAAGGTCTTCGAGCGCCTGAACGTGCGCAAGATCTCGACCTATAACGAAAAGCAGGCCGCCGGCGAGTTTGAGCATTACGATAACCCGCCGCAAAAGATGCCCTACCTGGTCATCATCATCGACGAGCTCTCGGACCTGATGATGGTCGCCGGTAAGGATGTCGAGGCCTCGATCGTGCGTATTGCTCAGCTGGGCCGTGCCGCCGGTATTCATCTTATCGTGGCCACGCAGCGCCCCAGCTCCAACGTGGTGACGGGCCTCATTAAGGCCAACATCACCAACCGCATCGCCTTTAACGTCGCCACGGGCATTGACTCGCGCGTCATCATTGACCAGATGGGTGCCGAAAAGCTCACCGGTTTGGGCGACATGCTGTTTTCCAAGGTCGACTGGGGCAAGCCTCGCCGTATCCAGGGCTGCTTTGTCTCGGACGACGAAATCAACGAGATTGTCGAGTTCGTTAAGTCGCAGAGCGAGCCCGACTACCACGAGGAGATCCTGTCTGCCGTGGCGCCCGCTTCTATGTCCATGGCGGGTGGCGGCGGCATTGTCCGCACCGGAGTCGCCGAGCCGCAAGACGATGATCCGCTCATTTGGGAAGCCGCCCATATTGTGGTGGAATCGCAGCTTGGCTCCACATCTGGCCTGCAGCGTCGCCTGAAGGTTGGCTATGCGCGCGCCGGGCGTATTATGGACATGCTGGAAGAAAAGGGTGTCGTCGGACCGCCCGACGGTTCCAAGCCGCGCGAGGTCCTGCTGGATGAAGAAGGCCTTGCCGCGCTGGAATCCGTCGACGCCGAGATGGCACGTGAAGATCGTGAGTTTGGAGGATTCTGATGGCTGCACGCTTTGGTGACATGCTGCTCGAGCAGCGTCGCCGAATGGGCCTTTCCATTCAGCAGGTCGCCAACACCATCAAAATCAGGCCGCAGATCATCGAGTTTTTCGAGAATGGCAATTTTGCATCGATGCCTCCGCGCGGCTATGCGCAGGGCATGATTTCGAGTTATGCGCGCTTTTTGGGCCTCAATCCGCGGGAGGTCGTCAACGCTTATTTTGACGATCTGATGGCGTATGAGCGCGAGACGTCGCAGCAGGGTGGTCGTTTTCAGGACGCCGCCGGCTACGTCAATTCGCGTTCCTCGGTCGACAACGGCCGCTTTCTGATGGTTCAGGGCGGGCGTTCGACGCGTTATGGCCAGCGTCCTCAGCAGGCTGGCTATGTTACCGAGACGGGCTCGAGCGAGGATATTCGTTCCCAGCGCGATCGTTTTCGCAGCACGCCGGCGCCCGAGGAGCGCGCACTCCCCGCTGCCCGCGGTGTCGCACGAGACCCTCGTGCCGGCTACGGTGATGGTGGTTATTCCGATCGCGGGTACCGTGGCGCTTCTTCCGGTCGTCCGCGCGGCGGCTATGCAGACGCCGATACTACGCAGGTGACGCCTCGCCTTCGATCTCAGTCACAGCCTTATAGCCATCGCTCCTCAGCGCCTCGTTCGGGCCAGCGCAACTACCAGGGTCGCGGCGAGCTCGCCCCCCGCTCAGGCCAGCGCAATATGCAGCGCCAGGGCAGCTATCGTGGACGTTCCGACAATAACCGCGGTCGCATGCCCCAAGGCACCGGTCGCGGTGGTTCCAATCGTGGACGCGGCGGTGGTCGTGCTCCCCAGAACAACGGTCTCGATCCTCGTATCGTTTACGCCGGTATCGGTGCCGTGGTGCTGCTGCTGATCGTGCTCATCGCGGTGCTCCTGCGTGGCTGCGGCTCCTCGGCGCCCGAGTCGACGCCCGAGACACCCGTTGCCACCAAGACAACGACTAAGAAGTCTTCCAAGAAGACCGAATCCGTCGATGAGGATGAAGATACCGATGAGACGACGGACGAGTCGACCGATTCGGACGCCGCAAAGACGACGGCCAAGAAGGAAGAGAACGAGGTCACAAAGGTCAAGATCTCCGTTGCCAAGGGCAAGACTGCTTGGATTGAGGTCAAGGTTGATGGCAAGTCGGTCTATGGCGCCCAAGCGACCGGTCCCTTTGAGCAGGAATATACGCCCGAGTCCTCGATCGAGATCACCACGTCCAAGCCTTCGGATGTCACCGTTACCAAGAACGGCGAAAAGGTCCGCTACGACACTAAGACGTCGGGCGTGGCACGCGTGACGATTACCGTTCCCAAGAAGGAGACGACCGAGTCCAAGGAGGGCGAGAGCTCCGACGGCACCGATGGCACCGAAAGTACCGACGGAACTGATGGAACCGATGCCCAGTCCACGGACGGCACCGATACCGCCACCGACGGGCAGACTACGCCCTATTCAGACGACTATTCGTACGACAGCTACTAAGCCGCTCGTAAGCGAAAGGATTAACCATGGCTAAAGATTCCAGCTTCGACGTCGTGTCCGAGGTCAATATGCAGGAGGTCGACAATGCCTTCCAGCAGACCACGCGCGAGATTTCCCAGCGCTATGACCTGAAGGACTCCGGCGCTACCATCGAGCTTTCGAAGGGCGACAAGCTTTTTACGATCAACGCCCCGGCCGACTTTGTCTCCAAGCAGATTATCGATGTCCTGAGCTCCAAGCTCATCAAGCGCGGCATCGATCTTAAGGCCGTGTCCTGGGATGCGCCTCAGGCTGCATCGGGTGGTACCGTGCGTGTGCTCGGTCATATCGTCGAGGGTATCGACCAGACGACTGCCAAGAAGATCAATAAGGACATCAAGGATCAGAAGCTCAAGGTCAAGGTGACGATTGAGGCCGATAAACTGCGTGTTTCCTCCGCTTCCAAGGATGCGCTGCAGACCGTGATCCAGTTCCTGCGCGACCAGGACTACGGTCGGCCGCTGCAGTTCACTAACTACCGTTAATTCATTCGAAAGGACCGCTCTCCAACATGGATACTCCGTTGGGCTCCGTGCTCTATATCACCCTCGGGTGCGCCAAGAACGAGGTCGATACCGACCGTATGCGTTCGCTGCTGACCGCCGCGGGCTACGAGGAGGCATTCGATCCGCAGGATGCCGATATCGCTATCGTCAATACTTGCTCGTTCCTCGCCTCCGCAACGTCCGAGAGCATCGAGACCACGCTCGAGCTCGCCAACGAGGTGCAGGACGGCGTTCGTTCTTGCCCGATCGTCATGTGCGGCTGCGTGCCGTCACGCTACGGCGATGACCTGCCCGACGAGCTGCCCGAGGTCGCGGCCTTTGTGAAGGCCGACGAGGAAGACGGCATCGTGGCGGTCATCGATGACGTGCTGGGTGTCGAGCGCGAGATTGCCGCCTATATTCCGCAGGTCAAGCGTACCGTCGAGGGCGCTGTTGCCTACGTCAAGATCTCCGATGGCTGCAACCGCTTCTGTAGCTTCTGCATGATCCCGTATATCCGCGGTCGTTATCACTCGCGTAATGCCGAGAGCATTATCTCCGAGGTGCGCGACCTGGTCGCCGGTGGCGTGCGCGAGATCGTTCTGATCGGTCAGGACACGGGCATCTGGGGTACCGACTTTGCCGACGAGGACCTCGCCGAGGGCGCGCCGCGCAATCTGGCGCAGCTGTTGCAGGCCGTTGCTGAGGCGGTGCGTCCTCATAACGTGTGGGTCCGCGTACTCTACCTGCAGCCCGAGGGCATGACTGACGAGCTTATCGAGACCATTCGCGATACGCCCGAGGTGCTGCCCTATATCGATATCCCCGTGCAGCACTGTGACGCGCGCATCCTCAAGGCCATGCGCCGCTCCGGTTCGCGCCAGGAGCTCGAGGACCTGTTCCGCGACCTGCGCGAGCGCATCCCCGGTATCGTGATCCGCTCCACAGCCATGGTAGGGTTCCCGACCGAGACCGACGACGAGTTCCGCGATCTCATTGACTTTATGGACGCCGTGGGCTTTGACTACACGAGTGTGTTTGCCTACTCGCAGGAGGAGGGTAGCCTGGCCGCCAAGATGGAAGGTCAGGTCGACGAAGAGGTTAAGCTCGAGCGCGCCCAGGAGGCTATGGATCTTGCCGAGTCGCTCGGCTTTGCCGCGACTGCCGCGCACGTGGGCGAGCGCGCCCAGGTGATTGTCGACGGTATCGAGGAGACCGAGGACGGTGCCGAGCTCATCGGCCATGCCTGGTTCCAGGCACCCGATTCCGATGGCGCGGTGCATCTGGATGCCAGCGAGGTATCTGTTGGCGATATTCTGACGGTCGAGTTTACCGATAGCTTCTGCTACGAGCTTATCGGTCATGTTGTGGAGTAGGAGAGCGTCGTGGCTAACGAGAGCAATAAGGAACTGACGAGTGTCTGGACGCCCGCCAACATCGTGACGTGCGTGCGCATCGTCTTCATTCCAGTGTTCATGATCGTGTCGGCGCTGTCTCACACGAGCGTTGCCGGTACGGATTGGAGCACCTTCGACGGCCCGCTTGCCGCCGCCGCCTTTATTCTGTACGTCATCCTGTCGTGTACAGATAAGGTTGATGGCTACCTGGCTCGTTCGCGCAACGAGATCACCGACTTCGGTAAGTTCTTGGATCCCATCGCCGATAAGTTGCTCGTGTTCTCGGCCCTGCTGCTGTTCTTGGACTTTGGAGCCGTAACCGTGTGGTCGGTGTTCATCATCCTGTTCCGCGAGCTGCTGGTGAGCGCCCTGCGCATGGTCGCGAGTGCGGCCGGTGTGGTTGTCGCGGCCGATAAGCTTGGCAAGTACAAGACGGCGACCACGATGGTCTCCATCTGCGGCTACCTGTGCGTCTTTGCGATGACCGGCCTCCAGTTGGGGCCTGCGGAGCTGTTGCTCGGTCTCTATGGCGTCTCACGCTTCCTGTACGCCGTGGCCGTTATCCTGACCGTTATCTCGGGCGCTCAGTACTTCTGGAACTGCCGCAAGATCGTCTTTTCGGTCTAGGTCCTGGTGGGCATGACGAAATCATTTGAGCAGATTGCCGCGCACAATGAAGAGCTCGCAGCCGATATCGTCGAGCGTGCAAGCGTTCGTGGTGTGACGGTTTCGACGGCTGAATCTCTAACAGCGGGCATGATCGCCTCGACGATCGCCGATATCCCCGGTGCCTCGGCGGTGCTGCGCGGCGGTGCGGTAACGTACTGCGACGAGATTAAGCATCGCGTGCTCGGAGTTGAGCAAGAGACGCTCGACCGCTATACCGCGGTGTCGTACCAGACGGCGCGCGAGATGGCTGCCGGTTCGCTGGAACTGTACCAGAGCGATATTGCCGTGAGCGCGACGGGCTATGCCGGCCCCGGTGGAGGCACCGAGGACGATCCGGCTGGAACCTTTTATATTGGCTGGGCGTATCGCTCGGCCAATGGGGGAGCGCCGGTCGTGGACTCCATTCGTTGTCACTATGAGGGCGATCGTTCATGCGTTCGTGCCCATGCGGTCGCTGAGGCACTGGGTCGCATTGTCTACGTGCTCGATTCTATGGAATAGACGTGTTTTAAGGGGCCTCCGGGCCCCTTAATTGTGGAGATAGGGACCTCTGGCGAATTTACTCTATGTGCAGGTAGTTGGCGTATTCTTCCTTTTTTACCTTGCTCGGTTCGCCTGCGGTCAAGTTTTTGGTCAGTGTTTGGTTGGCGTTTGGTTGGGTTTTGGAAAGGTCGGCTGCATATGATTTATCTGAACGGTTGACCACGAACAGCCGTTCGTTTATTATCGATGCAGGTTGTTAAGAGGAGGGCTATTCATGGCCAAGAATTCAGGTCCCGTACGTACCGTTCATGCTCGCACGACGGGTAAAGAGCGCGATGAGATGATCGCCACCACCAAGGCCGAGATCGAGAAGAAATTCGGCCAGGGTTCCATCATGAGGTACGGCGACGGTGGTCCCGAGCTCGAGGTCGAGGCCATTCCCACGGGCGCCCTGGCCCTCGATGCCGCTCTGGGCATCGGCGGCGTGCCGCGCGGCCGTATCGTCGAGATTTACGGTCCTGAGTCCTCCGGTAAGACGACGCTTTCGCTCGAGATCCTGGCCGAGGCCCAGGCAATGGGTGGCGTTGTGGCATTTATCGATGCCGAGCACGCGCTTGATCCCACGTATGCCGCGCGCATCGGCGTGGATATCGACGAGGTGCTCATTTCCCAGCCCGATACGGGCGAGCAGGCGCTCGAGATTGTTGACATGCTCGTGCGTTCCGGCGCCATCGATGCCATCGTCGTCGACTCCGTCGCCGCGCTGACCCCGCGTGCCGAGATCGAGGGAGAAATCGGCGATACTACGGTCGGTCTTCAGGCTCGCCTGATGAGTCAGGCGCTCCGCAAGCTCGCCGGCTCGCTGTCCAAGTCCAACACGACGTGCATCTTCATTAACCAGCTGCGTGAGAAGATCGGCGTCATGTTCGGCAACCCCGAGACTACGACGGGCGGCCGCGCCCTTAAGTTCTTCTCTTCGGTGCGTATCGACATTCGCCGTATCGACAGCATTAAGCTTAAGGACGAGGTTATCGGTAACCGCGTGCGCGCCAAGGTCGTTAAGAACAAGGTGGCAGCTCCGTTCCGTTCTGCTGAGTTCGACATCATGTACGGTACGGGCATCTCTAAGGAGGGCTCAATTCTGGACATGGCTGTCGAGTGCGGCATCTGCAAGAAGATGGGCTCCTGGTTTGCCTATGGCGAGGACAAGCTTGGCAACGGTCGAGAGGCCGCCAAGGCGTTCCTGCGCGAACACCCCGATTGCGCCGACGAGATTGAGCATAAGGTCCGCCTTGCCTGCGGACTTGAGTTTGATGACGATGCTCCGTCCGAGGTCGAGCTGACCGATCAGCCTGCGCCTGAGGAGTTTGACGAGCTTTACGCCATCGATGGTTCCGCCATGCTCGATGATGACGACGAGTAGCGGTTACGCTCATGTCGTATACGGTGACCGAGGCCACGGCCGTCTTTCCCGATAAGAAGGCGGCTTCCTCGTTCTCGAGCGGGTATGCGTCCAAAAAGCCTTGCGCACATATCGATTGTGAGCTTGAGGGCGGTTTTGAGCGGTCCATTTGGATTCCCGTACGGGTCGCGCGGCTGTATGTCAAAAACCGCCCCGATCTTCCCTGTGATTGGGACAACTTTCGTGAGGCGGTGCAGCTCATCGAGCGTAAATGTGCACTTACCATGGTGACCGAGATGCTATCGCGCCGCGACCATGCGACGGGTGAGGTCCGTGACAAGCTGGCTCGCTACGGCTTTCACCAGCCCGCGATCGATTTCGCCGTCGAGCGCGCCACCGAGTATCACTTTTTAGACGAGAACCGCTTTTGCTCGTACTTTATCGAGGAGCGCAAGCGGCGCGGTTGGGGACAGCGCAAAATCGAGACCGAGCTCAAGCGCCGTCATGTCGTGCTCGATGACATTCCCGGTTATCCCGAGGATTATTTTGCCGTCGAAGACGATTTGGCGCGTGCGTCAGCCCTGCTCGCCAAGCGGCGTGTTCCAGAGACGCGTGGATTCGAAAAACTGGTTCGGTTTTTGATGGGCAAGGGCTTCTCGTATCACATCGCCGCCGATGCCGTTAAGGCACGTCTCGATGCCGAACGCGAGGAATGTGCGGTTTAGGCGTATGCGTTTTGTGGCCCTGCCGTTCACCGCGTTTTAGCCGCCGTGCCGGGGCCATTTATTTGACAGTTGTTGTGGTTCAACGTACGATAAACACTGTCATTTGCTTTGTGATATGTGCTCATCTGTGATGAGTTTGTTTATATGTTTATCTGTATCCGACCCGCATAAGCTGCGCCCATATTACTCAAATGTCGCGAGCCGTTCGTAAGGACGGTTCGCTTTGTTGTGTAACGAATCCACAAAAAGGAGTGAGCATGCCTATCATCGCAGCGCTCGTTGGCATCGTTTTGGGTGCCATCGCCGCCATTGCCTACATGCGCACCGCCAAGCAGGGTAGTCTTCACGAGGCCGACGAAAAGATCCAGTCGGCACACGCACAGGCTGAGTCCCTGATCGGTGATGCTAAGCGTCAGGCCGAGACCCTCAAAAAAGAGGCTCTGCTCGAGGCTAAAGAGGAGATCATCAAGAACAAGCAGGCCGCCGAGGCCGAGGACAAGCAGCGTAAGAGCGAGATTCGTACGCTCGAGAACCGTGTGATGCAGCGCGAGGAGTCCCTCGATCGCCGCAACGACGCTCTCGACAAGCGCGAACATCAGCTGTCCAGCCAGGCCGGTCAGGTCGAGAAGCGCTCCCGCGAGCTCGAGGAGCTCTGCGCCAAGCAGACCTCCGAGCTCGAGCGTATCGCCGACCTGACCCGCGAGGACGCCCACAAGGAGCTCCTCGATAAGGTTCGCGGCGAGGTCACCCACGAGGCTGCCACGATCATTCGCGAGTCCGAGCAGCAGGTTCGCGCCGAGTGCCACAAGACCGCCCAGGAGATTCTGTCCTTGGCGATTCAGCGCTGCGCTGCCGACCACACAGCCGAGGTCACCGTTACCTCCGTGCACATCCCCTCTGATGACCTCAAGGGCCGTATTATCGGTCGCGAGGGTCGCAACATCCGGACCTTCGAGCAGGTTTCCGGCGTCAACCTCGTGATCGACGACACGCCCGAGACCGTCGTTCTTTCGAGCTTCGACCCGGTCCGTCGTGAGACCGCCCGTGTTGCCCTCGAGAACCTCATCGCCGACGGCCGCATTCACCCCGCCCGCATCGAGGAGATGTATCACAAGGCTGCCGACCTGGTTCAGCAGCGCGTGCGCGAGGCTGGCGAGCAGGCTGCCTTCGATACCGGCATCCACGACCTGCACCCCGAGATCGTCAAGACCCTTGGTGCCCTGCGCTACCGTACCTCGTTTGGTCAGAACGTGCTTCAGCACTCCCTCGAGGTCTCTGACCTGTGCGGCGTGATGGCTTCCGAGCTTGGCCTGGACGTTGTGACCGCTAAGCGCGCCGGCCTGCTGCACGACCTGGGCAAGGCAATCGACCATGACGTCGAGGGCCCGCATGCCGTCATCGGCGCCGAGCTTGCCCGCCGTTATGGCGAGAAGCCCGTTATCGTCCACGCGATCGAGGCCCATCATGCCGATGTCGACCCTAACACGGTGCTCGACGTTCTGGTCCAGGCTGCCGATGCCGTCTCTGCTTCTCGTCCCGGCGCCCGTCGCGAGTCGGCCGAGAATTACATCAAGCGCCTTGAGAAGCTCGAGGAGATCGCCAACTCTCATGATGGCGTCGAGCGTACCTATGCCATGCAGGCTGGTCGCGAGGTCCACGTCATGGTTCAGCCGGACAAGATCTCCGATGCCCAGTCCACGGTTCTGGCTCACGATATCGCCCATCAGATCGAGGAAGAGATGGAGTATCCCGGTCAGGTGCGCGTCGTCGTGATTCGCGAGAGCCGCGCTGTCGATATCGCTAAATAACATGAGCGACGCGAACGAGCTCATCTCATTTATCGCGTCGATGTCGGGGGAGGGCAACCTTCGCGTCGAGGAGAACCTTGGCGAGGGGTATGTCCGCCTCCGCGTTTCGGAGGCCGAGCGGCGCCAGGCAAAGCACGACATTCAGCATGTCGAGGATATCGTCATCGAAATGCTCCGTAATGCTCGCGATGCTGGCGCCGACAAGGTCTATCTCGCCACGACCAAGGAAGATGGCGTCCGCACGCTTGTCTTTCTGGATAACGGCTCGGGTGTTCCGCAGGACATGCAAGAGCGAATCTTCGATGCTCGCGTTACCTCCAAGCTTGAGAGCATGAAGATGGACCGTTGGGGCGTTCACGGTCGTGGCATGGCATTGTTTTCGATCAAGCAGAACACCGACGAGGCCCGTGTGGTCACGTCCGGTGTCGATCTTGGTTCAGCCTTTAAGGTGAGCGTTGCGGCCGACCGCCTTAGTGAGCGTGCCGATCAGTCCAGCTGGCCCCAGGCCGTCAAGGATGAGGACGGGCGTTATGTCTGCGCTCGCGGTCCGCATAATATTATTCGCGCTGCCTGTGAGTTTGCGCTCGAGGAATTGCGTGGTTGCGATGTCTATCTTGGTTCTCCGTCTGAGATTGCCGCGACCCTCTACGCTCAGGCATCTAGTCGGCTCGATACGTCTCGTCTCCTGTTTATTGATGATGAGAGCGAGCTTCCGGTTGTCGATCGTTTAGGCCTTGCCTCTGATGCCGAGGACTTTATTCGTATTTGTTCGGGTTTGGGTCTTGAAATGTCCGAGCGCACGGCCCATCGCATTTTGGCAGGGCAGATTAAGCCCGTTCGCGGTGTGACTGCGCGTCTGCTGCGCGAGCGTGACTCATCCTCGCATGCGCCGGCTCCTGTCGATCTCGCGAAGGATCGTCGTGGGCTGCGTATTGCCAAGGATGACATGGCACAGTTTTCGCGTGCTGTGGAGCGCGACTTTAATGACCTTGCCGCCCGGTACTATCTCAATCTTTGCGGCGACCCAAAGATCCGTGTTTCGCGTGATCGAATCACCGTGACCTTCGATCTTGCCAAAGAGGAATAGTGCCTTTACCGAGTCCACTCGGTACGATAAAGTTATTGCAGTTAAAACGTACTTTTAAACGCAGGAGTTTCTTCATGGATTGCCTGAAGGTATCAAGCAAATCATCGCCCGCGTCCGTTGCCGGCGCCATCGCCGGCATGGTCAAGGATGGTGTACCCGTCAACATCCAGTGTGTCGGTGCCGGTGCTGTCAACCAGGCCATTAAGGCCGTTGCTATCGCGCGCGGTTTTTTGATTGCAACCGGTTTTGATATTTCCTGCGCGCCTGTGTTCTCCGACATCCTCATTAACGGGGAGTCGCGCACGGCCATCCGCCTTTCTATCTACGTTCACCAGATCAATCGAGCTGCTATGGATAACGTCGTCATGGATGATGTTAAGCCTGTGGCATAGCTTCTGCTTGCCTCGTTTCGCTCCCCATCGTTAGGACTTATGCACATGGACCAGCGTTCCGTACGCGATATTCTTGCCGGTAAAACCTACTTTATCCGCACCTTTGGCTGTCAGATGAATCAGCACGACTCCGAGCGTGTGAGCGGTCTGCTTGATTCGTATGGCTGCCTCATGGCGCTCGATCCCGAGCATGCCGATATCGTTGTCTTCATGACATGCTGTGTGCGTGAGGCCGCCGATACTCGCCTGTACGGTCAGTGCAATTCCTGCAAAAGCCTGCCGCCTTCGCCTTCGGGCAAGCGTGTGGTTGCCGTGGGCGGCTGCATCGCGCAGCGTGATGGAGAGGGCCTGCTCACCAACGTCGATAACGTCAATGTCATCTTTGGCACGCATTCCATCGCACATGTGGCCGAGCTCATTGCCGAGGCGTTCCTTGATGGTAAGCGTCATATCCGCACCAATGAGCATGAGGATACGGATGCTATGAGCATGCCGTGGCATCGCGAGACCCAGTATCACGCCTGGGTGCCCATCATGACAGGCTGCAATAATTTCTGCACCTATTGCATCGTGCCGTACGTGCGCGGTCGCGAAAAAAGTCGCCCCTTCGAGGAGATTGTCGACGAGGTGACCGGTTTGGTGCGCCAGGGCGTGCGTGAGATTACGCTGCTGGGCCAAAACGTTAACTCATATGGTCGCGATCTGTTTGGCAAGCCGCGTTTTGCCGATCTGCTGCGTGCCGTGGGCGATACGGGTGTGGAGCGCATCTTCTTTACGTCTTCGCATCCCAAGGATCTGCTCCCCGAGACCATCGACGCCATGGCCGAGACGCCTGTCGTTATGCCGCAGTTGCACCTGGCCGTCCAGTCAGGTTCGACACGGATCCTCAAAGAGATGAATCGCCGTTATACACGCGAGGACTATCTGGGCCTGGTCGATCGCATTCGCAACCGCATGCCCGATATCGCGCTCTCGACCGACATTATCGTTGGCTTCCCGGGCGAGACTGAAGAAGACTTTGAGCAGACGCTCTCACTTGCCGAGACGGTCCGCTATGCTCAGGCCTATACCTTCATCTATTCCAAGCGCGCCGGGACCCCGGCCGCCGAGATTGACGATCCTACGCCGCATGAGGTTATTCTCGAGCGTTTCAACCGCCTGGTTAAGGTTATCGAGACCACGGCGCACGAGTACAACCAGGGTGAGCTTCATACTGTGGTGCCGGCGCTCATTGAGGGAACGAGTAAAAAGAACGACGCGGTCCTGCTGGGCAAGAGTCCCAAGAATCAGACCGTGCATGCGCCTATCCCCGAGGGTTACAGCATCGATCAGCTTGTTGGCAAGATCGTTGATGTTGACGTTGACGTTGCCAAGACCTGGTATTTGTCCGGCTCCGTTGTGGGCGAGCCGCGCTAATGGTTTCTCCCGGGGCAGGTCTTTCCGCCGTTGCGATCGTCGGTCCGACGGCGGTTGGTAAGAGTGATGTTGCCGACCGTTTGGCGGCTCGTCTTTCGTCCGAAGTGCTGTCGTGCGATGCGATGCAAATCTATCGCGGCATGGACATCGGTACCGCAAAGATGGCGCCCGATGAGTGTGCGGCGCCGCTGCGTCTCGTCGACATTGTAGAGCCGGGTGTGGCGTACTCTGCGGCGCTTTATCAGGCTGACGCTCGCGCGCATGTTGAGCGTTTGCTTGGCGAGGGCCGCTTACCGGTGTTTTGCGGGGGCACAGGCTTGTATCTCAAGGCCGCCCTCGATGAGATGGACTTTCCCTCGGGCGAACTTGAGGACGATCGCCGTGTGGGCTATCAGGAGCTTGCCGAGCGTATTGGCGAGGAAGAACTGCATGCCCTGCTTGCCGAGCGCGACCCAGAATCTGCTGCTGTTATTCATCCCCATAATGTGCGCCGTGTGATTCGTGCGCTCGAGATGCATGATGATGGTATCTCCTATGCACAGCAAAAAAGTCAGTTTAGTGTTCCGCGCGAGCATTATCATGCCCTATGGTTTGGCTTGACGCGAAATCGCGAGGTGCTCTATGAACGCATTAACCTACGCGTCGATCTGATGTTTGAGCAGGGTCTTGTCGATGAGGTCCGCGGTCTTATGGACCAGGGGCTGGGAGATGCTCTAACGTCGATGCAGGCAATTGGCTATAAAGAGATCGTCGATGCTTTCAATGGCGTGATAAGCATGGATGAGGCTCGCGAACTCATCAAGATGCGTTCGCGTCGCTATGCCAAGCGTCAGCTTTCGTGGTTTAAACGCGATGACCGCATCGTGTGGTTCGATATGGACGAGTTTACGATCGATGGGGTCGTTGAGGATATCCTTCACCGTATCGAGGCGGCCTAATGGCTCGGTTTCCCCTCGTTCCCACGGCGCCTGAGCCCGAACGTGCCGTTCTTGTCGGAGTTGAGTGGCGCGATAACGCCTGGCCGCTCGATCGTTCGCTTGACGAGCTTGAGCGCCTGGCCCATACGGCTGGCGCCCAGTGCGTGGCGCGTTTGTCACAGCGTCTGGTTAAGCCGCATCCAAAATCGTTTATTGGCTCCGGTAAGGTTGAGGAGCTTTGCGGGCTCGTGCATCGTATGGATGCCGATGTTGTTATCTTCGACGACGATTTATCGCCCTCGCAGCAATCCTATTTGGAGAAAGCCGTGGGCGAGCCGGTAAAGATTATCGATCGTACAGCACTGATCCTGGATATCTTTGGCCTGCATGCTCAGACGCGTGAGGGACGCCTACAGGTACAGCTGGCACAGCTTCAATATCTGTTGCCTCGTCTGCGTGGCATGTGGAGCCATCTCGCCAAGGAGCAGACGCGCGGCGGCATCGGTTCTCGCTTTGGCCAGGGTGAAAGCCAGCTCGAGGTTGACCGTCGCCTCATTCGTAATAAGATCGCTGCGCTTCGTCGTGAGCTCAAGCAGGTTGAACAGCGTCGCGATGTCCAGTCTAAGAGCCGCATTGAGTCACCGGCGTTTCGCGTCGCGTTAGCTGGTTATACCAATGCGGGTAAATCGACGTTGCTCAATCGTCTGACCGGATCTACGGTACTTTCGCAGGACAAGCTGTTTGCTACGCTCGACCCGACGACGCGTTCGTATCGCCTGCCCGGCGGTCGTGGCATGACGATTACCGATACCGTTGGCTTTATTCAAAAGCTACCGCATGGTCTCGTTGATGCCTTTAAGTCCACACTGTCTGAGGTTCTTGGTGCCGATCTGATCCTTAAAGTTGTGGATGCCTCTGACGAGGACTACGAGCGCCAGCTCGAGGCAGTCGATCGCGTTCTTGACGAGATCGGTGCCGGCGAGCGTTTGACGCTTACGGTGTTCAATAAAATCGATCTTCTCGATAGCGTTGATCGATTGAGTTTCCGTCGTCGCTATCCCGAGGCCGTTCTGTTCTCCGCCCAAATGGGTGAGGGGCTCGATGATCTCGTCGATCGCATTGCTCGCGAGGCCGCTGCCACCGATGTGCTGCTTTCAGCCGACATTCCATATCGCGAAGGCGCCCTCATCACGCTTGTTCATGAGCAGGGGACTCTTTTGCACGAGGAATATCTTGAGGATGGTGTTCGTATTGTGGCGAAACTGCCGGCTCGTATTGCGCCGCGGCTCGAGCGTTATCGCACCGAGTAGACGAGCTCCAAAATGCCCAGAATGATGGGCTGATGCAGCAGATAAAAGGGGAGTGCATGGCGTCCAAGGCTAGCGAGCGCCGGGACGGGATTGGCGTAGGCCCAGCTTGGGGCGGGATGTTCACATCTTTGAGCGGTACGCGCAGCAAAGTATCCTGTGAGGTACATGAATATAAACGGGATGATTGGATAATAGTCGCCTGAAACAAACCTGGGGTCGGGAAATCCTAGCCACGCCAAATAGGGGAATGAATAGGTCGATTTCGGAATGCCCCATGTCGCTGCGAAGAGAGCGAGGCATATCGCAATGCCCAATGTGCTGGGAAATTTCTGAAGCATCGGTCGTGCTACGGCTGCCACAGCGGTACACGCCGCCATGCAATAAATGATGCCAAAGTTCACTGAATCGTCGACGGATACGAGCGTTGTTACGATCCAGACGACCAAAGCTGCGGCAGCGTATTTGGCCGCTCGTTTAGCATTGTTGCGTGAGAGCGTGCACATCCAACCCGCGATAAACAAGAATACCCAGCTGATGCTGGCACGCCAGATGTCTTGAAAGACAGTCTGTGTAAACCAGGGCATATCCCAACCGTACAGGTAGGCGAGATCGTAACAAGCGTGAAAACCTGCCATTGAAATCATCGTAAACCCGCGGACGGTATCAAAGATGGTGATGCGTTTTTGCATTACGAGAACCGGCGCATCAAGCCGACGACTTTGCCCAAGATAACGGGATTCGTTGCATAGATAGGCTCCATGGTGTCATTCTCGGGCTGCAGGCGTACGCGTCCCTGCTCCTTGTAGAACGTCTTGACGGTCGCTGAACCATCAATCATGGCCACGACAATTTCGCCGTTCATGGCACTCTTTTGTTCACGGACAATGATGTAATCGCCATTGAAGATGCCGACATTGATCATTGAGCTCCCATGCACCTCAAGGATAAAGGAACCCTGATCGGTGGCGATTTCGGTCGGGATAGTAAAAGTGTCTTCGATATTCTGCTCGGCCAGAATGGGAATCCCAGCCGCGACGCGACCAACGAGCGGTAGCGAGACCGTTCCGCGAGGTGCAGTGGGCTCGTCAGATTTAGAAATTGAGACAGAGGAACCGTCCTCGTTAAAGAGTTCCAGGGCGCGCGGTTTGGTGGCATCGCGCTTGAGTAGCCCGCGCGCCTCCAGGGCAGATAGATGGGCGTGCACGGTGCTGGGGGAGGAAAGGCCCACGGCAGAAGCCATCTCGCGCACGCTGGGCGGATAACCCTTCTCCTGCTGATATTCCTTGATGAAGTCGTAAATTTGCTGCTGACGCTTGGTAATTTTGCGAGCCATCAGGGCATCCTCTCTACCCATGTCAAACAAATGTTCGATTTTTGCTTGACAGGAACAACTGTTCGAAGATAATAATAACCGAACATTCGTTCTCGCGCTAGACATTTTTGTCCGCGCGGCTTGATAAAACTGTTCTCAGCAAAACACGCGAGAGGAGAACATGATGAACGCAACGAATATGGTCCAGGGAAACCTTGCCCTTAAGCTCGAGACGCCTGCAGAACCCACTTTTACGGTTGTTCAGGGTGGCCGCTCCGGCTTTCAGCCTTTGACCGTAAAGCCTGCTCGCAATCAGCAGGCTGTAGTCGCGCCGGCTCGCGTTGCCCTGAAGGTTCCGACGATTGTCGCCGTTGCCGTTGCGCTTACGCTCTTCTTTGTCCTCGCTACGTCGGTCTTTAGCGCTCGTCACGCCGCGTATGCCGAGTCCGTTTCCAACGTTACCTACGAGACCATTCGCGTTCAGCCTGGTGATTCTCTTTGGTCTCTTGCCGAGGAATATCCAATCGAAGGCCTTTCCACGCAAGAGACTTCCGACATGATCCGTAACGTCAATCATCTGGAGCATGGTTCGCTCGCCGCCGGTGCGCATCTTAAGGTTCCTGCTCGTTCGTAATCATTATCGCGCTGCGCATGGTACCCTTGTTATCGTTTAAGAGGAGGTACCATGCGCTGTCCCAAATGCGGCAAGGCACATACCCGCGTCGTTGATTCTCGTATGCAGGAGTCTAATAACACCATTAAGCGCCGTCGCGAATGTTGCTCGTGTAACTATCGTTTTACAACGTTTGAGCGATGCGAAGACCCAATCGAGGTCATTAAGTCAGACGGAACCAAGCAGCGGTTCGATCGCAATAAGCTGCTCGTCGGCTTGATGCGCGCCACCATCAAGCGCGATATCGACACTAAGAAGCTCAATGAGATTATCGACGACATCGAGGTCGAGCTGCGCTCTCGCACGCTGACGGCCGTCACCTCCCATGAGTTGGGTGACATGGTGCTCAAGCGCTTGGCCAAGATCGACAAGGTGGCCTACATCCGTTTTGCCTCGGTCTACCGCGATTTCAAAGACGTCGATGAGTTTCTGCAAGAGCTCGACAAGCTAAGGTGATTCCATGTCCAGCATTACCGTCAACATACAGCGTCTCGACCCCACCGTCGAGCTTCCCAAATACGCCCATCCCACCGATGCCGGCTTGGATCTGCGCTCCAACGAGGACTGCGTCCTGAAGCCCTTCGAACGCCGTCTGGTCTCTACTGGGCTGGCCATCGCCCTGCCCGACGGTTACGCCGGCTTCGTCCAGCCCCGCAGCGGCTTGGCCATCAAGCAGGGCCTGTCTATAGTCAACACGCCGGGCCTCATCGATGCCCACTATCGAGGAGAACTTATGGTTATCCTCATCAACTTGGACCCCTCCAACAACATCCAAATCAACAAGGGCGACCGCATAGCCCAACTCGTCATCCAAGAAGTCCCCACGGTCAACCTCGTAGAAGTAGACGAACTAGACGAAACCGACCGAGGAGCCGGCGGTTTCGGTTCTAGCGGCGTAGCTTAGTCGTTTACGTACTGTCCGCTGACCGGCCCGACCCGCCTATATATCATCCCATGCTCAAACATTCTCGCTTCGCTGCGAAACTGCGCGTGGGACGATATATAGGCGGGTCGGGCCGGTCAGCTGCGTTTACGCACTACCAGCTGCGCCGGATCTCCATATTTAAAGCTGCAAAGGCGAACCAAAGTAACTAATTGCAGTAAGCAGATGCGGCAAAGGGACTGTTCCTTTGCCGCATCTGCTTATCAGAAAGATTGATTGTTGTTTTCAAGCGAGTAGCCGCCCGCCCGCTTCTCTCACATATCGTTCCACGCGCAGTTTCGCAGCGAGCGAAGCGAAGCGAGAATGTTTGAGCATGGAATGATATGTGTGAGAGGTGGGCGGGAGGGATGCGAGCGCCCCGCGAGAATGTTTGAGCATGGAATGATATAAGGGCGGCTCCGGCAGAGCGGCGGACATTCGGCTAGCGGATGTGCGCGGGTTTTCCGCCCCAGTAGAAGCGGCAGAAGGTTCGTTTGCGCTTTTGGGGTTTGCCTACGAGTTCCATGGTGGCGATGGCAATGTCTTCGGCTGCATGGGGGCGGCGTAGTACTTCGCCGTTGATGAGTAGGGCTTTGAGTAATTCGGGATGGTCGTGCAGATGGCGTAGGGTTACGATGAGCTCTCGTGCCGTGGTGACGTGCATGCTGGCGCCCATGCCGGTGAGCATCGTGGTGTTGGCCTTTTCCTGGCCATAGGACTTGCCCAGTAGGATCATCGGCAGATGCGCGCACAGGCACTCGGTGACGGTGAGTCCGCCCGATTTGAGGATTGCCAGGTCGCAGCCGTGCATGAGGGCCGCCATGTCGTCCACGTAGTCCAGAACCGTGACGTTTTCGAGCTTCATGGCGTCGAAGAGCGTCTTGAGGCGGGTGGCGTATTCCTCATCCTTGCCCGGCAAAAAGACAAAGTGCATGTCCTCGAAACTGCGCAGGAAGGGGAGTGTGCGGTCCATCTCCGCGCGAAAGCGAACGTACGGTTGAGGTAAACTGGCACCGGCCATCACCAACACAACGGTCTTGTCAGCGGGGAGATTGAACTTCTCGAGTTCTTCCTCGCGATTGTAGTTCGTATCAAACCCGGCGCGAATGGGGATGCCTGTAATGCGGATCTTGGTCTCGGGAACCTTACGGGGGCGCAGCGTTTCGGCCATAAACTCGTTGGCTACGCAGAATAGGTCGGTGTCCTTGTGGGGCCAAAAGCCTTCGACTTCGTAATCGGTCGGCACGCAGATGACCGGATAATCAATACCCGTAATTACGCGGGCGCCCACGGCAACATTGGCTGCTGTGATGTGCGTTGCGACCACGGCTATAGGCCTGCGGCGACGAATATATTCGTTGAAGGCGGGGAACATAATTCGCGACCATGCCGTGCCGCCGCCCCAGAGAAGATGTCCCGTAAGCGTATATCGCCAGGTCAGGTCGTAAATGGGACGCGTGGCGCCGGTAAACGACGCTGCAGTTTTATTACCATCGAACCTAATGCGTCCAAAATCGAGGATATCCAGGACTTCGATCTCAATATCCTCAGGGATTCCCTTGGTGCCGCGGATAAGGTCAAATGCTTGTGCTATCGCGTTGGCGGCGGCTTTGTGGCCCGATCCAACCGATGCGTGCACAATGGTTACTAGGGGTTTTTGTGCAGGTGAAACGGTCATTTGCTCCGGTTGGGGAGTAGCTTGCATGGGCAGGGGAGCGCTATTGCTCGTCTGCGTTTGATCCATCGATAACTCCCCTTCAGCTTTGTTACGCGATTTAACATTGTAGTGCATGAGTGTCATGTTCACGTAAATTTGGGTATGAGCGCAAAGAACGTCAATGTATCGACGAGAGGATATTCCATGACTACCGATCAGCCGATTGATGTTGCGATTATCGGTGGAGGCCCCGCGGGCTATGCTGCCGCCATTTACGCTGCGCGTGCCAACCTGACGACGACTGTGATTGAGCAGGGCATGTCGGGCGGACAGATCGCCACGACCAATGAAGTCGAGAACTATCCGGGCATTCCGCTCTTGAGTGGCGCCGAACTCGGCGAGCTTTTTCAGCAGCATGCAGAGGGCCTGGGAGCACAGGTCGCATGGAGCATGGTTACGGGTATCGATTACGATGCCGATGCAGCGCTGTTTACGGTGCATCACGATATGGGCGATACGCTTGCCTCGAGCGTTATCGCTTGCATGGGTGCCACGCCGCGTCCGGCAGGTTTCGCTGGCGAGGATACCTATCGCGGTCGTGGCGTTTCGTATTGCGCAACATGTGACGGCATGTTCTTCCGCGGCAAACAGGTCTTTGTAATCGGTGGTGGCAATTCGGCATGCGAAGAGGCACTGTTCCTGTCAGACATTGCCAGCAGTGTGACCATCGTGCTGCGCCGCGACCAGTTCCGTGCGCCTGATGGTGTTGTTCAGAAAGTACTCGAAAAGAACAATATTACAGTTAGGTACCAAACTAGTATTGTGGAGCTCTCGGGCGAAGCCATGCCAACGACGATCGCCTTTAAGGACAATTCATCCGGGGAAATTCATACCGAGTCATTTGAGCCCGGCTCTTTCGGCATCTTTGTCTATACCGGGACGCAACCCCATACCGAACTTGTCGAGCATCTAGTCGATCTGGCGCCTGATGGCGGCATTCTGACTGATGAATCCATGGCGACCCGCACGCCAGGTCTATTTGCCGCTGGCGATATCCGTTCCAAGCGTTTGCGCCAGGTTGTGACCGCGGTTTCTGACGGAGCCATAGCGGCAACCAGCGCATACGCATTTCTCCGTAGATAAGTACGATAATATATCTTATGTAAGGTTGCTATCTTTAAACAAAGTGGCTGGACGGTGCATCAATGTGCCGCCCAGCCACTTTTACTTTGCGGCAATGTGGTATGCAAAACTAGATAACCTAGAATACAATATAGAAAACGAACGGAGGCCTCTTATGAACCACGCTAAACATGTTATCCCGATGTCCGATACATCGGTCAGCATTAAGCCCGAGGATATTCAACCGACGGTGCTGCCGGATGCATTTATTCAGTCCGATATGGTGGGTAAACTCAACGCGTTGAGCCTGCCACGCTATGACCAGCTGCCCAACGTAACGCTCTATCGTGATCAGGTTATTGAGTATGTTGCGCTGTGGATGGAGCCGCTGTCTATTTGCGTAGAGCAGCCCGTTATTACGCCATCGATGATCAATAACTACGTGAAGGTCGGCCTCGTTCCTGCTCCGGTTAAAAAGCAGTATGGCCGTGAGCAGATTGCGCGTCTCATCGCCATTTGTATCTTTAAGCAGGTACTGCCCATCGCTGCGGTTCAGGCACTTTTTAATATTCAGCGCTTGAGCTACGACGCTCCAACGGCTTTCGATTATGTAGTCGATCAACTTGAGGCATCGATTCGTGCGGCGTTTTCCGTCGAGCAGACTCCCGTACCCGATACCGCACATCAGGTTACGCGCGAATCGCTGCTCGTACGCAGTGTGGTATCGTCCTTCGTTTCGAAGGCGTACCTGATGAGCTACCTCAAGTTCAATGGGTTTAATAGCTAACCGAGGTATAAGACGGGCGGGATAAAGGGCCACTGGCTCTTTATCCCGCCCGTACGTTTGTCTAGTTGGACATTATCGGCCCGAAGCCACGCCCATGCCGTAGCCGATGATGAGACCGTGCATCTCGGCGTAATAGGAATCTAGGCCGTTGCAGGGTATGACAATCGTCTTGGAATCGGGCCAATGCTCGACTATCCGGTCAGCAAGCGCTTGGGCTCCAGCTTCGTTTTCAACGTGATCGATGATGACCTCGCCGCCCGTGAAACCCTCGGCTTCCATGGTGTCAATAATCTTGGTGAGCATCTTCTTTTCGCCACGCGTGTGCCCAACGAGTTCGATTTTGCCCGCTTCACTCGCTGTGCCCAAAATGCGGATATTGAGCTTGTTGGCAATAACGCCGGCTGCCTTAGGAATGCGTCCGGCCTTTGCAAGGTTCTCGTAATTACGCAGGCTAAAGAGAATCTTGCTGTTCTGCTCCAAGCTATCGAAGTAGGCGCAGGCGTCCTCAAAGGAGCTATCCGGATTGCTTGCAAGATAGCGGTCGAACAGCAGGAAGATCAGGTCCATTTTACCGCCAGCCGCGCGCGAGTTAACCAAATGAATCTGACGGTTGGGCTCTTCGGCAAGCACCATGTCACGTGCAGTGGCAGCGGCATTGTAGCTTCCCGAGACGCCCTCGGAGATAGGCATGCAGATCGTCTTGTCGGCAAGCTTAAAGAGCTCAGCCCACTCCCCTACGCTTGGGCAGGAGCTCGATGATGCGCTGGCTTCCGATTGAATGGCAACATTAAGCTCGTGAACATCGAGCGAGAGGTTATCGACAAATTCGCGCTCCCCCACTCTGATCTTAAGGGGTGCAAATGCAAAGGTGGTATGTGGTGCGGTTGGTTGCCAATCGCGAAGATTGCAGCTCGAATCGGAGATAAGTGCCCAGCTCATTGAGGGTCCTTTCTAGTTGTTCCTCAACAATTATAGCTATCTTTTGGACAGATGCTGCGCATATCTAGTATTCAAAACTAGATTGTTGCTTATACGCAAAACGGGCGGTCGAGATAAAAGAATGGACCTCGCTCCCAAATGATACGAGGTCCATTGTTGTTTGCTGAGTTACAACACTTAGTAGCGAACGAAAATGTAATTGTTGTTCATACCGGCTGCGACGGAGCTGATGATAACGCCCGTCTTGTAGTCGGAAGCATGGATCATTTGGCCGTTGCCAATGTAGATGCCGGTGTGGTAAGAGTTAACCACGACGTCACCAGGCTGGGGATCGGACACGCGGGTCCAGCCCATAAAGGTGCCCGTGGTGCCAAGGCGGCAATAACGGCCGGTGAGGCAGTAGCTTACAAAACCGGAACAGTCAAAGCTGTTCGGTCCAATGCCGCCCCAAGAATAAGCATAACCGAGCTTGCTGTAGGCGCGCGAAACAACAGTACCACCGTCAACGGACTGGCTCGGTGCGGAAGGCGTCGGAGCCGGAGCGGGCGTCACGGGCTGCGGCGTGGGGGCAGGAGCGGGCGCGGGGGTGTTGTCGCCGCCATTGTTGGTCGAGCCACCACCGTTGTTGGCGTTCTCGGTCGTACCGGCGGTGTCGTTGCTCACCGTGGCCTTTTCGGCGGTGCTGGCATTGATGCCAGCCTGCAGCGCGGCATTGGCCTCGGCCTCGGCAGCAAGCTCGGCCTGCAGCTGTGAATCCAGGGAGTTCACGACACTCTGGGCCTCAGCCTGCTGGGCATTGAGCTCGTCGACCTTCTTCTGCGTCGCGGCGACGTTCTTCTCCTGCTCGGTCTGCTTATCGGTGAGCTGCTGCTTAAGGTCCTTGACCTCCTGAATGGTCTGGGCCTGCTTGTCGGAAACCTTGCCGTAGTAGAACAGACGGTTGAGCATGTCGCCCAAATCGTCGACGCCCGTCAGAACCTGAAGGAGACTCAGACCGCCGGTCTTGTACTCACCGGCAACGTAGCTCGAAAGCTTTGCCTGGCCCTCGGCAATCTCTTGCTGCTTTTGCGTGATCTCGCCTGCAGTCTGATCAAGCTCCTGCGTCTGTGCGGAGAGTTCTTCATGAATTTGCTGGGTTTGGGTGCCAATCTGCTCGAGCTTGGTACGAGCAGCGGCAAGGTCGGATGCGGTATCGGCGTAGGCCGGAGCCACGAGGCCCAGGCCCAAAACACAAGCGAGGGTTGCCGTAGCAGCGCAGCGTGCCATGTTTCTGTGCGTGTTTGCTGTGCGCATGTAGCTTCCTTTCCGGTATCTAAGGGTAGCGGCTAGTCCACCGTTACCAGGCTAAAGAGCTCAACGTCCTCGTTAGAAGGCGTGAGCTTCTTGCGCGGGTTGAGAAACGCAAGCTCAAGGATACAACCGTAGCCCACAAGCTTTGCGCCCATATCTCGCACCAGTTTACCTGTTGCCTCGACGGTTCCGCCCGTCGCGACCAAGTCGTCCAGAATCAACACGGTATCTTTAGAGCTGATAGCATCGGCGTGGATCTCGATAGAATCCGTTCCATACTCGAGCTCGTAGCTCTCGCTCACCGTCTTGCGCGGCAGCTTGCCCGGTTTACGTGCGGGAACAAAGCCAGCGCCAAGGGCTACAGCCACCGGTACGCCAACCATAAAGCCACGAGCCTCGGGACCCACGACCTTGGTGATTCCCATGCCGGCAAAGTGCTCGGCGAGGGCATCGGTCATGGCTTTGAGCGCCTCGGGATTGCTAAAGAGCGGCGTGATGTCTTTAAAGATGACTCCGGGCTCGGGATAGTCGGGGATGTCGACGATTTGAGATTCGAAGTCGTACATTGCATGACCTTTCAATGGGTTGCCGAAATTTCGGCAGCGGTTATTTGCCCGCGGTGGCGGTGCCGGATTGCGAAGGGGCGACGACCTTGAGCGGCTTTACGAGTGAATCCTCGTTCGAAGCCGGCGCGGCTGTCTCTTCGTATTTGGCCTTGGTGGACTCGGAGCGAGTGATTTCCTCATCGAGTGCATCGATGTCGGCGTCCTCGACCACAGCGTTGAGCGACTCAAAAACGCGGTTCTTGAGCAGCGCGGTGTGCACACCTTCCGTTAGGTCGTGAAGCTTCTTAAACGCACGCTCGAGCTTGGCGTCGCGCTCGTCATCGGAGGTATCCATTCCGAGCATGCTCACGAGCACCTGCTCAAACATCGAGGACTCGCGGTTGGCGGAAGACACGTACTGACGCAGGTTGCGCGGCTCGATATGGAAGCGTGACAGCTCGGAGCAGTAGCGGATGATCGGGAAATCGCGACCATCGACGAGCTCGCGGTTCTGCGGGCTTTTGATGATGCGAATGAGGTCGTTCTCGGCGAGCGAGCGGATAAATGAAATCTCGACGCCCAACATATCGGGAATGGTCTCGATGGGATGCAGCTTTTGCTTAGTCTCCTTGGGCTCCGTCTTGAGCGGAACATCGGATAGCAAGCCCACCTCGTAGGCGAGCGTTGACAGGTCCGTGGCGTTTTCCAAGCGCTGCTTAATCACGTTGAGCGGCATGTAGCGGGTCTTCTGCAAGTGCAGGATGACCTCCAGGCGATCAACGTCCTCCTTAGAGTACTGACGGTATCCCTTAGGCGTACGATGAGGGGTAATGAGCCCCTCATCCTCTAGAAATCTAATTTTTGAGTTCGAAAGATCGGGGTATGCGCCTCGAAGTAGGTTGACGACTTGGCCGATACTCAGATAGTTGCGTTCGGCCATTCCCTACTCACCGGTTTCGATGCGCTCCGGCGTGCTCTCGTGGTAGATGAGCGTAAACGTACCGATCTGGACGGAAGAACCGTCGTGCAGCGGGGCCGCGTTGACTATGGCACCGTCGACCCAGGTGCCATTGAGCGAGCCCAGGTCCTCGATGCGAGCTCCGAGGCCCTCGCGAATAATGCGCGCGTGGCTGCGCGAAACAGTCATGTCGTTGAGGAAGATGCCGTTCGCGGGATCGCGGCCGATGGTGGTCACGTCGTCCTCGAGCTCAAAGGCGGCACCAGTCTGCGGACCCTTGACGATGGACAGAACGGGGGCGGTGATGCGCACGTTGGCCATGAGGTCGGGAACGGTGACGTCGCTTGAAGGCACGCGGAATACGCAGGTAGCGTCAGCAGTCTTATCATTCTGAGGCATATTGTTAACCATGTTGTCCATGACAACCCCTAACTTATCGCGGACGTGCCGCAAATAATGAACCGTACGTAATCATACCCCAACGAATCAGTCTTCGATTTCAGGGTTCAGAAAGTCGATGTCCTCGTCTTCGGGATGCATGAGAGCCTGTTTAATGGCCGCTCCGCCCTTAATGGAGTAGATGACAGCCGTGAGCATGGAGAAGATCACGCCGCCGTACACAAAGAAGATGCCGAGGGGCACCGAGCTTCCGTTGAGGCCTGGGAAGGCCGTAAGGGCTGAAGGCAAAAGATGCAGGCCGTCAATAACGGGGAACCCGAGTAGCATGAGCGAGAAGCCGGTCATGAGCAGCGCTGTGGCAATCTTTCCGGGGAAGACGACATCGATGGGGCGACGGTGATAATGGCGCACGATAAGCGTGCCGATGCCCAGATAGATGTCGCGGCCAATAATGAGCACGCAGACCCAGATGGGCAGCTCTCCGCGAACTACCAGTCCCAGCACGCCGGTGAACAGCAGCGCACGGTCACAAATGGGATCCATGACCTTGCCGAGCCACGAGACCGTCTTAGTCATGCGGGCGATCTGACCGTCCATCCAGTCGGTGGAGGCGGCAACGGCGTAGATTGCGATGGCGATGACGCGGTTGTTATCCGTCACAAACAGGTACAGAAATACCAGGGTGAGGATCAGGCGCGTAAAGGTGATGAAATTGGAGATCGTAAAGATCTTATTCGACGGGTAATCGGAAGTGCCGATAAGCTCCTTTTTGATCTTCTTTTTGATGCCCACAGGACTCCCCCGCTGGTTAACGACAAAACTTTCGATACTATACCCGTTCCGGCGATGTCTATCCAGCCAAGCCATAGAGAGTCCAGACATGTGGAGGGCGTCGTAGGCGGCGGGAGATTTCGCATTCGTGTACATCAGCCTCCAAACATGTCGAAAAAAGTCGATTTTGGTGGCTGATGTACACGTTTTGATTCGGTGATTGCATCGAGCGGGAACGTTGTTGATTTAAGCAAAATAATCATGGTGATTAAAACAAAAAAGGTCAGGCACTAAGTGCCTGACCTGCAAACTTCTGGTCGGGACGACTGGATTCGAACCAGCGACCCCTTGACCCCCAGTCAAGTGCGCTACCAAGCTGCGCCACGTCCCGAAGCTTTTGTTTGTTGCTCTGCTCTCGCTCGCAACAGGGAATATATTAACCCGAAACTTTAGCCTTGTGCAAGAACTTTTTTACAAATTTTGAAGCAAGTCCAAAATTGTATCTGCGAGCTGGGGTTTTGTTAGCACAGGAAGTTCCTGCGTACCCGTTGTGCTCACAATCCAGGCCTTGTTAGTGTCGGTTCCAAAGCCCGAATCGGCGCGCGAGACATCGTTGGCGATAATGGCATCGCAGCCCTTGAGGGCCAATTTGCGCTCGGCGTATTCGACAACGTTATTGGTCTCGGCCGCAAAGCCGATCACGCACCGCTCGCCCTTCTTGCGCGAGAGCTCGGCCAAAATATCGACCGTTTCGACAAGCTCGATGCGATCCAAGCGCTCGTTGGCCTTTTTGAGCTTATGGTCGGCAGGAGCGGCGGGTGTGTAGTCGGCGACGGCGGCTGCGCAAATGGCCGCATCGGCCGTCTGGAAGGCGCTCAGGGCCGCCTGGAGCATCTCTGCGGCGGTCTGCACGCGCACGCATTCCACGCCGCGGGGAACATCGAGCGATGTCGGTCCCAACACGAGTGTGACCGCAGTGCCGCGGCGTGCGGCCTCCCCCGCCAAGGCTATGCCCATCTTGCCCGACGAACGGTTGCCAATGAATCGCACCGGGTCGATCGGTTCGTGCGTTGGGCCGGCGGTGATGACGATGCGCTTGCCTGCCAGGTCCTGAGGCGCGGGGTTGAGCACCTCACAGACGGCCTCGACGATGTCCCTGGGCTCGCTCATGCGTCCCGTGTCCACGTCGCCGCAGGCAAGGTAGCCGCTGCCGGGTCCCACCACATGGACACCGCGCTCGCCCAGCGTGGCCATATTGGTCTGTGTGGCCGGCGCCTTCCACATGCCGCTGTTCATGGCCGGCGCGATCACGATGGGTCGCGGCGTTGCAAGCAGCGTAGTGGAGATGAGGTCGTCGGCGATGCCGTTGGCCATCTTGGCGATGATATTAGCCGTCGCGGGCGCCACGACCACCAGATCGGGCTCCTGCGCAAGCGAAATGTGGTGGATGGGGTCGGAGGGATCGTCGAATAGGCCCACGGCAACGGGCTCGTTGGTGAGCGCACGGAAGGTGAGCGGGCCCACAAACTCCGTGGCATGTTCGCTCATAACGACCTTGACGCGGGCACCGCGCTTTTGCAGCAGGCGCACAATATTGCACGACTTATAGGCGGCGATCCCGCCGGTAATACCCAGCAGGATCGTTTTTCCCTCAAGTTGCATTGAATTGTTGGGTGCCGCCGTCATCGTTAGGCTTCCTTGCTGGGGAGTACCAGGAGGCGGTGGCAGTACGGGCAGTGCGTAATTGACCTACCGTCGTGGTTGAGGTCGCTCATGGACGATGCCTGCAGCGCGGTGTGGCAAACCGTGGGGATGTTGCCCTGGATGGTCTCGACGGCCAGGCCGCGGAACTGCTTGAGCAGACGCTCGTAGTCGGTGAGCACCTCGGCCGGCAGCGTGGCGGCAAGCGCGGTGCGCTCCTTAGTGGCGGCGTCAATCTGGGCCTGGAGGTCGGCAGCCTTGGCGCGGGCGGCCTTGGTATCGGCCTTCACGCCCTCCTCGAATTTGGCGATGATTGCCTGCGCGCGGGCCTCGCGGTCGAGCGCCTCCTTATGGGCGACAACGACGTCCTTGCGGGTGTGCTCAATCTTGTCCAGACGCTTGGCCAGGGTGGCGAGTTCATTCTCCAGGTCCTGAACCTCGCGGTAGTCGGAGCCGTCGACATGGCGCTTCTTGGCAGCCTCGATGGCGTTGTTGGTCTGAATCTCGGTGGTGTTGAGATCATCGAGCTCAATGTCCAGATCCTTGCGCTGGGCGTAGAGCTTGGTCATCTCGGACTTGAGCTTCACATAGGTCTTGCGCTTGGAAGCGAGCTCCTTGAGCTCCGGCATATTGGCAAGTTCGCTCTTGTTGCGGGCGAGCTCCAAATCGATCTGTTGCAGCTTGAGTAGCGTAGCGCCGGCGCTCATAAGTTCTCTCCTTTTGTCACAGTCCACCATTGGCAAGGGTTCAGTATTTTAATCGCATGACGGGGGTCGACCCCGGCGTCAACTGCAGAGTTCATCAATATATCAACGAACGGCTCTTCGGAGCGGTCGTGGCCGAGCAAGATCACCGGCAGCCCGCGTAAGGCAAGGTCCTGCGCCACGTGGTAACCCGCCTCGCCTGTCACGACAACGTCCGCGCCCGCGGCGATGGCGAGCTCTCCAAAGTCGCCCAGGGAGCCGCCTATAATAGCGACGGTGCGGCACGGGCGATCGGCTTCGCCCCACACACGCGGGTCGCTGCCAAATGCCGTTGCGGCACGGGTGGCGAGATCGCGCAGGCTACAGGGGTCGTCGAGGATCGCGAGTACGCCCAGGCCGGTAGCCTTGGGGTCGTCCACGTGCTCCAGCGAGCTGACAGGCTCAGCGCCCAGCAGCTCGCTCAGGCAGGTGCGCGTCTCGAGTGAGCGGTCCAGGTTGGTGTGAAGCGATATGATGCTCACGCCGCAACGCGCTGCCTCGTAGAGTGCCGCGCTGCATTGGGGGCGCGTGGCATCCGCGGGACAAAAGGCCTCGGGTGCCTTGATGTATATAGGATGATGCGTCAGCAGCACGTTGGCGCCGGCTTCTTGTGCGCGGCGAACATTAGCCTCGGTCGCATCGAGCGCACAGACAACGCCGGTAATCTCCGCGGCCGGATCTCCCACGGAAAGGCCTACATGGTCCCAGGGTTCGGCGTCCGTCTTGGGATATCGTGCGAGCAGGGCGCGTTCAAGCTCGGAGACGATCATGCGGCACCCACGATCGAGAGCAGCGTCTGGGCAAAGTCGTCCAGATCTCCCGGATTCACGCGGTCATCGAAGGAAATGCGCAGTGCGCCCAATGCCTGCTCGCGACCGATGCCCATCGCACTCAAAACGTGGCTGGGGTCCATACTGCCGCTCGAGCATGCCGAGCCTGCCGATACCTCAAAGCCGGCGGCGTCGAGCTTGACGATGAGCTCCTCGGAGTCCATGCCGTCGACGTAGATCGAAACCATACCCGGCAGACGATCGGCCTGTGCGTAGTCGCCCATGGTGGCATGAATACGCGGATGAGCCGTAAGCGTGGCGTAAAGCTTGTCGGATAAGGCCTGCAGCGTTGTGCGCTCCTTGGCAACATTCGGCAACAGCGCGGAGGCGGCAGCGGCAAAAGCCAGCTGTGTACGCAGGTCCTGCGTACCGGCACGTCGTCCGGCCTCCTGTCCTCCGCCAAAAATGCGCGGGCGCAGCGGCGTGCGGCTCTTAAGGTAGAGCGCGCCAGATGCCACGGGGCCACCGATCTTGTGCGCGGCAACCGTCATAGCATCGACGCCCAGCTCGGTGACATCGAGTGGAATGTGCAGATAGCCCTGGATAGCATCGGTGTGGAACAGGGCGCCGGCAGCATGTGCGGCCGCGGTAAGCTCGCGGATGGGCTGCACCACACCGGTCTCGTTATTGGCGACCATGATGCTCACGAGCGCGACGTCGTCGCCCAGTAAGTCGTTCAGCGCGTGAGGCTCAATGTAGCCCGCGCGGCAGGGCTGCACCAGGTCGACGGTAAAACCGGCGGCACGCAGCAGCGGTAGGTTGTCCAGAATCGAATCGTGCTCGATGGCAGATACGATCACGCGGTTACGCTTGCGATCGCGCTGACGAGCGCCCTCGGCAAGACCGAGCAAGGCCAGCTGGTTGGCCTCGGTGCCACCGTTGGTTAGGATGATCTCGGACGGACGGACGCGCGCGCCAAAGCTGCGGGCAATCTCGCGACGCGCCACTTCTAGGCGCGCAGCGGCCTTGCGGCCGAGCGAATGCAGCGAGTTGGGGTTGACGCCGGCAAGCTCGCTGTCGTCGTACTCGCGCTGCGCAAGGAGCGCCTCGGCGCGCATAGGCGTCGAGGCGGCGTAGTCAAGATTCACGGGTATGCGGTTTTGACCTGCGGTCATAAGGGTTTATGCCTCCTGTGCGGCCTCGTTGCCCAGCTTCTGCAGCAGCGCAACCTCGGCGGCGGGATCTTCGGACTTAAATACGGCGGAGCCGGCTACGAGCACGTTGGCGCCGGCCTTGACGACCACGGCAATGTTCTTGGAAGAAATGCCACCGTCGACCTCGATCAGGGGCGAAACGCCGTGACGCTCGCACATGGCCTTGAGCTCGTGGAGCTTATGCAGAGTGCCCGGGATAAAGCTCTGGCCGCCAAAGCCGGGGTTCACGCTCATGAGTAGCACCATATCGACGACGTCGATGATGCTCTCGAGTACGCACACGGGGGTGGCGGGGTTGAGCACCACACCGGCTTTGACGCCGCGCTGCTGCAGATGCGTGAGCGTGCGGTGCAGGTGCGTGGAGGCCTCGTAGTGCACGGTGATCATGTCGGCACCGGCGTCTGCGTACCAATCGACCGTCTCGTCGGGGTTCGACACCATCAGGTGCGCGTCGACCGGTACATCGGTGGAGCGCTTGACGGCCTTGAGGATGTCAACGCCAAAGGTGAGGTTGCCGGTAAAGTGACCGTCCATAACGTCGAAGTGCACGTAGTCGGCACCGGCGATCTTGTCGAGCTCGCCCTTGAGGTTGGCCATGTCGGCCGAAAGGACAGACGGAGCGATTTTAATGGAACCCATGGTAGAAGCCTTTCTGCGCTAGTCGGTGAGTCCGTAGAACTCTTGAGAAGGGACGCGGTCGGTGAGAATCTCGAGCGCCCTATCCAAAGTAACACCGTTGTAGAGCGTTTGCTCCACGGCAAAGGTGAGCGGAATGTCTACGCCCAGTGAACGGGCGAGCTCGCTGACGCTGCGGGCCGCGACGGCGCCCTCGACCACCATATGCGTGCGCGTCTGATACTCGTCGAGCGACACGCCGTGGGCAAACTCGTAGCCAAAGGTGCGGTTGCGCGAATGCTCCGAGGTGCAGGTGGCAATGAGGTCACCCATGCCGGCAAGACCCATGCAGGTCATGGCCTGACCGCCGCGGGCGTGCACCAGGCGGCTGATCTCGGCCAGGCCGCGCGTCATGATGAGGGCGAGCGTGTTGTCGCCCGCGCCCGAGCCGGCGGAAATGCCGCACACGATGGCGATGACGTTTTTCATGGCGCCGCAGACCTCGACGCCGGTCATGTCTTGCGATAAGTAGATGCGGAAGGCCGTGGACAGCAGCAGTTCCTTAAAGGTCTCCCCCACCTGCTGGTCTTCGCTGGCGATAACGGCGGCCGAAAGACCGCCGCGGCAGATTTCCTCAGCATGGTTGGGGCCCGAGAGCGCCGCCACGCGCGACTCGTTGCCGATCTCGCTGGCGATGACCTCGCTCATAAGCAAGCCGGATTCGGGCTCGATGCCCTTGGTGAGGCACAGGACCGGCGTCTCGTCCGCAATAAACGGCGCCGCCTGATGACATACGCTGCGCAGGTGCGTGGAGGGCACGGCAAAGATGATGGCCTCGGCGCCGTCGAGCGCCTGCACCAGGTCCGTGGTGGCGACGACGTTGCCGGGCAGCTCGTAGCCCACCAGATACCGGGAGTTACGGTGCTCGCCGTTGATGCCGGCGGCCGTCTGCTCGCTGTGGGCCCACATGGTCACGCGCTCGGCACGCGCGGCAGCAAGGCCGGCGACGGCGGTTCCCCAGGAGCCAGAGCCAATCAGCGCAACATTCATGACTCTCTCCTACTTATCGTCGGGTTCGGTGACGCGCTTGGTAAACGAGAGCTTGGACTCCTTACCGGTCATGAGCTTTTGGACATTCGAGCGATGGGCCCACACCACGGTGATGCCGATCATCGCCATACAGAACTTGAGCCCCAGGCTGCTGTACGGAAAGACCGCGCAAGCAGCGATGGGAAGACCGATGGCAGCGGCGAGTGAGCCCACCGACACAAACTTGGTGATGGCGACGGCCACGATAAACATGCCCAGCAGCGACAGGCCAATAGGCCAGTACCAGGCGAGGATGACACCCAGACCAACGGCGATACCCTTGCCGCCGTGGAAGTTGAGGTAGGGCGAGAAGATGTGTCCCCACACGGCAGCCAGGCAAATGACGCCGAGCATCCAATCGCCGGCGGCACCCGGAGCCATGATGCTTACAGGGAAGCCATAGCCCACGCTCGCAATGAACGGACGCGCGATAAGGACGCAGATGGCGCCCTTAAGGCAGTCGAGCAGCAGCGTGAGCGCGGCCACCTTGGGGCCGGCCACACGCAGGGCGTTGGTGGTGCCGATGTTGCCGGAGCCCGCCTTGCGAATGTCGGTGTGGTTGAACACGCGGCCCAAGATCAGGCCAAACGGAATCGCCCCGATAAAGAACGAGACCACGGCGCAGATGGCGGTCAGAAGAATCGGATTATGCATCCTTTTGCTCCTTCTTCCTAAAGAAGAGTCGAATGGGCGTGCCGGCAAAGTCGAAGGTCGAGCGCATGCGGTTCTCTACGTAGCGCTGGTAGGTGTCGTTGACCAGGTCACTGTGGTTGACGAAGAACGTGAACGTCGGCGGGTTGACGCCCGTCTGGGTCACGTAGTGCATGCGCAGGCGGCGCTTGCCGTCCACCACGGTGTGGCCGAACTCACGCAGGTCGGTGAGGAACGCGTTGAGGCGCGAGGTGGTGATCTTTTGCGAACGCGTCTTGGCGGCGGCGTCCACCATAGCCCAGATCTTCTCGACGCTGCGCCCGGTGAGTGCCGAGATGCGCAGGTACTGGGCCCAGGGAGCCATAACGCCCAGGCGGCGATCTACGGTCTCCATACAGGCCTCGCGCTTGCGGTCGTCGTCGAGCAGGTCCCATTTGTTGAGCAGCACGACGATGGCGCAGCCGCGCTCGATGGCAAGGCCCATAACCTTTTGGTCCTGCTCGGTAACGCCCACGGAAGCATCGACGACGAGCAGCGCCACGTCGGCTCGGTCGATGGCACGCAGGCCACGGACCATGGAGTAGTACTCGATGTTCTCGTACACGGTGCTCTTTTTGCGGATGCCCGCGGTGTCGACCATGCGGTAGTGCTTGCCGTTGCGCTCGACGACGGTATCGATGGCGTCGCGCGTGGTGCCGGCGATGTTGGAAACGATGGAGCGGTCGGCACCCAAGATACGGTTGAACAGCGAGGACTTGCCGGCGTTAGGACGGCCGATGATGGCGACGTTCAGTGCGTCGGGGAATTCGTCGGCGACCTCGTCCTCCTCCGGCGGCAGCAGGGCCACGATGTCGTCGAGCAGGTCGCCCGTGCCGTGGCCGTGCAGGGCCGAAAGCGGCGTGGGCTCGCCAATGCCGAGCGAATAGAACTCCCAGATGCTGTCGTTTTCGCGATCGGGGTTATCGAGCTTGTTCACCAGCAAAAAGACCGGCTTGTCGCTACGCTTGAGCATGCGGGCGACCGACTCGTCCTCCTCGGTGACGCCGGTGCGGCCGTCGACCACAAACAGAATGACGGCGGCTTCCTCGGCGGCGGCGAGGGCCTGGTCGCGGATGGACGTGGCAAAGACGTCGTCGCTCTTGAGCGGTTCGATGCCGCCCGTGTCGACGATGGTGAACTCGCGGCCGTTCCAATCGGCCGTGTGGTACGAGCGGTCGCGCGTGACGCCGCGAGACTCGTGGACGATGGCGTCCGAGGTCTGGGCCAGGCGGTTAACGAGCGTGGACTTGCCCACGTTGGGGCGTCCGACGACGGCGACGATAGGTTTCATCTGCTCTCCTTTAATGGGTAGGGTCAGTGGAATTAGTAGAGTCGGCGGGCACAATGCCAAGGATGCGCTCCAGGGTATCGAGCAGCTCATGCGGCATGGTCGACACCACATGAACCTCGGCGCCGCGACTGGTAAGGCTTGCGAGTAAATCGTCACGATGATACTCGTCAAGCGTCATGCCGTCAGCGTTGAACATGAGCTTAGGCACAAAGAGCATAACCCCCGACAGATCTTGGGGCAGCTGCTCCAGAATGTCACACGCGACGATGAGGCCGGTCACGTCCACGTTGCCGCCAAAGTAGCGGTTCTTGATGGCTGTGACGGTGCCGGCGAGACCATACGGCGACTCCACAAAGCGCGCCACGGTGTCGCGCGCGCTGGCGCCGGAGAGGCACAGAAGGCTCTGGTTGCGCTCGGCGATTGCCTCGCGAACTCGGCGCAGGCGCTCGGCATCGGCGGCAAGCACGTCGTCGGTCTCATCCAGATACGAGCGGATCATGCCAATGCCGTCGTAGTATTGCGGGTAACCGTCGTAAAAGTCTGCCTCGGGAGGATCGATGCCGGCGTCCAGATAGAACTCGTCGCTCATCTGGAAGGTGTGGCGGCCAAAGCGCTCATAGGCGCGGTCCTGGAACGGTCGGATCATGGCAATGGTCTCGCGCGCCAGCTCGGGCTTGTCGCTGTAGGACCAGCTAAAACGGTTCTGATGCTTGGTAAAACCGAGCGGCACAATGCCCAGACTTGTGATTTGCTCGTGCTCCTCGCAAAAGCGCAGGGTCTTTTCCAGCTCCTCGCCGTCGTTCATGCCGGGGCACAACACGATCTGCGCATGAATCTCTATGCCGGCGGCCATGATGGCCTCGAGCACGTCCATGCCGCGCTGGGCGTTGCGGCCCATCATGCGGCGGCGGACGTCGGGGCTCACGGCGTGGACCGACACGTTCATGGGGCTCATATTGCGTTGGATGACGTTTTGAACATCTTCGTCGGTGAGGTTCGTGAGCGTGACGAAGTTGCCCTGCAAAAAGCTCAGACGATAGTCGTCGTCGCGGATGTAGAGCGTGGAGCGACCGCCCTTGGGGAGCATGGTCATAAAGCAGAACACGCAGGCGTTGACGCAGGTACGCATGCCGTCGAAGATGGGGCCGTCGAACTCAAGGCCCCAGTCCTCGCCGGGAAAGCGGTCGAGCTCCACGGGCGTGACGGTGTTGTCGCGCGGGTCGAATACCTCCAGCTCGACGGTGTCGTCGTCGGCTTCCCAGAGCCACACGATCATGTCGGTGAGCTGCTCGCCGTTGACCGCGAGCACGCGCATGCCCGGCTCGATACCCACATCCCACGCGGGCGATTCGGGACGCACGTTCTTGACGAGCGCGCCCTCACCCGGCTCGGGGTCGCGGCTGCGCCCGTAATCGGCCACCTCGGCGGCGTATGCGGGTACGGTCTGGTCCATGGTTAGCGGCAAAGCTCCTTGATGCGCGTGACGGCGCGTTCGATGTGTTCTTGCGGGGTGGAGGCTCCGGCGGTGATGCCGATGTGGTGAGCGTCGGCAAACCACGCGGCCTGGAGCTCGGAAGCTTCCTCGATGTGATGCGTGTGCTCGCAGACGTCGGCGCAGATTTGCGCCAGGCGGCGGGTGTTGCCCGAGTTCTTGCCGCCCACGATGACCATGCAGTCGCAGCGGTTGGCGAGGGATGCCGCCGCCTGCTGGCGCTCGCTTGTGGCGGCACAGATCGTGTTGATCACACGCAGCTCCTGCACGCGCGGGGTGATGGAGGCCACAACCTCGGCCAGGTTCTGCGCGGTCTGGGTGGTCTGCACGACGAGGCCTACCTTGCCCTTGAGCGGCAGCACGTCCGCATCGGCGGCGCAGCTCACGACCTGTGCATCATTGCCGGCGTGGCCCAAGATGCCCTCAACCTCGGGATGGCCCGGCTCGCCTACGACTACCACGCGGTAGCCCTCGCGTACCAGGCGCTCGGCGGCCACATGAACCTTCTTCACGTAGGGACAGGTGGCGTCGACCACGGTAAGGCCGCGCTCGCGGGCAGCATCGATCACTTGCGGTACCACGCCGTGGGCGCGGATGATTACGGTACCGGTTGCGGCGCTATCCAGGTTCTCAGCCAGGCTAACGCCTGCCTCAGCGAGCTCGCGCACCACGATAGGGTTATGGATGAGCGGACCCAAGGTATGGACCTGAGTGCACTCCCCTGCCTGCGGCGCAGCGGCCAGCGCCATGTCGAGCGCACGCTGTACGCCGTAGCAAGTGCCGGCGTGGGCGGCGATCTCGATGGTAGGCGCGGTTGCCTGGTCGGACGCGGTCACGGCAGTGTTCGTCACGTTCTCGCTCATGGCTAGAACCTGCCCGGATGCTCGGCGCACAGCTCGTCTCGCATGGCGTAGACGCGGTTCATGGCCTCGGACTCAAACCAGGCCAGGCGCTCCGTGCGCTTAAGCCCGGCCGGCGCGTCCGAAAGCGAGACGGCCTTGCCGGCACGAATCCAGCACTTCTTGGGACGCATGAGCTTTTTGCCCGCGGGCGTGATGTCGGACCAGCCGCAGATGGCGAGCGGGTTGACGGGCGCCTTGCCCATCTGAGCGATGAGCGCAAAGCCGCCGTGGACCTCGGGCTTGATCTCGCGCGAGCGGATGCGCGTGCCCTCGGGGAAGATCAGGACGTCCTCGCCGCGCTGCAGCGCATGCTGGGCGGCGCGCAGGCACTTCATATCGGCAGTACCGCGCTCCACGGGGATGCCGCCAACGCGGCTAAAAGCCCAGCGCACAATCTTGCTCTTGGCGAACTCGGACTTAAAGATAGGGCGAATGCGGCGGCCGCCAAAGAACAGCGCCGTCTCCACGGCCAGCAGCTCGGCCATCGAGGTGTGGTTGCAGATGACCACGCTGCCGCGGCCGTCCTGGCGCTCAAACAGCAGATCGGCATCTTCGACCTTCCAACGCCACATGAGCTTGGAGAAGGCCCAAAGGATGGCCATGACTACGACGACGGTACCGCGGATGAGCGCCGGGAACTCGGCGTAGGGGGCGTTGTAATAGTCCTCGGGCGTCTGCTTAAACAGGCGCATGGGCTACCTCCTTTGGTTGATGAGGCCCTCGATAATGCGGACGACCTCGTCGATGGTATGGGCGGTGGAGTCGACGTGCACGGCGTCCTCGGCGGGGATGAGCGGGGCGACCTCGCGGCTGCTGTCGAGCTTGTCGCGCTGCTTAAGGGCGTCGAGAGTCTCGTCGACCTCGGCCTCGAGTTGCGCGGGCGTGAGCGGCTGAGCGTCGTTTTGGTGGCGCTGCAGCACGCGGCGGCGGGCGCGCTCGCGCGGGTCGGCGGTCAGGAAGACCTTGACCTGCGCGTTAGGGAACACGACGGTTCCGATGTCGCGACCCTCGGCCACGATATCGCGGTCCTCGGCGGCGCGGCGCTGGTGAATGAGCATGGCGGCGCGCACGCCCGGGTAGGCCGAGACCTTGGACACGTTGGCGTCGACCTGCGGGGTACGAATGGCAGCCGAGGCATCCTTACCGTCGATGGTCAGGCGCGTGTCTTCGCCGGTGCCGTTGGTAAAGCGAATCTCGATCTGCTCGGCGAGGGCGTCGATGGCCGCCTCGTCGTCCAGGTCGATGCCGCGGTCGAGCGCGGCGAAGGTGACGGCGCGATACATGGCGCCCGTGTCGAGCTTGTTAAAGCCCAGCTGGCGGGCGATCTCCTTGGCGATGGTGGACTTGCCGGAACCGGCGGGGCCGTCGATGGCGACGATCATGCAATGCTTCCTTTCGATGATTGACGTGCTGGTATGGTTCGCGGGCGTTGGGGCGCGGCGGGTTGCCTAGCCCGTGTATCGCTCGCGGTAGGTGTTGCGCTTGGGTGCGGAGCCGTGGCTGCCGTGGTGACGCGTGCGGCTGGCGGTGTTGGTCGCCGGCGCGGCGACGCGCTTGGAGCTGGCCTGCTTGGGCGGGATGCCGCCGGCCTTGAGGATCTGCGCCTCGCGATCGGTGAGTTCGCGCCACGAGCCCTTGGCCACGTCCTTGAGCTCAAGGCCGGCAAAGTTGCAGCGGTGCAGGCGGATTACCGGATGGTGAATCTTGCTCAACATGCGCTTAACCTGATTCTTGCGACCCTCGCGGATAATGACCTCCACGGCGGTGGTGCCGGGCCTGACGCCCTGTGGCGCCACGGCCTCGGCCTCGCGTGCGGTGATGACGCGGCAGATTGCCGGCTGGCATAGGCCGTCGTCGAGCTCGATGCCACGGCGGAGCGGGTCCAGATCGCGGTCGGTCAGCTGCCCGTCCACGAGCGCCTGGTAGGTCTTGTAGACGTGCTTGCTGGGGTGCAGCAGGTCCTGCGACAGGTCGCCGTCGGTGGTAAAGAGCAAAAGGCCCGTGGTGTCGCGGTCCAGGCGACCCACCGGGAAGAGCCCCGGAAAGCGGTCGCGCGGGACAAGATCAGCCACGCAAGGGCGCTCCTGCGGATCGCTCATGGTGGTAAGGTAGCCGGTCGGCTTGTAGAGCATCAGGTACACGGCGCCCTGGTTGAGCTTGACGGGCATGCCGTCGACCTCGATGTGATCGCGGTCGACATCGACCTTGGTGCCCAGCTCGGTCGCAACCTCGCCGTTAACCGTCACGCGGCCGGCGGTCATCAGGTCCTCCGACCCGCGGCGGCTCGCTACGCCCGCACGCGCCAAAAAGCGCTGCAGGCGCATGGTATGCGGGTAGACGGGCTGGGCGTCGGTTGCGGGTACTGCGTTGCCCATGGCGCGCGTCTCCCCTGCTTCGTTAGTCCTCGTCATGCATATCCTCCGAGCTGTCACCGCTGGCCAGGATCTCTTCACGTGCGTCGTCTTCAACATCGGTATCGATCAGTTCGCGCTCTTCGTCCAGGTCCTCGGCCTGCTCCTCGAGCGTGGACTGAATGCTGCGGCCACTCAGACGCTCGCGGATAAACTGGCGCGACTGCTCGTCGGGGGCAAACTGCTCCAGATCGGGCAGGTCGCGGGTGGAGCGTAGGCCGAACTTTTCCAAGAAGGCGTTGGTCGTGCCGTAGATGATGGCCTGACCGCGCTCGGGGTCGCGGCCGAGCTCACGCACCAGGCCCTTGTCCACGAGCGACGCGATGACGCCGTCAGAGTTGACGCCGCGGATGCCCTTGACCACCTCGCGCGTGACGGGCTGGTGGTAGGCGATGACGGCCAGAGTCTCGAGCGCCGCCTGCGACAGCTTTTGCGTGTCCCAGCTCAGCACGTAGGCCTCGACCACATCGTGGTAGGCGGGGTGCGTAAACAGGCGCCAGCCACCGGCGACCTCGCGCAGCTGAAAGCCGCGATTGGCCTCCTCATACTCAACCTTGAGCTCGGCCAAAAGCGACGCGCACTCGCCCGGGGCGATTTCCAGCGCACCTGCCAGCGCGGGCGCGCTCACAGGGTCGCTCGACACCAACAACAGCGCCTCGAGGGCGCCTTTGAGGCTGTTTGCCTCCAGCGTGGAAAGGGTTGACATGGTTGGTCGCTCCTATTCGGTGAGCTCGGGGCCCTCGCCGGGCACGTATGCCTCGGCGCCCTCGACGCGGTTGATTTGAATGGTTCCAAAGATCTCGTCCTGGCTCAGCGTGAGCGATCCGCGTTTGGCAAGCTCCAACATGGCCAGGAAGGTGACGACGAGCTGCTCGGTTGTGGCGTCGCCGTCCAGCAGCTCGCGGAAGGTGCAGGTTTGGTGCGCCATGGTAAAGCGGTCGACTGAGGCCACGGTCAGGTCGAGCGGCACGCGATGCGGCGCCACATGCTCGGCCTCCAGCAGGAAGGTCTGGCGCTTGCCGTCCAGGTCGGCACAGATAACGGCCAGGCCGCGCAGGGTGATGCCGGCAAGGTAGTCGGGCATAAGCCCCAAGAACTCGGGGTCGGGGCCGGCAACGCGCGGGTGCATGCGGCTTTCGGCCTGCATGCGGGCACCGAGGGCTGCCGCCGCGCCCTTAAACTGCTTGTAGGCGATCAGGCGCTGGATCAGAACCTCGCGCAGGGCGTCGCCGTCGAGCGCGCTGAGCTCCTCGAGGTCTTCGTCGAACTCGTCATCGTCGTCATCGACTTTGCGCGGTGCCTCCTGCGGCACCAGAGAGGCAGCCTTGATGTCCAAAAGGGTTGCCGCGACCAGCAAAAAGTCACTTGCCACATCTAAGTCTAGCGCCTCGATGCGCTCGGCCTCGGCAAGGTATTGCTCGGCCACCTCGCTGATCGAGATGGCACCGATATCTACTTTTTGGCGGGTTACCAGCTGCAGCAGCAGGTCGAACGGTCCGCTGTAGACCTGCGTCGACACGCGATACGACATCTTCGACCTCCTTTGACGGCGCCTTCGCGGCGCGGTTTGGGTGCATGTTGCGACCGTTTTGCGCGGTCGACCTGTAAGTTTACCCTAGATGCTGGCGATTGCGAAGTCGAGTAGCCGCTCAGCCAGCGGATACACGGTAACGTCGAAATAGCGGCCGATCACGTCGATGCCGGTCCACATGGGCAGCAGGTACAGCACGATGATAAGGATCGGCATGGCGTATTGCTGCAAACGGTAGTAGTTGGCGAGCGCCTTGCCCTTGAGGAACGGCACGATGATCGACGAGCCATCAAGCGGCGGAATCGGGATGAGGTTAAAGAACGCGAGCGACAGGTTGACCACGATAAACGTGGCGCCGAAGTTCATGATTTGGGACGCCACGGCAAAGGACATGCTGGTGTAGAGGTTGCCATAGGTCAGGCGCATGAGGGCGGCAGCAAGACACGCGAGAGCGATGTTCGATGCGGGGCCGGCTACGCTCACCAGGACCTCGTCGCGCTTGGGGTGGTTGAGGTTGTTGAGGTAGACGGGCACGGGCTTGGCGAAGGCAAACACCGGGCCGCCGGCGGCAAGCATGAGCAGCGGCAGGATGATGGTGCCAAACGGGTCGATGTGGTTGATCGGGTTGAGCGAGACGCGTCCGCGCGAACGGGCCGTCTTATCGCCGAGAGCCCAGGCAGCGGCGGCGTGCGCGCTCTCGTGGATAACGATGCCCAGGATGACGGCGACCGCGCTGGCGAGCAGGTTCATGATGTAGCTGCTGGACATGGCGCTCCCCTAGCGGACGCGGCGCGAAGCGCGCGTGAGCAGGTAGTCAATTGCAAACAGGATCACAGCGACGATGGCATAATCCAGGCGGAACACGCCGCCAAAGGGCGAGGTGATAACGCCGTAGCCGGCGATGGCGCTCGGCAGTGCACGCGAAAGTTCAACGACAAAGCCCACGATCTGCAGCTTGGCGGTCAGGCCGCTAAAGCACAGCAGCACGGTCATCGCGCTCATAAAGATGCCGCTGATGCGACAAGCGATAGCGATGATGCTCATCGCCACAGCAGTGGCCTTACGAGAGTTCACGCGCGGTCTCCTCTTCGATCTGGGTGGAAAGCTCCAGCCATTCGTCCTCGAGCTTGGGAAGCTCTTGCTTAAGGCCGTTATATTCCCCCAGCGCCGCGTTGAACTTATCCTGATCGGCATAAAGCTCTTCGCTTGCCATCAATTCCATAAGCTCGTCATAGCGGGCGCGCTTTTTATCGAGCTCCGTCTCGATCTTCTTGAGCTGGTTGCGCACGCCCTTGAGCTTTTTGTTGAGTGCGGCGCGGGCCTGGGCCTCGGCGCGCTTTTGCTCCTTGGTCTTTTTGCCCTCGGCAGGCTTGGGGGCGGCGACGCTGGGCTGGGCGGAACTGGTCGGCTTGGCTGCCTTGGTCGTGGCCGGTGTGTCCTCCCCTGTCGCCTCGGCGGCGGCGCGGGCCGCGAGGTCCTCGCGCTTGTAGAGGTAATAGTCGTAGTCGCCGTCATAGACCGTGACCTTGCCATCGCGGATGTCGATCACGCGGTTGGCCACGGCGCGCACCAGGTGCTCGTCGTGGCTGATTAGCACGATGGTACCGGGGAAGTTTTGCAGGGCGTTCTCGAGCATGTCCACCGAGTCGATGTCCAAGTGGTTGGTGGGCTCGTCCAGGCACAGGAGCGCCTCGGGGGCCACGAGCATCTTTGCCAGGGCCAGACGCGCCTTTTCGCCGCCGGAGAGGACACGGACCTGCTTTTCAATTGCGTCGTTGTCGCTAAATAGGAAGGCGCCCAGCAGGCTGCGCTGCTGCGGCACGGTCCACTTGGGCGTGACGGTGTCGATCTCTTGCAGGACGGTGTTGGACTCGGTCATGCCCTCGAGCGCGTGCTGGGCGTAGTAGGCCACACCCACGTTGGTGCCCAGGTCGCGGGTGCCGGTGGTGGGCGGTTCCAGGCCGGCGAGGATCTTCATGAGGGTGGACTTGCCGGCGCCGTTGGGGCCGACGAGCGCCACATGCTCGCCGCGGTAGAGCTTGAGGTCGATGTCACTGTAGATGTGCTTGTCGCCGTATGACTTGGAGACGCCCTCGAGGCCCACGACCATATCGCCCGAGCGCGGCGGGTCGGGGAACTTAAAGTCGATATGCTTGTGGCCCTCGGGCAGGATGACGAGCTCCTTTTTGATCTGCTCGATTTTGCGGATGCGCTCCTGGGCCTGGGCTGCCTTGGTGGGCTTGTAGCGGAACTTATCGACGAAGACCTGCATGTGGGCGATGTCGCGCTCCTGGGCGGCGCGCTTGGCGCGCATCTGCTCCAGGTTGTCCTCGCGCTGCTTGAGGTAGCTGCTGTAGTTGCCGGTGTAGGTGGTTACGCGACGGTTTTCGAGTGCGGCGACGTGGTCGACGCAGGCGTCCATGAAGGCGCGGTCGTGGCTGACGATGAGCACGGCGCCGTCGTAGTTGGCGATAAAGCCGCGCAGCCACTGGACGCTTTCGAGGTCCAGGTGGTTGGTGGGCTCGTCGAGCAGCAGCAGGTCGGGGTGGCGCAGGAAGAGCTTAGCAAGTGCGATGCGCATCTGCCAGCCGCCCGAGAACTCGGAGCACGGGCGCTCAAAGTCGGCGACCTTAAAGCCCAGGCCGGACAGGATCTTGCGAGCGTTGGTCTCGAGCTCGTAGCCGCCCAGGTGCTCAAAGCGGTCCTGGACCTGGCCGTACTCGTTGAGGAGCGCGTTGACGTCCTTCCCCTGTTCGGAGAGCTCGGTGATCTGGGCCTGCAGCTCGTTGGCGCGCTCGCCCATGCGGCGGATTTCCTTGGCGGCGGCCATGACCTCGGCAAGGATGGTGGTGTCCTTTTGCTCCAGATTAGTTTCCTGCTCTAGGTAGCCTACCTGGCAGTCCTTGGCGTACTGGACCTGGCCGGCGTCTGGGCTGTCGATGCCCATGATGATCTTGAGCATGGTGGTTTTGCCGGCGCCGTTGGGTCCCACGAGCGCAAAGCGCTCGCCGGGGTTGATCTGGAAGGACGCGCCGCTAAAGAGGACGCGTGCGCCGAAGCTTTTTTCGATCTTGTCGACCAGGAGGATCATGGTGCCGCCTTTGACCTTGTGTGCCTATATGAAAAAAGGCCCCAACTTGCGTTGGAGCCTCAATCAATGCTCGGGTGGAGACGAGGGGAATCGAACCCCTGACCTCTTGACTGCCAGTCAAGCGCTCTCCCAGCTGAGCTACGCCCCCGTGCAAAGAAGTACTATACGGGAACTCGGACGGCGATGCAAGGACAATTTTGGAAAAACTTTCCGGAGGCGCGGGCGCCGCTGGGACGAGAGCGCGGCGCGGACTCGAGGGCAAGGGACCCGCGATGCCGGATCCGGCCCGCGGGGCGCGCCCCGCGGGCGGCGGCGCTGCCGCCGCCCTCCTCCCCGGCGCCCCCAGGGCATCTCGGGTTCCGCCGCTCGCCGGTTTTCGCTTCCACCCCACGGGCCGCCATCCGCCCAACGACCATCCCGCCGGCGCCGGGCCCATTATCGGGGCCAATCGCGCTCCCGCCGACCCGGCGATTTCAAAACCATGCCGGTTTACGGGGCCAGGCCGGGAACCCCCGAGCATGGCGTAATCGGTAAAATCAAAACCGCAGGTAGACGACTTGCGCATTCAGCGAAATGCAGGGTATGGACGGCCGGTCCGGGTCCAGCCCCGTAATCCGGCATGGTTTTGAAATGGTTCTTGTCAATCAGCATTAACTATTGCGTGGATTTGACCGAAAACGTTTATCAAGACAATTTCGCAGGCATGTGGAGTGGGAACTTTAGCAAAAAGAAGCCGGGCTATTTGCCCGGCTTCTTGATTCTCTGGTGGGCCCTCCGGGATTCGAACCCAGAACCCAGGGATTATGAGTCCCCTGCGCTAACCGTTGCGCCAAGAGCCCTTATAAAATGGCGCGTGCAATAGAGGCCAATAGAACAGGCCACCCATCTTGAACCACGACGTGAAATACTACCATGCACGCGGCGCCCGTTCAACGCACGATCTTGTCGACCAGGAGGATCATGGTGCCGCCTTTGACCTTGTGTGCCTATATGAAAAAAGGCCCCAACTTGCGTTGGAGCCTCATTCAATGCTCGGGTGGAGACGAGGGGGATCGAACCCCTGACCTCTTGACTGCCAGTCAAGCGCTCTCCCAGCTGAGCTACGCCCCCGTGCAATGAAGTACTATACGGGAACTCGGACCACGATGCAAGGACAATTTTGGAAAATTTCGCAATCGCGGCGCGGGCCGCCATCCGCCCAACGACCATCCCGCCGGCGCCGGGCCCATTATCGGGGCCAATCGCGCTCCCGCCGACCCGGCGATTTCAAAACCATGCCGGTTTACGGGGCCAGGCCGGGAACCCCCGAGCATGCCGTCATCGGTAAAATCAAAACCGCAGGTAGACGGCTTGCGCATTCCGTGAAATGCAGGGTATGGACGGCCGGTCCGGGTCCAGCCCCGTAATCCGGCATAGTTTTGAAATGATACTAATTCACTAGCAGTAAAACTAGGTCGTTCTAGCGCCTTGTCGCCGGCTAATTTCCGAGTTCCAACCAGTTGCACAGAACATTTGCTCGCAGTCGCGTCTCGGCGCGCTTCATTGCCTCGGATTTGGCTTTATATCGAATCCCCAAACGACTGCAGACGCTTTTGACTATGGCGTCTAGCTGTTTTTTGTCGTTAAGCATATCGTGGGTTACCAGGAACACATCGAAACCCATGCTCTGGAGCGCAGTCATGCGCTCCGCATCTTGGTCAAGTACCGCGCCTGACCCATGGATGACCTCACCTTGGATTTCGATAATTGCTGCCTTCATTAGGATTGGGTTTACAATCACGATGTCACCGTAGCAAACCTTTTGACCTGCGATGCTTTGGGCTTCCTCGGATAGAGGGGTTAAATCGTTGAGGTATACGTATCTGAATCCTGAACCACCTAGACGTCGAGAACGACTTAGAAGCAGGACCCCCGCGACCTCGAGTGGAGTGCAGCAATGCCGATAACCTGCTGAGCGGCATCATAAAACTGCTTTCCCCACATTTGACTTTTGACCTTTTCGGCGAATCGATGCAAGTCGCTCAGTTCGATGAGTGGCTTTCTCATCCAAAGCGAAGTACCTTTGAGTTTCGTAACCTCTCTTCCATCCTCGTGATTGTTCGTTTGGCCTTCATTTGCTGGGGCCTTTACGGTTGTGCGGGCATAAACTCGTTTCCAAGGAATCTCGTCTTCGCCTTCTCCAAGTTCGAACAGATCCTGCGTGCTGGAATTGCGATTCTCCTTTAACGCGATTTTTAACTGCATTTCGACAGCGGGGGTCGGCTCGAAAACAGAAAACCAGCCGCAAAGTTCGTACATAGCCAGTACGAGATCTATTTGGGACACAAAGCGTGTCATAGTAAATAACGTGTTAAGCGGATTGGTGACGCTAAAGCCTAAATGAGTGTCGGTTGTTGTGCCGGTATCCGAAGCCCCTTCCCAGCGAATAGTGGAGCGCAATCCCGAGTGGTGATTACAACAACCTGGCGAAGCAACAGCGATAATCGGGGTCTTGAGGACATCGGTTACGAAAGGGGCTTGGGATAGGGCCCGCCAGCCGTCATCGGAGCTGGGTAGGCGCGGGTAGAGGTCATGCACCTGCGGTGGGCAGCGCCAGTAGCGGAATGCGGTGTTTGCGCAGACGATTTCGTCCATGTGGCCTCCCCTGGTTTCGACCGTAGGCCGTGCGGATTGCGGGCATGGCCGATTATCTACCGGGGCATCATGCGGGTAAGTACGGGAAGCAAACCAAATGCTGACAAAAGCATGCCGAGTTCCGCCGAAAAACCGTCGTGTGATAGAAAACCGCTGGAAGGAGCTTTGGGCATGTGGTCCCTGTCTCCACATTTGCGCGCGGATCACATGGGGAATTCAATGAAAATACGCATGCGTTTTATACAAAACATGCAATGGCGTCAGCAAAAAGGGTGCGAAAAAAATGACGCCTTATACGACTACGATTCGTTTTGGAATCACCCTTGGTGTCAAAAAGAAAAAGGCCAGAGGCTTAACACCTCTGACCTGTACTTTAGATGGTGGGCGATACAAGATTCGAACTTGTGACCCCATCCGTGTGAAGGATATGCTCTACCCCTGAGCCAATCGCCCGTCGCCTTTCGGCAAAAGAGATACTAACATAGCCGCGCGAGGTTTTCCAAGAACTTTTTGCCCCCGATTTTAAATTCGTGGGCGCAAGCCGCACTGTTTCAACCCTTTCAGCCAACAAACCCGCAGCTCAACCACCTTTTACCGCTTAATCCACGAGGTCTCGGGACGGCAGATAAGTCGCGCGTTGTTGTAGGCCATGTCGAGCGTGAGGCAGGTGCGTGCGGCGTAGAAACCGTCCTCGCGCTGGATGGTCAGCGCCAGCTCGGGCTTGTCGCCAGTTAGGCACAGCGGTAGAAGCAGCTGAATTCGGCCGCCGTAGAACTGCGGCACCGCGAGCGTGTAGTTGGCGGCGGCGCGGCGGGCGGCCTCGACGACAGCTCCCTCAAAGGCGCGGCGCAGCAGCAGCGAGTTGCCCTCCCCCATCAGGCTGGCGGGAATGCGCGTCAGGTTCTCCTCGTCGCCCAGAATGTGGTCGATGTTGGAGCGGATGGGCAGGCGGTAGTCAAAGACCAGCTCGGAGGGGTCCTCGGCAAAGCGCACGCGGCATGGCAGGTACTCAAACGAGACCAGCATGGGGTCGCTCTCCTTAAAGAAGCCCTTCAAAAACCAGCGCTGGCGCGCGTCGGGCTTGGTGTTGGGCTCAAACAGGCCGTAGATGGTCTCGTAGCGGCGCGTGTAAAGGCCGGTGTTGAATAGGCATCGGTCGTCGTCGAACACCAGCGGCAGGTTGGACGGTGCGGTCTGGTCCACGTCGCGCTCGGTCAAAAATACCGCGCGGCTAAACGAAAACGACAGGTAGTTCTTGAGAATGCGGTTGCAGGGACCCCAGTCCTCGGTATCGGCGAGGTCGGTCAAGCGTTCGTAGCAGGGCTCGGCGCAAAACGCGAAGTCGTACACATTGCTGCACAGGGTGTTGGGTATCTCCATGTGGCTTCCAATCAAGATAATGGCAGGCGTGCGGATGCTTTGATTCTATACGTGCGAAGCGTCGTCGGAGATCACGATGCAATGGCATCTCAGCTCGTTGGCTAGATCGTCGAGCGTGCGGCGTCTAGCAACGAGGTCCTGGATCCAGGCGTAGTGCTGGTTGTCTTTGGGTTCCGGGCTATCGGAAAGTACGATTGGAGCACTAGCGGCGTAACAGGAAGGTCCCGCCCGTCAACATCGGCAATCATGAGTTGACAAGCGTAATCATGGTTCAATTGCGGTTTAGCAATAGAATGTCAGGGAATCATCACCAAAGGTTTCGTGCCACTTGTCACAAATGTATCGATGGTTCATGGTGATTAGTTTTGAAAGATCCCTGAGATCCTTAGCCGGAATCTTGCTCTCGTTGTTCGCAAGTGTGCATCCGCCATTTTTAGTGAGCCAAAACTTAGTCGAGTTAGCAGCCGCCCTCTTTACCCCTACATGGATGTGAACGGGTTCTCCGTTTTCCGCGATCCAAAAGAACAGAACATACTGTCCAAAACAAGAATTCGAGGCATTATGCCACCGCCGGTCCAGCTTTTTGCCGTTCTGCAAGCTCGAAGATAAACGGAGCGTTTGATCTAACGAACTCGGTCAAAAAATCCAGATCGTCAGTAGAAAATCCTTCGACGTTAAACCATTTGACCGCAGGTAGAAAGCATTCTGCATGGTCAAAACCAAAATCAACCGGGCGCTCGACGGCTACGCGAACGGTCCCGTCGTCTCGTGTTTCTGAGTAGGCAAACTGAGTGCCGTCATCTAGCTGAACATAGCTCCAAAGCATTGCTGCCTCCTTAGTGTTTATATCCAAGTATAAACAGCCGCTTAGATGCAACGTGATGCGAATTGAATTATTCCCATAAGACCTGAACTGCTGATTATTTGTATTACTGAGATTTGAACCACCTCACACTTCAATGTCTTTTTTTGCATGGAAAACCGTCATTGTGCGATGGTCGGACTTTATGTCAAGGATCGCATTCAGATTCAAGCGCTCGCATGCTTAACTACTTGCAGGCGCTTGAATCCTATAGATTACCCAAATGCTGCTCAACAGCCTCCATGCCAACCTCCGCATATTTTAGGAGGCCTTGTATATCGTTGTAGTTCTTGGGCAATCGATCTTTTTCAATACCAGTAATTTTGGCGAATAATTCGATTGTTAGATCGAGTGCGAAGTCGATTAGTTTTTGAATTTCGCTGAAAGTTAAAGGAAGTCGCCTAACAAGCTCATCATAATTCAGTGCTTCTATGTCGCTATGGGCGGATACTTTATTTCGCTGATCGCGAAGCATGTCAGTTAGTTTACTGAGACCGTTGAGTCGTTTTTTCCACAAATTGGAAAGGTCATGAGTGGTTATACACACGGTAACCATTTCGTAATGATCTCCGAACAGTATTTCATATGAGCGTTGAGACTCAACTTCTTTGGGGTAAAAACGTTCCTCGTCCTCTGCCAATGGGTGAACGATTGGATTAAGCCTGTCAAAGTTTGGTCGATCACTGAATATAGAGATTGCAAGTGCGTCGATTTCAGCAGAATGAGACGAGACTTCTTCTATCAAGTTCCCAATACTGATGTCGCTTTTGGCATCAAATAACCGCGCGCAATTCATGAAACAGGATTCGGTTAATGCAAGTTGTGTAAAGCTGAAGAAGCAGCCAGCGCAAATTTCTTCATTCTCATAGCCAGAAGATGCTTTAGACAATTCGCGAAGGATTGCTAGTTCCGTGTTGGCATAAAATGCCTCGTTGTACAGATAGCTGCAACGCTCGAACAGCTCAAGAAGGTCGGCGTTTAATTCTTTCTTGGCAGCGTCAACTGTATGATCCGATTCGTGGTTCATGTTAGATAAATCCTGAGCAATTGTCGTTATAAACTATTCTACTAATGCGTCGTTACGAATATGGTCTTCTACATTGCTTATCGAAATGGGTGCTTCAGCAGCGACATGCGGCAGCCATAAGCAATGTCCCCAGCAGGAAAAGCGCCACGGAAGCGGCGATCCAGTTGCTGTTGCCGGTCTTGGGGAGTACCACTGTGGTCGCGGTGGCGGACTTGGACTTGGACGGCGTGGACACTGTGGTCTTGGTTACTGTCGTAGTTGTCTTGGTTGTCGCGGCCGCGGGTTTCATCGTGGGATTTGCCGTGGGCCCTGTGGTGGGCTCTCCGGCAGCGGGGTTAGCATCGGCGGGAGACTTGTCCGCGCTATCGCCAGGCGCATCGACCCCCTTGGTCTCCCCCGCCGAGGGCGTGGTGACATCTGGCTCAATCACCACGCGCGGCGCCACTACCCCTGCAGCATCAACCACGCCACCAGCACCAAAGACCCCACCGGCAGGCGTCACAAACCGCGCGGACACAAGCGACCCGCCCAGGCAAGCAACGCCGCCGTCGGCACCGGCCGCATCCAGCCACGAGGCGTCGACGGAAAGCCGACAGCCGGCCGCACCATCGCCGAGGCCCGCATCTTGCAGATACACGTCGTAGGCGCGCACGCCCACTCCGGACCCGGCGCCCGCGGCAACGAGGCGTCCGCCGCCGCGCACGACCATGTCGCCTGCGATCACGCCGGCAACCGCCTCGTCCGTAATATCGGCCACGTCCGCCCGGGCATCGACGGTGCAGCCGGCCACCACGAGCGCCTGCGAGACGTGGATCCCGCACTGCGAGCCCGTCGCCGTAAGGGTCCCGGTGCCGCGAAGCGTCAGGTTGCCCCACACCTCCATGCCGCACAGCGTGATGTCCGCATCGAGCGCATGCGACTCCGTCACGGAGTTTTGTCCAGCAAGCGTCAGCACCAGGTCGCCTTCGGCCCCGATGGCCTCGACCGCGTAGCCGTTAAGCTCCAGTTGGTCGGCATCGATCGGCCCAGCCGGGGCCCGACACGCCCGGCTCGTAGTACGTCGCGCCCGCGATGATGAGGCTCTCCGCGCCCGCGGCATAAGAAGGCCCGCCCAGCAAAACGCATAGGCAGGCCATGGCAACAATCGCAATGTAATGACGGCTGGTGTAGGACTCGGCAGCAAACATAACCGCTCCGATCTTCGCAGGAGCCAATAGAATGTGCACCAGAAAATGCCCTGGTAGCAGCAGCTATTAGTTTAGCGAGATCAAGTCGTAATTAAAGAAAATGCCCCTGAGCATTTCCAAGATTTAGGCGTAAATCGTTTTGCCAGTCGGTGAAAGGAAAAGCCGGCTGACTCAATCGCCCGTACATAGTTCCTCGTGCTGAATACGAAGGCGAATATAAATAAACGCTTCTTGCGCTACGCACTAAATCCTCTAATAGTTAATTCCATTCGTGTCACAAATTGCGCGACAGAGCCTTGAGACCTGCCTGGAGCAATCACCCAAAGGATTGAATCCAGATTCGCAGGCCAATTTGGCAATTGCGATTTTGTTGGGCGTTAAGGAGCGTGTTCCTTCGAACTTGAAATTTAAAGGGCATGTAAAACGCTCGCCGAGATCATGGTTCCACCTCTTGCTTGGGTGGGCGGTTTTTATAGACGTCGCCAAAACATCCGCTGGTACGTAGTTCTCTATGGTTGAGCCCCACGTTATCCAATGCATGGCACCACTTTGCTTGCATTCCTCAATGACTCGTGTTTTCGTCTTACCTAGCCGAGTATTCTTACTCATCTTGTCGGAATCCATCAAAATGCAGAAATGAGTGTTGATTCGAAAGAGAGATATTAGTTTTTCATTGGAGCCATCGGGGCTGGCATCGAGTGCATTAAGGAGCCTACCGCCATACAGCATGACGCTGTAATGAATGCCCTCGACAAGATGTACCGATTTCTCTTCCGCCCATTTGCCAATCCAATAGTTGACATAAGTGCGATCAGACGGGCCCTCTACCCATATAACATAATTTGATTGGAGTATATCCGAAGCACGCGCTCCCAGATCGTCCAACAAATCACGTGCTAGGACCATATCGTTAAGTTGATGACATTCAGACATTCCATTATTTTTGCTCACATGTGCCACCTGAACTCCTGAAGAGTTAATGATGGTAGGTGAATGCGTCGTCACAATAAAACGGTTGGCCTCATCTGAAAGAAGGTATTTGATAAACCTCGCTTGAAGAGCAGGGTGAAGGTGGATCTCCGGCTCTTCGATGCATATGATTTTGTCGGTGTTGCAAGCGACGACTGCGGCAAGAATAATTAACTCCGTCAGACCAGTGCCGAGCGATTCGAGCGGGAGGTAATCTGTGTCAGCGGTCTTCACAGCGATTTCATGGCTGTCATGGGATACAAGAATCGCTGCGCTCCGGTCGTTCATAATTTCGCGAACGAAATCCTGAAGTTTGTTCCAGCGGCGCTTTGATTCATCGAAGTCTTTCCGTTCCGGGTTGTACAGTTTCAATAAGGCAGCCGGAAGGCCTACGCCACTGTTGATAGAGCTAAACCAATTCGATAATTCCGCGTCTTTGATAGACCTTATTGCTCCAACCTTAAGAAAGTTCGGGAGCAAAGCCCACGGCATCGCCGCACACACGATATTGCTGTAGTTCAGTTCATCATCCCCGGTACTGTCACAACATGCAAGAGATGCATTGGTTAGATTGCAGATTGTCAGGCTCGAAGCTTGGTATTGAGAAAAATGCGCGCGCAAGGACGCATCATAACCAAAAGAGAGTTGTCCCCACCCAAGAGAAAAATCAAGCCATGCGGCTTTTCCATCATCAGAAATGTAGGGAGCGTTATTAAATAGCCTGAGCAACGATTCAGCATATTCTCGCTGTCGCGGCGTTCGCACATTTGACATTAGCGTCTCTTCGAGGGAATGGATATTGACGCAAAAGGAGATAGTTGCAGGAAAAAGCTCGTTATGGGACTTTAGATTCAAAGGAATATCGACTCTAGTTAACGGGTTGTCTTCTCGTGGAATATCGCCGCGCCCGCTAATCGCCCCAACAACCTTGATGAAGTAATCAACGAGTGCGGATTTCCCACAATTATTCTGACCGGAAATAACCTGGACTTTATCAAAAGGCCCTATTCGAGCGGGTTCAGCACCACTGAAAGAACGGTAGCCGGCGCAGCCAAACCCAACAAATGGATTCACGGAGAAGGAGTCGACTGACATTTTACCCTCCTTAAATGCGATGTTTTTCTTTATCTGTAATGTTCAGAATACTGTTATTCAAAGCAATTCAATCAAAAGCCGTTGAAATCGGATGAATTGAATTGGATGTAAAAGGAGTACGAGGCTTTTAACTCATGATCGCGTCGAAAGTTGGTACAGCGTGGCGGCTGCTTAGAAGCTGATCCTCAAGCTCAAATTAATCTTTCGCGCTTCAAACCAATACCCTACAAAAGGAAATCGGCTCTAAATTGACCCTCGTAATATTGAAAGGCCACTTTCGCTGGGAAAAATGAATCAGTGAGAGCAGCACAAGAAAGCACATCCTTAGCCCATTTAGCTAGAGAAGCGGGTAGCAGACAGGCAGTTTCATGTCCGTTGTCAGATATTACAGCCATTGGAGCGCCGTCCTCGGCAAAAATGACACCCTGCACTGTATAGGTTCTTGGCTGACCTGTGATTCTGAGACGAGGGCGAAACAAGTTACTAGAATCGCTCGAATTGCTCACCCAAATAGGATCATCATTCATTACGTGAAAATGCTCCGAAAGACTTTCACAGCATAAGCTGTTAAAGTGTTCAGTATTATTCTCACCCACCTCACGTAGCTGAGAAGCATTTTCAAAACTGCTAAGGTAATTAAGAAGCGAAAGCAAAACCACAAGATCATCTGAGTAGCCGCTGGCATAAAACTTATACCAACACTGATCATACTGAATCAGGACCCGTCGTAACTTTTTATATAACGCGAGTCGCTCGTCATTTAGGTTGAACCACTCGTTATCAAAGAGTTTCTTTTGGAGCCCATCTTCTTGCGATTGATAGGTTTGCTCATTACGGATGGCTTTCATGAGTTTTGCCACAATCCCAACAAGCATATCGGACATTCTAATGCCGAAACGCTCTGTCGAGTCAGCTTGACACACCCCGTCAAAACCCAGCCGCTCTGCAGCGGCCCTAGTATTATCTTCACGATCAATAGTAAGCGTATAGCTATCGACTTCATTATGCTCGCTCAGATATAGCGCAAATCCAGACAGAGGCGAATAGTATTCCCACTCATAATTCTCCAGCGGCTCCACGCAATCAAAAACTTTCAAAATCAGCTGACATTGGGCTATTTCAGTATGCTTCAGCTCGAGATTCGTTTTGTCTAACTCAATTCTATTTCGAAGAAAAACCCGCAGGGCAGTAATCAGATCATCAGGAGATCGGTATAAAGACTCAACTACTTTAGTTGGCCTATATTGAACTAAGAGCTTTGCAAGAGAGTACTTTAGCGAATCGGCGTTAAACCGTGGACTGTTTTGATATTGGCTGAATAGCTTATCAATAAGCCATTCAGCCTTGCTTGAAAAGGCGCAATAGACGTATATATCCTCATCAAACAAGTCGAGGAAATCGCTTATCAAACGTGCGTTGTTCTGGGATAAAGTTTTAAACCCATATTTAAACTGGCTCTTTTTAAGAACAGTACTCTTTAACTCTTTAGCGTTTGGAGAGAGATACTTATTCTCAAACACGGAGTATTTGGCGGCCAGATCTCGCTCACGCCGTTCGTCCCATCCGACAATTGCAACCACAAATCCATCGTAAAATTCATCGGCAATGACTGTCTTGAAATTTAGCAAACGGCTATGCTGGCTTTCGTCATAGTAAAAAACATAATTTGGCATCTATGATCAATCTCCGATTCATAAATGAAATTGACGATGAAACATAAGGTAGGCAAATATTGCGAACACCCTGTTTAATTGCAACTGTTTAACTAATTTTAGCCATTAATGCATAAAGTAAAGTGTCCAGACAAATCGAAGAATGGTACCGGCAAAAATCGCCTGGCGCTAACAGTTTTAATAGGAGGAGATGCATCAGCAGCTGCTCATAGGCCCCTCCCATATTGCCGATAATCACTATCACTAAGTACTTCTAGAGCAATCTGAGGGTACGATCTGACCTTTTGTACTTTGGAATAGAAGAGCATCATCTTCCCCACTATGAAGTCGCAGGGGCAACACATGGGGACTTCCGGCTTCACGTTACCGTCTATTTAAGAAAGCTCAATCGCGCTCTCTGTAACCTCAATGCCCGGTGCGTATTTCTGCACCAACGCATCCAAAATTAATCGGTTCCCCGTCGTCATCTTTGGGGAAGCGACGATCTTCATCGAAGAAAATGCTTCGTCTGAGATAATCAAATCGTAAAAGGAAGGAATTTCGGGATCGCATCTATCAAGTATGACCTCAGTGGCCCTCTTAACTGCTTCAACATCACCCTTGATTACAGAGGCGATGCCCACAGGAACTGCCGTCAAAACATATCGCCATTCGTTTTGGTATGACCAGGCAGTAGCTTTGTGAATCCCAAGTGTGTTTAAATCGGCTTCTATCCAGCCGTTTTCGCAGTTACGGATCAACTTTGGAAACAGAAGCGACTTATCGTTCGTATACTGGACTTCATGAAGCATCTCAACGCTTCGGGCCATTTCTTTAAAATGATATTTTTTATCCCAAAAGTCTTCGAGCGGCAATTGAAGTCCATCAAACTTGCTACCAAGAGCATTCAAAACTGCGTCACTAGATAGCTTACTTAGGCTCTCGGTAGACACAGAGTAGCGCTTAAACGGATGGCTCTTCATCTGGATTCTTACTCCACATTCAGCTCCAGCATACTCGCGCCACATGGGGATGCTCTCCTCATCAGAAGAGGTCCAACAACTGACGAGCTTCATTTTTCCAAGATTTTGAGAGTCTGCTGAACGCTGTTCTTGTGGGTCATCAACCTTATCTAACCGGCTGAACCTGATAGTTCGATTATGCAGAATCAAGGCCAGCGTATCTAGGCTTGCATAATGATAGAGAACGGCGGGTGCTTCCATGTTTGGCTCCTAGCTATAACAATGAGTCCATATCACTGTTCATCAAAATTTATAGACATGATTACGAAAAATCAATCAGTGCCAAACTGTCCACGTACCTCCCCCTCCCCTCCCCAACTTTGTCCAAAAAGTTCGCAGTTGTTGACTGGTGTTACCGTAAAATAACCCCACATACGTATACACGGAGTGTTGGCCTGGCGCCGCCTCCGGGCCTTGGCGCCCACCTTATCGAGAGGCACCGCTATGAAACGAGTCTTTTACCTCTCGCTCTGCGCAGTTCTTTGCGCATCCATGTTTAGTGCAACAATACCTGTAAGGGTTATAGCGGAAGAAGAACGGCGGCAAGAAAACACCTTGGAGCAGTCTGAGACTTGCGCAGCGGACAATTCGGGCGGCAGCATGACAGGCGACATCGATACAAGCGAGATCGGCAATGAGTCCATCAAAAATGATTCCTATCTCGCTAATCCAATTTCACATCAGGCGGAACCTCAGGTTTCCCTAGCTTCCGACATGTCTCCTGATTCGGAACAAGCCACAGAGACCGCAGTAAGTGGATATCAGCACAGCGATAGCGCCACCAGCGGCAGTGTCACCCTCACCGTCGAATGGAACGATCCAGTACTTGGACAGCCAACGACTTTCCACGTGAGCGCATTTGGTGGCAGTGGCAGCTATCTCTTCCGCATGGATGCTCCCTCGTACTCCAACCCCAATGAGTACGTTTACGAGTCGGTCGCCGACCCAAGCCGCGGAGAGTGGACAAAGTTCACCGACGCGTGCGCTAGCCACGACTTTACGTTCACAACGACGGCTACCGGATCATATAACTTCCGCTTTTACCTCATGGACAAGGCGTCGGGCGTTTACTACTTGCGCACCAACTCGTATATCCAGGTTGCAGATGATGCGTATCCCAGCGTTGCGAGCATTGTCAATAAAGCAGTGTCGCAGGCCAAGCAAAACACAAATGGCTTTGAATATGAAATGGCCCTTTATCTTCATGACTGGCTTCTAAATCAGCTTGAGTACGACAACTCGCTGAAGTGGTCATCTGCCGAGAGCGCACTCACGCGCGGCGTGGGCACCTGTCAGGCGTATGAAAGCGCCTATTCCAAGCTGCTCACCGCTGTCGGCATCATTAATTCAGAGACCCGCGATACCTATGACGGCCACACCTGGAATGCGGTTAAGCTCGACGGAAAATGGTACCAGGTCTACTGCACCTGGGACGACACATCCGACAATTTCTATGGCGACCTTGACCAGCGCCACCTGTACTTCTGTATCACCGATGAACTCATGGCAATCGCGCACAAGGGACACACCAAAATCTACACTGCCGACGGGTACGCCACCCGCTCGACGAGCCTCAAAGACAACTACTTCGTCCACAATGGCAAGGCCGACGAATGGGCCGCCAAGTACGCCGATCGCATCCAGCAGCACCTCGACGCAAAGGAGAACAAGTTCTCTATCGACGCCGACAACCAGTCTTTCCCGCCCAGCATCAGTGGCATCCAGAACGGCATCGTCGCCTTTGCGATGAACCTGCGCGAGTGGAAGACGACCGACGCCAAGGCCGATCTTGCTGCCAATTCTATCGTTGCCATGCAATCCGGGTACAAGTGGATATCAAGGTTCGACTTCTACGCCACCTGGAAGGAGCCCGCATCCTACACGATCCGCTACCACGGGTCGGACGCGGCGCCCGCCGTCGCCAGGACGACGAGGGTCGTCGTGGGCACACCGACCGCCACGCTGACGTCGTCGGCGCTGGGCTTCTCCTGCGGGCCGATGGCGTTCGCGGGCTGGAAGGCCCACCGCGACTGCGACGACGCGTGGTTCGTCATCGACGCCGCGGGCAACGGCAGGTGGGCGAAGCTGGACGGCGGGGCGCTGCCGGAGGGGCGGAGCTTCTACCGCTACGTCGACGGGGGGAAGGTGTCGGGCACGGCCCCCTCGGGCAGAGTGGACTTCTACGCCACCTGGATAGAAAACAAAGAATACGCCTAGACCATTCCGGTGCCATTTGATCTTATCAGCTATGTCGTTGATAAGATCAGTAAGCAAAAAGCTGGTCTTAGGTCATTTGCTTTAGGTTCTAGCGTTTTATCTAAACTCAGTAGTAAATAACTAATTAAGCAAGGCCCTCTTCAAAGAATCTGGTCGTAATTGTAAGGCTTAGAGTAAACCATGCGACATTTGCCGCTTTTTGCAGCGGGGCTATACGCCACGCATAAGAAAAGCCGCCGTTAACAAGCGGCGGCTTTTTTACTCTCGTCAATTCAATAGCGGCGACTAGAGCGTCTTGAGGTACTCCCCCAGCTCTTCCTCCCAGTCGGGCATGTGGAACCCGACCGACTCGAGCCTGGAAAGGTCGAGCGCGGAGTGGACCGGGCGCGGGGCGATGGGGCCCGCGGCGCTCGCGTAGTAGTCGGCGGTGCTGACCGGCACGACCTTCTCGCCGTTGCCGTTGGCGGCCTCGAAGACGGCGCGGGCGATATCGGCCCATCTCCTCACGGCGCCGGAGCCGGTGCAGCCGTAGGTGCCGTAGGGGGCCTTGTTCTCCAGCACGTGGAAGATGGCGGCGGCCATGTCGCGCGTGAAGGTCAGGCGGCCCAGTTGGTCGTCAACGACGGTGATCTGGGTGAGCTTGTCCTCGGGGTCGGCGACGCGGTCGGACAGCCCCTTCATGGTCTTGACGAAGTTGTGGCCCTCGCCGATGACCCAGCTGGAGCGCATGATGTAGTGGCGCGGGCACCCGGCCACGGCGATGTCGCCGGCGGCCTTGGTCTGGCCGTAGACGGACAGCGGGCTGAGGGGCTCGTCCTCGGTATGGACCACGGCGGTGCCGTCGAAGACGTAGTCGGAGGACACGTGGACCAGGGTGATCCCGTGCTCGGCGCAGGTGCGGGCGAGCTGCGCCGGCCCCGTCGCGTTGGCCTTCCAGGCGGACACGCGGCCCTCGGGGGTCTCGGCCCTGTCCACCGCGGTGTAGGCGCCGCAGTTGATCACGGTGCCGTAGAGCGACCAGTCGTACTTGGAATAGGCGTCGGGGTTGGACATGTCGAAGGTGTCGATGTCGCAGTAGTCGAAGCTGCCGGCGAGGCCGCGCTCCTCGGCGAGCGCGCGGACCGCACGGCCCAGCTGGCCGTTGCAGCCGGTGACGAGGGTGCGCCTCGGCGCCATGGGGATGACGTCCTTGAGGTACGGGTGGTTCAGGTCCGCCTCAGAGACGGTGGCCTGGTCCAGCGGGATGGGCCACTGAATGTTGAGCTCGGGGTCGGCCAGGTTCACGAAGGTGTAGGTCTTCTTGAGCTCGAGGGACCAGTGGGCGTCCACCAGGTAGGTGTAGGCGGTGCCGTCCTCGAGCGCCTGGAAGGAGTTGCCCACGCCGCGCGGGACGTAGATGGCCTTCGATGGGTCGAGCGTGCAGGTGTAGACCCTGCCGTAGGTGGCGCTGCCCTCGCGCAGGTCCACCCAGGCGCCGAAGACCGAGCCGCGCGCCACGGAGATGAACTTGTCCCAGGGCTCGGCGTGGATGCCGCGGGTGACGCCCTTCCTGTCGTTGTAGGAGATGTTGTTCTGGACGATGCGGAGGTCGGGGATGCCCAGCGCGCACATCTTGGCGCGCTGCCAGTTCTCCTTGAACCAGCCGCGATTGTCGCCGTGGACGGCCAGGTCGACGACCTTCAGGCCCTCGATGCCCGTCTCGGCGACGGAGAGGTCCTTCTCGAATGCGATGTCTGCCATGTCTCTCCTCTCCCTACTGCCCCTGCGCGCGGTAGCGGGCCTCGGTGGCCTCCTTGGCCGGGCGCCACCAGGCCTCGTTGGCGACGTACCAGTCGATGGTGGCCCTGAGGCCCTCGGCGAAGTCGGTGTGGGCCGGCCTCCAGCCGAGCTCGTGCTGGAGCTTCGTGCTGTCGATGGCGTAGCGGCGGTCGTGGCCGGGGCGGTCGGCGACCCAGTCGAAGTCCTCGGGGTCGCGGCCCATGGCCGTGAGGATCATGCGCAGGACGGTGATGTTGTCCCTCTCGCCGTCGGCGCCGATGAGGTAGGTCTCCCCCATGCGGCCCCTGGTGAGGATGTCCCAGACGGCCGAGGAGTGGTCCTCGGTGTGGATCCAGTCGCGGACGTTCTCGCCGCGGCCGTAGAGCTTGGGGCGGACTCCGTCGATGATGTTGGTGATCTGCCTGGGGATGAACTTCTCCACGTGCTGGTAGGGGCCGTAGTTGTTGGAGCAGTTGGAGATGGTGGTTCGCAGCCCGTAGGTGCGGGTCCAGGCGCGCACGAGCATGTCGGAGGACGCCTTGGTGGAGCTGTACGGCGAGGACGGGCGGTACGGCGTCTCCTCGGTGAACTTCGCCGGGTCGTCGAGCGCCAGGTCGCCGTAGACCTCGTCGGTGGAGACGTGGTGGTAGCGGACGCCGTATTTCCTCACGGCCTCCAGCAGGCGGAAGGTGCCCTCGACGTTGGTGCGCAGGAAGGGCTCCGGGTCGGCGATGGAGTTGTCGTTGTGGGACTCGGCGGCGTAGTGCACGATGGCGTCGTGGCCCGGGACGATGCGATCCAGCAGCTCCGCGTCGCAGATGTCGCCCACGACGAGCTCCACGCGGTCCGCCGACAGCCCGGCGATATTCTCGGGGTTGCCGGCGTAGGTCAGCTTGTCCAGCACGGTGACGTGAACGCCCGGGTGGTTGTCCACGACGTAGTGCACGAAGTTGCTGCCGATGAAGCCGCAGCCGCCCGTGACGATGATGTTCCTGGGCTCGAAGAGCTCTTCAGACATATCTGTATCTCCCATTGAATCGTTTAGTACTCGCGCGGGCTGTTGACGATCTCGCCGGCGGCGACCTTCTTCAGGTGTCGGCCGTAGACCGACTTGCCGTAGGCCGCGGCCGCCTCCTCCAGCCGCGCCGTGTCGATCCAGCCGTTCTCCCAGGCGATCTCCTCGGGGACGGACACCGGCAGGTCCTGTGAGTGCTCCACGGCGCGGACGAACTCCGCCGCCTCGTGCAGGCTCTCCATGGTGCCGGTGTCCAGCCACGCGTAGCCGCGGCCGAGGGTGACCACGGACAGCGTCCCCTCCTCCAGGTACATCTGGTTGAGCGTGGTGATCTCCAGCTCGCCGCGTGCGGAGGGCTTCACCTCGGCGGCGCGGGAGGACACGTCGCCCGGGTAGAAGTACAGGCCGGTGACGGCGTAGGAGCTCTTGGGCTCGGCGGGCTTCTCCTCGATGGAGACGGCCCTCCCCTCGCCGTCGAACTCCACGACGCCGAAGCGCTCGGGGTCGTCCACGTGGTAGCCGAAGACCGTGGCGCGGCCCGACTCGGCGTTCTGGACGGCGCGCGTCAGGTGGCGCGACAGGCCGTTGCCGTAGAAGATGTTGTCGCCCAGCACGAGCGCGCAGGGCTCGCCGCCGATGAACTCCTCGCCGATGGTGAAGGCCTGCGCCAGGCCGTCCGGCGAGGGCTGCTCGGCGTAGGAGAGGTCCACGCCGAAGCGCGAGCCGTCGCCCAGCAGGCGCTGGAAGTTGGGCAGGTCGGTCGGCGTGGAGATGACCAGGATGTCCTTGATGCCCGCCAGCATGAGCGTGGACAGCGGGTAGTAGATCATGGGCTTGTCGTAGACCGGCAGCAGCTGCTTGGAGGTCACGAGAGTGAGCGGGTACAGTCGCGTGCCGGACCCGCCCGCGAGGATGATGCCTTTCATTTAATCTGTCCTCTACAATCGAAATGCGCTTTAGGTCGAGTGATAAATAAGACTTGGGTATCCTATTTTGCTAAACCCCCTCATTCTTAACGAAATAGGCAAGGTAATGACTGCGGAATATGGCTACCTGAATTGCCCCTTCCATTTTTCAATGCTCGACCAAGGGAGATTGATTCCGGTTATTTCAGGTTGGTTAATCCAATCAGCCATTTTGAGTAAAAAGTCATCTTCTCGTTCGAAAACAGGAAGTCCGGTATCTTCACCGATGATCGCGTGCCAAATGTTGGTAATGGACTCACTTTGCTTCAACGCTATGAAAAGCGCCAGTATCGAAAATCAATTTATAATCCCACAATGATGTGAATTCGTTCGGGCAAATAACGACCGCAAAGTGATACAAGCGAATAAGATCCGGCAAGAGTTAGCGCCCAAACAGCAAATGCCGAAACACCAAGTGGAATGACGAATAATCCAAGCAGTTTCCAAACGGCCTTGAGAACAAGTATATGGCAGAGGTAGATTCCAAAAGAGGCGTTCCCAAGGTCAACAAGCAAAGTAGAAGATAATCGCGACTTGAATGATCCCGGAACCGCCATAAGAAGCGCGATCACAGCTAAAGAGGTCGCGGCAGAACCGAGCTTAAGCTGAGTTGTGGCCATATTGAAATCGCCAGTCAAATACCACCAGAAGCCTGCGACCTCCTGAATTATTAAAAATATAAAGAGCACTGCAACAAGCTGAGTGGTTCGTCCTTCAATGAGCGCAGCCCAACGCCTCCAGTCGAGACCGAAAACATAAAAGATGAGCCACATGGGGCAGAAAACCTGTATTAGAGGCAATGCGATACCGGCAACGGCAGCGAGCTCCCTTAGAAGCAAGCAAGCCGGTGTCACACAATAGACAAAGAACCTATACCGTGAAAGGAGCCTGAACAGTACCGGAGTAAGCAGCACAAGCTGTGAATAGACCAATAGATAGTACATCTGAGCCGATACGGAGCCCACGGCGAACGCCAGAAACCCAGACGCCCATGAAGGGCGGGAAACGCCGCAAGATAGATAACGCTCCAGAACGCATAAGGTCCGGCAACCTTGCTAATGCGGCGTCGAAGACCCCCCCCGCATTAAATTTGCGCTCGTCGGTAAGAACACCGGATAAAAACAAGAACAACGCAACAGAAAAGTTGAGGAATGGGCGAATGGCGACCGACGCGGCACATTGAGGAAGACAGTGGATAAGCACCACTGCGGAAATCGCAAGCCCACGAAGAGCTTGAAGGTAGCGATCCTTGGCCATCTAGGCTCTCCTTCCAACGAGTCTCTTTAGTCGTCGTTTAATACCACCAAGCTTGCCGCGGACACGCTGCCAGAGAGTGGGACGGAAATCCCACTTGTCCATGAGATCTGGGATGGAAAGCCCGGCAGACACGTCGTTCAAGAACTCGTCGCGCTTTGGATAAGGCGTGACAGAATGGACGAGGCTAGGGTTGCCCGCGATTACCCCATCAAGCGTCGCCGGACCGTTTGCAGTAAGCCCAGAAATAGCCTCGAATGCCCGCACGCCCTTCTCGGTATTGCATAGGACGGCAGATACGCCCTTGGAGTTGTCGACCTCGGGATGGGTATTCTGGAACCCCCAGAAATCACCGAGCGTGATATCGGCGCCGCTGGAGCGCTTTGCTGGACATGCCAGACAGGACGAACGAAGGCTCGCATTGGCCAGAAACGCTTTCATGTACCAGTCTTTGCCGAATATCTGGGACTCGGTGTCCCCGGTGTTGTCTTTCTCCGCTATGTGCTTGTACATAGCGGAGAAAGACAACCATCCGGTTGTCTTACTCCGCATATTGACGTCGCAGACGTCCGACCCGAAGGCCTCACCACGGTAGTCGACCCAGCGCGACCAGAGCTCTGGAGACGGAACACCGTGGCAGATGACGTCGACGCCGAGGAAGAGGTCAGAGTCGGCGAGTTTCCCCAGGTATGAGCGCATGCCAGCCACCTGGCATGCAGTACCGGCAAAGAGCGCCGGCCTGCCTTCACGCAGGGCAGCGCGGACGCCCTCGAAGACGCCGCGGCCAACCGCGCTCTGAACGTATTTCGAGCGCATAACGGCGCCGAGCGCCGGCCTGTCCTCCACGAGCACGTGACGAAGCTCGCGGCAACCGTCCGTCCACGCGGCGCCCGCCACAACACCGCCGCGCGAGAGAGCGTCACCGGCGAGTAGACCGAACACGCCGCCCGACGACGATCTATCGAGCAAGCCGACGTCATGAGCCTTCGCCCAGAGGGCGAACTCGCACCCGTCCTCCCCAGGGGCGTTGAGCGCCGGGCATACGGCGTCGCACGCCCCGCAGCCTACGCACCCGGAGGCGTCGACGGTGGGGTGTAGGAAGCCACAATCATCGGGTTCCATGGAGATGCATGACTTGGGGCAGCGGGCAGCGCACGCGCCGCAGCCGCAGCAACGGTCGCCAAGCGAGACGACCCTCGGGGATTTCTCGGAATCATTCATGATGGACCCTATCTAAGGAACGGGAGACGAGAGACGACCGCGATACGTTCGTCCTTCGTTAGGACGGCGAGCCAAAGGGCTATGGCGAAAAGCGCGCTGTAAACGGCGCCCCACTCGAGGAACGCGGGCCATCCGTTGACGGGCAGGACCGCCGTGCCAGCGAGGCAGGCGACGGTGACGGCAGCGCAGGCGAGCAGCACCGGCAGGTTCCGCTTCCAGAAAAAGAGCATGTCGAGACCGACCCGCTTCTGGTAGTACCAGTTCATCCACAGTCCGTTGCCGAGCACGATGCTGACGACATAGGCGATCGCGGGGGCCCACGGCCCCAGCGCCGGGGCGGCCGCGGCGGTGAAGGCAACGTTCCCGACCGCCATCGCAAGGTAGACGAGACTCCTGGCGTGGTGCATGTTCTTGGCCCTCTGGATCTCGATGCCGACGTTCTGACAGAGGGGCACCATGACGGGTAGCGTCATGGCGAGCACGAGCCAGTAGGCCTCGGCGAAGCCCGGGCCCGCCCACCTCGTCACGAAAAACTTCCCGAGAATAGCGAAACCTCCGTACACCCAGCAAAACAGTACCATCTGGTAGCGGCCCACGCGCGTCATAAGGCGAGTGAGCTCGGCGTTGTCGTCCGAGGTGGCGACGATGCGGTTGACCTTCGGAATGAAGACGTTCGACATCGTGGTGGAGAGCGAGTAGAAGACTTGGCGGATGTTCACGGCCACCGCGAACAGAGATACCGCAGTCGCGCCCGAGATGGCCCCCAGCATGATGTTGGGCACGCTCTGATTGACCATATCGCAGACCTGGTTACCGAAGATCCAGGCACTGAAGGCGGCGATGCCGCGCATGACGCCCCAGTCGGCACCCCTGAGCTCGAAGCGCATGCCCAGCACGACGATGGCGTAGCGCGCGTTGAGGGCGAGCAGGACGAGGTTCACCGCGAGCTGTGCTAGGGCAACGCCCACGGGCCCCATACCGGCGGCCAGCAGGGCCCAGGCGCACAGCGGCGTCGCAAGCGTGGTGACGAGCTGCCTGGTCTGCTGGTAGACGAAGCGCTCGTGCGCCGTGATGTAGGAATTGAACACGACGGTGAACAACGTCGAGGCGACGTTGAGCGTCATGATGGCGAGCAGCTCCCGGGCGAGCGAGACCTGCGCCTCGGTGAACCCGGCCGAGAACACCGCGCCGGCGTTTGCGGAGAAGCCCATGCCGAGGGCGACCGCCGCGGCTGTGACGGCGACGTAAAGCGTGAGGTACATGCCGTTCAGGTGCCGGATGTCGCGCTCGCCGCCGTGCGCCACCGTCTGCGTGTAGAAGCGCACGTAGGCCTCGGAGAAGCCGAAGGACAGGAGCGTCAGCGAGAAGACAAAGGAGTTCGAGCTCTGGAAGACGCCGTAGTCCGCCTGCCCCACGTAGGACAGTAGCATCGGCGTGTAGACGAGGTTGACGAGGTTCTTTGCGAGGATGTTGGCGTAGCCGAGGAGGGCGCCCGCCTTACGCTGGCTAGCCACGGGCGGCCTCCGAGGGAATGCTCAATCCACATCTATCGAGGAATTCAACAACGATCTTCCTCTGAGCTGCCAACCTGTCATACGCCTTTGAATAGTCACTCTCGAGCAGTTCCGAATTACATACGGAAAGAATTGACCGCTCAACGAAAGAAACACCCAGCTCGCTGGCTAGCGTGTCGAATCGGCTGCTCATGTCTGGACCAGTGGACTCACGAGGGCAATAAATCAGCGGCTTCCCGAACAAGATCGAGAAAATTGATCCGTGATATGAATCTGTCGCTACAAGCTTTGCGTGACGGACGGCATAGAGGAACTCTGAAGGCCCGAGGGCGTAGTAGCGCGCATCCCCTAGTAAATCGACCCTCTTGCAGCTAAGTGAATCACAGATTTCGGCAACCCTCTCTTCGTAAGCTGCACTCCCGAGGAAGTACGTCAATACATAATCATTTGGAAGCCCGCAGTGCGGCTCTTTTTCATACCTTTCCCACCAGGAGCCGTCAAACATCAGTGTTGGGTCAATCAACACCTCGGCCTTTAAGCCGTACAGACTGTTTATAAGCTCGGCGCTCTTCTGCTCACGAACGGACAGCCTATCAAACCCGTCGAAATAGCCGTGGAACAGCTCACGCTTCTCCTCGGGAATCGTCGGAGCTGCCAAGCTTGGCGAAAAAGCAATGCGCTTTTCTCTTGGCGAAAACGTGAGAAACATAGTGGAGTTAGCGTCAGGGGAATACGGAGACCAAACTTGGTCGCTCCCAGCAACGAAAAAGTCATAGGATTTAATGTCACGTGGAGGGTTGGAATCAGATATAACCTCCCGGCTAAAGGAAATGTTACGGGAATTGAAATCCTCAAACGAACGATGCCTCTGGATGTGGGCAACGGCAAGCCCCTTTGGAATGAGCGAAGCCAAAGACTTGAGCTTGTATTTGGCAGATCTCGAGTCCTTCTGTCTGAACGTAAGGACATCTGCACCCGAGAGTTTGAGAGTTTCTTGGACAGCAAGGTTCTGGAGCCTCTGCCCATAGTTGTCCCCATGCGTAAATGTGGAAATGCCTATTTTCATGTTCAAACCTGTTCTTCGTCTCTATCAATAATCAAATAGTCTGCAGCCGAGGAATTCCACGACCAAGCCAGCGCTCCACAGAGCAGCAGTAGGCACAAGCAGCAGTTCACCCTTGTAAAGCACTGCGTATACAGAAAGGTAATAAGAATTGTTAGCAAAAGGAGCAAACGAACAATCCGGCCATTAGATCCTTTTTCCTGCTCCATAAACTCACTAACCACGGAGTGGAAAAACGCTACATACGCTGCCGTCTCCCAAACCCCCATGAGAATCAAGAAAGACCCCATATCCGCTTGACCAAAGTGGTTAAACGACATGAACCCGGACGCGTAGAAGCTTGAGGCTCCAAGACCCTCTCCGAGACTCCATGTAGCCGGTCTCAAGAGAGCGAAGCCGATGATAGCAATCCTCTCGTTACTGCCGTCGGCAGCAGTACCGACGGAAGCTGAACTGCCAACCATATCGAACAGACCAAACACTTGCGTATCCACGAGGATCTGGAACGCAGGCACCAAGGCGTATGCAATTGTCAGGATAAAATACAAGGCGACAAGCCAAAAGAAGGGACCCGAAACATCCGCTTCTCCTCTCATGACTGAAATAAGCCAGAACATCACTAAAACGAGAGGAAGGATTATGAAGAGCGCCTTATTATCGTTGAGTGTCGCAAGATAGAAGGACAGGACGATAAGGCAGACGTTGTAAGCGATGGCAAGGGATGGCCAGAGAGGACCCCGAAGCCTCCTAATCCAGACGAAGTTGTAGAGCACGACGAATGAAGTGTAAAGGGCCACCGCATGGACGGACGCATAAGAGAACAGGCCGGAGATATTGTCCTCGAAGTAACTGATGTCGTTCGTTGTCGCAGCGATCATCCCATGGGTAGAGTACTGGATAAACATGATCGCCATATTGAGAAGCAATATGGCGTTGAAGACCGGAAAACCTGCATCAAAGAGTCCAAGAAGAAAATCCCTCTTGTTAGTGACCAAAAGAAAGAAGTAAAGCGTATAGACAAACGGGTAGAGGAGCAGCAAAATATTCGCCCTAAACGTTTCCATATTGCCACCCAAGAGGGCACCAGACAGCCACCCTGCAACGGTAATCAGCCCAAGTAGTAGCGCTCTACCGCTATATTTCCATCCGGAGAAGAGCGCCCTCACGCAAATCATGCCGGTAATTACCCAGTTGAGGTATCGCCCCAGACCATAGTACTCAAGGAAGAAAACCTGCGCCAAGATACCTATAACGATCGTCGCATCCGCCAGGTCACCCATGCAAACGGTTAGAACGCCTTGCTTATTAGGGAGATACCAACGACCTCTTCGACCAGCCCGCTCCTCCGCTTTATTTATAACGAGCCTCGCATGCCTATGATCTTGCATTGAGTACCTCCAGCAGCACACGTTCAATCAGCTTCGTGTGCATGTGAACTCCCGTGTTGAGACCTACCGAGGAGCATGGAAGCAGGTCTACGATCTCATCTGAATCGACAAGATCGAGCGGACCAGGCTTTCCGCTCCTGAAACGATTGACCTCCCTGATAAGCCGGCTCTTATCCCTAAACAGCCCGATTAGCTCCTCCTCGTTATTCAGCACCAAACCGGACCCATGCTCAACGACAAAGTCGGCGACATTGCCTGCACATGCACTCGAAATCGTATAAGCGTTTGCGGAGTAAGATTCCATACAGGTGTAGCTATAGGTCTCTGGCCAAGATGGCCACATGACAACGATGGCAATCTCGCACTCCCTGAGAGAGTCGGTCATGGCATTTGGGTGCTTCTCATCAAATTCGACAAACCGCTTGTTCATCCCTGGATACATATCGTTCGAGCTGTTGAAGACGAAGAACTCGTACTCTTGTTCATCGACCGCAGATACGAGGCGAAGCCAGGTCTCCCAGCCCTTTGTCTTCCTCGGCATCCCCAGAAAGGCAACCCTGATGCGCTCCCCTGCGTTCAGAGGACGTCTGTTGCCCAGATACTCTCCAAGCAGCTTTTGGTGCGGTATTACATCAACAAGGCCCTCGTATTGGGGCCTGAATGAGAGAAACCGATTCTTCGTATAGGTCGAAGGTGCAACAAAACGGAGATTTTTGATGGAGTCAAACAGCCCTTGGATCTTCGACTCCACACGAAGGCTGTTACTGAAGTGGGGGCATTTCTCGCAGGGAGCGTCGCCGAGCCTTGAGCTGTCACAAAAGCCGCTCCTATTTTGGAGGTTATAGCTTGTACAACACAGGTAATAGTCGTGGAGAAAGGCCCTGACCGGTGTTTTGCCTGTAACTTTTAGCAGTTCGGAGACTTTCTCAAGGCTCACGTACAGAAGGTGGTGGATATGAAGCTCAAGAAGGCTGAAGCCGCTTTTTTGCCAGCTGCAAAGGGCCTCGCACACCTGGGCAATACTGAAAACACCAGCCTCCACCCCGTCGACCGTAACCCCGAATTCGCAAAATAGCATCTGGTCGTCCCTGAACAGGGTCTTCTTAACCGAGTGGAGATAGACGTAACTTATGCCGTGCGACGCCATGGCCTGCTGACTCGCCATAATAGCCTTTGGGGTGCCGGTCTTGTCCTTGAGATAGTCGCAAAAGGCAAGCGCTAGGACGTACCCACTATTGTGCGGTTTGAGGATGCTTTTACTCATATCATCGCTTCCCAAACAAGAGGAGAGATCTATTGAAAAGGCCCTCTTGTAGACTGCCGAAATTCAGCCTCGAAGAGAAAGAAACCCTGCACCTAGCCATGAAAGAAGCGTCCATTTTCGATACCAACTCTCCAAGAGCACGCTCTGGAGGAAGAATGCAGTCGGAATAAGTTGAAAGAAGTCCAGTAACTTGCTTTGCAAGAGTAATCTCTCGCGGATGACAAAAACTATTGATTTTCTCAATCACTTTAGATGGTAAATCAGTACTCACACCGACCACATTACGACCATGCTGGCGATATCCCATATGAGGAGAAGCATCGAAAACAATCCGATAACCCAGCAGCACGCATAGATTAGCTATCAGCTTATCATGCATGATGACGGGATGGGGCAGCTCATGCAAGCAAACAACTTCCCAAATACGCCTATCAAATACTTGCGTACATCCCATAGGTGACCCAATGCAAAGCTGGTTGAGAGGGTCGTTATCTCGATAAGATATGCACCTTTGTTGCCCATAGGTTAACCGGCCCATCTCATTACCAGCTGAATCTACAAGTCTTGAATTGCAATGATAAAGAGCCAAATTCTCCTGCTTCTTAAGCTGTTTAATCGCAGTTATCAGTTTATCGCTATCCCAAATATCATCTTGGTCGGAAAACGCATAGTAATCAGCTTCGGGAGCATTCCGCAACAACGTCAAAAACCCTAAAGCAGGTCCTAGGTTTTCTCCTGTTAACAAAGTCAGACTGCCCTCATCTGCATAGCGCTGCAGAAGATCACGAGTACCATCAGATGACCCGTCATCACGGACAAAAAGACGTACGTCAACTTCAGCCTGCGAGAGAATGCTGTCAATTTGTTCTGAAATAAATGGGATGCCGTTGTATGACGCCATTAATACGACGCACTTTGGCACCTTGGAATTACTCAACATATGGATTACCTTATCATTAATGCCTAAAGCAAACGCTCTCGATGTGTTAACCCCTGAGCAAACCCAGTGCAAGCAGTATATCCTTGACCAAGTACTTGGCGCAGTCTTTTGGCCTCGCCCTGAGAACGAGTCGGTTAACCCGTACCCCGTTACGAAAGCCGTCCATAAAGGTATTTCTTTCTATAGGCTTCGTCGAAGGATGTTGAAGCTGTTCATTGTTGGCCACAGCTAGACCAGGATCAACCGGCAAAAGCTCAAGGTCCGTCATTTCTAACAGTTCTCGACCCTTGTCTGTCTGCACAAGTGCGAGGGATATCCCGTTCGCGACCTCATCAGAAAGCTCGCTACCCCATGAATCGCCAAGCGTAATATCGGAGACACGATCACCCTTGGCGTAGCGGCAGGAGTAGCAGCCTTCCGTATACGGTAAACCCGAGAGGAAAGCAATCGAGTAGCGATCGCGGACACCCGTCCTACCCACAGTTTCAGCTCCGCGATAGCGGAGCTGAAACTGGACTTTCTTTCGAAAGTCCAGTATCAGCTCATTAGACAGGTTGTTACCTGTCTCTTCCAAGAACCGGCTCAGGACCTTGGGGGACGGTGAACCATGACAGATAAGGTCGATGGTGTAAAGGGAATCGGCTAAACGGCTTCCAACGAAGTTACGCATCGCAGCAACCTGACAAGGAAGACCGATAAAGAGAACCCTTTGACCACCTTGCAGGGCCTCCCTAACCTCGCGGTACGCACCAAGCGGATTGCTTTTGACGTATTTGGAGCCTTGGGCCCTCCTCAAGTAATCCGTATCAGAAGTGAGGTGGAACCGGAACTCACCGCCCTCCTGTGCACATGAACACACTAATCCATTTGACGCCACAAACGCCTCCGAGATGGCCGTAGCCAGACCCCCGGACGAAGATGACATTCTGAGCGATGTATCTTTCGCCCACCCCTGTAGCCACTCGAGAGGATGCAACGAAGATGGGGATACCATCTGGGGACACGTTTTCTCGCACAGTCCACATCCCACGCACCTTGTAGGATCAATACGGGCGTTATACGCCTCAATCGTATCCTCAATGGCAATCGCTCCATGTCGGCATGAATCGACGCAGGCCATACAGCCAGCGCACATATCCTTCTTGCATACCGTCCTAGTGCCAACGTTTGACAATGCCCTACTCCTCAATCATGCTCTTGAGCTGCGCTAGGGACTTCTCCCTCTCCGCACCCATCACGTCGTTGACCCGACCAAAGTCAATCTGCTTGGATGCTAACTCGACATCATCTAGATTCTGAAGCACTCTGTCCGTGAGGTCCGTGAGTCGCAGAATACTCACGTTCCTGCTCGAGGTTCCGTTCTTGGGCAGCACTTCTACCAGCGGCGTATTGAGATTTATGGCAAAAGCCGTACCGTGGAACGAGTCCGTGACTAGGCATGCTGCGTTGTCGACATACGAGAGAAACTCAGCAAGCGTCGGCAGCCACTTGAACTTGCCCTCGCGTGAGGCCTGGTGCAGGCTTGCGGAGATCCGTATCAGGGGCAAGCCAAGCTTTTTGGCAACCTTCACGGCGTACTGCCCCACCGTCGGGTCGCTGTGAATCTGGTAGACGAGGATGTATTCGCCCTTCGGGGCAGGTGCCGCCATCCTTCTCCACGCCTCGCCATCAAGCAGCAGCGTGGGATCGACAACCTGTCCGGCCTCTATGCCCCACGAGGCAAGCTGCTCGCGCGCGGCATCCTCGCGTACGAACACGGCCTCATATGCTCGAAGGTCCTCGAGAAACCTGGGGCGCACGCTATCCGGGATATTCTTCTTACCAAAGCTTGCCGCATATGAGATGCGCCTTGCGCCCTCGGGAGCAAACTCAAGCGCGTATGACAGGTCGTATGCGCCCGAGCTGATGGGACCCCACACCTGATCGCTTCCAGTCATATAGACATCGGCCTTGGGCGGATTAGCCTTCAGCTCCTCCAGGGATGCATAGTGAGGGCTCATCTTAAGCAGCTGGGAACGCTCACGCGCAAACCGCTTGCCCGCCACCCTTGTCTCAGGCTCCATCAGAAGTCTGTAGACAGACTTCTTCAACGGGTTCCCGTTCCAGGACGGCTTTGTCGAAAGAAGCGTCCTCACCTGCTGGGATACGTCCTCACAAGCAGGTACATAGTCCATAATCTCGAACTCATGCCCCAAGCTCTCTACCGCTCGTTGTGTCGCATATGCCTGGAGCAGGGAGCCATAATTAGAGATTGCGTGCCTGGTTATGCAGGATACTTTCACGTGTTTCCTCCGATTGATATCGAGCAACCGCTATTTCTGAATTTTTGCATTCGATTTTTCCACCCGGCTGCACTACAGCGCCTCCTCAGTCTCGTACACGTGCGCGTCGGCTCGGCTTGCGTCGGAAAGGCCGTCGTTGATCGCGGCGTGCATGTCGCAGGTGGAAAGAGCGTCCAGCTCCTCCTTCGTCACCTTGCCCGACTCGTAGTCGCGCACGATGGGGAGCTCGTGCATGTCGAACTTCTTGCCGGGCTTGAGCTTGTGCGCCAGCACCCACGACGCGGGTTTCCAGATGTACTTGTGCATGGCAGGAGACACGGAGCCGATCATCCAGCAGTTGCGGTCGCAGTGGCGCACGCAGCCGCGCACTTTCTCGGCCTGGGCGCTCTCCCACAGCTCATCCCAAGACTCGTCGTTAAGGTTGCCCATAACGAGCTTCTCCTTGGTGCCGTTGCAGGGCATGACGTCGCCGTAGGGGTCGATGAAGAACGTGTCGAACGCCATATCGCACGGGAGCAGGCGCTTCTGCCCATAGATGTAGTTGATGAGGCCCATGTTGAAGTACGCGCGGAACCACTTCTTGGGCTCGTTGGACTTGAGGAGCTCGTTTACCAGGTCCTCGAAGTTCTGGGCCACCATGGGACGGTCCTTGATGATGTTCTTCGCCTCGACAAAGTAGAAGCTGTTGTGCAGGCTGGCGGTGGCGAACTCCATGCCGAGCTCGTCGGAAAGCTTGTACAGCGGCACCAAGTCCGCAGCGTTGCGATCCTGCACCGTCATGCCAAAGCCCACGTCCGGGTGCTTCATTTCCACGAGCTTCTTGAGCGTCTCGTAGCCGCGGTTGAAGCCGTTCTGGAGACCGCGGATCTCATCGTTGGTCTGCTGCAGACCCTCGATGGAGATGCGGATTCCCACCTGGGGGAATTCCTCGGCAAGGGCGATGATGCGGTCGGTGAAGAAGCCGTTGGTGGAGATGACGATGCGGTCGGACTTCTTGTACAGCTCGCGCACGATATCCGCAAGGTCGGTCCTGATGAAGGGCTCGCCACCGGTGATGTTGGTGAAGTACATGCGCGGGAGCTTCTTGATCACGTCGAGGGAGAGCTCCTCCTCCGGACGGCTGGGAGCCTTGTAGCGGTTGCACATGGTGCAGCGCGCGTTGCAGCGGTACGTTACGATTACGGTTCCGTTGAGTTTCTTCTCGGCCATGGGTTAGGCCACCACCTTCCGGTCAATTAGTTCTTGATACAGGGAGACGAGATTCCGGATGTATTTCTCTTGATTACAGTTCTCTGCCACGAATGAACGGCAATGCGCGCTCATCGCGGCGTAAGCCGCAGGATCGGCGGCCACCGCCGCACCCCTACGGATTGCATCTGCGAGTCCTGCCTCATCGTGGGCTTCAGCCAGGAAGCCCGTTTCACCCTCACGTACCAGCTCGGGTATTCCGCCCATGTTCGTACCGATAACGGGCTTGCCCGCGGCGAGTGCCTCGAGAACCGCATATGGCGCGTTCTCGAGCCACTCTGACGGCGCAGCCGCCAGAGTGGCTCGATTCACAAGTCCGCGCAGGGCGTCACCGGTTTTATATCCAACCAGCTCAATCCTCGAGCTTATTTCGTTTGGCATTGCGGAAACTTTGACCTTCACAGCATCACATTCAGGGCCATCGCCTGCAATAACAAGACGCCAATCAGGGATCACCGGTGCCGCCTTCTCAAAAGCATGCACGAGCGTTAACACGCCTTTCTCGCGAGAAAGGCGTCCCAGATACAGCATGTAGGGATCTTCATTATTTTGGTTGGCAACTTCCCGTGACATCGAATCGGGATTCAGGAAATTCCGCATGAGGACAAGCTGACGCTCGGGAAGCCCCGCTTCAATAAACTTGTTCCGCATGAACTCACTCGGGCAGATGATGCGATCGAGACGTGAATAGGTTTTGTGCCGTTTAAGCCACTCCGCCTCAGCCACCGCTAACGCGCTTTTTGCGATCGAACCCTTTACGCACTTCTTCTTAAGGCAATTGCCAAAATGACCCTCGAGACACGAATCGCAAACGTTGCCCTCGGAATCAAGCATAAGATAGCTCGGGCAAGCAAGAATCAAGTCGTGCGAGGTATACACAACCGGCGTTGGATGCTGCTTTAGCCAAGGAGCGTCCAAGATGGAAAACGTAATCTGCCTATGAGTGAGATTGAGATGGATTACATCGGGCTGGAATTCACGGCACAGCGCATCGAACTTCTCGCGCGCCTCTTTGGAATACACAAGTGCCTGCGCGGCCTTCGCCTTATCGACAATAGAGCTCGGTCCGTTATAGTCGCGATTCGTTACAAAGTAACGCGACCACTCAGTCGGATCATTACGCTCATCCTCCATGCTGAAGAAGGCAACTTCATGCCCAAGAGCGCGAAGACCATCGGCAAGAGCAAAGTAGTACGTCTCGCTTCCACCCTTGCGCCAATGAAACTTATTTACAAGAAGGATCTTCATTACGCAACACCCTCATACAAAGCAAGCGTCCTTTGGACGACGCTGTTCCAGTCATAGCCATTAATCGCGCGGTCACGTGCCATGGCGCCCAGCCTCTCCGCTTGGGCAGAATCCGCTATCAGGCCTTCAAGCACGTCGCGCAGCGCCCCCGCGTCTCCGTGTGGGAACGTGAGCCCGCAACCCTGCAGAACATCCGCGCACTCGGGAATATCCGAGGTAACGCATGCCGCACCGTGAGACATGGCCTCCAGCAAGCTCATGGGCAGGCCCTCAACGTCGGAGGGGAGCGCGTAGCAATACGCGTTGGAGTACAGCTCGGAGAGCAGGTTGCCCTCAACGTGGCCGGTAAAGAGCGCGCGGGGGTCGGACGCGGCAGCCTCTTTGAGCGCCACGGCGTAGTCGTCCGTATCGGAGGAGTCGCCCGCGATAACCAGGCGCTTATCCGTCTTTACCTGCTTGTACGCCTCCACCAACAGTTCCGGTCGCTTCTCGGGCACAATGCGACCGAGGTAGAGGACATAGGAGCCCTGGGTGAGCCCCAAGCGCTCGGAGATCTCCTTCGCGGGAAGATCCGCCTCGGGAGTGATGCCGTTGGGAATGAGCGTAGCCTCGCGGCCGTAAGCCTCCTTGAAGTACTCCTGATTGCCCCGGGAAAGCACGATGAGCGCATCCGCGCACTTGGCCGCCGTCGCCTCGCCGAACTTGATGTACTTGGAAGCCAAGCCGCCCCATTTTGCACGCTGCCAGTCCAGGCCGTGGATCGTTGCCACGGTTCTGATGTCCGCGGAACGCGCAAAACGAAGGGGGACACACGGCCCCTCTGCGTGATAGTGAATTACGTCTGCCCCGTCTTTGATGGCGGCCCTTGTTGCGGCAAAGCTGCTCGTGAGCGCAGAGAGCCCCTTGATGTCCAGAGCCTTTACGGGAACGATGCGGTAGCCATCCTTCTCGTAGGGCTCGGAAGGAGCTCCTTCGCCCATACGGTCGTAGCAGGTTACTTGGTGACCAAGGTCTGCCATACGGCGAGCAAGCTCGCCTACCACCACTTCTACGCCGCCCTCGCGCGAACCCGTTCTCTTTTGGCCTATCATGGCGATGCGCATGCTACACGGCACCTTCCCCAGAGAACATCGTCTTCAGCGTGCCGAATATCAACCGCAGGTCCTGGCGCAGGCTGCGATTCTCTATATAGTCAAGATCCAGCTCAACCATTTCGTTGAAGCCCAGGTAGCTGCGGCCCATTACCTGCCAAGGACCGCTGCAGCCGGGTTTTACCGCCAGGCGCTTCATGTCGTGCTCGCTGTACAGGGCAACCTCGCGCGGCAGGCCGGGGCGCGGGCCAATGAGGTTCATTTGGCCCAAGAACACGTTGATGAGCTGGGGCAGCTCATCGATGCTGTGCTTGCGAATGAAGTTACCCACACCGGGAATAATGCGCGGGTCGTGCTTCATTTTAAACATGGGGCCAGTGGCCTCGTTTTGGGCCTGCAAGTCCTTGAGCATTTGGTCTGCGTTGGGAACCATGCTGCGGAACTTGTAGATCTTAAACAGGTAGAACGTGCCGTCTTTGCGCACGCGGCCCACGCGCCACTGTGAATATAGGGGGCTGGCGCCCGGGCTCTTTATGCAAATGACCACGCTCAGAATTACCCCGGGAATAAAGAGCAACACCAGGGCTCCGCCGGCGGCGACAATGTCCACCGTACGCTTAACAACGCGGTAGAGCCTGTGCCCAAGCTCGGGCTTCACGCCGGAGTTGGCACCGCGCAGCATCTTGTACGCTTCTTCGTTTGTAAGGTAATCCCCCGTAGCACCGGCTGCGGCAGTGACGGAATTCGCCGTGGCGGCCGTGCGCGTCTCCCGCGCGCCCTGTGCCATGGTCATCATCGTAGGCTCCAAGAGAACCTCCCTCGATACTTTTTGCCTTCGGTCGTCCGCTTGCGAGCTTGCAGCTAGGCGATCGCTCTTCTGCGATTGCGCATAACGCGCTGCTCTTATGAAAGCACCGCAAGGCCAACGCGGGTGGTTACGCGTCGGCCGCACAAGTCGAGCTCCAAATAAGCAGTGCTCTTGCGTCTGTTAATGGTTTTGATAAGGCCTTCGTGGCCCAGCAGCGGACCTGCCGTCACTACGACCTGATCACCGTCTTTTAGGGCCTCGCTCATGGGCACTACGCGGTCTCCCCTATGCGTAAAGCCGCCAATAAGCTGGACCTCTTCTTTTGCCAGCGGCACAAACTGACCGTCCTGGGATAACACCCGGGCAAAGTCGTCCATACGCAGCAGATACTGTTGCACGGTGCGGGGATCTGCCGTATCGCAGATAAGGTAACCGGGAAAGAGCGGCTTGGTCGTATCGACCCATTCGCCGTGTACTTTAATCTCGGTTTGAAATTGGGGATAAAAGAGCTCCTGCATGGCACCAGCCGGCACCATACGCTCGATGCGCTCGCGCATTACGTCTTCGCGACCGTTAATGACCTGGATCACATACCACACGAGCACCACCCCCTTGCTGTCTTACGTGTGGCTCACGGGGTTTGGGTATGGCTTCGCCAGGGCGCTTGTGCGCGAAGGCGCTCCATATTCAAACCCTGAGCCCAGTCGGACAAGCACGTGGCTCTGCCCCACCGTGAACGGTATGTATAGAAGCAGTTGCTAGAGTCGCGGACGTGTATCGCAAAAATAACCGCGACCCCAGCTGGCTGCGTGCGACCCAGTCAAGCGGGTACAAAACTGAACCGCACGCAGCCAGCTGCAGGACTGCTGTGGTTTGCCGAACGCAACTTATTGCACAGCGTAATGCGAACTTATAAAAAACCACAAAAACTAATGCAAAATCGCGCATGGCAATCGATATCGGAGCTCGTGGTGTTTCTGGCACCGCCGTTACGGCCGGATGCTGATCGACCCTGCGCTTTGCAACTTGCTGGAGCCGCGAGCACAGATGAACTCATGTAACGTTAGGTATCTTAGCACAAGCTGTTAGTGAAACTGATTTGGCTTGTGGAGGACAACTTATCGTTCATTTAACGTGTTCAAGTGGGTTGTTTTGGGATGTTGTTCACATTGATGCAGGTTATTGAGGTACTGGCGGTGATTAGGGACGTTCCTGAAGCCCATATGGAGCGGCGACCTACACTGATAATCGCGTTTGTCTAACAAACTATGTACAGACATGGGAAAAAATTGTGCAACTTTTTGTTGATGTGGAAGGGGTTTCTGCGCGAGGTGTTTTGGCATGAAAAAAGGCCTTCGTAATACTGAAGGCCTTTGCATTCACGATGGTGGAGACGAGGGGGATCGAACCCCTGACCTCTTGACTGCCAGTCAAGCGCTCTCCCAGCTGAGCTACGCCCCCGTGACGAGGAGATACTATAGGGGAAGATTCTTAGTTGTGCAAGAAGTTTTTTTGGGTTGATTCTCGCACTTACGGGTTTTCCTGGGACGGGGCTGAATTGACTGATTATGACTTCGGCAAAATCAGTCAATTCAGCCCACCGTCCCGATAAAACCCTCACGCGGCGGCACCTTACTTGTAGAGGTAAGCGATTGCGGTTCCTTGGTGGACTTGGATCTTGGCCGTTTTCCGGACGACATTAGAGATGCCCGTGTCAGCCAAGAGTCCTAGGGGGGAATGATTTAGTTCCCATTCTAGGCCGCGCTCGCTTACCTCGGTGTTGGGGGCAATGGCGATGATGGAGAACGTTTTGCCTTCGGCGCTTTCGATGGTCCACGATTCGCCAGCGCGAAGGATACGGGCGACTACCTTGTCCTCGGCAATCCAGACTGCGGCGTCATCGTAGCCTGCAAGCAACCCCAGTACGGAAAGCGCCATATCAGGACGGCCACCCGTGGTGCAGGTCGCAACCACGTCGGCACCCGGCCAACGACGGCGAACGGAATCGAGCGCTAGCGCCAGATCGGTATAGTCCTTGTAGGGATTGTGGCGCTCTACTTCGAAGTCTTTGGCGGCTTCGACTAGCGCTCGGCCCTTATCGCTAACCGTGTCGGCGTCCCCTACATATACATCGCAGCCCAGTTCCGCGCCCAGCAGCGTATCGAGTCCGCGGTCCACGGCGACAACGTGGTCGCACTCCCCCGCCAGCTGACGCAGCAAATCCGCGCTCGCCACCACGGGCGAGCCGCAGACCACTAACACCTTACAAGCCACAGCTCTCGCCTATCCCTCAAACGTAAGAACGCGGGCCAGATCCAGTTCCTCATAGCTATCGATAAAGATGTCGCAGTTGGCACGCACCTCATCGCGCTCCATACGGCCGTGCGGGTCATAGATACCCACGCGCTTAAAGCCTGCAGTGCCAGAGCTCTTTAGGCCAAAGACGGCGTCCTCAAACACCCAGGCGCGCTCAAACTTGCAGCCGTGGCGCTCCTCAAGGCGGCGCAGCGCCAGCTCATACACATCGGGGAACTGCTTGGAGCGGCCCGCCTCGCCCGTCGTGGTAATAAACTCCATATAGCGATCAAGGCCGGCGCCCGCAAGTGCAGACTTAACCAACTCGGCGGGCGTGGACGTGGCAACGCACATGGCAATACCGGCCTCCTGCGCCTGCTTCAAAAATGCAAGCAGGCCCTCACGCGGCGGCACCTTGGAGTAGCCATCGATCAGGATGTCGCTCAGCTCGTGGTAGAGCTCTTCGCCATTTTCGCCAATACCCCAGATGTCGTGGTAGGCCTGGCACTCATCCTCGAGCGACAAATGCTCAAACTGAGCAAAATCATCGACCGTCACGTCAACTCCGTGGCGGTGCAATAACTCGGGCTGGGCATAGGCCCAAACGGGGGTGCTATTAACCAGCGTGCCGTCGCAATCGAAAATAAAAGCAACACTTGGGGCAGCGATGTGGTTCATAAACGAGCCTTTCGATGTCAAATGGTAAACAACCTGCTAAAAACGTTTTACCTAACGTCAACCTAACAATCTAGAAACGCTAATTGGTAAAACTGTCAAGAGTTTTACCACGGCAATTCTGCAAGTGGTATAAACATGGCGCTTACCGATTAAACGCCCCTGCAAATCCTCTTTCGTTCATAAAAGTAACGTACAGGTGCTATCTTATTTTGTGCCGAAAGTTCCACCGAGCACGCGAGGTGGAACGAATCATAGAACTATCGCCGTCCCTTCGATTCGTGCAGCCTTGGACCTTTCGCATCTAGTCACCAAGGCAACACGCTGCCGCGTCATGATGGGATCAAACGTGAGCGATACAAAGCTAAAGCCAGCAACAAAAAAGCCTGCTACCCGTAAAGCCGCCCCGCACGCGCCGGAGCTCACCAAGGACGATGTCTACCTGTTTGGCATCGGCACGTGGGAGCGCAGCTGGGAAAAGATGGGCGCGCACCCCGACACGCAGAACCGTACGCGCGGCTGGCGTTTTTGCGTTTGGGCGCCCGGCGTAAAGAGTGTTCACGTCATTGGCGAATTTAACGACTGGGACGAACAAGCCAACCCGCTGGTGCCCATGCATACGAGCGCTATTTGGGAAGGTTTTATTCCTGGCGCCGAGCAGGGCCAGCTCTATAAATATCTCATCGAGACCAACGAGGGCGAAAAGCTCTACAAGGCCGATCCGTACGCCTTTAAGGCCGAGTGCCCTCCGGGTACCGCCAGCGTGCTGTGGACCCTCAATGGCTACCAGTGGAACGACGCGGCTTGGCTCAAGCGACGCGCCGGCCATAACCACATGTCGCAACCCCTTAACATCTACGAGGTGCATATTGGCTCGTGGAAGCGCCACGGCGACGCGCCGCAGGGCGAGCCCGACGAGTACGGCAACTACCCCGGTCCCATGGACCCCTTCCCCGCGCAGCGCGGTGAGTTTTACACCTACGACGACCTGTCGGTGGAGCTCGTGGACTACGTCCGCGATATGGGCTATACGCATATCGAAGTCATGCCGCTTATGGAGCATCCCTTCGATGGCTCCTGGGGCTACCAGACGACCGGTTACTACGCCGCCACGTCGCGCTACGGCAACCCGCAGCAGCTCATGCACTTTATCGATGCGTGCCACGAGGCAGGCATCGGCGTGATCATGGACTGGGTTCCCGGCGGTTTTTGCGCCGACTCCCACGGCCTTGCCACCTTTAACGGCCACATGCTGTTTGAGCACGAGATTCACCCCAACTGGGGCACGCACAAGTTTGACTTCGCCCGCGGCGAGGTACGCTCCTTCCTGGTCTCCAACGTGCTGTACTGGCTTGAGAACTTCCACGTGGACGGCATTCGCATGGACGGCGTGTCCAGTATGCTGTACCTCAACTTTGGCATTGACGATCCCAGCCAAAAGAAGTTCAACAAGTACGGTACCGAGGAGGACCTGGACGCCAGCGCGTTTATCCGCCAGGTCAACTGTGCTGTTGAGGCGCACTACCCCGACGTGATGATGATGGCCGAGGAGTCCACCGCGTGGCCGCTCGTGACCTACCCGCCGCAGGACGGCGGCCTGGGTTTCCACTACAAGTGGGACATGGGCTGGATGAACGACACCCTGCACTACATGCAGACCGATTTTCCGTGGCGCCCCGGCAACCACGGCCTGCTCACGTTCTCCATCATGTATGCCTTTACCGAGAACTTTATCTGTCCGCTGAGCCACGACGAAGTCGTGCACGGCAAGTGCTCGCTCATCGGCCGTATGCCGGGCGACTGGTGGCGCCAGTTTGCCGGCCTGCGCACGCTGGCCTTCTACCAGATGACGCACCCCGGTGCCAAGCTCAACTTTATGGGCAACGAGATCGGCCAGTTTATTGAATGGCGCTACTACGAGTCCATTCAGTGGTTCCTGACCGAGGAGTACGAGACCCACCGTCATCATCAGGCGTTCATCAAGGCGCTTAACCACCTGTATACCGCCGAGCCCGCCCTGTACGAGCGCGGCTACACCGACGATGGCTTTACCTGGATCGACGCGGACAACTCCAAGCAGTCCATCGTGAGCTTTGTCCGTCAGGGCGAGGACGTCGATGACGACCTGGTGATCCTGATCAACTTTGACCCGGAGAGCTATGAGAGCTTCCGAGTGGGCGTGCCGCGCGAGGGCGATTGGGAGGTCATCTTTGACTCCGACCGTCCCGAGTTTGGCGGCAGCGGATACGCCGGCGAGGAACCCTACACCTGCTCGAGCGAGCCCTATCCCTGGAACGGGCAGATGGACTCTATCGAGATTAAGGTGCCCGGCCTGGCAGGCGTGGTGCTTAAGCGCCGCGGTCCCAGCAGCTATAAGCCGCCCGTGATCGAGGAGCCCAAGAAGGCGGCGCGCAAGTGTGCGTCCTCGGTGAAGCCCAAGACCGCGGCTGCCAAGAAGGCTCCGGTTAAGGCGAAGTCCGCCAAGCCCGCTGCCAAGGCTACGGCTAAGCCCAAGGCCAAGAAGGCAACCAATAAAAAGGCTGCTCCCAAGGCTAAGACAGGCGCTGTTAAAGCATCTGGCAAGGATGCGTAACAAAGCCGTTACAGCTGTAATCACCCGCCCCGCGGGGGCGTAGGATACAAGTCAAAACCGTTCCGGGAGAAACATCCCCGGGGGAAAGGAACGTATGAATAAGATCTTCGACAACAAGCAGGAGTTTACCGAGCTCTATCGCGATGCTGTCATGAGCATCAGTGGCAAGAGCGTCGAGGCCGCCAGCGACCTCGACCGCTTTAACGCCCTGGCCAAGCTCGTGGCCGAGAAGGCACGCACCGTTGCCACCAAGAGTGACGCCCGCGTCACCGCCGAGGGCAAGAAGCGCGTGTACTACTTCTCGATCGAGTTTTTGATCGGCCGCCTGCTCGACAACTATCTGCTCAACTTTGGCGTGCGCGACATGGTCGCCGAGGCGCTCGACGATATGGGCTTCGACCTTTCCGTCATCGAGAACCAGGAACCCGATCCGGCACTGGGCAACGGTGGCCTGGGCCGTCTGGCCGCATGCTTCCTGGATTCCATGGCAGCCGAGGGCATCGCCGGCTACGGCAACGGCATGCGCTACCGCTACGGCCTGTTTAAGCAGGAGATCGTCAACGGCAGCCAGGTCGAGGCTACGGACGAGTGGCTCACCCACGGGTATCCCTGGGAGGTCCGTCGTCAGGACAAGGCCGTGACTATTAAGTTTGGTGGCCATGTTGAGGGCTTTGAGGAGAACGGCCGCACGTTCTACCGCACGGTGGACACGCAGGATATCCTGGCCGTCCCTTATGACATCCCCGTCGTGGGCTATGCCGGCGAGACCGTCAACAAGCTGCGCGTCTGGGCCGCCGAGCCGGTCGAGGAGCACTTTGACCTGGAGGCCTTCAACCGCGGCGACTATGCCCTGGCCGATGCTGAGCGCGCCGAGGCCGAGGCCATCAGCGCCATCCTCTACCCCAACGACGCCGGCGAGCACGGCCGTCTGCTGCGTCTGAAGCAGGAGTACCTGTTTGTCTCGGCCGGCATCTACAGCCTGCTCGACACCTTTGAGAAGGAGCACGGCGAGAACTGGGAGCTGCTGCCGCAGTTTGTGGCCATCCACACCAACGACACGCACCCCGCCATGTGCGGCCCCGAGCTCATGCGCATCCTCATCGACGAGAAGAAGCTCGAGTGGGATGACGCCTGGAACATCGTGACGCAGGTCGTGAGCTACACCAACCACACCATCCTGCCCGAGGCCCTGGAGAAGTGGCCCATCGGCATGTTCTCCAAGCTCCTCCCCCGCGTGTACCAGATTATCGACGAGATCAGCCGTCGTTGGCACGAGTCGTTCGACACCACGCAGGAGGGCTGGCAGGAGCGCCTGCGTCAGACCGCCATCCTGTGGGACGGCGAGATTCGCATGGCCAACCTGTCCGTGATCTGCAGCCACAGCGTCAACGGCGTGGCCAAGATCCACTCCGACATCATCAAGAACATCGTGCTCAAGGACTTCTATGCCCTGACGCCCGAGAAGTTCAACAACAAGACCAACGGCATCTCGCACCGTCGCTTCTTTGCCGAGGCCAACCCCACCTACGCCAAGCTCGTGACCGAGGCCATTGGCGACGGCTGGCTGAAGAACGCCTTTGAGCTGGAGAAACTCAAAGAGTTCCAGAACGATACCGAGTTCCTGAAGGCCGTGGGTGCCTCCAAGCGCGCCAACAAGGAGCGTCTTGCCGCCTACGTTAAGGCCGAGGCCGGTCTGGTCATTGACCCCAACACCGTCTTCGATGTTCAGGTAAAGCGCTTCCACGCCTACAAGCGCCAGCTCATGAACATCATGAAGGTGATGGACATCTACAACCGTCGCATCGCCGATCCCAACTTCCACGTAACGCCGACGACCTTCATCTTTAGCGGCAAGGCTGCCTCGAGCTACACCTTTGCCAAGGAGACCATCCGCCTTATTAACTCCGTGGCCGACGTCATCAACAACGACCCGCGCGTCAACGAGGTCATGAAGGTCTGCTTTATCCCCAACTTCCGCGTGAGCAACGCCCAGCTCATCTACCCCGCCGCCGAGATCTCGGAGCAGATCTCCACGGCCGGCAAGGAGGCCTCGGGCACGTCCAACATGAAGCTCATGATGAACGGCGCCATTACGCTGGGCACCCTCGACGGCGCCAACATCGAGATCGCCGACCTGGCCGGTCGCGAGAACGAGGCCATCTTTGGTCTGACCGCCCCCGAGGTCGAGCAGCTCTGGGCGTCGAACAGCTACTTTGCGTGGGATACCCTCAACGGCGACCGCGAGCGCCTGGGCCGCGTGATGGACGAGCTCAAGGACAACACGTTTGCCAGCCTTTCGGGCAACTTCGAGAGCATCTACAACGAGCTCATGAACAACAACGACCCCGACCTGGTCATGGCAGACTTCCGCAGCTACGTGGATGCGTGGGAGAAACTCACGGGCAGCTATGGCGACCAGGAGACCTGGAACCGCAAGGCCCTGCTCAACACCGCCTCTAGCGGCTGGTTCTCGAGCGACCGCACCATTCGCGAGTACCGCGACGAGATCTGGCACGCGTAAAGGCGCGCGAGCTCCCCTATGCCAGCACGGCATTACTCGACGGGCGTGACGTTGCGCCGCGCCCGTCGCTAATGGGTTTAGGAACATCGATGACAGAAGGAGAAATCGATGAGTAAGAAAGAATGCATCGCGATGCTCCTCGCAGGAGGACAGGGCAGCCGATTGGGGGCACTCACCCAAAAGATCGCTAAGCCGGCGGTTAGCTTTGGTGGCAAGTTCCGCATTATCGACTTTTCGCTGTCCAACTGCTCCAACTCGGGCATCGACACGGTGGGCGTTCTGACGCAGTACCGTCCCTACCTGCTGCATGCCTATGTGGGCTCCGGCGAGGCCTGGGATCTGGACAGCCGTGACGGCGGCGTATCGATCCTGCCGCCGTACGAGACGCAGACCGGCGGCGCATGGTATGCGGGCACGGCCGACGCCATTACGCAGAACCTCGACTACATCAAGGCCAACGACCCCAAGTACGTCCTGATTCTTTCGGGCGATCACCTGTATCGCATGGACTACCGCAAGATGCTCAAGACGCACATTGAGAACAACGCCGACCTCACGGTGAGCGTTATGCCCGTGCCGTGGGAGGAGGCCAGCCGCTTTGGCATCCTGACCACCGACCCCGAGGACGGCCGCATCACCAAGTTCACCGAGAAGCCCGATAAGCCCGATTCGAATCTCGCGTCCATGGGCATCTACATCTTCTCGGCCGACGTGCTGATCGAGGCGCTCGAAGAGGATGCTCTGGACCAGCGCTCGAGCCACGACTTTGGCAAGGACATCATCCCCAAGCTGCTCGGCGAGGGCAAGCGCCTGTACAGCTACGAGTTCCACGGCTTTTGGAAGGACGTCGGCACCATCGCCAGCTTCCACGAGACCTCGATGGACCTGCTGGGCAATAACCCCGAGTTCGATCTGTTCGACAAGCACTTCCCCATCATGTCCAACATCACCACGCGTCCGCCGCACTACATTGGCCCGGACGGCCGCCTGGACGACTGCCTGGTCTCCAACGGCTGCAAGATCTACGGCACCGCGCGCCACTCGATCCTTTCGACCGATGTCATCATCGAGGAGCGCGCTGTGGTCGAGGACTCCGTGCTGCTGCCGGGTGCGCACGTTAAGAGCGGTGCGCACATCTGCCGCGCTATTTTGGGCGAGAACTCCACGGTCGAAGAGGGCGTGAAGCTCGGCTCTGTCGATACCACCAAGGATACGGCCGTCGTTGGAAATGACGTCGTTATCGGGAAGGGGGAATGATCCGATGATCAATCGCAAGGCCATCGGTTATATCACCGCTAACTACTCTTCGACCTACGGCAGCGTGCTGCTCAAGGACCGCCCCATCGCGTCCGTTCCGTTTTTGGGCCGCTACCGCCTGATCGACTTTCCGCTGTCCAACATGATGAATGCCGGCATTAAGACCGTCGGCGTCGTCATGCCGGGCAACTACCGCTCGCTGATCGACCACGTGGGCTCGGGTAAGGACTGGGGCCTGGACCGCAAGAAGGGCGGCCTGTTCATGGTGCCCGGCAACGCGTATGGCACCACCAAGGGCGGCATGCGCTTCCTGCTGCGCGACATTATCTCCAACAAGACGCTGTTCCAGCGCTCGGACAAGCCCTATGTTGTGATGATGGGCACCAACATCATCTTTAACATGGACCTCAACACCATCATCGACGCGCACGAGAACTCCGGTGCCCAGATGACCGTGGTGTACTGCAAGGCCACGCGCAACGTCGATGACGAGACCAAGCTGCAGATCAACGAGAACGGCCGTCTGACGGGCGTGAGCGCCGGCGTCGTGTACGGCGACAACGCCTCTATGGACTGCTGCATCGTCAACCGCGAGACGCTACTCGAGATCATCGACCACTACCAGGCCGCCGACTATCTGGACCTGCTCGAGGCACTCCAGGGCGACTTTGGCAACATCGACGTGTGCAGCTACGAGTACAAGGGCGAGGTCGTGGGCGTGTTTAGCGAGAAGTCGCTGTATCGCCGCAGCATGGACCTGCTCGACCAGACCGTGGCCGACCAGCTCTTCGACCCCGAGCGCCCGATCCTGACCAAGGCCCACGACGTTCCGCCTTCGCGCTACGCGACTGGCAGCCACGCGTGCAACTCGATCATCTCGGCCGGCTGCATCATCAAGGGCACCGTGCGCAACTCGATCCTGTCTCGCGGCGTCGTGGTCGAGGAAGGCGCTTCGGTGACCAACTCGATCATCAACCAGAGCTGCATCATCAAGAGCGGCGCCCGCGTTGAGAACGCCATCCTGGACAAGAACAACGTGGTTCCCACCAACACCGAGCTTCGCGGCACGCCCGAGAACATCTTGGTGCTGGGCAAGGCTCCGTTAACTTCCGACACCACCATCGTACGTTAACGTTGGCACCGCAACATCGCTCGTAACATGCAGAATAGCCGCCCGGTTAGCGCCAGGCGGCTATTCTCGAATTGCAACATGGGAGACAATATGGCTGATTCCAGCAAGAAGATGCAAATCGTGTTTGCCTCGGCCGAGTGCGCACCGTTTGTGAAGACCGGTGGCCTGGGCGACGTGGCGGGCTCGCTGCCTGCGGCGCTTGTGCGCGCTGGCGCCGAAGTCATCGTGATGGTGCCCAAGTACGCCACTATCAAAGACGAGTACAAGGCGCAGATGGAGCACTTCTCCGACTTTTACGTGAGTCTGGGCTGGCGCAATGAGTACTGCGGACTCGAGAAGCTCGAGCACGACGGCGTCACCTATATGTTCATCGATAACGAGCGCTACTTTGCGCGCGACTATCCGTACGGCTTCTTTGACGACGGTGAGCGCTTCGCGTTCTTCTCCAAGGCCATCACCGAAAGCCTGCAGCACCTGCCGGCCGGCTTTGAGTGCGACATTCTGCACTGCAACGACTGGCAGACGGCGCTGGCGCCCGTGTTTTTGCGCGAGTTCTACCAGGGCCTGCCGCTGTACGACCGCGTCAAGACCGTGTTCTCGATCCATAACGTGGCGTTCCAGGGCCAGTTTAGCGACACCGTGATGGAGGACATCCTGGGCGTGGCGCATATTCCGGCGGCCGCCTCGCAGCTGCGTTGCGACGCCTGCAGCATCAACTACATGCTGGGCGCGCTGCGCTATGCCGACGCCATCACTACGGTGAGCCCCACCTATGCCAACGAGATCCAGACGCCCGAATTTGGCGAGGGCCTGGACGGCGTGCTGCGCGAGCGCTCCTATGCGCTGCAGGGCATCCTCAACGGCATTGACGTGGCGGCCTTTGACCCGGCAACCGACAAGCGCATTGCCGCCAACTACACGGTTGACGACCGTTCCGGCAAGGCCGTGTGCAAGGCCAAGCTGCAGGAAGAGCTGGGGCTCGAGGTTCGCGACGACCGCCCGCTCATGGTGATGGTCACGCGTCTGACGCGCCAGAAGGGCATGGACCTGGTCATGTACGCGCTCGACCGCATCTTGGCCGGCGGCGTGCAGGTGGCGGTGCTGGGCACCGGCGACCGCGACTACGAGGACGGCCTGCGCTACTTCCAGGACAAGTACCCCGGCACCATGGCCGCACGCATCGAGTTTGACCCGGCGCTGTCGCAGCGCATGTACGCCGCCGCCGACATGTTCCTGATGCCTTCGAAGTTTGAGCCCTGCGGCCTGTCGCAGATCATCGCCATGCGCTACGGCACCCTGCCCATCGTGCGCGAGACCGGTGGCCTGAAGGACACCGTGCAGCCGTACAACGAGTTTACCGGCGAGGGCACGGGCTTCTCGTTTACCAACTTTAACGGCGACGAGATGGGCGATGCCGTGTTCCGCGCGGCACGCTTGTTCTGGGACAACCGCGATGCCTGGAACCAGCTGGTCACGCAGGCCATGAGCCAGGACTTTAGCTGGACGCGCTCGGCCGATAAGTATCTGGACCTGTACTTCTTTATGCATCCGGAGATTGAGAGGCCGGCGTCTGTTGTCGACGAGCCTGAGGCTGCAGCTGAGCCGGAGTCCAAGGCCGAGGAGAAGCCGGTTGAAGCTGAGCCCGCAAAGGCCGAGCCTGAGGTGAAGGCTGCAGCAAAGCCTGCAGCTAAGAAGACCACGACTCGCAAGACGACCGCTAAGAAGGCCACTGCGACCAAGGCAGCGGCAACCAAGACCACCGTTGCCAAGGCAACGGCCACGCGTAAGCGCACCACCGCAGCTGCCAAGAAGGCCGCAGAAGCCGAGGTTGCTCCCGAGGTAAAGGCAGAGGCCGCCGTCGAGGCCAAGCCCACCGTCAAGGCACCGGCCAAGACCGCTGCTAAGAAGGCGACCGCGACCGCCAAGAAGGCAACTGAAGCCAAGAAGACCGCGGCAATGAAGTCGGCGACCACGAAGGCCGCCACGACCAAGGCAGCCGCCAAAGTCGAGGAGACGCCTGCAGAGTCCAAGGCTGAGGCAACCGTCGAGGCCAAGCCCGCCGCCAAGACCACCACGCGCAAGCGCACCACGACGACGGCCAAAAAGACCACGACAAAGGCCGCAGCTACCAAGGCAGAGGCTCAGCCCGCTGTCACCAAAAAGGAGCCTAAGGCCGAGGTAAAGGCCAAGCCCGAGCCCGCCAAGGAGGTCCCAGTCTCCCCCGCCGTTTCGACCGAGGAAAAGGCTCCGACCAAGAAGACCTCCGTCCGCAAGGCAACGGCCACCCGCAAGCGCCGCTAATCCAGACGATCCAAAACCTCATCAAACCCTAAGCAAGGGGCGCTCCAACCGGGAGCCCCTTCTCTGTAGGTAGTTGGTAAAACGATTTTCTAGGACAACCGTTCGCCGATGGTAAACGGATGTTGTTTATACAGCCTGTGTACAACAGATATACTTACATCCTGTGCGTAAAGCCCATGGCCAGCAGGCCGTGATTCTATTGAACTGGACCGTACTATGAGATTGATACACAACAGCCGTCTGCCGCAGTTTCGCACTCCGTTTGGCGCTGTGACCACAGGAACAACCCTTTCGCTCTCCGTGATTCTGGAGGACGCCGATCCCGCGCAGGCAACGCTTACGCTGCGCACCTGGGTCGATGAGATCGGTGAATCTCGATATCCCATGACGCACGAGGGCGACGGCATATTTACCGCAGAGCTTGAGTGCACCGAGCCCTGTCTTATTTGGTACAGCTTTATCTGCAATATTGAGGGCCAGCCCGAGGTTCGTCTGGGCGCACCACAGGGCCGCACCGGCGGCGAAGGCGTAACCTACGACTACGCTGAGGTGCCGTCATTCCAGGTCACCGTCTACAAACACCGTGAGAACCGTCCCACCTGGTACGAGCGCGGTATGGTCTACCAGATCTTCCCCGATCGCTATGCCCGCGACGAGCACTGGCGCGAGCGCACGCTGGCCGAGGTCGAAAAACCGCGTAAGGGCATTCAGCGCCGCATGGTCGAGGACTGGAACGAGCCGCCTGTGTACGAGCGCGCCGAAGACGGATCCATCAAGACCTGGGACTTTTACGGCGGCTCGCTCAAGGGCATCCAGAATGACCTGCCCCGCATCGCCGAGCTGGGCTTTACGGCCATCTACCTCAACCCCATTTTTGAAGCCGCGAGTAACCACCGCTACGACACCGCCGATTACACCAAGATCGATCCGATTCTGGGCACCGAGCAGGACTTTACCGAGCTGTGCGAGGCGGCCGAGAAGCTAGGCATTTCCATCATTCTGGACGGTGTGTTCAACCACACGGGCGACGATTCGATCTACTTCAACCGCTACGGCAACTACCCCGGCGTGGGCGCGTGGCAGAGCGAGGATTCGCCGTGGCGTGATGCGTTTTATTTCCACGAGGACGGCTCGTACGACTGCTGGTGGGGCGTGGGCAATATGCCCGCCATCAATGAGAGCTCCGAACTGGTACGCGAGCGGCTCCTGGGCAAGGATGGCGTGATCCGAAAATGGCTACGTGCCGGCGCTCATGGCTGGCGCCTAGACGTGGCCGACGAGCTTTCGGACGATTTCCTGACCGAGACCAAGCAGGCCGTGCTCGCCGAGAAGCCCGACGCGCTGCTGCTCGGCGAGGTATGGGAAGACGCCTCCAACAAGATCAGCTACGGCCACCTGCGTCGCTATCTGCAAGGCTCCGAGCTCGACTCGGCCATGGATTACCCCTTCCGCGACATGGTCATCGGCTTTTTGATGGGCTACAAAAACGCCTACCAGGCAGCCGAGGATATCGAGACCCTACGCGAGAACTATCCGCGTGAGGCCCTGTCTTGCGCGCTTAATCTGCTTTCGAGCCACGACCGACCGCGCATTATCTCGGTGCTCGGCGGCGGCCCCGACGAGTCGCAGCTGCCCGAGTGCGAGCGCAGCAAATGGCGTCTGGACGAGAACGCGATGGGCCTGGCTAAGAGCCGTTTTTGGCTCGCGACGCTCATGCAGATGACGTTCCCGGGCGTGCCCTCGATCTATTATGGCGATGAGTACGGCCTGGAGGGCCTCACCGATCCGGGCAACCGCCGCACCATGCCGACCAAGGAAAACCTACACGACTTCGATACGTTTGCGATCGTCAAGAATGCCTCGGCCGTGCGCCGCGCGCTGCCGTTTATGATCGACGGTGAGATCAAGGCCTTCGCGCTCAATGACGAGGTGCTGGCCTACAACCGTACCGGTAAAGACGGCGAGTCCGCGACCGTCATCATCAACCGCAGCCTGCGCAATTCGCATCGCGTGACGATCCCGGCGCTCGGCGAATGCGCGAGTGACGTGATCAGCGGTCACGAGTGTGAGATCCATAACGGTACGGTCACGCTCGATCTGTATCCGCTGGGCTCGTCGATCATCTATCACCATGCCGAGCAGCGCCTGCAGGAGCCGCTCGATCACGGTGCGGGTGTTGTGTGCCATATCACATCGGTGCCGACCGACGACGGCAAGCCCGGTACGATCGGTGCGCCCACGCGTCGCTTTATCGACCATCTGGCCGCCATGGGCATGCGCTACTGGCAGGTTCTCCCCGTCAACCCCACGGACTTCTTCCGCTCCCCATACGCCGGTCCTTCGGCCTTTGCAGGCAATATCGACCTGCTACCCGAGAGCCACGAGGAGCTGGCCGCCGACTTTGAGACCTGGAAGGCCCGCGGCGGCGAGGATGCCGACCCGCTGTACACAGCGTTTAAACATCGCAATGCCGATTGGCTCGAGAAATACTGCGTCTATATGGCCGTCAAAAAGTACTTTGAGGGCGAGTCGCGCCACAATTGGCCGGCAGATGTCGCTCGCTACAACGAGCATCTAATCGACGACAAGCGCTTCCACAACGAGGCCGAGCTTCAGGCGTACATGCAGTACCGCTTTGACCTGGCCTGGTGCGAGCTCATGAACTACGCGCACAAGAAGGGTATCGAGGTTATCGGCGACATTCCTATGTACGTGTCCGACGATTCGGCAGACGCGTGGAGCGAACCCGAGAACTTCTGGCTGTCCGATACCGGCAAAGCAATCGAGATTTCCGGCGCGCCGCCCGACAACTTTGCGCCCGAGGGTCAGGTATGGGGCAACCCGACGTTCCGCTGGGACCACATGAAGCAGAACGGCTATAGCTGGTGGATGGATCGCCTGCGCCGCGCGTTCTCGCTCTACGATCGCGTGCGTCTGGATCACTTTCTGGGGTTCCACAGCTACTTTAGCATCCCCGCCGGCAAGGCCTGCGCCGACGGTCGCTGGCTGGCGGGACCGGGCAAAGACCTGTTCCAGACTGCCTACGACGAGCTGGGTCCGCTCAACTTTATCGCCGAGGACCTGGGCTATTTGACGCCCGGTGTTCGCGCCATGGCTTCGACCTGCGGTTTCCCCGGCATGGACGTGCTGGAGTTTAGCGATTACGACGTCCGTTGCGGCGTGCACCCCACGCCAGGAAAGATCCTGTACACCTCAACGCACGATACGTCGACGCTGGCCGGCTGGTGTACGCGTTCCTTTGCGGGCGGCGATGAACCGAGCGGTGTTGAGGTGGCGGCCAAGCTGATGAGCGACGCGCTGGCAAGCGACGCTCCCCTGGTGATGATGCCGCTGCAGGATGTCCTGGGGCTTGGCGACGACGCGCGCATGAACGTTCCGGGCGTGGCCACGGGCAACTGGACCTGGCAGGCTAACGAGGCGAACATTGCAGCCGCCGAGGGCAAAACCGCACAGCTCCTGCGCAACAACCATAGATTCTGGGGCGAAGCGTGATAAAACCCCCGATATAGGGTACAGTTACAGACGTTTGAATTTTTGCGGGCAGAGTAATCTGCCCGCTTTGTGCTGAAAAGGAAGTATTATGGCGCGCTACGATTACAAGTGCTCGAGCTGCGGCAACGTGTTTGAGGTTGAGCATCCCATGTCCGAGACTCCCGAGGTCGTGTGCCCCAGCTGCGGTGCCCCGGCGGCCAAGACGTTCTCGGCCAGCGGCATTAAATTTGAGGGCAGCGGTTTCTACAACACCGACCAGCGAAGCGGCGGCTCCAGCACCAACGCCACGAGTGGCTGCTGCGCCAACTGCCCGCATAGCCACTAGGAACCAAACAGCCCCGCGATCAGCATCGATCGCGGGGCTGTTTCTTTGTGTCGCAGGTAGCTCTATGAGTTGCGGTGAAATAAGGACTGTTTGGCGGGTAGAGGCCGCTATTCAATCCTTATTTCACCGCAACATAGTCATTACTTGTGGACCAAGCGGGCGCAGAAGTGGCCGTCGTAGGAGTCGGCGTTTACTGGCACGCTTTGGAAGAGGCCTCGATCGTTCTGGCGTACGGATACGAGCTTCTTGGCCTGATCGAACTCGGGGAGTTGCAGAATCTGTGCCTCGGAAAGCGGTGCCACGCTAAAGCCGGCACCCTCGGGAGAAGCAAGGAACGCGTCCACGACCTGCGTGTTCTCCTCGTCGAAGACCGAGCACGTCGCATAGATCAGCTCGCCGCCGGCAGCCACGCGCGCGGCGGCTTCCTTGAGCATCGTCAGTTGCAGTTTGGGCAGCTCAACCGCTACATCCTTTTCGGTCAGGCGCCAGGGGATCTCAGGATGACGGCGTATGGTGCCGGTGCCCGAGCACGGCGCATCGATAAAAACCGTGTCGAACTTAACCGGCTTGCCAAGCATGGCATCAAACGACGTCAGTACTTCATCAAGCTCGCAGGCATCACCCGAAACCGTACGAACGCCCTGAATACCGGCCTTGTGCAGGCGAGCGAGATTCAGATCGCACTTGCGATCATGCAGATCGAGCGCCGTATGCTGACGCTCATAGCCCGCACGCTTGGCCTGGCACATCATCACATAGGTCTTGGTACCACGACCGGCACCAATCTCAAGGCAGCTACCAGGGCGCGTGGCAGCTGTGGCGATAAGCTGCGCGTTGAGATCAGATGCCACCGCGGCAGCACGCTCAAACACACCCGAAGCAACGGTAACCTGGGCATCAACCGGGGCATGGCAGCCCGGGAAGACAGGCGCGACGAGCTGCGAGATATACGGATCGGGCTTAGTCGCAAAGGCGTTCTCATGCAGGGCCAGCGGCGCGGGGGCCAGATTGCCGGCAAAGTTAAGCGCACCCTCGGGCGTGTCAAACGACGCCATAATACGAGCGCACAGCCAACGCGGCAGACCCATCAGGCGCGACAGACGAACCAAGCGTCGCTCAGACTCGTCTACATCGGACGCCGTGGCAAAGTCCTCAACGTTGTCCGCGACCTTATGCAGCACGGCATTGGCCAAACCGGCGGCAGACTTAGCTCCGCTGCGCACCAGCTCAACGCCCTGACTCACCGCAACGCGGCCAGGCGTATGCAGATAGAGCATCTCGAAGGCTGAGATACGAAGTGCCATGCGAACACGCGGCGCAACCTTTTTAGGCTTATCGAGAAACTGATCGAGCAGCTCGTCCAAAATACCCTGCGTAGCGGCCACACCCAGCGCCAAGCGGGCGGCAAAAGCGGAATCGCGCTGGTCAATAGCCTTGGCCGATGCGCGAGTGGACAGCACGTCACGCGCATACATGCCGCGGCGATCGGCCTCCATTAGCACATCGAGCGCAAGTTTGCGCGCGGGAGACAGCTTGCTCATGACAAAACACCCCAGATAAGATCGGCGCCTTGCAGCCCAGCAGCCCAAGCAGAAGCGGCCATGGCACGCTTGCCATCGGGCTTAACCTCGAGCAACTCAACCGGGCCATCGGAAAGACCAAGGTAGACGCGCTTGGCTTGAACGGCAACAGCGCCTTCGCCAAGCGACACATCAGCCGGCTCAGCATCGAGCACGCGAACCGACTTGCCGGCAATCACACAACGAGCGGGAGCGGTGTCGGACGAGGCAAGCACATGACGCACACAATCAAGTGCCGCCATCTGAGGGTCAAGACGCATCTCCTGCTTAGAAATCTTGGCAGCATGGGTAACAAGCGACTCATCCTGTTCAATCCACACAGCGGTGCCATCGGCAAGCGAAGGAAGCGTATCGGCAAGCAGTTTGCCGCCAAGCTCACCAAGCTCCATGGTCAGCGCCTCAGCATGCTTACCGGCAACCAAGGTCGAGGCCTGCGCACAATAAGCGCCGGTATCCACGCCATGCCCAATACGCATAATGGAAACGCCGGCAACCTCATCACCAGCGAGAATCGCACGCTGAATGGGAGCAGCCCCACGCCAACGAGGCAGCAAGGACGCATGAACATTCACAATACCAAGCGGCGCCATATGCAGCACGTCATCCGGCAAAATGCAACCATAGGCAGCCACGCAGAAAATGTCAGCCTGGGCAGCTTTAAGCGCCTCAACGACCTCAGGCGTCATACGATTAGCCTCAACAACCGGCAACCCCAGCTCAAGCGCTTTAGCCTTAACAGGAGACGGCTCCAGCTTCTTACCACGCCCGCGAACAGCATCAGGACGAGTAACAACAAGCGCAATCTCGTTACCAGCCTCAACAAGCGAAACCAGCGAAGGCACAGCAAAATCAGGCGTACCCATAAACACAATACGCATAAAGAACGTCTCCCCTCAACCAAAGCCGAGACGGCTACAAATAGCGGCGGAAAGCCAAGTCACCAGCCCATCCGCAATAACATTTCAACAAAAACAAATATACCCAAAACCAAAGAAAGAGCCGCATAAAAGCAGCCCTCCCAACAAAGCACCTATCAGCGAAGACGCCCCTCCCTGGCCCGACGGCACCCGGGCGAAACGAAGAGCGACAACGTAGTCCCTGGGATGGGGCCCACACATATCGTCCCGCGCGCAGTTTCGCAGCGCAGCGAGAATGTTTGAGCACGGGATGATATGTGTGGGCCCCATCCCAGGGACGGACAATTAACCTATTCGGTCTCGCCCGGTCGAGCGCCGCGGGCCAGGGCGTCCTGGTACTCCTTGACTGCCTTGAGCCTCTGCATGGGCTTCAGTCGCTCGAACATGGTATTGCCGTGCAGGTGATCGATCTCGTGCTGCAAGCACACGCAGAACAGATCACCCGTGGCCTCATAGCGAATAAGGTTGGCATCCAAGTCATACGCCTCGACGACGACATGGTCGGGACGCTCAATCTCGCAGCTAATGCCAGGGATGGAAAGGCAGCCCTCGCTAAAGGGCACCAGATGGTCACTCTGCTCAACAATGACGGGATTAATAAGCACGTACGGATCATAGTCATTCTTGTCGCTGTAGTCGCAGTCGATGGTGACGAGCTGAATAAGCTCGCCAATCTGCGGGGCAGCCAGGCCGCAGCCGCCGTTCTCGAACATCATCTTCTTCATCTTCTCGGCAAGCGCCTCGATCGCCGGGGTGATCTCCTCGATGACGGCGCACTCCTGGCGCAGACGAGGGTCGGGCGACAGTACGATTCCGTTGGCTTCCATGGCCATCCTTTCGGGTTGTTACATCAAATCATAGGCGTCGACGTCAACGCTCACGCTCACGCCACGCACGGAGCCCACCTCTTTGAGGCAGGCGTCGATATCGTCAGAGACATGGTACCCCACGGGCGACTTCACAAGCAGATGGAAGCGGTAACGGTCCTTGGCTCTCTCGATTACACACGAAGCCGGGCCAAGCACCTGCGGCACGGCACTCCCCGCCCGCAAAAAGTCGGGCGCGGCGGCATGCCAGCGGCGCTTAAGAAGCTTTGCAATGCGCCCGATGTAGTCTTGCGCGTCGTCTCGGTTCGCCGACCACACCAAGATGTTGACCAGGCGAACAAACGGCGGGTATAGCGCGTCGCGGCGCTGTTCCAGGTCGTAGTCGGTAAAGATCGAACGGTCATGCTCAGCGACGGCGCGAATGACCGGATCCTCGGGCAGGTAGGTCTGGATGATCACCTCGCCGGGGCGATCGCCGCGACCGGCACGGCCCGCCACCTGTTCCAGCAGGTCGTAGGCGCGCTCCCCTGCGCGAAAGTCGGGCAGCTTGAGGGCGAAGTCGGCATTGACCACGCCCACGAGCGTGACCTCAGGAAAGTCGAGACCCTTTGCGATCATTTGGGTGCCCAGCAACACGGCGCAATCGGCCGCATCGAACTGCTCGAGCAGCTTTTTGTGCGCATCCTTGCCGCGCGTGGAATCGGCATCCATGCGAATAATGGCGACGTCCTCGGGAAGCATCTGGTGCAGTGCGTCCTCGATCTGCTGAGTGCCCAGACCCATTTTTGCCAGATAGCGGCTACCGCATTTGGGACAGTGGCTCGTGGGCGCGGGATACGGCTGCACGCGCCAAGACGAACCGCATGTGTGACACTGCAGCGTGTGCGTGCGTTCGTGGTACGTGAGCGCGGTGGAACAGTGGTTGCAGGTGGGCACGCAGCCGCACTCGCGGCACATCAGGAACGGCGCAAAGCCACGGCGGTTATGCAGCAGTACGGCCTTCTCGCGTCGCTCGACCACACGCTCCAAGCCCTCCATCAAGGGTTTTGAGAACATGGAACGGCTGCCGTGAGAAAACTCATGGCGCAGGTCGGCAATCCGAACCGTAGGCAGCACGGCGTGTCCCGGGCGCTCGGGCATCTCGACGCGCGTCCAGGTGCCACCGTTATACGTGCCACGGCGGCAGCGGTCGAGGGCCTCGGCAGAAGGCGTGGCGGAACCCAATACGAGCGGACAGCGGTAGCGTCGCGCTATCTCGGCCGCCACCTCGCGCGCATGGTAGCGCGGGCTAGAACCCTGCTTGTAACTGGTCTCGTGTTCCTCGTCGATGATGATGAGGCCCAGGTCGCTGAGCGGGCAAAAGAGCGCCGAGCGGGCACCCACGACCACACGCGCGGCACCGCTGGCAACCATGTCCCACTGGTCCAGGCGCTCGCCGGCCGAAAGGCGCGAATGGAACACGGCGACCGTCTCGCCAAAGCGCGAGCGGAAGCGGCCGACGGTTTGGGCCGTCAGCGAGATCTCGGGAACCAACACGCAGGCCGAACGGCCGGCCGCGAGCACGCGCTCAATCGCCGAAAGGTAAACCTCGGTTTTGCCGGAGCCGGTGACGCCGTCGACAAGGACCACGTCTCCGTGGGCGTCAAGACGGGCGCGCTCAATCTGCGCGAGCGCCTTCTGTTGGCCCTTGGTGAGCGCGACCGGCGCCTTGCCGCTTGCCGAGGACAGCGTGGTCTGCTCGCTGCAGCCACGCCACGCACGGCGCTCCTCCACCACCACGACACCGCGCTTTTCGAGCGCCTTGATGGTCGCCGACATGCTGTTATAGAGCAGGTTGAGGTCGCGTGTCGTGACCGGCCCGCACTGGAGCGCCTCGATGAGCTGACGCTGACGGACCGCGGTCTTGGGCGGCGTATAGTCGAAACCCTCGGGCGTGAGCATGACCCAGCGGTTTTGGATGGGTTTAACAGCGGGGCGCTCAACCGTCCACACGCCGTCGTCACCCTTGACCACACGCGGGCTTCCACCCGGGGGCAAGAACAGGCGCAGACACTCGGAAAGCGTCGCAACATATTCGCGGCTCATCCAACGCGCGATGCGGGCGGCCTCTGCGGTAAAGAGCGGCTTGCTGAGGATGGCTTCGACGGCTTTAATGCGCGCGGGGTCGAGCGCGCTGTTGCCCTGCAGATCGCCCAGCTCGGGCGCAATGTCGACGATGTAGCCTGCGGCAGCACGGTTGCCAAAATGGACCAGGACCGTGGATCCGATCTGCGCGTCGCTAGCAAGGGGTTGAGGAATGCCATAGGCAAACGGCTCGGACAGCGCACGCGTCGGGATGTCGAGAACCACGCTCGCATAGGCGGCGATGGGCTCAGGTGCAGGCTTAGGCTGAGCCGAGGCAGCGGCAGACACTGGCTTCACCGGAACCTCCTCCGGTTCCGGCGAACCAAACAGCGACAGTTGCTCGGCCACGGCTCCAGCACCTCCTATCCCATACGTCTACAGAAACAAGAGCCCCGCTCGGGTGAACGGGGCTCGGATACATACGTTTGCGCAGCGATTACAGCGCCATCGTGCGGGCGCGGTCGATGCGCGCCAGGCAGTCGTCGCGGCCGATGAGCGCCATGGTCTCGCCCAGCGGAGGACTCACCATGTTGCCGCAGACGGCGACGCGCACGGCCTGGAACACCACGCGCTTCTTGAGGTCCATCTGCTCGGGCAGCGGCTCAAGCGCGGCGTCGATGTTGGCAGCCGTCCACTCGTTCACACCCTCGAGCGCGGCCTTGGAGGCATCCAGAATGACACCCATGCCCTCCTTGGCCAGGCCCCTGTTGACGGATTTCTCGTCATACTCGAGCGTCTCGGCCGTGGCAAAGATGGGAGCGGCGACGGTCACGGCGTCGGCCGGCATCTTGGTGCGCGGCTTGACGATGGCGGCAAGCGCATCGATCCAATCCTCGCCGTACTCGACATTACCCTCGATGAGACCCGCCTCGTGCAGCTCGGGGACCATGATCTCGTCGGCAAACTGAGCATCGGACATGCCGTTGATGTACTCGGCATTGACCCAATCGAGCTTCTTGGGGTCGAAGGTCGCCGGGTTCTTAGAGATGCGGTCGAGCGAGAACTTGCTGGCCAGGACATCGCGCGGGATGATCGTGGTCTCACCGTCGAGCGACCAGCCGAGCAGCGCCAGGTAGTTGACGAAGGCGTCGGACAGGTAGCCGGCGTCGCGGTACTCCTCCACCGAGGTGGCGCCGTGGCGCTTGGAGAGCTTCTTGCCGTCGGCACCCAAGATCATGGAGATGTGGGCGAACGTAGGCACGGGCGCGCCGAGGGCCTCGTAGACCATGACCTGACGCGGGGTGTTGGACAGGTGGTCGTCGCCGCGGATGACGTGGGTGATCTTCATCATGGCGTCGTCGACGACGGTCGCGAAGTTGTACGTGGGCGTGCCATCGGAGCGGAAGATGACAAAGTCGTCGAGCTCCTTGGCGTCGAAGGTCACCTCGCCGTGGACGGCGTCGTGGATGACGACGTCGCCGCGGTCCTCGGGCACCTTAATACGCAGGACGTAGGACTCGCCGGCCTCGATGCGGCGGCGGGCCTCCTCGGGATCAAGATCGCGGCAACGGCGCTGATAGCCCTGGAAGGGGTCCTTGCGCTCCTGCGCGGCCTTGCGGTCGGCGTCGAGCTGCTCCTTGGTGCAGAAGCAGGGATAGGCCTTGCCCTCGTCCCAAAGCTTCTGGGCGGCCTGCTTGTACAGGTCCAGGCGCTCGGTCTGGGCGTAGGGGCCAAAATCGCCGCCCACCTCGGGACCCTCGTCCCAGTCCAGGCCCAGCCAACGCATGGCGCGCAGGATGATCTGCGTGTTCTCGTCGGTGGAGCGGGTGGGGTCGGTGTCGTCGATGCGCAGGATGAACGTGCCGCCGTTTGCACGGGCGAAAGCCCAGTTATAGATAGCGGTGCGGGCGCCGCCGATGTGCAGCTTGCCCGTCGGTGAGGGTGCAAAGCGGACGCGAACGTCTGATGCCATGGATATCTCCTCGATTGCAGGATGGATGTCTAACCGCACCAGTATAAAGCATCAGAGCAACCTCCGCACAAAGGGCATCGACCCACTCATTGGGGATACTCATTGGGGACAGTCTTAAATGACCAGTCTTTGGCAACCTGTTGGCATTTAGGTAAGGCTGGTCATTTAAGTCTGTCCCCAATGAGTAGGTGCGGAAAGGGTGTGAATGTTTGATTTACGCGCTATGATGAGCCCTTGCATAGAGAGCCCGGCGGAATGGTAACGGTCGCCGGGACACGTTTTTGAAAGGACAATCATGTCAGAAGAACTTCGTTCCATCCCACCCCAACACGGGTCCTTCGTATTTACGTCGGAGTCGGTGACCGAAGGTCATCCCGATAAGATCGCTGACCAGATCAGCGACGCCGTCCTCGACGCAATCCTCGCCAAAGAAATAGAGCTCCAGGAGCAGGGCTACATCGCCCCCAACGGCGTGCCTGCCAACGTGGAGAACGTCCGCTGCGCTTGCGAGACCCTCGTGACCACCGGCACCGTCATCGTCGCCGGCGAGATCCGCACCCAGGCCTACGTCGACGTGCAGGAAATCGCCCGCGGCGTTATCCGCCGCATTGGCTACAACCGTGCCAAATTCGGTTTTGACTGCGACACCTGCGGCGTTATGAGCCTCATCCACGAGCAGTCGCCCGATATCGCCCAGGGCGTCGACGAGTCCTTCGAGACCCAGACCGGCGCTACCACCGACCCGATCGACCTGATCGGTGCCGGCGACCAGGGCATGATGTTCGGTTATGCCTCCAACGAGACCAAGACCCTCATGCCCATGCCGCACTACCTGGCAAGCCGTCTGGCTGAGCGCCTGGCCGCCGTGCGTCACGACGGTACCCTCGCCTATCTGCGTCCCGACGGCAAGACCCAGGTCACCGTGCGCTACGAAGACGGCAAGCCCGTCGAGGTAACGACCATCGTCATCTCCACGCAGCACGCCGCCGAGATCGAGGACATGGGCAAGATCAAGGCCGACCTCATCGAGCACGTCATCACCCCGGTCATGGACGCCGAGAACATGCCGTGGGACAACGCAGACATCTACGTGAACCCCACCGGTCGCTTTGTCGTGGGCGGCCCCATGGGCGACACGGGCCTCACCGGCCGCAAGATCATCGTCGACACCTACGGCGGCTACGGCCGTCACGGCGGCGGTGCCTTTAGCGGCAAGGACTGCACCAAGGTTGACCGCTCCGCCGCGTATGCCGCGCGCTGGGTCGCCAAGAACGTGGTCGCCGCCGGCCTTGCCGACCGCTGCGAAGTCGAACTTGCCTACGCCATCGGCGTTTCCAAGCCCCTCTCAATCATGGTCGACACCTTCGGTACCGCGAATGTTGCCGAGGACAAGATCGTCGAGGCCGTAGAGAAGACCTTCGACCTGCGCCCGGGCGCAATCATCCGCGACCTAGATCTGCGTCGCCCCATCTACGAAAAGACGGCAGCCTACGGTCACTTTGGCCGAGAAGACGCCGACTTCACCTGGGAGAAGACCGACCGAGTCGAAGAACTCAAAGCAGCCTGCGGCCTGTAAGCTAACGAGAAAAGCCGCAGCCAAATAGCAACGCACCAAAAGAAGTACCGCCCCCAAGCGGTACTTCTTTTTTATTAATCCGGTGGTGAAGATATTTCGATATGAGCCCACGCTGCGTCACCAGCTAATGAATTTTGCAGCACGCGCCCTTCTACCATGTATCCTTAGTCCCGAGGGGCGGGGCATAAGGTCGATCGCGAGTTCCGCACGAGCCGGAGAGCACTTAATGTGCTCTCCGTGCGAGCAGGACTGTCCGAGCAGGCGACCTTATGCCCCGCCCCTCGGGACGACGGGACAGATTAAAGGAGCATCCATGGCAGGCAAGCCGCAAACACTAGCTACGACCTCGGCATTCGAGATCTTGGGCCCCGTCATGGTCGGCCCCAGCTCATCGCACACCGCCGGCGCCCTGCGCTGCGCCCAAGTTGCCGCCAGCCTGCTAGAAGGCCGCATTACCAAGGTCACCTTTGGCCTGTGGAACTCCTTCGCCCACACCTACCGCGGCCACGGCACCGACCGTGCGCTCGTCGCGGGCATCCTGGGCCTCGACACCGATGACGAGAATATCAAGCAGGCCTTCAACCTCGCACGCGAGCAGGGCCTCGAATATCACTTTGACATCAAGGGCGACGACGCCTCCATCCACCCCAATACCGTCGATATCGACATGGTCGACGACACGGGCGCCACGGCACAGGTCCGCGGCGAGAGCCTGGGCGGCGGCAAGATGCGCATTAGCCGCATTAACGGCGTCGGCGTCGACATCTCGGGCATGTACTCCACGCTCTTCGTGGCACACAAGGACGTCCCCGGTGTACTCGCCGCGCTCACCAACCTGCTCGCCTACGCCCACGTGAACATCGCCTTCTGCCGCACCTACCGAACCGAAGTGGGCGGCCAGGCCTACTCCGTCTTTGAGACCGACGGCGCGCCCGACGACACCGTCGTCCCCATGCTGCGCAAGCTCGACAATGTCGATTACGCAACGTTTATCGAGCTCCCCGGTTCTGCCTCGTCGCTCTCCCCCGGCGTCTCGGCCAAGGAAATCTTCGACGACGGCGAGCAGCTGCTCGATGCGTGCGAGGAACTGGGGCTCAGCATCGGCGCCGTCATGGCCGTTCGCGAGGCGCGTCTGACCGGCGAGGCCCACGCCGTCGCCGCCATGCGCCGCGTGCTCGACGTCATGCGCGAGGAGACCACGGCCCCCATCGCCAATCCGCAGCGTTCGCTCGGCGGTCTTATCGGCGGCGAGGCCAAACTCGTCGATGCCACCAGCCGCAACGATTTGAGTGCAAGCCTGATGGGCGCCGTCCAGACCGACGCCGTTGCCCGCGCCATGGCCGTGCTCGAGCGCTCCGCTACCATGGGCGTGATTGTCGCCGCCCCCACGGCAGGCTCCGCGGGTGTTGTGCCCGGCTGCGTGCTGGCGCTCGCCGATCGCCTGCAGCTCGACGACGAGCAGGTCATGGACGCGCTCTACTGCGCAGCCGCCATCGGCCTCAACCTCACCACAAGCGCCTGCGTTGCCGGCGCCGAGGGCGGCTGCCAAGCCGAGGTGGGAAGCGCCGCTGCCATGGCAGCCGCCGCGCTGGTGCAGATGCTCGGCGGCACGCCCGAGCAGGCGCTCGACGCCAGTTCCATCGCGCTGAGTAACCTGCTGGGCCTCGTTTGTGACCCCGTCGGTGGCCTCGTGGAGGTGCCCTGCCAAAACCGCAACGCCATTGGCGTGGCAGCGGCCTTTAGCTCGGCACAACTCGCCCTCGCAGGCATTAAGAGCTTGGTGCCGTTTGACCAGATGGCACATGTCATGCTTTCGGTGGGCCACGCGTTGCCGGCCACGCTGCGCGAGACGGCAAAGGGCGGCATCGCGCAGGCTCCGGCCGCACTTTCGGCCTGTGCAAAATGCGGTGTGTGCGGATAGCGGCAAAGAACGACTCAAAGGTGGGACAAATGTCCCACCTCTTTTGAATGCCACCGTTTCCGTACCACAAACAGCAGAGCAATCGCTATAATGCAAGCCCAGTAAAAACACGATGAACCGCAAGGCGAAAATCGAAGGATATGCATACGATGTCGCAAAACGATCGAACTCAACTGATTCCCGATCCGCAGCAGCCGAGCAGGCACACCGGCGGCGTTCAGTCGCCGCGTCCTATCGCGCCGAGCCACGGTCAGCAGCGTAGTGCAGCAAACGCTTCCCAACGCCCGAACCAACAGCGACAGCAGCGTCAACAACGTCAGCAGCGCCAGGCAAACGGCAATGCGCCCAAGCAGCCCCCGACGAACGCTCGAGGCGATCGTGGCCCCGCGCGCAAGTCCGCCGGCAACAATAAGTCGGGCAAAAAGACGACGCTCTTTGTCGTCCTGGGTCTAATCGTCATTGTCTATATCGTAGGCATCGTAGCGTTTTCGCAGCTAGCATACCCCAACACCACCATTGCCGGCGTCGACGTCTCGTTCTCCAACGCTTCGTCTGCCGCCACCAAGGTCAACTCGGCATGGAAGCACTATAAGCTCACCGTGACAGGCGATGACTTTAGCTGGTCCTATCAGCCCGAGTCCGATGAACCCATCGTCGACGGTGAAGCTGCCGCAAAAGAGATCATCAGCCACAACGAAGCCTTTGTATGGCCGGTCCGCCTTGTGGAATCCTTAAGCGGCAAGACCAAAACAACCGCTACCACCAACGAAGTCGATCTTGATCAAGACGTCGACCTGTCCATGCTCTCCGATACCTTTGACCAAAAGAAGTTTGAGAAGGATCTGGGCGCCGCCATCGACGAGTTTAACGAGGGGCGTTCGGGCACGTTCGAGGCCAATAGCTCCTATGACGAGCAGGCCGGCAAGTTTACCGTCGAGAAGGCGCGTTCCAACGAAAAACTCAACCGCGAGCATGTCATTAAATATGCCGAACTCGAGCTTGCCTCGCTGGCCGAGACCGTAGATCTTTCCAAGCTCGGCAACGATGCCTATGAGCCGCTCAATGGAACGCTGACCGATGATCAGATTCAGGCCGCATGCGATGCCGCCAACAACTTCCTGGGCGTCAACGTGACCCTCAAGCTCAACGGCGAGGATGCCGGCAAGGTCGACGGCAGCTCCGTGTTGCAGTGGATCAGCTTTGCCGATCCGGCCAACCCCACGCTCGATACGTCGCAGATCAGCAGCTGGGCAGCCGAGCTCGCCAACGGCTTTAATACCGTGGGCTCCACTCGCTGGTGGACGCGCGCCGATGGCAAGCAGTGCGCCGTCGAAGGCGGCGACTTTGGTTGGTCCATCGATAGCAGCTCGCTCGCCAAGCAAGTCGAGGACGCCATTAACAACAAGCAGACCGGCGAAATCGAAATCAAGTACTCCCAGAAGACCGACACCTTTACCGCAAAGGGAGAGCCCGACTGGAAGGCGTATATCGACGTCGACCTGTCCGAGCAGCACGCGCGCTACTATGACGAGAACGGTAATATCGTTTGGGAGGCCAACTTTATTTCCGGCAAACCGGGTGAAGACGCCACCCCCGAGGGCGTGTGGCAGATCAACAGCAACGACGGCGGCAGCACCCTGATCGGAGCCAAGGACCCCGAGACCGGTAAGCCCAAATACGAGAGCCCGGTGAGCTACTGGATGCCGTTCGAAGGCAATATGATCGGCTTCCACGACGCTACATGGCAAAACGACAAGAGCTTCGATAATGCCGAGTCGTACAAGTGGTGCGGCAGCCACGGTTGCATCAACCTGCGCCTGGCAGACGCCGAGGCACTTCACGACTGCATCAAAGTCGGCCTGTGCGTGGTTGTCCACTCGTAGTGCAACGCGCGCATTCCTACAACGTGGAACCGCTTCGACCAATCTAACAGTTCCGAAAGAAACCGTCCTATGCGCCCGCCCCAACCGGTGGGCGCATATACTTATCAAGGTTATTTCTATAAAGGAGACGCTATGCCGAATGTCCCCACGATCACCTCGGGCCCAGATGATACCGAGCGCACGCCCGAAGGTGCCACCGAAACAATTCCTCTGATTACAAACGAACATGCCGACAAGCAGAGCGAACGCACGAACGATACGGCCGAGATTTCCGATGAAGAGGCGTATGCCAGGCTCAGGGCAAAACGTGCCGAACGTCGACGTAAAAAGCTGATTCGACGCGGTATTGCCGCCGGCGTCGTGGGTGCCATCGCGCTCATTTCCATTGTCGCAACCCTGGTTATCAATGCGCAGCCACAGGGCGCTAGCGGGCCTGTGACCGACATGGTGACCGAGGGCACGTTTACCACAACGGTCGAGGCAAAAGGCCAGCTCAAACCCATTTCGTCCTCAGTGGTCTCCCCTTCTGTCGATGGCACAATCGATTCCATCAACGTGCAGGCAGGCCAATCCGTCAGCGAGGGCGACGTGCTTATGACCATTAAAAACGACGAGCTCGATCGCAACGTTGCCGAGGCGCAGCGTGCAGTTGCAGCCGCCCAGGAAGACCTCACCAACGCGCAGAAAGCCGCCGCTGTCGCGCAGGCCACCCCAACGACGGACGTCGATGGAGCTTCCGCAGCGGCTGGCGTCTCTGACGCATCAGCGGACACGAACGCCGTATCGGCCGCGCAGCGCAGCCTCGCTTCGGCCCAGGCAAACCTAGACCAGGCGAACGCCAAGGCCGCCAGTCGCACGGTCACGGCCCCGAGCTCGGGTAGCATCGTGGAGCTCAACGCCAAGGTGGGCGCCACGGTAACAGGCGGCATGATCATGGGCGAAAGCGATACGAGCGGCGGCAAGCAGTGCATGCAGATCGCCGACCTGTCCAAGATGAAGGTAACCGTGCAGGTGGGCGAAAAGGACATCGCCAAGATCGCCGTTGGGCAGAGCGCCAACGTCACGTATCCCGCGTTTCCCGATATCGTGAGCCAGGGCACCGTCACGGCTATCGCGTCGGTGGCAAACTCCGACGCCGCCAACGGCGGCGGCAGCGTGACCTTTAACGTCGACATCCTCATCGAGGCGCCCGACGCGCGCCTGAAGCCGGGCATGACGGCCGAGGTCTCGGTGGTGACCGAGCAGCTCGACGACGTGGTGATGGTGCCGACGATGGCGCTCATGACCGAAGACGGCGAACACTATTACGTCAACGTGGCAACCGATGACGAGGGCAAGCAAACCCGCCGCGTCAAGGTGACCGTCGTGACGCAAAACGACAACGAAGCCGTAGTCGGCAAGACACAGGTCAAGCGCGACAACCAGGGCAACGAGATCAACCCCAACGTGCCGGTTACCAAGCTGCGCGATGGTGACACCCTCGTCATGGACACCGGAGCGGACGCAACGGCTGACGGCGGCTACAGCGCGGATTCGGGCAGTATGTCTGCCGACGAGGGTATGTAATGCGTCCCGTTATCGACATCCGCAACGTGCACCGCATCTTTGAGAGCGAGGCAGGTTGCGCCCACATCCTGCACAACGTGAGCCTGGCGGTAAATCCCGGCGAATTCGTCGCTATCACTGGCCCCTCGGGCTCGGGCAAATCAACGCTCATGAACATCCTCGGCTGCTTGGATAAGCCGACGGCGGGCGATTACTACCTGCAAGGGCTCAACGTGGCCGAGCTTGACGATGACGAGCTGACCGAAGTCCGCGCCCTGAGCATTGGCTTTGTCTTTCAGAGCTTCAACCTGCTGCCGCGCCTGTCGGTTATCGAAAACGTCATGCTGCCGCTGGCCTACACCAATGTGCCCCGTAGCCAGCGCGAAATGCGCGCCGTGCACGCGCTGCAGGCCGTCACGCTACCGGTCGACCACTGGGACCACCGCATATCCGAGCTCTCGGGCGGCCAGATGCAGCGTGTCGCCATCGCGCGCGCACTTGTCAATGACCCGCCCATCATCCTGGCCGATGAGCCAACGGGAAACCTGGACTCCGCCACCGGAGCGCTTGTGATGGAGACCTTCCATAAGCTCCAGAAGCGCGGCAAAACCATCGTGCTTATCACACACGACCCCGGCATCGCCGCCGAGGCCGACCGTGCCGTGACCATCCGCGACGGTCGCATTCACGACGGCGCGTATATTCCACATGCACCGAAGACCCTACGCAGCGCCGTAGATAGCCTGCCCATGATTTCCGCCTCCGCTAACCCGCCGAAAGGAGTGGTGGCATGAGCGCCCGCGATCTCATCCAGGAAGCCCTTCACTCGCTCGAGGCCAACAAGGGCCGCAGCCTGCTCACCATCCTGGGCATCGTCATTGGCATCGCCTCGGTTATCGCCATGACCTCACTCATCGGCGGCATCCAAAACACCCTGGTCAACAGCCTGGGCCTCAATGCGGCACGCATGGTGCAAATCTATTCGTCGCAAGAACTCACCGAGTCGGACATCGAGAAGCTTCAAAAACTGGTGCCGCAGATAGAGCAGATCGGCATTGTCGACAGCGCGTATACCGAGTACAAGACCGGCGATAAAAGCTATACCGTCATGGCACAAGGTGTCGATAGCGACATGCTCGACGCCGTGGGGGCCAGCAAGCTCGTTGCGGGGCGCACCTATTCCCAGGCCGAGTCCCAATCAGGCTCGCGCGTGGCGCTCATCAGCCGCGGCGGCGCCGATCAGCTTTACGGCAACGAACAGGATGCGCTGGGGAAAACCATCAAGGTTTCCAACGGCGAGGTGCAGATTGTAGGCGTGATTGATGGCGGCAGCGACTCCATGGGCTCGCTCACGCTGTATATGCCACGCGAAACCATCTCCGGGCTGTTCGGCGACGAGAATCCTTCATTCCCCAGCGTGACGGCACTTGCCGCCGAGGGCACGGACATGGATGAGCTTTGTAAGACCATCGAGTCCAAGGTGCGCGCGATGAAGGGCATCTCGGAGGATGACGAGTACGACAGCGTATCGGCGACTTCCATGAAAAGCGCCATCGACGCCCTCAATTCCTTTATGGGCGCGTTCTCGCTCATCATTGGCGCCGTTGCCAGCATCTCGCTGCTTGTCGGCGGTATCGGCATTATGAATATGATGCTTACCAACGTAACGGAGCGCATCCGCGAGATCGGCATCCGCCGCGCTCTGGGCGCCAGTCGTCGCGATATCACCGCGCAGTTCTTGACCGAGTCCTCGGCGCTGTGCGTCACCGGCGGACTGTTGGGTGTCCTGATTGGCTATCTGCTGGCCTGGGCTCTTGCGATGTTTGCCGCAGGATCAGGGGTTCTCGGCGAGCTCGGTGCCAGCGGGCAAATCACACCGAGCTTTTCAATCGCCACGGTATTGCTGGCCTTCGCCGTCTCCGTCGGCATCGGTGTAATCTTTGGCTTCTACCCCGCTCGCCGCGCAGCAACGCTCGACCCGGTGGAGTGCCTACGCTACCAGTAAGCCACCACCAACAAGTTGCGGTGAATTAGGGACTAAATATGCTATCTAGCAGCAAAAACAGACACTATTTCACCGCAACTCATTGAAGGGCTGTTTACGCCAGTTCCGGGCGTCGTCCTCGAGCTATTGGTGGATGACGGGCTTGTACGGGTCGAGCTTGCTCGGGGCGCTCCTCCTCGCGGGCGGGATGGCGCGTAGGCGCGGCGAGCGCCTAGCGCGCGAACTCCCGTAAGAGCGCGTCTTCCACTTCCCGAAGCGAAAGGGCCCCGCCTCCCTCGGCGGGACGGGTGACCACGATGCAGCGCGCTCCCGCGTCACGCGCGGCGGCGAGCTTCTCGGCCGTGCCGCCTACGGTTCCCGAGTCCTTGGTCACAAGCCACTGGGCGCCCACCTGCCGAAGCATCGCCTCGTTGAGCTCGCGGGTGAAGGGCCCCTGCATGCCGATGACGTGCGACGGCGAAAACCCCGCGTCGATGCACTTCGTTATAGCACCGGGCAGCGGGAGCACACGCACGAAGAAGCGCTCCGCGAAATCGGCGACGCGCGTGTAGGGAGCAAGCTCCTTGCTCCCCGTCGTGAGAAGCGCGCGACCCGGGTTCTCGGAGAGAAAGCGCGCCGCGCAGGCGATCGACGCGACCGACACGACGCCTTTGGGCAGCGACTCGGCCGGGCGCGCAAGGCGCAGGCATCGTGCACCCACGGCGAGCGAAGCGGCCCGGATGTTGCCGCTTGCGAGCGTAGCGAAGGGGTGCGTGGCGTCGACGACGATGCGCGCGCCGGAAAGCTCGCGCTCCATGTCGGCCTCGTCGAGCCTGCCCGCATGCACCTCGATGCCCGGAAGCTCGCCCAAAAGCTCGCCTCCGTACTCGGTTGCCGCGTAGGCACGGGCGGGGATTCCCGCCCCGCTCGCCCATTTGCACAGAAGGCGGCCCTCGGTGGTGCCGGCGAAGATGCGCAGCGCCGGCGCGGATGCGGGGGCCGTCACTTCGGGCCGCCTGGGCGCGTGATCTGGTAGAGCAGCGCGTTCATAATGGCGGCCGCCACGGTCGAGCCGCCCTTGCGACCCCTCGCGACGATGGCCGGCACGCGTCGCGCGAGTAGCTCCTCTTTCGCCTCGACCACGTTCACAAACCCAACCGGCACCCCAACGACGAGCGCGGGCGCGATCTTCCCCGCGTCCATGAGCTCGGCGAGGCGCAGAAGTGCTGTGGGAGCGTTGCCGACGGCCACGATGAGCGGACCCTCGATGCCGCAAGCTTTGTCCATGCTCGCAACGGCGCGAGTCGTGCCCGCGGCGCGCGCCGTTGCGGCGACATCAGGGTCGGCCATATAGCACACGGCCTGGCAGCCGATCTTCGCGAGCGCGGGCTTGCTTATGCCTGCGAGCGCCATGTTCGTGTCGGTGAGCACCGTGGCCCCTGCGCGCAGTGCGTCGAGCGCACAGTGCGCGGCGTCATGGGTGAACACGAGGGAATCGGCGTACGAGAAGTCAGCAGTGGTGTGGATGACGCGCTTCACGACGGGCTCTTCGAGCGGCGGGAACGTGCGGCCGCCGAGCTCTTCGGTGATGATCTCAAAGCTGCGCCGCTCGATGTCGCCGGGCGCCATCTCCTTGGAATCCATCTAGTACTCCACTCCTTCCCTTGCACATATCCCCTGCTCGTAGGGGTGTTTCTCGCACCGCATCTCGGTTATGTAGTCGGCCTTCTCCACGATCTTGCGGGAAGGCGCGCGCCCGGTGAGCGCTACTTCGACGCCGCGCGCGGACATATCGAGCGCGCGGTCCACGAGCGCCTCGTCGACAAGCCCCTTCGAAAGCGCGTCGAGCGCCTCGTCGAGCACGAGCAGCCCCTCCTGCGCGCCCTCGAGCTCGGCGAGCGCGGAAGCGAGGTTCCCATCGTGCAACTCGCGCGTCGCGGCAAGTTCTTCCGACGTCATGGACCAGGTAAACTTGTCCGACGCCTTCCCCGCGAACACGGGCACGCCGAAATGCTCGGCGAGCAGGCGCGCCTCCCCGCTTTCGCCGTCTTTCAGGAACTGCACGACGACGACGCGGCGGCCTGCGGCGAGCATGCGAAGGGCGAGCCCCATCGCCGCCGTGGTCTTGCCTTTGCCGTCGCCATGATACACGTGGATCATACGCCCTCCTCGATAATGCGGTAGACATACTCCATGTCGAGCGCCCCGCGCACGGAGTCGGCCAGGCGGTCGAACTCGCGCGCACGGTGATCGGCCGCGGACACCGCGCCCTCAGCACCCACGACGCTCTCGGGCAGGCCGCGCATGCGCGCGAGCGAGCGCGCGAGGGCGAGTGCCACCCCCGGTTCGTCGAACAGGCCGTGGAGATAGGTTCCGAACACGTTTCCGCAGGCCGCGCCTTCTGGTTTGCCGCCAATCGTGCCCGCAGGGGCGCAGGAGACGGTCGTATCGCCGTCGTGAATCTCGTACCCGCGCGCCGTCATGCCGTTCCACACCGAGAACGCGCCTTGGGCGCCCGTGATGCGCAGCTCCGACTGGGCGAGGCGCTTTTCCTCCTTGAACACCGTATTTGCAGGGATGAGCCCGAGCCCGCGCGCGGTGCCAGCGCCTTCCCTGCCGTGCGGGTCGGAAAGCTCGTCTCCCAAAAGCTGGTAGCCTCCGCATATGCCGAGCACCGGCGTGCCCGCGCCCGAAAGCGCGCGTACACAGGCTCCGATGCCGCTAGCCGCAAGCCAGCGCGCGTCGTCGAGCGTGGACTTCGAGCCGGGAAGCACCACCAGGTCGGGTCGGCCCAGATCGGTCGTCGAGGAAACGTAGCGCACGCCCATGCCGGGCACGCGCGAAAGCGGGTCGAAGTCGGTGAAGTTCGACAGATGCGGAAGGCGCACGACGGCGACGTCGATGACGCCGCGCGCCTCGCGGGCAGATAGGCGCGGCGCGAGCGAGTCCTCGTCGTCCAGGTCGAGCGTAAGATACGGCACGACCCCCACGACGGGAACCCCGCACATCTTCTCGAGCGGGGCCAAACCCGGGCGCAGGATTTCCACATCGCCGCGGAACTTGTTCACCACAAGCCCCCGCAAAAGAGCGCGATCCTCGGGCGCAAAGAGCGCGACCGTGCCGTAGAGCTGAGCAAACACCCCGCCTGGGTCGATGTCGCCCGCGAGCAGCACGGGGGAGGACACGGCGCGCGCGAGCCCCATGTTGACGATGTCGTTTTCGGAAAGGTTGATTTCGGCGGGGCTGCCGGCGCCCTCGATGACGATGACGTCGTTTTCCTCCGCGAGCGAATCGAACGCCTCCAAAATCTGCGGCATGAGCGCCTTCTTTCGCGCGAAGTAGTCCCTCGCAGCGAAGGCCCCCTGCGCCTTGCCGGCCACGATGAGCTGGCTTCGGTGGTCGCTTTCGGGCTTGAGCAGGATGGGGTTCATGCGCACGTCGGGCGCGATGCCGCACGCCTCGGCCTGCATGATCTGGGCGCGCCCCATCTCGAGCCCATCGGCCGTGACACCGCTGTTGAGCGCCATGTTCTGGCTCTTGAAGGGAGCCACGCGCAGGCCGTCCTGCGAAAGCACACGGCACAGCCCGGCCGCAAGCAGGCTCTTCCCCGCGTTCGACATGGTGCCCTGGATCATGATGGGCTTCGCCCTACCCACGGGTATCGACCTCCTTCGCCGAGCCTCGGCCATCCGCGCCCGCCATAGCGCCGCTGCAAGAAGCGCCGCCCCGTTCGTCGGGTTCGCCTTCGCCCGATGCGCCTTCCGCCCGAAGCGCGCGGCTGAACGCCATCGCAAGCCGGGCGTTCTCCTTGCGCGTGCGCACCGCGACGCGGCACCAGAAACGGGACAGTACCGAAAACGAGTCGCACGTGCGGACCAAAACCCCCTGTTTATACAGGCGCTCGGGGATGTCTTTCGCCGGCGTGCGGACTAAAAGGAAGTTCGCATCCGACGGCACGACGGAAAGCCCGAGCGAGGAGAGCTCGTGGGAAAGCCACGCTCGCTCGCCCGCCAATACATCGCGCGTGCGCGAAACGTATTCGACGTCTTCCAGGGCGGCGATGCCCGCGGCCTCGGCGACCGAGGAGACGGGCCACGCCTGCCCCGCCCGGCGAATCCCCTCGAGGAGTTGGGCGTTTCCGCTGATCAGATATCCTAACCGCAACCCCGCCATTCCGTAGAGCTTGGTGAATGCGGAGAGCACGGTCACATGGCGCGAACACGCGGCGCGTGCGGCCACGCTCCTTTCGCGGGCGTCGGGCGCAAATCCGAGGAAGCACTCGTCCACGACGAGCAGCGCGCCCACCTGCTCGCAGCGGCAAGCCGCGGCATCGATCACGCGGGGGTCGACGAGGCGCCCCGTCGGGTTGTTCGGATTGCAGATATACGCCACGTCTCCCGGCCCCTCGATCGCGCGGGCGAAGGAGGCGGGCACGTCGAAGTCGTCCGCTTCGGAGAGCGGGAACTCCTGCACGCATGCGCCGTAGTACGATGCCGCCTCCGCATATTCAGAGAACGTCGGCGCGCACACGACGATGCGTTTCGGGCGCACCGCCGCGGCGAGCCGCCAAATGATGTCGGACGCGCCCGCGCCGCAGACGATAGTATCTTCGGGAATGCCCTGGGCACGCGCTAGGGCGCGAACGAGGGCGAGGCTTTCCCTATCGGGGTATGCGTCGATTCGAGAAAGCGCCTTGCAAGCTGCGGCAACGGCGCGCGGCGAGGGGCCTGCCGGATTCACGTTCACCGAGAAGTCAATGAGGTCGGAGGCGCCCCCTTCGCAAGCGATGCCGAGCGATTGCGTGCTACCCCCATGCGCACGGGCGCGCAGGATTCCCCCGGCAGCCCGGGACGCGGCGTGGTCTTCCCTCATACCATCGCCCCCACGGCGAGCACGACCGCCGCGCGTGCGGCACCGAAGACGACGAGCGCGCATACGGACGCGGCGAGCATGAGCCTAGTCGCCCGGGCGATGTCGCCCCACTCGATTTCGCGGGACGCGTCGCCTATCGTCGGTTTCTCAACGAGCTTGCCGAAATACACCGCGGGTCCTGCCAGGCGCAGCCCGAGCGCGCCCGCACACGCTGACTCGGTCTGCGCCGAGTTGGGGCTCGCATGGCGACGCCTGTCGCGGCGCCAGATGCGCGCCGCCCCGCGAGCATCGAGCCCGACGATCGGGCACACGGCGATCATGAGCAGGGCCGATAAGCGCGAGGGAATCCAGTTCACCGCATCGTCGAGGCGCGCCGAGGCGCAGCCGAAGTCGATGTAGCGCTCATTTTTGTAGCCCACCATGCTGTCGAGCGTGTTCACCGCCTTGTACGCCATGCCCAAGGGCGCACCCCCGATCATAAGGTAGAAAAGCGGCGCGATGACGCCGTCGCTCGCGTTCTCCGCCACCGTTTCCACGGCGGCGCGCGCAACGCCCTGCTCGTCGAGAACAGACGTGTCGCGTCCCACGATGAGCCCGACGGCTTCGCGAGCCGCGACAAGGCCGCCCTTCGAGAACGCGCGGGCCACGGCCAGGCTCTGGCGGCGCAGCTCGCATGCCGCGAGAATCTGATAGCTCGCCCATGCCTCGGCCACGAAGCGCAAGCCGGGGTGAACCATGCCGCAAAGATGCAGGATTCCCAAGGTCAAAAGCCCACACGCAAGCGGAAGCGCCACGGCAAGCACAAGCCCTGCGGCGCGCGTGCCCGCGGACGTTTGCGGGAATGAGCCCCGCAGGCGGCCTTCGGCCCACGTGATCGCGCGCCCCATGGCGACAACGGGATGGGGAAGCCAGCGCGGGTCGCCGAAGGCAAGGTCGGCTGCGAACCCGGCGGCGGCGGCAAGAATCGTCATCACCGGGCATCGCCCCCCGAAGCGGGGCGAACGTCGCGAAGGCAGCGCCCATCCCAGGTGGCGGCCCATGCGCCGCCCGGCTCGGTATGCACGTCGAAATATCCCATTTTCGGGACAGCTAGCTCGGAGAGCAGCGCTTTCACGGTACCCGCGTGAACGACGAAGACGGCGCGCCCACTCCCCTGGGCGCGCTCCGATTCGCACGCCTCCCGAAACGCCGCGACGACGCGGCGGGTGAAATCGCTCTTGCCCTCGCCATGCGGGCAGCGCGTCTCGCACCAGGAGTCTACCCAGGCGCGGTAGCGCACATCCTCTTTAAGCTCGGCGGCGCTTCGCCCCTCGAAGTCACCGAAATCCATCTCGCGCAGACCGGGGCACGCCATAAGCTCCGCGTTCGGGAAGAGGATGCGCGCCGTCTGGTCGGTGCGGGCCATGCCGCTCGTGATAACACGGAACACGTCACGATCGCACGCGAGGTCGCGCAAAGCGCGCTCGCCCGCGCTCGACAGGGGCTCGTCGGTGCCCGCCCCGCTGTAGCGATGGTCTTCCGTGCCCGCCGTGGCACCATGGCGCACGAAGACGACCTCCAAAGGCGCGCCCGCGCCCTGCGTCCCTCGAGGAGCATCGGCAAGGTTTCCTTTGATGACCTGGGGAATCCCACACGTCATGCGCACGACGACGTCGGCGTGCGCAGCGAGCGCGCATCCCAGGCGCCCCGCGCGCTCGCGCCATTGGGCGTCTTCCGCATGCATAGGGACGACCCCCGAGCCGACCAAGGACAGAATCACTGCGTCGAAGCCGATCAGCCGCTCGAGCGCCCGGTCAGCGTCGAGCGCGCGTACGAGTTCCTCAGCATGGTACGCGACGCGGCCGGCAAAAGCCGCGGGCACGCCGCCCTCCGCAAGCTGCGCCGCGTCGACGAAATCGTCCGCCGCGAACCCGAGCTTTTCGCGCACGAAGGTCCTCTTCCCCGAATGCGCGCCGCCTACCACGAGAATCATAGGAGCATACCCCCCGCCACCAGCATGGCAAGCATCGCGAGCTCGGCCCATTGCAGAAACCATCCGGCCAAATCCCCCGTCACCCCGCCGAAGCGGGACAGGGCAACATGACGGTACCACGCGAGCGCCAAAAGCCCCGCCACCGCCATAAGGGCGCCGACGGCCCGAGCGCACGCGACCATCCCTGCAGCCGAAGCCGCAGCGAAAGCGCAAAGCGGCACGACGATCGCCGCGCGCTTCTTAGCAGGCGAGAGTCCCGCGGCCATGCCGTCCGCCCGCGCTGCAGGCCAGCATTCTACGGCGAGCCCCGAAAGCGCGCGGGAGAACACGAGCGAGCACAGAAGCGCGAGGAACGCCCCCGCCGTAAGCGGCAGCGCGGTGAACAGGGAAAACTGCAGAATAAGGTACACGACAACACCGATGACCCCGAAGGCGCCCGCCCGCGGGTCGTGCATGATCTCGAGCTTTCGCTCGCGCGGGGCCCAACTTGCAAGCGCATCGGAGGTGTCGCAGAGCCCGTCTAGGTGGATGCCTCCCGTCACCGCCACAGGCAGCGCCGCGAGCACAGCCGCGACGATGGTCGCGGGCACGCCGAGCAGGTTCGCCACGTGCCCCCACGCCGTCATGAGTAAGCCTTCCGCAAGGCCCACCAGGGGAAACGCGGCAAGAGCATGGGTTGACCCGAAATCGGTCCAAGCCGATTTCGGGACGGGGATGCGCGAGAACGTTCCGAACGCCGCGCCGATTGCCTCTGCTATCTTCACCTTGTAGGTCCTTCGCCTTTCATCCACACGGGAATCCCGCATACCACTTCGACTGCGCGGTCGGCCAGCGCCGCCACGCCCGCGTTTACGCGCGCGAGCGCGCGCCTCCATGCCTCGGTCCCCTCATCGTAGCGCATCCCATCGGCGAACACGTCGACGGTGACCACCACCGTATACGCAGCGGCCTGAGCGAGCCGTTCGATACCTCCGAGCACCTCTCGCGCCGCAGCGTCAGGGTCACGTGGGGACAAGCCGCCTTCCGCGAAGAGCTCGTTCGCAACCAGGTTGCCCACGTCCTCCAAAAGAAGCGTACAGCCGCGCGGAAGCCCGGGCACTGCGGCGCCCACGTCACGCGTGCGCTCGAGGGTGGAAAACCCCTTACCCTCGCGCAGCGCCCGATGGCGCGCGATGCGGCGGGCGCCCTCTTCCCCGAAGGGATCCATCGTTGCCAGGTACACGCGGGGGCCGTCGTGCCCGAGGCACAGGGACTCGGCGTAGGCGCTCTTGCCGCTCGCGGCGGCGCCGATGACGAGCGACACCGTCATTTCCCGGCCTCGAAATGCTCGTAAGCAGCCATGCCAGTCGCCGTGAACGTCTTCCCATCCCGGTACACGCGCAGCGCCGAATCCAGAAGGGGCAGATACGCCATGGCGCCCGCGCCCTCGCCCAAGTGCATACCTGCGTCGAGGGGTGCCTTTATGCCGAGCTCGCGAAGGAGCTCCTGGCTTGCGGGTTCACTTGATGCGTGGGTGCCCACGAGGTAGCCCAAGGCGTTGGGGCACAGGCGCGCCGCGCACAGGGCCGCCGTGCAGGATATGACCCCGTCGAGGAGCGCCGGCGCCTTCGAGGCCGCGGCCCCCAGGTAGAAACCGCACATCGCCGCGATGTCGAAGCCGCCCACCTTCGAGAGCACGTCGATCGGGTCGGCGGGATCGGGCGAGTTCGCGTCGATAGCGCGCTCGACCACGTCGCGCTTGCGCGCGAGCGAGGCGTCCGAGAGCCCCGCGCCGCGCCCGACGAGACTCCGCGCGTCCGTCCGGAGGAGCACTGCGGCCACCGCCGCCGAGGTGGTCGTGTTGCCGATGCCCATCTCGCCCGCGGCGAGAAGGCGCACGCCGGCGCGGGCAAGCCCGCACGCGACGGCGATTCCGACCTCGATCGCGCGCACGGCCCCATCGCGAGACATAGCGGGGCCGTACGCGATGTTGCCGCTCCCCCGCCGCACGTTCGCGCGCACCATGCGCGCGTCTTCTATGCCCCAGGCCATACCCACGTCGACGGGCACGACCTCGGCACCCGCGAACGCCGCCATGCGGCAGGCGCTCGTGGCCCCCTCGCACATGTTGTGCGCGACGACTCGCGTCACGTCTTGCCCGCTTTGCGACACGCCTTCGGCAACGACCCCGTTGTCGGAGAAGAATACCGCGAGCGCACGGGGAAACTCGACCACCTCGGCGCTCCCCTGAGCTGCGGCGATACACGCGACGGCGTCTTCAAAGTCGCCCAATCCCCCCAAGGGGTGCGCGATGGAGTCCCACGCGGCGTACGCGGCGGCGCGGGCGCACTCGTCTGCGGGCGCAATCCGGGAGAGCGCGGCTTCGAGCACGGCGCCCGGCGCCGACGAGAACGCGCGCTCGACTTCCTCGCGGATGCAGGCAAGCGCGGTTTCGGTTGCTTCAGCCATGCCGTCTCCTCTCTGCGAACGACGCTGCGGCAGACGCGAACGCGCGCGCAACGTCGGGGTTCGCAGGATAGTACACATGCGGGAAGCCCGCAACCAGGGACGGGGTGGTCGTCATGCACGGCCAGCCCTTGTCGCGCCGGGGCTTCTGCGCCCAGAAGTCGCCGCCCGGGCAGGTGGACTGCCAGTAGTGGAACTCGTGCGCGCGGATGCGTGTGCCGCGCGGCCCGTAGAGCCCGTCGCGTTGAGAAGTGAGCTCCACGTACCCGAAATGGGACAGCCTTCCCCCGTTCTCGCTTACGCCCTCAAGGGCGCCCGCAACAGGCCAGCGCCGCCCCTCGCTATCGGCGATTTCGCGCTGCAGATACAGAAACCCACCGCATTCGGCGACCGTCGGCATGCCAGATTCCACCGCGCGCCGCACCGCCTCGCGCATCGGCGCGTTCTCGGAGAGCTGCCGCGCATGGAGCTCCGGGTAGCCGCCCCCCAGATAGAGGGCGCTTGTCCCCCGGGGCAACTCGCTATCACACAGGGGGCTGAAAAAGGCCAGCTCGCAACCCAGGTCCTCGAGCGCGCGCAGGTTCTCCTCGTAGTAGAACAAGAACGCCTCGTCACGCGCGACGGCGATGATGGGCCGCGCTCCCGCGATCGGCTCCAACCGGTAAGGATCCTCGCGGATATCGGGTGCCGTCGCCGCTATTTCGAGCAAGCGGTCGACGTCGACGCTCTTTTCCACCAGCTCGGCCATCTTGTCGATGCGCGCGGAGAGCTGCTTGACTTCGTCGGCGGTCACAAGTCCCAGATGCCGGCTTTCGAGCGAGAACGCCTCGTCGGCGGGGATATTACCCAAAACCGCGACGCCCGTGTGCTTCTCGATCGCAGGCTTCGCGTAGGCGCAGGCAGCGGCGCTCGTCTTGTTCAGCACGACGCCGCGCACGTTAGCACAAGGCAGGAACTCGGCGATGCCGCGGATTACGGCGGCGAGCGATAAAGACGCCCCGCGCCCGTTCACCACTAAAACGACCGGCGTTTCCGTGTCGCGCGCAACCTGGTAGCTGCTCGCGTCGGCCACGCCGGGCGCCATGCCGTCGTAGAAGCCCATGACCCCCTCGAGAACCGCGACATCCGCGCCCGCGGCGCCGCGTGCGAGCAGGGCGCGCAGCGTCGGGGCGTCGGTGAAGAAGCCGTCTAAGTTGCCCGAGCGCGCGCCCACGACGCGGCGATGAAAGAGCGGATCAATGTAGTCGGGGCCGCATTTGAAGGCCGCGCATGCGAGGCCGCGGCGCGCGAGCGCGCGCAGGAGCGCGCACGTAACGACTGTCTTGCCGCTCCCGCTCGAGGGCGCAGCGACCATGAAGCGCGGGATGGACGTGCTCACCGGGCGCCGCCTTCCCCACCTGCACCACGCGCGCTGACGAGGAACACGGGGTTTTGCGCCTTCATAAGATGGTGCGAGCCTACAGCCTCGGCGCGGGCGGCCGACACCTGGCACGCCTCGAACCCCTTAAAGCGCGAACCCGAGAGGAGCGCGCACGCCTCGGTGAGCGTCTCAACAGTGACGCATGGCACGCACAGGCGAACCTGCGAGTTCTTCTCGAGCGCTGCCTCCACGATGGAGGGAAGCTCGCCCGCGCTCCCGCCGACGAACACAGCGTCGGGAACGGGCAGTTTCGCGAGCGCTTCGGGGGCGACACCGGGGACCGCATGCACGTTGCCGCACCCGAATGCATCCGCGTTCTCTCGGATGAGCCGCACGCCGGCCGCGTTGCGCTCGACCGCCCATACCGACCCCGCTCGCGCGACGAGCGCCGCCTCGATCGACACGCTCCCCGTGCCGGCTCCGACGTCCCACACGGTGTCGGTAGCGGTAAGGCGCAGCTTCGCGAGCGCGACTGCGCGCACCTCCTGCTTGGTCATGGGAACGTCGCCGCGGATGAAGAGCTCGTCGGGAATGCCCGAGGAAGCGTACGGCCAGCGGGAACTCGCGGCGCGGGATGCGAACTCGATAAGCATCACGTTCAAGTCGTCGAACGTCTGACCTGCGATTTCACTTGCGGTCGCGCAGGTGATGCGCTCGTCGGGGTACGACAGGCGCTCGGCCACCGTCACGCGCGCATCCCCGAAGCCCGCCTGCACAAGCTCGCCCGAAAGCCGCGAGGGGTCTTCCCCGCCCGACGTGACGAGAAAGAGCTCACCTGCGCGCTCGGCCTCGGCCACGATGTCGCACGCCACGCCGTGAGCGCTCGCGAAGCGCCAATCCTGCCATGGACGCGCGAGGCGCGCGGCGAGATAAGACGCTGAGCTTATGCCGGGAACGACGCGCACGTCCACCTGCGCGTCGCCGGAGAGCGCCTCCACCAGGCGGCGCGCGCCGCTGAACAGCCCCACATCGCCCGTCATCACGACCACGGCGCGCCGCCACGACGCCGCATCGGTGAGCGCGGCGACGATGTCCGCCGTCTTCACGAGCTCGCATCTCACCACGTCGGGCGGCACGTCGATGCCGGCAAGCGCGCGATGAGCGCCGATGACCACGTCGGCGAAGTCGATAGCGTCGAGCGCCGCGCGCGAGAGCAAGTCGGGGTTTCCGGGCCCCGCCCCGATGATCGTTACCTTTCGCATGGAATCTCCCGATACCCGCGCGGCGTGACCATACGGCCGCCTACGAGCTTCGTGTTCGCGTTGCCGACGAACACGGTGGTGAACATGTCGGCGTCGATCTCCCCCAGCTCAGAGAGCCTACACATGCCCGACTGCTGCCCCTCGCGCCCGATGTTGCGTACCCAGCCGCAGAGCGTGTCGGGGGCCTTCCATTCGAGCATAATCTTCGCCGCGCGTGAGAGCCTGTCGGCGCGCTTTCTGCTGCGCGGGTTGTACAAACAGATGCAGAAGTCGGCGCTCGCCACGGCGGCGAGCCTGCGCTCGATGACCTCCCATGGCGTGAGCAGGTCGGAGAGCGACACGACCGCGAAGTCGTGGGCAAGCGGGGCGCCGAGCACCGCCGACCCGCTCTGAGCCGCGGTGGCCCCGGCGATAACTTCCACGTCTACATCGGGGTAGTCCTCCGCAAGCTCCAGCACGGGGCTCGCCATGCCGTACACGCCCGCGTCACCGCTGCACACGAGCGCCACGGTTTCCCCGCTCTGCGCGCGCGAAAGCGCCAGGCGGCATCGTTCGACCTCGTGCATCATCGGCATCGCGAGATGCGCCGCGTCGGGCACGGCGGCGAGCGCGAGCTCCACGTATTTCGTGTACCCAACAACGATGTCGGCCGCCTCGAGCGCGCGCCGAGCCGCAATCGTCATGCCGTCGGGGCCGCCCGGGCCGATCCCCACCACGAAGAGCTTTCCCATCACCGCTCCTTAAACGAAAGTTCGATAGATACTTTGGAAAACGCGACGGTCACGCCGCTGTGAGCGAGCTTCGGGAAGATAAGTTTGCCCCCGTCCGCGAGCGCCGCGCGCTCGCACACGTTGTCGACCCCCACCGTCGCGCGCACGAAATCAGATGGCGAAACGCTGCCATCGACTTGCGACAACTCATCTGCGGAATACGTCGCAAGCGGAATATTGCGCGCGCGGCAGAAGGCGAGCAGACCCTCCTCGTGCGCCTTCACGTCGATCGTCGCCGCCTTGCGCACGGCCGAAGGCGAGATGCCCGCCTGCCCGCACGCGAGAAGAAACGCCTCCCCGATCGCTTCGGCGCACGCACCGCGTCGGCACCCTATGCCCGCAACGATGCAGGGCACGACAAGGCGAAGCGGCTCGGGCGCAGGCGCTTGCGCCCGCACGCCCGCGGGCTTACCCGTCTCACCGGCGGGCACGACCTCGTCCGTTGTCTCCGCCGCGAGAACGGACGCGCCTGCATTCGCGCCAGCGAACGGCGACACGACGATATCGGCCCGAGCGCGGTCGGACGCAATGTCAACCCCCTCAGGCGGCTGTCCCGAAATCGGCATGTCGGAATAGAGCGCCACGCGGCCGCCCGAAAGCAGCCGCGCCGACACTCGCTTGATGGCCTCGGGATTCGAAACGGGGAGCCCCGCACAGCGCGCCCACGTATCCACCGCCCACACGCCGCGGACGTCGGTCGCCGTGGTGATGACGGGGATGGCCCCTGCCGCGCGTGCCACAGTTTGCGCAAGCTCGTTCGCACCGCCCAAATGCCCCGATAAAAGCGGGACGGCAAAGCGCCCCGCCTCGTCGATCACCACAACCGCGGGATCGTTTGCCTTCGAGGCGACATGCGGCGCGATCGCCCGCACGGCGATGCCCGCCGCGCCCACGAACAGAAGCGCGTCCGACGCTTCCCACGTGAGCGCCGTCCATGCGCGCAGGTCGGCCTTCCCCTCGCCGAACCCGCGCGAAACGGAAACGTCCCAGCCAGGGTCGTCTTCACTTGTCTGCGCGCAATCGGAAAGCGCGTGTGCGGTGCGCTCCGCCAACGCATAACCCCTCTCAGTGAACGCTATGCAGGAAACCCTCATCTAGCGCACCACCATCGTCGAGAAGTAGCTGCCCCGATCGGGCACATCGTCGAGCGAGCGGTACACGCGCTCGCCCGGAAGCCCACAGTCCTCTACAAGCTCGGCACCGTCGAAGGCGCCCTCCTCGCAAAGGAAGCGCTTCGTGTCCGCAAGCGAGCGGCGCGCCTTCATGACCACCTTCGTCCCCGGCCAGCCGATTGCGCGGCCCACCCCGTACAGCACGCCTTTACTCATACGTCGCCCCCAATTCCCCGATAACTGCATCGGCGCCCGACGTACGGAAAAGCTCGCGGCGCTCGGCGTCGAACACGACCGCGGCGATGTCGCATGCGCCCGCCGCGCGGCGGCGCAACCTGTCCTCGATTGCCGCAGCGAGCGAGGCGCGCGCAGCGTCCCCCACGCCGGCGGCCTCGATTACCTCGAGCGCCGCCGTGGTCGTGACCGACGACATGATCTCGCACACGGTCTTCGCGCCCGCGCCGGCCAAGGCCGCGTGGGCGGCCAGAATCTCCGCGCGGCAGTCGGCGGTACGCGAATGGGTGTCCATGATGCCGCCCGCGACCTTCACCAGCTTGCCGATGTGTCCCACAAGAAGGAGATTGGTAAATCCCTCGCGAACGCAGCAATCAATCGCATCGCCCACAAAGTTGGAGATGAAGACCACCGGCGCACCGTTTAGGTGGAAATGCCCCGAGATGAACTGCCCGCCGTAGTTGCCGGGCGTGAGCACGACTCCGCGCCGCCCCATAGCCGCATGCTGCCGGATCTCGAGCTCGATGCTGTCGCGCAAGGCAGCGAGGCTGCGCGGCTCGACGATGCCCGTCGTGCCCAGGATGGAGATGCCGCCCTCTATCCCCAGGTGCGGGTTGAAGGTCTTTTCGGCAAGGGCCACACCCTCGGGTACCGAAATCGTCACAGCAATGTTTCCAGAAAAGCCGTGCGCGGCGCACACCTCACGCACCGCCGATGTAATCATCGCGCGCGGCGTCGCGTTGATGGCGGCCGCCCCCACCGGCTGCTCGAGCCCGGGCAACGTCACGCGCCCCACGCCCACGCCGCCATCGACGGAAACGTCCGATTCGCGCGTGGGCACGCCCTTGCTGCCCGCAGCGCCCGTGCCCGACCCCGCATGTTCCACGCGCGCGTACACGAGCACACCGTCGGTCACATCGGCATCGTCGCCTGCGTCCTTTCGCACGGCGCACTGGGCGCACCCCTCGCCGATGCATGCGTCGACCACGTCCGTCTCGACGGGCAGCCCGCCGGGGGTGACGATCGACACGCGGCCGACGGGCTTTCGTGACAAGAGCATCTCGCAGGCCGCCTTCGCCGCGAGCGCGGCACAGCTCCCCGTGGTGTAGCCACAGCGCAGGCGGGTCGTCCCGGTATATATGTAGTGCTCGAAGGCCACGCTAGCTGCTCGCCTTCCGATACCCCGTGGCAAACGAAGGGTCGTAAAGCTTGCTGCGCTCGTACGACTCTGCTTGCGCGCCGTTGTGCGAAAACCCGCCGCGAGCTCCGAGCACGCGGCCCACCACCACGAGCGCCGTGCGGTCGATGCCCTCTCGCGCGCCCGCATCGGCGAGCGTGCCCACTGTGCATCGCACCACGCGCTCCTCAGGCCAGGTCGCCTTGTACACGAGCGCGGCCGGCTCGTCGGAGCTGCGGCCCGCGGCCAAAAGCTCGGCGGAAAGCTCGGCGAGCATACCCGAGCTCAGGAAGATGACCATAGTCGAGCCACTTTCCGCCATGGTGCGCATGCCCTCGCCCGCGGGCATGGGGGTACGTCCGGAAAGCCGCGTGATCACGACCGACTGGCTGATTCCCGGCAGCGTGTATTCCTGGCGAAGCGCCGCCGCGGCACCGCAAAAGCTCGACACGCCGGGCACCACCTCGTAGTCCACGCCGCGCGCATCGAGCGCGTCCATCTGCTCCTGGATGGCGCCGTACAGGCACGGGTCGCCCGTGTGCAGGCGCACCACGTCCTCGCCCCGCGCATCTGCCGCGCACATCACGTCGAGCACTTCCTCCAAGGTCATGTGCGCGCTGTCGTAGACGATGCAGGATTCCTTGCACTCAGCGAGCAGCTCGGGGTTCACAAGGCTTCCCGCCCAAACGACCACGTCGGCTGCGCGCAGAAGGCGCGCCCCGCGCAGCGTGATAAGGTCGGCGGCGCCCGAGCCTGCGCCAACGATATGAATCATCCGAGCCTTCCCTTCCCGTTTCTCATCGCAACCGTTTACGCCGCCATTCGCGCAGCGGGCAAAACACGGCGTCTGCGGCGGCAATCGGCGCAAATACGCAGGCAGGAGGCGCAATGCCGCCCGCCCTGGCTTTGACACGTTCACAAGTGCCCACTATCATAGTAAAAGATTCGGCAACGAGCATATGACAATCGGATAAAAGGAAATGACCGGCGCGGCGCCCGCACAGCCCGCGCTGGCTTGCGGAGGGAACCAGGTGGGAATCCTGGGCAAGGGACATTACTGTATAGGACGCGCGGGCGAACCGCCTCGCGCCCCAAGCCAGACTGCTTCGCCTTTTCCTCACGGCATCGCCGTGGCGTTAGCTCCTTGTGAACCCCGAGGGGTGCGCTTTTCTTTCGCTTGTGCCGACAAGCAACTGTCGCCGGGGGACCGGCAAACCGAGGAAAGGAAAAACCATGTCCGACCAGATGTCACGCCGCGGCTTCATGGGCGCCGCAGCAACCGGAGCCGTCGCGCTCGCCGGAGTCGCGCTCGCGGGCTGCTCCAACACCTCCGCGAGTTCCGAGAAATCGAGTGAAAAGGAGAAGGCCGTGAAGCCGGTCATCCTCGTCACGAGCTTCGGCACGAGCTACAACGACTCGCGCCACATCACCATCGGCGCCATCGAAGACGCTATCCGGGAGAAGTACTGGCAGGACTACGACATCCGCCGCGCCTTCACCGCGCAGATCATCATCGACAAGCTGAAGAAGCGCGACGGCATCACGATCGACAACATGACCGAGGCACTCGACCGCTGCGTGGAAGACGGCGTGAAGGAAATCGTCGTGCAGCCGACGCATCTCATGGGTGGCCTGGAATACACCGACGTGAAAGACGAGCTCGACAAGTACGCCGACAAGTTCGACAAAATCTCGCTCGGCGACCCGCTGCTCACCTCCGACGACGACTACAAGAAGGTGGCCGCAGCCATTAAGGAGAACATGGCGTCCTTCGACGACGGCAAGACGGCGCTGTGCCTCATGGGCCACGGCACCGAAGCCGATTCCAACGCCGACTATGCCAAGATGCAGGAAGTGTTCAAGAACGAGGGCTTGACGCAGTTCTTCGTCGGCACCGTCGAGGCTGAACCGACCTGCGAGGATGTTATCGCCGCCGCGAGCGCCGCAGGCTACAAGAAGGCCGTGCTCGCGCCGTTCATGGTGGTCGCGGGCGACCACGCGAACAACGACATGGCAGACGAGACCGACCCCGACAGCTGGGCTGCGAAGTTCGTGGCCGCCGGCTTCGAAGTGACGTGCCTGCTCCAGGGTCTGGGACAGAACGTCGCGGTCGACGACATCTACGTCTCGCACGTGGACGACGCCATCGCCAAGCTGTAAACTCGCCGCGCACGGGGGCGCCGGTCGCGTCCTCGTGCAACGGGCATGCGCCTTCCCCGACTGACGGCGCATGCCCGTTGCATTCGCATCCCGCCCGCCCACCGCACGGCGCGGGCGGTCGAAGCGATTGAAAGGAACTCCTCCATGTTGAAGAAAACCCTCGCCTTCGCCCTGTCGGCGGCGCTTTTCGCGTTCTCGCTCGCCGGCTGCGGCGGAAATTCAATCGACAGCGCAAAGGCAAGCGATGCCGATTCCCAGGAAAAGACCGAACAGGCGGCCGATGCGCCCGAGGGCGCAAGCGCTGCCCCCATCACCGCCGACAAGGTGGCCGACGGCACCTATCCGATCACCGTAGATTCCAGCTCGAACATGTTCAGGATTGTGGACGCCCAGCTCATCGTGGAAAACGGCTCCATGCACTGCGTGATGACACTTTCCGGCACGGGCTACGGCAAGCTCTTCATGGGCACGGGTGACGAGGCTGCCGCCGCGAGCGAGGCCGACTTCATCCCCTATGTGGAAAACGCGGAAGGCAAGTACACCTACGACGTGCCCGTTGAAGCGCTCGACGAGGACACCGCCTGCGCCGCGTGGAGTATTAGAAAAGAGCAGTGGTACGACCGCACGCTCGTGTTCGAATCCGCCGGCGTCGATCTGCGCGCCGACGCACTGAAGTAACGCCATGCGGTCGATTCTTCCCAAGGGGGAAAGCAGGAAGCGTCGCAGCATCGCGGTGCGCGCGATCGCCTGCGTTCTCGTCGCCCTGCTCGCGCTTCCCTTCGCGGGGTGCAGTGCGAGCCCGAACGCGACCGGTGGCACGGCAGGCTCTCAGGAATACACTGTGAGCGTCTCGCTCTCCGGCGGGTCAGGGCGCGCAAGCATCGCCTCACCCACCACAATTGTGAAGGATGGCGACACCTACACCGCGACCATCACCTGGTCGAGTTCGAACTACGACAAAATGACCGTCAACGGCGTGGACTACGCGCCCGTAAACGACGGCGGCTACTCCACGTTCGAGATACCCGTCACGCTCGACGAGGACATCGCCGTGTCGGCCGAGACCGTCGCCATGTCGACGCCGCACACCATCGACTACACGCTCCACTTCGATTCATCCACCATGAAGGAGAAATCGGGCGACGAAGCAAGCGGCGGCTCCCCTGCGGGAACGGCTTCAAACGCCGCGGCCGACTTCCACAACGCCGATTTGGGCTGCGGCTGGAAGCCAACGGGGACGCTTCAGCTTGAATACGCCGAGCACTTCACTGTCGACGAGTACGAAGGCGGCCTGCGGCTTATCTGCATTTCGAACGGGGAGCGCTTCCTCGTGGTGCCGCAAAATGCAAAGGTACCTGATGGGTTGAGCTCCGACATCGCGGTCATAAGGCGCCCCGCCGACAAGGTGTACCTCGTGTCGTCGGCGACGATGTGCCTGGTCGACGCGCTCGATGCGAACGACAATATCATTATGTCGGGCACGAAGGCCGACGATTGCTCGGTCGCGGGCTTCAAAAGCGCGCTCGAAAGTGGGGCGATCGCCTACGGCGGCAAGTACAGCGCGCCCGACTACGAGCGAATATCGGCCTCGGGCTGCACGCTCGCCATCGAGAACACTATGATCAACCACACGCCCGATGTGAAGGAAAAGCTGCAGAAGCTCGGACTCGTCGTGCTCACCGAACAGTCGTCGAGCGAGCCCGAAGCACTCGGGCGCGTCGAGTGGATTAAGCTTTTCGGCGTCCTGTTCGACAAGGAAGACGAGGCCGCGCACCTGTTCAACGAGCAGAAGGCCCGCGTCGAGCAAACGTCGAGGCTTGCGTCGTCAGGTAAAACCGTGGCGTATTTCTACATTAACTCGAACGGGGCCGCCGTCACGCGGCGGGCGGGCGACTACGTGGCGCAGATGATCGAGCTTGCAGGCGGCAACTACGCGCTCGATGACGCGCAGACGGCGTCGACGTCAGGTTCGTCAGTAACGCTCGAAATGGAGCGCTTCTACGCGACGGCGAAGGATGCCGACATCATCGTCTACAACGGCACCATCGACGAATCGGTTGCCACCTTAAACGACTTCGTAAGCAAAAACGCGCTATTGTCGCAGTTCAAAGCCGTGAAGAACGGCAACGTCTGGGTCACAAGCGCCGACATGTACCAGCAGATGACTTCTACCGCCGACATTATCGACGAGCTGCACGGGGCGTTCACCGGCGATGACGCGAGCGACTTCCATTATCTGAGGAAGCTTGGCTAGCACCATGAGAAGCCGACTTTCCATGGCATACGACGAATCGGGGCGCGTCGCACGGTGTCGCGTCGTGACGGCGCTGCTCGCTGTTGCCCTCATCGTGCTCGTCGGGGCCAACCTGTGCATCGGGAGCGTGCTCGTGCCCGCAGACCACATCCCCGGCATCCTTTCGGGTGGCGCGGCCAATTCCATGGAAAGCCAGGTCATCTGGGAGATTCGTCTGCCGCGCGTGCTTTCAGCCGTGCTTCTCGGCGGGGCACTTTCGCTCTCCGGGTTCCTGCTACAGACGTTTTTCAACAACCCCATCGCCGACCCGTTCATCTTGGGCGTCTCCTCGGGCGCAAAGATCGTCGTCGCGCTTACGATGATCGTACTTCTGGGCGCGAACCAGGCCATGTCCTCGCCGGCCATGGTGGCCGCAGCATTTGTGGGCTCGCTTATCACCATCGGCTTCGTGCTCCTCATCGCACGGCGCATAAGTTCCATGGCCATGCTCATCGTGGCGGGCGTCATGGTGGGATACATCTGCTCGGCGGCGACGAACTTCCTCATCGCCTTCGCCGACGACCAGTCCATCGTAAACCTGCACAACTGGTCTTTGGGTAGTTTCTCGGGTTCGAGCTGGGACGACGTCGCGGTCATCGCGGTCGTGGTGATCGCCGTGAGCGCATGCGTATTCGCGATATCGAAGCCCCTTTCCGCCTTCCAGCTGGGAGAAGCCTACGCGAAAAGCGTCGGCGTGAACGTCGCACGTTTCCGCGTGGTGCTCGTCCTTCTAGCGAGCATGCTCTCCGCCTGCGTGACCGCGTTCGCTGGTCCGGTGTCGTTCGTAGGCATCGCGGTTCCGCATCTCGTGAAGTCGGCGCTGAAGTCGTCGAAGCCCATCCGCGTGATTCCTGCGTGCTTCTTGGGAGGCGCCATCTTCTGCGCGGGCTGTGATTTGATCGCGCGCACGCTGTTCTCTCCCGTCGAGCTTTCCATCAGCGCCGTCACCGCCATCTTCGGCGCGCCGGTGGTTATCGCACTCATGTTGAAGAAGCGGGTGAGGTAGATGGGGGAATTCGTGCCACGGCCCAAAACGCTCCGCGCGGAGTCGAACCTCGAAACCCCGGTCGCAACGAAGGCTGACGGAGCGCCGCTTTTCCGCATAAGCGACCTGTCGGCGGGCTACGACAAGAAGGTCGTAGCCGAAGGCGTCGAGCTGGAGGTTCGCGCGGGCGACGTCGTGGCGCTCATCGGGCCGAACGGCTCGGGCAAGTCGACCATCTTGAAAACCATCACACGCCATCTGGCACCGCTTGCCGGCGCGGTCGAGCTCGACGGGCGGGAGATTTCCCGATGGAAGACGGCGGAGTTCGCAAGGAACCTTGCCGTTATGCTGACAGATCGACCCCGGACCGAGCTCCTCACCTGCCGCGATATCGTAGAGGCGGGAAGGCATCCCTACACCGGGCGAATGGGCACACTCTCGCCCGACGACCATAGTCGGGTCGACGAGGCCATGAAAACCGCACATGTGGAAGAGCTCGCCGAGCGCGACTTCATGCAGATAAGCGACGGGCAACGCCAGCGCGTCATGCTCGCACGCGCCATCGCGCAGGATCCGCGCGTGCTCGTGCTCGACGAGCCCACGTCGTATCTCGATATCCGCTACCAGATCGACCTGCTGCGAATACTTCGCCACCTTGCGAAATCGCGGAATGTTGCTGTCATCATGTCCATCCACGAACTCGAGCTCGCGCAGAAAAGCGCCGACAAGGTGATTTGCGTGAAGGACGGCCGGGTCTTCCGCGCCGGCGCACCCGAGGACATATTCACGCGCGAGACGATTGACGAGCTCTACGGCCTTCAACATGGCACCTTCAACGAGCGCTTCGGCAGCGTGGAAATTGGGCGCCCGCACGGCGATGCGCACACGTTCGTCATCGCCGGCGCGGGTACGGGGTCGGCTGTGTTTCGCCAGCTCATCCGGCAGGGCAAGGCGTTCTACGCGGGCGTTCTGCACGAAGGGGACATCGACTGTGAACTCGCGCGCGACCTGGCGGCGGAATGCGTGGCCGAGCGCGCCTTCGAGCCTATCGGGGATAAAACCATAGCCCACGCCAAAGAGCTCCTCGTCCACTGTGCGCGCCTTATCGTGTGCCCCGCCGCCTTCGGCACCATAAACGCCCGCAACGCAGAACTCGTCGAGTTCGCACGCTCACATGGTATCGAGGTCATGCGAGCGTGCGGAGGCGCATTGGAGGATTCCAAATTGGAGTGGGAAGGATAAACTGGACTTTCTTTTAAGGATCTCAGGCTACAGCTCCTACGCGGCGAGGTCTACAAGGCGCCAGAGAACCTCGTGAACAGGAATTTCCACGCCGACGAGCCCAACTAAGCCTAATCCAAGCGAGATTCCAGACTCGACAGACCGTTGAGAGTCAGATCGTTGGCGACCCCAGAGACGCGCTCGATAGGAACCGAACCGTCAGACAGCGCCCACGTGCGATAGATACCGATAATACCCGACAGCAAAAACGCCAGATAGTAGTCGAACATCTCGTCCTTGAGACCTTGGGGCAGCAGATCGCGCTCGGCAATCTCATGTTCGAGCGGCGCACGAAGACGAGCCATGAAATCATCGAGCGGAATATTCTCGATCAGCTGACGATTGAGCACTAAGTTGTTGCACAGTGCCTCATTAACGGTTTTAAAGAAGGTCGCCGCCGCGCCAAGAGCGCGCTCGCTGGTGTCACCGTCCATAGAAGCAAGCGTTTTCTCGACCGAGTCGACAATCATCTCCACCACATCGACGGCAATGGCATCGAGCAGGCCGTCAACCGTACCAAAGTGAACGTAAAAGGTCTTGCGGTCGACATTGGCCTCGCGCGCGATGGCACTCACCGTAATGTCTGCCAGCGGCTTTTCCATGAGCAGGCGCTCGAAAGCGGAAAGGATGGCATTACGGCTGCGAATGATGCGACGATCAAGACGCGGTTTGCTGGTTGCCATGGGCGTGTCCCTTCGATATGCGAGCATTCATCAACAGATGAGAGATAATCTACGTAAGAGGATTATCCCCCATACAGCACAAATATGCCCCGCATCATGAAGAACGCACGACTGTCCTACTGCGACTTAGGGTGCTTCTTCTTATTGAGTACCGACGGAGATACGCGAATACCGTCGCCTGTCTGGCGCACATAGGCTTTATGAGCCGGCTTAGCGGTCCCAAAAGCCTTCTGAGCCTGCTTCTTGGGATCAACGGTAACAGCATTCGTGGGGTGGGGCTTTGTGGGCGCAGAGGGCGTTTGAGGAGTGCGACCGAGCTTGCGCATCACGCGATCCCAGCGCGCATGGATGCTCTCGTTGTGGGCACTCTTAAGGCCCAGCAGGGGCGCAGCCAAAATGGTCGGCGCAATAAACGTAATGAGGCGCCACAGCAGATAGCCGGCGGTCGAAGCCGACCCAAAGAAATGACCCAAGAACAATGCAAAGCCGCCCTCAGCTCCACCAGTTCCACCAGGCAGGGGAACCGCAGAGCTCAGCAGCTGGACAAAGGCGCTCGCGGCCATGACCGAGAAAAAGTCGACCTCGTGATGGCCAAAGGCAAGCATCAGGAAATACGGAACCAGATAGAAAAACGCGAGCTGGAGCATGGTGATAAACACGGTGAGCAGCATGGAAGAAAAATGTCCGGCCGAAAGCTTGAACTTCTCGGAGAAGGAGTAGATCTCGCCATCGACAAACGTGCGCCATCCCTCGATCTTAGTGGCCGAGACACCAATGCGCTCAAGCCAATTGATGATGCAATGGGCGACGCGCGTGACGGTCTTAGGCATGAGCGCGACGGCGAAGATGCCCAGCAAGATGCAGCAGTGCCCACCAAAGCTAAAGACACACAGCAGCGTCATGTCGCCATAGCGCTCGGCAAAAAACGGCATGCGAGCAAGCAGTAGGATAGCGCCCCAGGCAACGAGGCCAAACTGATACACGATAAAGCGCGTGAACTGCGTGGCGCCAGCCTCGCCGACATTTTGGCCCGCCTTGGTCAGGCGGTAGATCTGGGCGGGAGTCGAGCCCATCATCATGGGCGTCAGGTTGCCAAAGAAAATGCCGCTCGCCTCGACCGAAATCAGGTCGCGGATGCCGACGGGTGAATATGGGTCGAGCCAGACGGCGATCGCATAGGCCACAATGCCAAAGAACAGATACATGAACATGCAAAGACACGCGACAACGAGCCATGGCGCCTGGACGCTCGACATTGCGGCCCAGAACTGCCCCATCTGCCCGGTTACCACCAGATAGACGATATAACCCACCAGCACGACGCCGATAAAGATGGCGCCGCGGCGTGCGCTCTTATTGTCATCTCCGCCCGAGGCCTCAACCTCGACCTGGGGCTTAGACGTATGCCGAGAGGACTCCGTCATGAGACTCCTTCTAACAGTCAAAATATCTTGGATATTGTACCCGTAAGGGCCATAGGCAGAACGCAAAGCTCTGGTTCAAACGGGAATTGCAGACGGTTGTTTGATAACAAAAAACCCGGACTTCCATGGGAAGTCCGGGTATCAGATGCGTGGTAGCCCGTACCAGATTCGAACTGGTGATCTCCGCCTTGAGAGGGCGGCGTCCTAAACCGCTAGACGAACGGGCCATAAGCCTCAGCAGAAAAAAAGTGGTAGCCCGTACCAGATTCGAACTGGTGATCTCCGCCTTGAGAGGGCGGCGTCCTAAACCGCTAGACGAACGGGCCACATGACATCTGCACTGCCGTGCTGCGAGGAAATATATTACGGGACAAAAAACGTCAGCGCAAGAAGAAATTCCAAATTGCCGAAAAATTGTCGGCAGGTTATGGAACACGCAGGTAAACTGGGTAGCTAATTCAAGTTGAGTTGGACCAAAAGAGCTTCGCGATCGTTGGGAATGTTGTCTTCGATCACGGCGTCGAGGGCGGAGTTGAGAAGCTGACCCAGTTCCGGCCCGGGCTTGACTCCGGCACGGATCAGGTCGCCGCCGTTGATGGCGAGCATCTTGAGCGTATAGGGCTCCCCTGCCTTCAGCAGCTCGTGCGCCATCGCGCGCATCTCCTCAATCGTCTCAACGTAATAGAAGCACGACGGGGCCTTGCCGAGCGTGTCAGCACGTTTAAGGTCCATGAGCTCGTCAATCAGACGGGCCGTGTCGACGCCCTCGCCAGAAAGCGCACACATCATATTGAGCAGGCAGGATCGCTCGGGACGCAGCGGTTTGTCGTGATATTTGATGAGCAGGCACACGTCGCGCACCAGGTCGTGCGAGAGTGCCAGGCGATCCATAATGACGCGCGCTTTCTTGGCGCCGAGCTCGGGATGACCGTAGAAGTGTCCGCTGCCGGCGTGATCGACCGTAAAGCACTCGGGCTTGGAGACATCGTGCAAAAACGCCGCCCACATAAGGCTCGACGATGGCGCGACGCCGTCGCACAGCGCCAGCTCCCCTGCCACCGTCAGCACACGGGCGATATGCTCGTAGACGTTAAACGCATGGTAGACACTTCGCTGATCAAACCCGCGACCCGCTGCCAACTCGGGCACAGCGGCACAGATGAGCTCGGGATAGCGAAGCATCGCGTCTCCCCCATGACCGGTCGAAAGAATGCCCTCGAGCTCAATACCCACACGCTCGCGCGCCACGGCATCGAGCAGCGGCGCGCACTCGGCAAGCGCACGCTTAGTCTCGGGCTCAATCATAAAGTCCAGACGGCAGGCAAAGCGCACCGCACGCAGCATGCGCAGGGCGTCCTCGTTAAAGCGACGCTTGGGATCACCGACAGCGCGAATCAGCTTGCGCTCCAAGTCACCCTGGCCGTCGTAGCGGTCGACAAGCCCGCGCTCGGGATGCCAGGCCATGGCGTTGACGGTAAAGTCGCGGCGGGCCAGATCGTCCTCGAGCGAGGCGGCACGCTCGACACTCTGAGGATGGCGCCCATCGGTGTAAAAGCCATCCAGGCGGTACGTGGTGACCTCGATACGCTCGCCATCGGAAATAGCCGTGATTCCGCCAAATTTAATGCCCGACTCCACGACCGCGATATCAGCGGCCTCGAGCGCCGCTTTGGACTCCTGCCACAGGCCGCTACAGCACATATCAACATCGTGGCTGGGGCGCCCCATCAGGGCGTCGCGCACCCAACCGCCTACGTACCAAGCCTCAAGACCAGCCGCCTCAAGCGCGCGCAGGACGCGCAGGGAGGCATCGGACGGTTGCGTACCGTTGAGCGAAACATTGCACATGCCTATGGCCTCCTGCACTTGTGAGCGTTAATCGATGGTTCTCAAAAAGTCTAACAAGAAACGAGAAAGCGCGCACACGCAATCGCGTCGTCAATTCGATAAAACGAGACAGCAGACGCCACATACGTTCAGCGCGCAAAAAACACCCGCCCTGGTAATCCAAAGCGGGTGTTCGGCAACGATGTATCGATGCGGCTAGCAAACCTGGCGAACCTCGATGTGCTTCTTATATTCGTCCACCTTGGCAAAATCGCCCAGACCGGGGCACTCGACCACGTTGGTGCCGGTGGCCATCGAAAGACGCAAAGCATCCTCAACACGCTCGGGGGCGTCGTGCCACACGGACAGGAAGGCAGCGAGCGAGGAATCGCCGGCGCACACCGTCGACAGCAGCTTGACCTCAAAGGTGCGGTTGGCAAACCAGATGTGCTCGCCGTTGGAGAAGTACGCACCGGCGCCACCAAGGGTCAGCAGCACGTTCTTGGCGCCCTTGGTATGAAGCTCGGCCATCGCGCCCTTGACAGACCCATCGTCGCCACCGCTCACCTTAATGCCAAAGATGTCAAGCAACTCGTCGTCGTTGGGCTTAATAAGCAGCGGCTCCAGAGCAATGAGGTCTGCCAGCTGATGGCTCGAGATGTCGAGGACGAACTCGGCCCCCTTGGCCTTGACACGGCGCAGGACCTCGGCCAAGAAGCCCTCGGAAGTGTTGGGAGGCAGCGAGCCACTGATGACCAGGCAGGTCATGTCATCGAGCGAATCGATAAGCTCAAACATCTCCTGCTCATTGGCTTCGTTGATGGCGGCACCGGCGTTGACCATGTTGTACTCGGTGTCGGGGCCGGCATTGAGGAACACGTTGACGCGCGTGATGCCGTCGGTCCACACGGGCTTGACGGGCACGCCCAGGGCCTCGGCACCCTTGACGATGAACTCGCCCGAGAAGCCAGCGAAGAAGCCCAGGATCGTGGTGTCGACACCGTAGTGGTCAAGCGTAAACGAGACGTTGAGGCCCTTGCCGTTGGGCGTATAGACGGCGTTGCGAGTACGCGTGACGGTGTTGGCAGCAAGGCCGTCGCAGACGATGTTGTAGTCAATGGCGGGATTTGCAGTGAGCGTGTAAATCATGAATGTTCCTTTCACGAAGCAACGTGTTAATGAAAGTATATTCCACGCATCGGTAAAAGGCTAGGACAACTCGGTGAACGGTGTGGAAGCGATGAAGTACGGCGGGACACCTCTCCCCCGTGACGGAACAAAAAGGCGCCCCAGCCGAAACCGGGGCGCCGCATGCGCACGAATATGTCGCGTTTCGATTACTGACGATCGAGCTTGCGGACAGCAACGCGCTTGCTGTACTCGTCGACGTGACCGAAGTCGCCGATGCCGACGGACTCGGCAACGTTGGCGCCGGTGGCCATAGCGAGCTTCATGGCCTCCTCGACGTTGTCGCGATCCCTGTACCACTTGTGCAGGAACGCAGCGAGGGTGCAGTCGCCGGCGCAGACGGAAGAGACCAGCTTGATGTTGAACTCACGCTTGGCGTACCAGATGTCCTCGCCGTTGGAGAAGTAAGCGTCGCCGCGGCTACCACGGGTGAGCAGCACGTTCTGAACGCCAGCGTCGTGAGCCATCTTCATGGCAACACGAACCTCATCGTCGGTGTCGACCGGCACGCCGAAGATGGCCTTCATCTCGTGATGGTTCGGCTTGATGAGCAGCGGCTTCTTGTGAGCGAGCTCCTTGAGCTTGTCGGAGGACAGGTCCAGGACGACGTCGGCGCCACGAGCCTGAGCGTGCTCCATGACCTGAGCCAGGAAGTCAGGCGTAGCTTTGGGAGGCACGGAGCCGGAGACGATCAGGCACTCAAGATCGCCCGCGGTATCCAGGATGTTGTAGAGCTCCTCCTGGTGCTGCGGCGTGATCGGAGCACCCGGGTTCAGGATGCCGTACTCGTGCTGGCCATCGTTGACGTAGGTGTTGATGCGCGTGATACCGTCGGTCCAGACCGGGCGACAGAGGCAACCCAGGTTCATGACCTCCTCGACGATGAACTTGCCCGTGAAGCCGGCGAAGAAGCCGAGCGCGACGGTGTCGACGCCCATCTTCTTAAAGGCGAAGGACACGTCGAGGCCCTTGCCGTTAGCCGTGTAGCTGGCCGAGCCGGTGCGGACGTTCTCGTCGGGCTCGAGCGGAGAGCTCGAAACCGTCATGTCGACAGCCGGGTTAGCGGTTAGCGTGTAGAACATTTACAGTACCCCCTGTATATGTGAGGGCCGCGTGGCCGGCCCATTCCAACCACGCGGTTACCTCTGATACCAAATTAGCGAGCTGCGGACTCGAGCAGTGCCTTGACCTCGGCGGCGGTGTTGCAGGCGAGCGCCTTCTCGGCGAGCTCGTCGCACTCGGCCTTGGTCCACTGGCTGATGGTCTTGCGGGCGCGCAGGATCGACGGAGCGCTCATCGAGAACTCCTCCAGGCCCCAGCTGATCAGCAGAGGCTCGAGCAGCGGATCGGCAGCGGCCTCGCCGCACATACCGACCATGATGCCGGCCTTCACGCCGCTCTCGATGATGTTCTTGAGCGAGCGGAGCACGGCGGGATAGTAAACCTGGTACAGGTTGGAGATGGTGTCGTTGCCACGGTCGGCGCACATGGTGTAGCCGATCAGGTCGTTGGTGCCGATGGAGAAGAAGTCGGCGACCTCGGCAAGACGGTCTGCGAGCAGCGAAGCGGCGGGCGTCTCGACCATGATGCCGACCTCGATGTTCTCGTTGAACTTGCGCCCCTCTTCGGTCAGCTCGGCCTTGCACTGCTCGACGAGCTCCTTGACAGCCAAGACCTCCTCGACGCAGGTGACGAGCGGGATCATGATCTTGACGTCACCGAAGGCGCTAGCGCGCAGCAGAGCGCGAAGCTGGACCTTGTACTGGTCGGGATTGGCCAAGCAGTAACGCACGGCGCGGAAGCCCATGAAGGGGTTGTCTTCCTTGACCATATGCAGATACGGAATCTCCTTGTCGCCACCCACATCGAGCGTGCGGATGATGACCGGAGCACCCTTGAGCGCGCTGGCGACCTTACGGTAGGCGTTGAACTGCTCCTCCTCGGAAGGAAGCTCAGCAGAGTCCATGAACAGGAACTCGGAGCGGAACAGACCGATGGCCTCGGCGTCGTGATCGAGCGCGTTGGGCACGTCATCGGGGTTACCGATGTTGCAGGCGATGATCTTCTTGATGCCATCGGCAGTCACGGACGGCTTGCCACGGAAGGCCTCGAGGGCTGCCTTCTCGGCAGCGAAGGCCTCGGCCTTAGCGGTGTAGGCGGCGAGCGTCTCCTCGTCGGGATCGGCCTCGACGATACCCTTGCCGCCGTCGACGACAACGGTCATGCCGTTGCGCAGTGCGGTGCAGCTGTTGGAGACCGAAAGGACAGCCGGGATCTCGAGGGCGCGCGCAATGATCGCGGAGTGCGACGTGCGGCCACCGGTCTCGGTGACGATACCGGCAACGTGGGCCTTATCGATCGTGGCGGTCATGGACGGCGTGAGGTCGTGCACGACAACGACAGTGTTCTCGGGCAGGACGGAGAGGTCGACGACCTCCTTGCCCAGCAGCTCGGCCAGAATACCGGTGCGGATGTCGGCGATGTCAGCCGCGCGAAGACGGAACATCTCGTCGTCCATGGACAGGAACATGTTCTCGAACATGGTCGAGGTGTCCATGAGCGCCTGCTCGGCGCAGGTACCGCCGTCAATGGCGGCGTTGATGGCGTCGGTCATACCCGGATCCTGAGCCAGAACAATGTGTCCGCTCATGATCTCGGCCTCGGCCTCGCCCACCGTCTCCTTCATGTGGTCAGCTTGAGCCTGGGTCTTCTCGCAGAAGACCGAAAGAGCGGTCTGATAGCGCTCCTTCTCTGCTGCCGAATCAGCAACCTCGTGCGGCTCAAACGTCAAGTCGGGATCGACGGCAACCATGACGGTGCCGATACCGATGCCCTCGGAAGCGTTGACTCCCTGATACATTCCCATTCCTCTCTCCGTGTCATGTGATAAAGCGTTTTGCCATATCCATGACAAAAGAGCGCAGCTACCTTACAACAGGTCACTGCGCCCCCAAATATGAACTTAGTTGTTCAACATGCGACCCGTTTGAGTTCTACTCGCCAAGACCGCTCTTGATGAGCTCGATGGCAGCAGCCAGAGCCTCGGCCTCGTCAGCGCCGTCGCACTTGACCTCGACCTCGGTACCGCAGGGGATACCAGCAGCCATGAGGGCCATCGGGGACTTGCCGTTGACCTCCTTCTCGGGGGTGACGACCGTCACGTCACAGGCGTACTTGCCCATGGTGGAGGCGAACAGACCAGCCGGACGCATGTGCAGACCCTGAGGATTAACGAGGGTAGCCTTCTCAGAAACCATAGTTGACTCCTTTTTTGTGTTTAACCCCTGTCATGCATGTGGCAGGAGTCAGATTCACGACGTTGTTTATATTAACTCACATCAAACGGTTTTTCATTATGTTTCGGGCGAATTGTTGGACAGATGTGTTTGTCGTCCGCTTGCTCGCCGGGCGGGCGCGGGTTAAGTTTGCTGCTCTACAGTCCTGCGCAAGACGGAAAGCACATTAAGTGCTTTCCTTTGCGTGCGGAACTCGCGACAAACTTAACCC
>DBGBCW010000022.1:0-94355 GCA_048478035.1 Collinsella aerofaciens | reverse complement strand
CCGCTGTTTAAGTTTGTCGCGAGTTCCGCACGCAAAGGAAAGCACTTAATGTGCTTTCCGTCTTGCGCAGGACTGTAGAGCAGCAAACTTAAACAGCGGGCCGCCCGGGCCGGGAATCCGCCCCCGCGCACAGGAGGGGATTCCTTTTGTGTAGGCTTTGCGGAAATATGGCTATTTTGGGATACGCCCGGCGGCGTGGTCTGTTGACGGCACAGCTAACGCCACGTATCCTATCGAACTGCGTGTTTCGTAGGGGGATGCTGACCCCTCGATTCAAGCCGTTGCACTTTACAGAAAGCTGGAATCATTCGAGAAGGAGTACGCTTTGCCTACTATTAACCAGCTGGTTCGCCAGGGCCGTCGTTCCGTGCCCAAGAAGTCCAAGAACGCTGCTCTGCAGCACAACTCCCAGAAGCGCGGCGTGTGCACCCGCGTCTTCACCACGAGCCCCAAGAAGCCGAACTCGGCTCTTCGTAAGGTTGCCCGTGTTCGCCTCGTCAACGGCATCGAAGTTACTGCTTACATCCCGGGTGAGGGCCACAACCTGCAGGAGCACTCCATCGTGCTCGTCCGCGGCGGTCGTGTCCGTGACCTCCCTGGTGTCCGTTATCACGTCATCCGTGGCGCCTACGACGCTGCTCCGGTCCAGAACCGTATGCAGGCCCGTTCCAAGTACGGTGCTAAGCGCCCCAAGGCTAAATAAGCCAGATAACGTTTTGATACTTTCGCCGTGTGCCGCCTAAGGGCCGCACGGTAGACACTTAAGGAGATTTCACATGCCGCGTCGTGCAGCAGCTAATCGTCGTGAGGTTCAGCCTGACGCCGTTTACAACAACCGCCTGGTGACTCAGCTCATCAACAAGGTCCTTCTTGACGGCAAGAAGGCCACCGCTGAGCGCATCGTTTACACCGCTTTCGAGATCGTTGCCGAGAAGTCCGAGGGTGGCGACGCTCTCGCTACCTTCAAGAAGGCTATGGACAACGTCAAGCCCACGCTCGAGGTTAAGCCCAAGCGTGTCGGTGGCGCTACCTATCAGGTCCCGATGGAGGTCAACTCCCGTCGTTCCACCGCTCTGGGCATCCGCTGGATCGTCAACTTCTCCCGCGCTCGCAAGGAGAAGACCATGGCCGAGCGTCTCGCCAACGAGATCCTCGACGCTTCCAACGGCCTGGGCGCTTCCGTCAAGAAGCGTGAGGACGTCTTCAAGATGGCCGAGGCCAACCGCGCGTTCTCTCACTATCGTTGGTAAGTTAAGGTAAGGAACTAACATGGCTAAGCCTAAGTACAAGCTTTCCGATACCCGTAACATCGGCATCATGGCTCACATCGATGCCGGTAAGACCACCACGACCGAGCGTATTCTTTACTACACCGGTAAGACCCACAAGATCGGTGAGGTCCATGAGGGCGCTGCCACCATGGACTGGATGGTTCAGGAGCAGGAGCGCGGCGTAACCATTACCTCCGCTGCTACCACCTGCTTCTGGAACAAGGACGGTAAGGACTACCGCATCCAGATCATCGACACCCCGGGCCACGTTGACTTCACCGCCGAGGTCGAGCGCTGCCTGCGCGTCCTCGATGGCGCTGTCGCCGTCTTCGACGCTGTTGCCGGCGTTCAGCCCCAGTCTGAGACCGTTTGGCGTCAGGCTTCTACCTTCAACGTCCCCCGCATCGCCTTCATCAACAAGTATGACCGCGTGGGCGCTGACTTCTTCAACGCTATCGAGACCATGAAGGATCGTCTCGACGCCAACGCCGTGGCCGCTCAGGTCCCGATGGGCGCCGAGGACAACTTCTGGGGCGTCATCGACCTGGTCACCATGACTGCATGGGACTTCAAGGCCGACGAGAAGGGTATGACCTACCCCGAGCCGATGGACGAGATCCCGGCTGAGTTTGCCGACATCGCTGCCACCAAGCGCGAGGAGCTCCTCGACGCTGCTGCCAGCTTTGACGACGAGCTCATGGAGAAGATCCTCATGGAGGAGGACTTCACCGTCGAGGAGCTCAAGGCTGCTCTGCGCAAGGGTGTTCTGGCCAACGAGCTCAACCTCGTCTTCGTGGGCTCCGCCTACAAGAACAAGGGCGTTCAGGAGCTGCTCGACGCTGTCGTCGACTACCTGCCCAGCCCGCTCGACGTCGAGGCCGTCACCGGTACCGATCCGGACACCGGCGAGGAGATTCAGCGTCATCCTTCCTTCGACGAGCCCTTCTCCGGCCTGGTCTTTAAGATCATGACCGACCCGTTCGTCGGTAAGCTCACCTATGTCCGCGTTTACTCCGGCCGCGCTGAGTCCGGCTCCTACGTGGTCAACGCTTCCAACGGTCAGCGCGAGCGTCTCGGCCGCATCCTCGAGATGAACGCCGCCGAGCGTATCGACCGTGACGACGCTGCCGCCGGCGACATCGTCGCTTGCGTCGGCTTCAAGAACTCCACCACCGGTGACACCCTGTGCGCCGAGGGCAAGGAGATCGTCCTCGAGAAGATCGAGTTCGCTAAGCCCGTTATCGACGTTGCCATCGAGCCCAAGACCAAGGCCGAGCAGGACAAGATGTCCCTGGCTCTGACCAAGCTCGCCGAGGAGGACCCGACCTTCCAGGTGTCCACCAACCACGAGACCGGCCAGACCATCATCGCCGGCATGGGCGAGCTGCACCTCGAGATCATCGTCGACCGTCTGCTCCGCGAGTTCAAGGTTGACGCTAACGTTGGTAAGCCCCAGGTTGCCTACCGCGAGACCGCTGGTCACGACGTCGAGAAGGCTGAGGGCAAGTTCGTCCGTCAGTCCGGCGGTCGCGGTCAGTACGGCCACGCCGTCATCAAGCTCGAGAAGATGGAGGAGGGCTTCGGCTACGAGTTCGTCAACGCTATCGTCGGCGGCGTCGTGCCCAAGGAGTACATCCCGTCCATCGACAAGGGCATCCAGGAGGCCCTGAACACCGGTGTTATCGCCGGCTTCCCGGTCCTCGACGTTAAGGTCACCCTGTTCGACGGTTCTTACCACGAGGTCGACTCCTCCGAGGCCGCCTTCAAGATCGCCGGTTCCATGGCTATCAAGGACGCCCTCAAGAAGTCCGATCCGCAGCTGCTCGAGCCGATCATGGCTGTCGAGGTCGAGACCCCCGAGCAGTACATGGGCGACGTTATGGGCAACCTCTCCGGTCGCCGCGGCAAGATCGAGGGTATGGAGGATCGCAAGAACAGCAAGCTCATCCGTGCCAAGGTGCCGCTGGGCGAGATGTTCGGTTACGCTACCGACCTTCGCTCCCAGACCCAGGGCCGTGCATCCTACACGATGCAGTTCGACTCTTATGAGCCTGCGCCCAAGTCCATCGTGGACGAGGTCATGAGCAAGAACGCCTAAGTTCGAGCTCCCTGTTACGTAATCCTGCGAGAACATCTCTCGCACTCTTTGGAGGTTTAAGTTGGCTACCCAGAAGATCCGCATTCGCCTCAAGGGCTATGATCACGAGGTCGTCGATCAGTCCGCGAAGCTCATCGTCGAGACCGCTCAGAAGACCGGCGCTCGCGTTTCCGGTCCTGTCCCCCTGCCCACCGAGCGCAACCTGTACACGGTTATCCGCTCGCCGCACGTGAACAAGGACTCCCGTGAGCAGTTCGAGATGCGCACCCACAAGCGCCTCATCGACATCCTCGACCCCACCTCGGGCACCGTTGATTCGCTCATGCGTCTCGACCTCCCCGCTGGCGTCGACATCGACATCAAGCTCTAAGCGATATCGCTCATAGCTTAAAGGGCCCCGCTGCCGTTACGGTAGCGGGGCCCTTTTGTTTTGAGTTTAGATTTTGGGATAGCGAATTCGTCTGCCGAGCCGGCGGCTGCGGCGCCCTATTCGCTCAGGGGGCGCAAGGATGCTTCTTCGAAGTGGAAGACGCACAAGCCGCTCTCGGTCTCAATGCATGCGCGGCCGCAATCGTCGACCGTTCTAAATATGCCTCGTGCCAGCTCGTCTCCAGCGGGGGAGCGGGCGATAACGTGCTTCCCGATCCAATTGAGGTGAGCGATATATTCGTCGTGGACGGGCGCGAGCGGACCGGCGTTTTCTTCCATGGCGTTGAGGCGCTCTGCCCAGGTATCTACAGCGTCTATAACTGCGTGATAGACCTCATCGAGGAGCATGTCGACGGCGGGAACGCTCTCGTTGAGGTCCGAGAGGCCAATTGCCGCCAGGCCGCCATCGGGCACCTCTTGGGGCGTGTAGTTTACGTTGACACCAATGCCGCAGACGGCGAAAGGTTTGCCTTCGTTATCGCGTGCGGCCTCGACCAGAATGCCGCCGAGCTTGCGTCCTCGCGCGACCAGGTCGTTGGGCCATTTAAGACGAATCTCGATTGCAAGACCCTGCTTTTCGAGTGCTTCGAGCACCGCTAGGCCGCTGACGGCGGCAAGACCAGAGTACTTTGCGGGATTAACGCATGGACGCAGGACAATCGAAAGCAATAGGTTGCCGGCGGTTGAATCCCACTTGTGGCCGCGCCGGCCGCGTCCTGCCGTTTGCGCGCGGGCGGCAAGTCCTGTGCCGTGCGGCGCACCCTGTTTTCCTGCCTCGAGCAGGTCATCGTTGGTCGATTCGGTTACGTCGACAATCGTTAATTGGGCATCCATAGCGGCTGCTACCTCCTTATTGAATAAGTGAATGACGCAATGGTGTCGAGAGATAGACACAATGTGAAGCCTTTGTCGCATTTGGACAATTTAATGTTAACACGTCAACAAAGACTGAAATGCGTTATCCTCTCTTGGTCGATGTAAACACGTCAACAACTCAAAGGAGGTTAGTGATGGGTTTCACGATTCTTGGAACAGGCTCGGCGCTTCCTGAACGCAGTGTTTCCAATGACGAGCTGTCTGAGTTCCTCGATACCTCGGATGAGTGGATTTTTACCCGCACGGGTATCAAGAGCCGCCACGTCTGCACCACCGAGTCACTTGACGACCTTGCCGTAGCGGCGAGTGAGCGGGCACTCCAGGTGTCCGGAATCGACGCGAGCCAGCTGGATCTGATCGTCTGCTCGACGACGACGGGTGACCACCTTGTTCCCGCTGAGGCGTGTGCCGTTGCTGAGCGACTAGGCGCGACGTGCCCTGCCTTCGATGTCTCGGCGGCTTGTGCCGGCTTCGTATTTGCGCTCGATGTCGCCGAGGGCTATATCGCCCGCGGTCGCGCCGAGCGCGTGCTTGTCGTTGCTGCCGAGCAGATGACGCGCGCGCTCGACTGGACCGACCGTGCCACCTGCGTGCTCTTTGGCGATGGGGCAGGCGCCGCAGTGATTGAGGCTGGGGGAGACAGTCCCCTTGCCGTTGAGCTTTCGACGGCGCCCGACGTCGAGACGTTGCGCGTTCCCGGTCTGGTCGGTACCTCGCCGTTTAAGGCTTCCGCAGATAGCGCGAGCGTGCTGTCCATGAATGGCCGCCGCGTGTTCAAGTTCGGCGTCAACGCCATCTGCGACACGGTCCATAAGCTTGCGATCGATGCGGGCATTTTGGTCGAAGACATCGATCATTTTGTATTCCATCAGGCTAACGAACGAATCCTGAGCCAGGCGGTCAAGCGCCTGGGCGTGCCGGACGAGCGCGTGGTTCGCACGTTGCGCGAGACCGGCAACATTTCGAGCGCATGCATTCCGCTTGCCCTCGACCGGCTGGCAAACGCCGGTGCACTTCACACAGGCGACACCATCGCCTTGGTTGGATTTGGCGCCGGTCTGGATATAGGTGGCTATCTGCTTCGTTGGAAGTAGTCGCACATAGGAAATAAAAACGCCCTAGGGCACAACCAAAGGAGAACTACCATGGCAGATCAGAAGACCTTCGAGCGCGTTTGCGACGTTATCCGCGAGACCGCCGGTCTTGACGTTGTCGAGATGAAGCCCGAGTCCACGCTCGAGGAGATTGGTCTCGACAGCCTGGGCACCGTCGAGATCCTCGTTGCCGTCGAGGACGAGTTTGGCATCCAGCTCGATACCGAGGAGAACCCCAAGACGGTCGGCGAGTTCGCCGATACGGTCGAGGCGGCATTGGAGAAGTAGAGATGCTCAAGACTCCTCTCTGCGATCTGCTCGGCATCGAAAAGCCCGTGTTCCAGGGCGGTATGGCCTGGATTGCCGATGCCTCGCTGGCGTCCGCAGTGTCCGAGGCGGGTGGCTTAGGCATCATCGCGGCCATGAACGCCGACGCCAACTGGCTTCGCGACCAGATTCATGAGCTGCGCGCCAAGACGGATAAGCCCTTTGGCGTGAACGTCATGCTCATGAGCCCGTTTGCCGACGAGGTTGCACAGGTCGTGATTGACGAGCGAGTGCCGGTCGTCGTGACGGGCGCCGGCAATCCCGCCAAGTACATGAAGGCGTGGAACGAGGCGGGCATCAAGGTCATCCCGGTCGTTGCCTCGGTGGCGCTGGCGCGCCTCGTGGCACGTCGTGGAGCCACGGCGGTTGTTGCCGAGGGCACCGAATCGGGCGGCCATATTGGCGAGACCTCGACGATGGCACTGGTGCCGCAGGTCGTCGATGCGGTTGACATTCCCGTCGTGGCCGCCGGCGGTATTGCCGACGGCCGCGGCGTGGCGGCCGCCTTTATGCTGGGCGCCGAAGGCGTGCAAGTGGGTACGCGCTTTCTGGTCGCAGACGAGTGCACCGTCTCGGAGCAGTACAAAGAGATGGTCCTGAAGGCCAACGACACTTCAACGCGTGCGACCGGTCGCTCGACGGGACATCCAGTGCGCGCCCTCAAGAGCCCCTTCACCAACGCCTATGCCAAGAGCGAGGGTTCCGGCGCGAGTGCCGAGGAGCTCGGTGCTATGGGAACCGGTGCGCTGCGTAAGGCCGCCAAGGACGGCAACTACGAAGAGGGTTCGTTTTTGTGTGGACAGATTGCCGGCATGGTCAACGAGCGCCAGAGCGCACGCGAAATCGTTGACGACCTGGTCGATGGCGCCGAGCACGTCCTGAAGGGTGCGTGCGCATGGGTGGCGTAGCGTTTTTGTTTGCCGGCCAGGGTGCCCAGCACCCCGCGATGGGCGTCGACTTGATCGAGACATCGCCGGCGGCCGCCGAGGTGTTCGCCATTGCCGACGAGGTGCGCCCGGGGACCAGCGAGCAATGCTGGAGTGCCTCCAAGGAGGAGCTCTCGCAGACCGAGAACACGCAGCCGTGCGTGTTCGTTCACGACCTGGCAGCGGCTGCCGCCCTGCGTGAGCGTGGCGTGGTACCTGCCGCCTGTGCGGGATTCTCGCTGGGCGAGGTCGCCGCGCTCACCTTTGCGGGGGCGTTCGATACGCGAGCGGGCTTTGAGCTCGTGTGCGAGCGCGCGGCGCTGATGGCCGCGGCTGCCGAGCGCCATCCGGGCGGCATGCGCGCCGTCATCAAGCTCGATGCGGCGCAAGTCGAGGGCCTGGCAAAACAGGCCGGCGAGGACTGCTGGCCAGTCAACTACAACAGCCCACAGCAGACGGTTGTGGCCGGAGCGCCCGAGGCGCTGCAGGAGCTCGACGTCCTAGTAAAAGAGGCTGGCGGCCGCGCCATGAAGGTCGCGGTGTCGGGTGCATTTCATAGCCCCTATATGGCCGAGGCGACCTGTGGCCTTGCCGCATATATTGAGGCCGGTCACGCGCCGTCCCCGTTGCTCATTCCTGTTTTGGCAAATATGACAGCGGCGCCCTATCCGGCGGATCCCCAGACGGCATCGGATGTCTTGGCCAATCAGGTGAGCCATGCCGTACGCTGGGTCGATACGCTGCATGCTCTGCAGGATCAAGGCATCGACACATTTATTGAGGTCGGCCCCGGCAAAACGCTGTCCGGCCTGGTCAAGCGTACGCTGAGCGACGTTCGTGTGTATTCGTGCGAGACGGCCGAGCAGGTCGCAGCTATTGCCGACGAGCTCGCATAGTCCACAGGGCTGTAACCCGAAAGGAATGACATGGGCAACTTGAACAATGGCGCGCTCGAGCGCAACGACTCACGTCGCGTGGCACTGGTCACGGGCGGCTCGCGGGGTATCGGCCGCGCCTGCGCTATCGGTCTGGCGGAGGATGGCTGCGATATCGCCGTCGTCTATGCCGGCAGCGTCGATGCGGCGCGCGAGACGTGCGACGCCTGCGAGGCGGCTGGCGCCACGGCGCGCTCATATCAATGCGACGTGGCCGACCCCGCTGCCGTCAACGCGTGCGTGGAAGCGGTCCTCAACGACTTTGGCTCCATTTGGGCGCTCGTCAACAACGCTGGCATCACCCGCGATGGCCTGCTCATGCGCATGGGCGATGACGCCTTCGATCGCGTGCTCGATGTCAATCTTAAAGGAACGTTTAACACGACGCGCGCGCTCACCAAGACCTTTATGCGCCAGCGCGGCGGCTGCGTCGTCAACATGAGCTCGGTCGTGGGCCTGATGGGCAATGCCGGGCAAGCCAACTACGCTGCCTCCAAGGCGGGCATGATCGGCCTGACCAAGGCGGTGGCGCGCGAGCTTGCGCCCCGCGGCGTACGAGTGAACGCGGTTGCCCCCGGGTTTGTCGAGACGGATATGACGGCAAAGCTCTCGGAGAAGGTGCGTACGGTAACCGAGGAGCAGATTCCCCTTAAGCGTATGGCGCGCCCCGAGGAGGTGGCCGGCGTAGTGCGCTTTCTGGCGAGTGATGCGGCTGCCTACATTACGGGTGAGGTCGTGCGCGTCGACGGCGGAATGGCGATGTAGAAACCAGGGCCGAAGAACGGCTTGGATGAGGAGACCATGATGGAACAGAGAGTTGCAATCACCGGTATCGGTGCCGTGTCGCCGCTCGGCAACACCGCGCTTGCCACCTGGGCGGCAATGTGTGCTGGCACGTGCGGCATCGGCCCGATTACGCACTTCGATACCGATGCGTTTGCCGTCAAGGTGGCAGCCGAGGTCAAGGGCTTTGACGGCAACGAGTACTTTGGCAAGCGTGACGCCAAGCATCTCGACCCCTGCGTTCAGTTTGCGATGGCGGCTTCGGACGAAGCCATGCACGATGCGGGCTTTGATGTCGAAGGCGCCATCGATCGCGAGCGCCTGGGCGTCTACGTGGGCTCGGGCGTGGGCGGCATGACGACGCTCGTCGACAACGTCCATACGATTGCCGAACGTGGGCCCCGCCGCGCATCGCCCTATATGATCGCGATGATGATCCCCAACATGGCATCGGGCAATATCGCAATCCGCCACAAGGCAAAGGGCCCGACCCTGCCCGTGGTGACCGCGTGCGCAACCTCGGCCCATGCGGTGGGCGAGGCGTTCCGCGCCATAAAGCACGGCTATGCCGACGCGATCCTCGCGGGCGGTGCCGAGGCCGCAATTATCCCCGATGCCGTTGCGGGCTTTACGTCCTGCCGCGCATTGACCACCAACCCTGATCCCGCGACGGCTTGCCGCCCGTTCGATGCAGACCGCGATGGCTTTGTGATGGGCGAGGGCGCCTGCGTGCTCGTGCTCGAGAGCATGGAACATGCGCAGGCGCGCGGTGCGCACATTTATGCCGAGGTCGTGGGCTACGGCAACACCGATGATGCCTATCACATCACGAGCCCTGATCCCGAGGCTGCCGGCATTGCCCGCGCGATATCGCTGGCGGTGACCGAGGGCGACGTCAGGCCTTCCGAGGGCCTCTACATCAATGCCCACGGCACATCGACCAAGCTCAACGATTCGTCCGAGACGGCGGGCATTAAGCGTGCGCTCGGCGAGGACGCGGCGCGCGCCGCGCACGTCTCGTCGACTAAGTCGATGACCGGCCACATGATCGGTGCCACGGGCGCCATCGAGGTCATGGCCTGCGCCATGGCGCTCGAGCAGGGCGTGGTGCCGCCGACCATTAACTACCGCACGCCCGATCCCGCCTGCGATCTTGACTACACGCCCAATCGCGCGGTTCGCGCTGACCTTACCTGGGCGCTTTCGACCAACCTGGGCTTTGGCGGACACAACGCCGCCATCGCGCTGCGTAGATATACGAGGAGCTAGAGCATGGATTCCAAAAGACTTGCCGAGATAGCCGATGTTATGGAGGACCGCGGCCTCACGCGCGTACGCGTTGAGGAGCCCGATGGCACCGCGGTCGAACTCGAGCGCGCGAGCGCCGCACAGCCGGTTGCCGTGCCCATGCCCATGCCGAGCGCTATGGCCGCTCCAGTTGCAGCTCCCACAGTCGCGCCTGCCGCACCGGAACCCGCCGCGCAGGCGCCTGTTGCCGCACCGGAGCCCAAGGGCACCGAGGTGACCGCTCCCATGGTCGGCGTTTTCTATGCTGCCCCGGCGCCGGGCGACGAACCGTTTGTGCGCGTGGGCTCCAAGGTCAAGGCCGGCGAGACCCTCTGCATCATCGAGGCCATGAAGGTTCTCAACGAGGTGACGGCCGAGGCGGATGGCGAGGTGCTCGAGATCTGCGTGGCCGACGGCGACCTCGTTGAGTTTGACAGCTGCCTCATGAGGATCGGATAGGTGATATCCATGAACAAAGAAGAGCTCAAGAAGCTGTTGCCGCATCGCGAGCCGATGCTTTTGCTTGACGAAGCCGAGCTAGTGGGCGACGAGGCCCACGGCAAGATCACGATTACGGGCGACGAGTACTTTTTGCAGGGGCATTTTCCGGGAAACCCGGTGGTCCCCGGCGTGATTCAGTGCGAGATGCTCGCCCAGAACTGCTGCGTGCTGCTGATGGGCGATGAGGAGGCGCGCGGCGCGACGCCGTTCTACACGAGTCTGGACAAGGTGCGCTTTAAGCGTCCGGTGCGCCCGGGCGACACGGTGGATCTGGTGTGCTCCATCACGCGTGCGCGCGGGCCGTTCCGCTTTGCGACAGGTACTGCGAGCGTTAACGGTGAGGTTTGCTGCCGCGCCGATATGTCTTTTGCACTCATGCACGAAAAGTAGGGAAGTTTTCATGTTCGACAAAGTGCTCATCGCCAACCGCGGCGAAGTCGCGGTCCGTGTTATCCGCGCGTGCCGCGATATGGGCATCAAGACCGTCGCCGTTTATTCCACGGCCGATGCGGACGCGTTGCACGTGCAGCTTGCCGACGAGGCGTATTGCATCGGCGGCCCGCGTCTTGCCGAGAGCTACCTCAACGACGATGCCGTGCTCACCTGTGCCGTAAAGTCAGGAGCTAAGGCAATTCATCCCGGCTATGGCTTTTTCTCCGAGAAGGCGAGCTTCGTGCGCGACTGCGACAAGTATGGCCTGGCGTTTGTTGGTCCCTCGGCCGAGGTCATCGACAGCATGGGCGACAAGGACGCCGCACGCCGAACGGCTGCCGCGGCGGGCGTGCCCATCGTTCCGGGCTGCGATTTGCTCAAAAGCCCCGAGGAGGCGACGGCCGAGGCCGAGCGCATCGGCTGCCCCGTGCTCATCAAGGCGCGTGCAGGTGGCGGCGGTCGCGGCATTCGCAAGGTCGAGCGCGTGGAAGATGCGGCAAAGGCGTTCATCGAGGCGCGTGCCGAGGGCGAGGCCGTTTTTGGCGACGGCGAGTGCTACATGGAGAAGTTCGTCGCGCCGGCGCACCACGTTGAGGTGCAGATTATGGCCGATAAGCAGGGCCATGTGTTTTCGCTCGGCGAGCGCGAGTGCTCGGTGCAGCGTCGCAACCAAAAGCTGATCGAGGAGAGCCCCGCGCCGTGCCTCGACGGACACGACGGCATTCGTGCTCGCATGCACAAGGCAGCGCGTGACCTGGCTCGTGCCGTTGGCTACGAAGGAGCCGGTACCATCGAGTTCCTGTATTCGGACGACGGCAATTTCTACTTTATGGAAATGAACACGCGCTTGCAGGTGGAGCATCCGGTTACGGAGTTTGTGACCGATACCGACCTGGTCAAATGGCAGCTGCGCGTGGCAGCCGGCCAGCCTCTGCCCTTTGAGCAGGAGGACATGCCGGTCCGCAACCACGCCATGGAGTGCCGCATCAATGCCGAGACGCCGGACTTTCTGCCGTCATGCGGAACGGTCACCGCGTTGCGTGTGCCGGGTGGTCCGCGCGTGCGCTGGGATTCCGCCATGTTTACCGGTGCGACAGTTCCGCCGTACTACGACTCCATGCTCGGCAAGCTCATCGTGTGTGCGCCCACGCGTGACGGCGCCATTCGCAAGATGCGCTCGGCCCTGGGCGAGCTCGTGATTGAGGGCGTGAGCGAAAACAGCGAGCTTCAGCTCGACGTGCTGGCAAACGACGAGTTCTTGTCGGGCATGTATCACACCGATCTGATGGGGCATCTCTATGCTGATGAATAGAAAAGCGAAGACGGTCAATGTCCTTGAGGGGCCGATAACCGAGTCGTGCGCCGAGTTTCCCGCGCGCCACGTGTTTATCAAGTGCCCGGAGTGCCGCCGTGTGATCGATGAGGCACGCCTACACGACAACCTCGAGGTCTGCCCCCGTTGCGGCAAACACTTTCGCGTGAGCGGTCGCGCGCGCATGCGCATGACGGTCGACGAGGGCACGTTTGAGGAATGGGATGCCAATCTGGCGTCGGAGGACTTCCTCTCGTTTCCCGGCTATGCCGATAAGCTCAAGAGCGTGAGCGAGCGTTCGGGCGAGCGCGATGCCGTTGTGTGCGGCAGGGGCAAAATCTGCGGTTGCGATACGGCGCTCTTCTTTATGGACGCTAACTTTATGATGGGCTCGATGGGCTCCGTGGTGGGCGAGAAGATCTGTCGCGCATTTGAGCGTGCGACCGAGCTGGGATTGCCAGTTGTCGGCTTTACCGTTTCGGGCGGTGCGCGCATGCAAGAGGGCGTGACCTCGCTTATGCAGATGGCCAAGATTTCTGCGGCGGTTAGGCGCCACAGCGAGGCGGGCGGCCTGTATATCACGGTGCTCACCGACCCCACGACCGGAGGTGTAACCGCGAGCTTTGCCATGGAGGGTGACATTATCCTGGCCGAGCCCGATGCCCTGACGGCATTTGCCGGCCCGCGCGTGATCGAGCAGAACATGCACAAGCGACTGCCCAAGGGATTCCAGCGCTCCGAGTTTTTGATGGAGCACGGCTTTTGCGATGCCGTTGTTCCGCGTGGCGAGATTGCGCTCACGGTAGGCGAGCTGCTGGCGCTGCACGAAGGGCACGCGCCCGGCCTGGGGGCACCGCATGAAATCGTGCATACGGGTCGCCGCGGCAAAAAGCTGGGACACTTGTTTAAGCGCTCGGCGCCACCAAAAACCGCGCTCGAGATTGTCAAGCAGACCCGCTCGGCAGATCGTGCCACGGCGGGCGAGATGATCTCGCTGGGCTTGGACGGATTTGTGGAGCTGCATGGCGACCGTTACTTTGGTGATGACGCCGCCGTGGTGGGTGGCATTGGCTGGAAAGACGGACGTCCTGTGACGGTTATCGCCATCGAGCGCGGCACCACGACCAAAGAGCGCATGCGTCGCAACTTTGGTATGGCACATCCCGAGGGCTACCGCAAAGCGCGTCGCCTTATGCGCCAGGCCGAAAAGTTTGGTCGACCGGTTCTGTGCCTGGTCGATACTTCGGGCGCGTTTTGCGGCATCGGTGCCGAGGAGCGCGGCCAGGGCGAGGCGATTGCCCGGAATCTCATGGAGATGAGCGGCCTTAAGACGCCGATTGTCTCGGTGGTGACAGGCGAGGGCGGCTCTGGTGGCGCGTTGGCGCTGTCCGTGGCCGACCGCATCCTGATGCTCTCGAGCTCGGCCTATTCGGTCGTGAGCCCCGAGGCCTGTGCGTCGATTCTGTGGAAGGATACCGAGCGCGCGAATGAGGCCGCCGAGGCGCTTAAGCTCACGGCCCCCGATTTGTTGGCGCTCGGCATCATCGACGGCATTGTTGATGATAGGGGCCTGTCGCATGAGGAGATCGCCGGTGCCGTCATGTCCTCGGCATTTGATGCCTTCGATACGCTTGGGCGGCTCGACGACGCGACCCTCACAAACCTCCGCTACGAAAAGTACCGCGCAATCGGTCAGTATCGCACGATGTGACAAAGGGACAGTCCGCATGTCACATTGGGAAAGGGTTCCTGTGTCACAAGTTTCTAACACCTCGTTTACAACGACGGTCTCATCAAACGCCATGGCCGTGGTGGACTATCTGTCCAAAAGCATGATGTCGGCGCTGCCGTTTATTGTCTGCGCGGCGTTGTTCCGCACCGTCGCCGTCATTATGGGTGAAGGCATGCTGGGCCTGTGGTCTGCCGATTCCGAAATCTATCGCCTGTTCTACAGTTGGCTCTATAACGCCGGCTACTACTTTTTGCCCGTTTATCTTGGTTGGGCGGCTGCCCGCCAGCTCGGTTGCTCGGAGCAGCTGGGCATGATGCTGGGCGGCGTATTGATTGCGCCCGATCTGCTTAAGCTCGTCGATGCCGCATCGACGACGGGGGCATCGATGACTTCCGTGTATGGCCTGCTTCCCGCGCCGGTCAACGATTACACGACGACTGTTATTCCGGTTCTCATTTCGGTGCCCGTGCTTTGGCAAGTGGAGTGTTTCTTTCGGCGCGTTATCCCTAAGGCCGTGGCTTTTTCGTTCGTTCCGTTTGCGACCATGCTTGTCATGGTTCCGGTTTCGCTGTGTATTACGGCGCCGGCGGGTAGCTATTTGGGCATGCTGTTGGGCCAGCTTATGTTTATGCTTGGCAATTCCGGTGGCATCGTGTCGCTGCTCACGCTCATGGGGCTTGCCGCGGGCTGGGAGTTCCTTAAGATCGCGGGCGTCAGTAACGTCGTCCTATCGCTCGCCTATGCGCAGTTTATGAGTGTGGGAACGGATTCGTGCATCCTGATCGCCGCGACGATGGCAACGTTCGCCGTTTGGGGCATGCCTTTTGGCGCGTCGCTCCGCGTTGCGGATAAGGACGAGAAGGCTCTCATGCTGGGCTATTCGATCTCGGGTGTTCTTGGCGGCGTAAGCGAGCCGGCGCTGTACGGTTGCGGCTTTAAATATGGCAGGTGCCTGACGTGCATGGCCATTGGCGGCGCCGTCGGAGGTCTTGTTGCGGCCGTGGGCCACGTTACGGCCTATACCATCGGCATGACGAATGTCCTTATGGTCATTGGCTTTGCCACGGGCGGCATCTCGAACCTGCTGTGGTGCTGCGTTGCCGGCGGTGTGGCATTTGCAGTGTCTGCGGCGCTGAGCTACTGCTTTGGCGTGGTGCCGGCGCAGGGACAGGCGGCAGAAGACGGGGCCGATTCACCCGAAACAGTGGCGAGCGCTGCTGAAGTAAGCGCATAAACCTGTGCGACAAAAGGACGATTCTTTTGTCATGCTCCAAGGCCGTGGCCCGTGCGGGCTGCGGCCTCTTTGTATCTGGGAGACAAAGTGGCTACACTACAATCCGTTTGAGCAATAGATATATAGGTAGTACCGTGGGGGCGGATGCAGATGGTCGAGTGGATAGTTAAGCGCGCGCAGGGCGATCGTGCGCGTGTGGGCACGTTAGCGGGCATGGTGTGTATTGTCGCCAATGTGGCGCTTTGTGCTGCGAAGGGCGCAATCGGTGTGGTTTCGGGATCGGTTTCGATTGTGGCGGATGCCATGAACAACCTGTCCGATGCCAGCTCGAATATCGTGAGCGTGCTGGGCTTTAAGCTGGCGAGCAAGCCGGCCGACCCCGAGCATCCTTACGGCCATGGTCGCTACGAGTACCTCTCGGGTCTTGTCGTGGCGGCGCTCGTGCTTCTCATTGGCCTTGAACTGGTGAAGTCCTCGTTTGAGCGTATCATCCACCCCGAACCTGTCGAGTTCTCGCTTGCCCTGGTGGCAGTCCTGGCGCTTTCGATGGTTGTTAAGCTGTGGATGGCGGCGCTCAACCAAAAGCTCGGCGACCGTATCGAGTCCGAGACACTGCATGCGACTGCCCAGGATTCCAAGAACGATGTTCTTGCCACAGGCGCCGTGCTGGCATGTGCAATTGTTTCGCAGGTGACGCACATCAATCTTGACGCATGGGTTGGCCTTGCCGTTGGCGCCTATATTGGCTGGAGCGGCTTTGAACTTATTCAAGATACGGTGAGCCCGCTTTTGGGTCAGTCGCCCGATCCTAAGCTGGTCAAGCACATTCGAGACAAGATCATGAGCTATCCCGGCGTTTTGGGAGTTCACGATTTGATGGTTCACGACTACGGCCCGGGCAGGAAGTTCGCAAGCGCTCACGCCGAGATGGCAGCCGAGGCCAGCCCGCTGGAAAGTCACGACACGCTCGATAACATCGAGCAGTCGTTTAGGAACGAAGACGGCATGATTGTCACACTTCACTACGACCCCATCGTGACCGACGATCCAAAGGTGGCGAGCATGCGCTTGCGCATCAACGCTATGGCTCAAGAGATCGATAGCCGCCTTTCGATTCATGATTTGCGCTGTGTGCCGGGCCCCACGCACACCAACGTGATCTTTGACTGCGTGCGTCCCTCGGATCTGCAGATGAGTGCCGAAGACTTAAAGCACGCGCTGGCACAACGAGTCGAATCGGAATACCCCAAGTCGATTGCCAAGATTACGATCGACGAAGACTACGTAGGCCATACCCACGAGTAGGGCTGCGCCTGCAAAGCAAGTTATACAGAAGGGGAGAATATGAAGCGTCTATATCTACTCCGCCACGGCCAGACGGAATTCAACGTTAAAAAGCTGGTCCAGGGCCGCTGCGATTCGCCGCTGACCGACCTTGGCCGCAAACAAGCGGGAATGGCAGCCGCATGGCTCAAGGCCCACGACGTTGTCCCCGACAAAGTGGTCTCGTCGCCTTTGGGTCGAGCCATGGACACAGCTCAGCTCGTCGCAACCGAACTCCTTGGCGCGGACGCAGCAGTCGAGCCCTGCGAAGGCATCATCGAGCGCTGCTATGGAACCTTCGAGGAAGGCCCGCACGACGCGCTGCCCACCGACGTCTGGGATCCAGGCGAAGATCTGGTCCCCTTTGGAGGAGAGGGAAGCAAAGCGTTGCAAGAACGCATGGTAGCCACCCTCACCAATCTCATGGGAGCCGAGGGCATCGAAACCCTACTAGCAGTAAGCCACGGCAGCGCCAGCCGCCAATTCATTAGAGCCGCCGCTCCAGATGGCTTCGAGCTCCCAGCAAAACTCCCCAACTGCGCCATCATGGTCTTCGATTTTGACGATACGCGAGAAGAGGACGATACGCCCCGATGCAAGTTCACCTTGCAACAAATTGTGGATCCCCAACAAAGTAATTAGCTGAGCGAGCAGAGTTAAGCAGACATCAACGTGTCGTCTCCCGAGCTTGGCAGAGGGGCGGCGAAATATATTAAGTTTGTCGCGAGTTCAGCACGCAAAGGAAAGCACTTAATGTGCTTTCCGTCTTGCGCAGGACTGTAGAGCAGCAAACTTAATATATTTCGCCGCCCCTCTGCCAAGCCCAGGCGACTCCACGCACTTTACCTGCGTAAACAATGTGAGTGAAATATGAATCTCGATGGATACGCCCGCAGCCGTGTATACTAAACAGCTGTGTGAAACCAGGGGAGTATTCTGGCTGGACAAAATGCCTGCTTAATAGGGTTGTCAGGTAGTCCGGGCGAAATACAAGGCTGGGGAGCACGTCGTGTAAGTAGTGGTCCTCTAGGGGCGTACGCTCGGTGGTGTACGCATTGTCCCAAGACCACGCGAGAGTTGGGATCATATCTTGATCAGCATGATTCTCGGCCGCAAGATTGGCATGACCCAGGTTTGGGACGAGGACGACAACGTCGTTCCCGTCACGGTCATCCAGGCTGGCCCCTGCGCTGTCTCGCAGGTTAAAACTCAGGCAACCGACGGCTATGACGCCGTCCAGATCGGTTTCGGCGACATCAAGGCCAAGAACGTGAACAAGCCCATGGCTGGTCACTTCGCCAAGGCTGGCGTCGAGCCTGTCCGCTTCCTTCGTGAGGTCCGCGTCGAGAACGGCGAGGAGCACAAGGTCGGCGAGGTCGTCACCGTCGCTGATTTCGCTGATGTCGAGAAGGTCGACGTCATCGGTACCTCCAAGGGTAAGGGCTTCCAGGGTCGCATCAAGCGCTGGGGTCAGCGCCGCGGTCCTATGACGCATGGTTCTCACTTCCAGCGTCACCCCGGTTCTATCGGTCAGTGCGCCTATCCTGCGCGCGTCCTCAAGGGCGTCAAGATGGCCGGTCACATGGGTAACGAGCGCGTTACCGTCAAGAACCTTTCCGTTGTCCGCATCGATGCCGAGCAGAACCTCATCTTGGTCAAGGGCGCTGTCCCGGGTGCCAAGAATGGTCTCGTCGCCATCCGTATGGCCTAAGGGCCCAGCCCATTTAGCCCAGCGTCATACCAAGGAGAACACTTAAATGGCAAAGTTTGAAGTAAAGAACAGCGAGGGCAAGAAGGTCGCCGAGGCCGAGCTCGCCGCTGAGGTGTACGGCATCGAGCCGAACATCCACGTTATGCACCACATCGTCAAGTGCCAGATGGCCTCTTGGCGTCAGGGCACCCAGTCCGCTAAGGGCCGCTCTGAGGTTTCCGGTGGCGGCAAGAAGCCTTGGCGTCAGAAGGGCACCGGCCGTGCCCGCCAGGGTTCCATCCGTGCTGCCCAGTGGCGTCACGGTGGCGTTGTCTTCGCCCCCAAGCCCCGTTCCTACGCTAAGCGTATGAACAACAAGGAGGTCAAGCTGGCTATGCGCTCCGCGCTGTCCGCCAAGCTGGCCGATGGCGAGCTCGTGCTCGTCGACGACTACGGCTTCGAGAAGCCTTCCACCAAGGCTGCCGTCGCCATGCTCAAGGCTCTCGGCCTTGAGGGCAAGCGTCTGACCATCATCGTTCGCGATGAGGACGTCAACGCCTACCTGTCGTTCCGCAACATTCCCAAGACGTTCATCATCACCGCTGACGAGGCCAACACCTACGATCTCGTCAACAACAACGCTGTGCTGATGCCCGCCGACATCGCCGCTCACTTCGGGGAGGTGCTTGCATAAATGACCGCCCACGAGATCATCATCCGTCCGATCGTGTCCGAGCGTTCCTTCTCCGGCATGGAGCAGAACAAGTACACGTTCGAGGTCGCCAAGGATGCTAATAAGTATCAGATCAAGGACGCTGTCGAGGAGATCTTCGGCGTCAAGGTCGTTCGCGTGAACACCCTGACGGTCAAGCCCAAGACCAAGCGCGTGCGCTATGTCGCCGGCAAGACCCGTTCTTGGAAGAAGGCCATCGTCACGCTGGCCGAGGGCGACACCATCGAGGTCTTTGGCAACCAGGCCTAAGACTCGCTGCTGTTGAGTGAGCTCATGCCTCCCAAATAGGGGAGGCGAGAGCTCAAGGTTTTGGGCGTATAAAATGGACACGCCCGGAACCGTGTATACGTCCGGTGTCATCGCACCCGAGGCAGAACCTCGAATCCCTGTCTGCGATGGCTAACGGATTCCTATTGAAAGGGATTGTAATGGCTGTAAAGCACCTTAAGCCGACCTCCGCTGGTAGGCGTTGGCAGACGATCTCCGACTTCTCCGAGATCACCTGCACCAAGCCCGAGAAGTCTCTTCTCGAGCCCCTGCCCAAGAAGGCCGGTCGTAACAACAACGGCCGCATCACCACCCGCCACCAGGGCGGCGGCGTGAAGCGTCGTTACCGTGTGATCGACTTCAAGCGCAACAAGGACGGCGTGCCCGCCAAGGTTGCCACGATCGAGTACGATCCGAACCGTTCTGCTCGCATTGCTCTGCTGCACTACGCTGACGGTGAGAAGCGCTACATCCTGGCCCCCAAGGGCCTCGAGGTCGGTCAGACCATCATGTCCGGTTCTGACGCCGACATCAAGCCGGGCAACGCTCTGCCCCTCGCCGACATCCCCGTCGGTACGCTCATCCACGCCGTCGAGTTCCAGCCGGGCAAGGGCGCTGCTATCGCCCGTTCCGCCGGTAACTCCTGCCAGCTGATGGGTAAGGAGGGCAAGTACGCTATCGTCCGTATGCCTTCCTCCGAGATGCGCCGCATCCTCGTTACCTGCCGCGCCACCGTCGGTGAGGTCGGCAACGCCGATCACTCCAACATCGTCATCGGCAAGGCCGGCCGTAAGCGTCACATGAACGTGCGCCCGACCGTCCGCGGTACCGTCATGAACCCTGTCGACCACCCGCACGGCGGTGGCGAGGGCAAGAACCACACCTCTGGTCGTCCCTCTGTTACCCCCTGGGGTAAGCCGACGAAGGGCCTTCGTACGCGCAAGAAGAAGAAGGTCTCGAACCAGCACATCATTCGTCGCCGTAAGAAGTAATTTCGGATACCGAGTTTTAGGAGAAAGCACTTATGAGCAGAAGTCTCAAAAAGGGCCCGTTCGTGGAGACTCGCCTTCTCTCGCGTATCACCGCGATGAACGAGGCTGGCAAGAAGGACGTCGTGAAGACCTGGTCCCGCGCGTCCACCATCTTCCCCGAGATGGTTGGTCACACCATCGCCGTCCACGACGGCCGCAAGCATGTGCCCGTGTATGTTACCGAGTCCATGGTTGGTCACAAGCTCGGCGAGTTCGCGCCGACTCGTACGTTCCGTGGCCACAAGGCCAAATAGGGGGTTAACCGTAAATGGCAACTAAGTCTATTGAAACTGAGGCCACCGAGGTTCGCGCCGTCGCTAAGTACGTGCGTGTTTCCCCCAGCAAGGCCCGCCTGGTGGTCGATCTGATCCGCCGCAAGCCTGTCGCTCAGGCCTTCGACATCCTCCACTTCTGCGACTGCGCCGTCGCCGTGGATGTCGAGAAGGTTCTCCGTTCCGCCGTTGCGAACGCCGAGAACAACAACGGTCTGCGTGCCGACAACCTGGTTGTCGCCGCTGCCTATGTTGACGAGGGTCCGACGCTTAAGCGCATCCGTCCCCGCGCCAAGGGTTCCGCTTCTCGCATTCTGAAGCGTACTTCCCACATCACCGTCGTCGTTGCTCCTCGAAAGGAGGCGTAAAGCTGTATGGGTCAGAAAGTCTACCCCACCGGCTTCCGTCTTGGCATCACCGAGAACTGGCGCTCCCGCTGGTTCGCAGAGAAGGATTACGCTAAGACCCTCGGTAACGATCTCGAGATCCGCAAGTACCTCGAGAAGCGTCTTTCCCGCGCAGCTGTCTCCCGCGTCGAGATCGAGCGCGCTGGCGACAAGGTGAAGGTCATCATCCTCACCGCTCGCCCCGGCGTTGTCATCGGTAAGAAGGGTGCCGAGATTGATACCCTCCGCACCGAGCTCGAGAAGGTCGCTGGCGTCTCCAAGGGCCAGCTCTCCGTCGACGTTGTCGAGATCAAGCGCCCCGAGCTCGACGCCAACCTCGTTGCTCAGTCTATCGCCGAGCAGCTCGAGGGCCGCGTTGCCTTCCGTCGCGCTATGCGCAAGGCTGTCCAGTCCGCCCGCAAGGCCGGCGCTAAGGGCATCCGTATCCAGTGCTCCGGTCGTCTCGGCGGTGCCGAGATGGGCCGTCGTGAGTGGTACCGCGAGGGTCGCGTACCTCTGCACACCCTCCGTGCCAAGATCGACTACGGCACGGCTGTCGCCAGCACCACCATGGGCGCTTGCGGCGTGAAGGTCTGGATCTACCTGGGCGAGAAGCTCCCGGGTCAGCCTGTTCCCAACCCTGCACTCGAGGGCTCTTCCCGTCCTCGTCGTCGTAACTCCGAGAGGAGGGGTCAGTAGTGCTTGCCCCTAAGCGTATTCTTCACCGCAAGGTGCAGCGTGGCTCCATGAAGGGCCAGGCCAAGGGTAATACCGAGCTGCATTTCGGCGAGTTTGGTATCCAGGCTCTCGAGGCCCATTGGATCACCAACCGTCAGATCGAGGCTGCTCGTATTGCCATGACCCGCTACATGAAGCGTGGCGGTCGTGTCTACATCACGATCTTCCCCGATAAGCCCATCACCAAGAAGCCTGCCGAGACTCGCATGGGTTCTGGTAAGGGTAACCCCGAGGAGTGGGTGGCCGTCGTCAAGCCCGGCCGCATCATGTTCGAGGTCAAGGGTGTTCCCGAGGAGGTCGCTCGCGAGGCTCTGCGTCTTGCGCAGCACAAGCTCCCCATCAAGACCAAGATTGTTGCTGCCAAGAACGCTGAGCAGCGCATCGAGAAGGAGATGGCTGAGGAGGCCGCTCTCGAGGCCAAGTGGGCTGCTGAGGACGCCGCCGCCGCCAAGGAGGAGAACTAATGAAGCCCGCAGAGATTCGTGAGCTCTCGGACGCTCAGCTCGTTGAGAAGCTGAAGGAAATGCGCGCCGAGCTCTTTAACCTTCGTTTCCAGATGGCCACCAGCCAGCTGGACAACACCGCTCGCGTCAACACCGTGAAGAAGGACATCGCTCGCGTCCTCACGGAGCAGCGCGCCCGCGAGATCGCAGCGGAGAAGTCCGCTGTCGCCGAGTAGGACCTAAGGAGAGAACATGACTGATTCGCGTAACTCGCGTAAGGTCCGTACGGGTGTCGTTACCTCCGTCTCCGGTGCCAAGACCATTGTTGTCACCATCACCGAGCGCAAGCGTCACCCCAAGTACGGCAAGATGATGACCAGCTCCAAGAAGCTGCACGCTCACGACGAGGAGTGCACGGCTGGCGTGGGCGACACCGTCCGCGTTATGGAGACCCGTCCTATGTCCAAGATGAAGCGTTGGCGCCTCATCGAGGTCGTTGAGCGCGCTAAATAAGCAGTCGCTCTTACGACTTGTACGTTTCCGAAGATGTGCGTATGCCTGGCTTGCATACCACGGGCCGCGTAAAGGCTGCGCACCTCTCTTCGGTTCTTAGTTCGGAGGAACATCTACCATGATTCAGATGCAAACCATGCTGAACGTCGCCGACAACTCCGGCGCTCGCAAGATTCGCTGCATCAAGGTGCTTGGCGGTTCCAAGCGTCGTTATGCAGGCATCGGCGATGTGTTCATCGGTGCTGTCCAGGAGGCTACCCCTGGCGCCAACGTCAAGAAGAAGGACGTTGTCCGTTGCGTCGTCGTTCGCACCGTTAAGGAGATCCGCCGCAAGGATGGCTCCTACATTCGCTTTGATGAGAACGCCTGCGTTGTCATCAACAACGATGGTTCGCCCGTCGGTACCCGTATCTTCGGGCCCGTCGCTCGCGAGCTTCGTGACAAGAAGTACATGAAGATCGTCTCGCTCGCTCCCGAGACTCTGTAGTTAGGGGAGATATATGTATATCAAGAAGGGCGATAAGGTCCAGGTTCTCTCTGGTAAGGATCGCGGCAAGCAGGGCGTTGTCCTGCGTGCTCTCCCCGCCGAGAACAAGGTCGTTGTCGAGGGCGTTTCGGTCGTCAAGAAGGCCGTCAAGCCCAACGCTGCCAACCAGCAGGGCGGCATCGTTTCGCAGGAGGCTCCTATCGACGCCTCCAACGTCAATCTCGTTTGCCCCGAGTGCGGTAAGGTTACCCGCGTCGGTCACGAGAAGGACGGCAAGAACAAGCTGCGCGTCTGCAAGAAGTGCGGCCACAAGTTCTAAGCTGCCCCGCAACATCAAGTTGCTAGCAAAGGCCCGGATGCCACGGCACCCGGGCCTTTTTCTATCCCTACTCATTGGGGATACTCATTGGGGACAGACTTAAATGAGTACCCTAACTGGGTAAGCATAAATGAGCGGGTCGTGCTGTATAAATTGCTTGTGTGCGCGTTTATGCGCGTTAGATTGCGTTTAATTACGCACCTATGCGTATATATGCACCGTTTACGGGGCAATAATGACCGTTTAACGGTGAGATACGCAAAAACGCGCACAGACGCGCGTGTTTGTGCGAATATAGAGCTGTCAGAAATGCAAGACGTTCTATGACACAGGAGACACATAATGGCAGATTCCAAGCAGGCTCCACTCGACGCCGCGGCAGCCGCCAAAGCAGCATTTGCTTCGGTCCAGGACAAGCCGTTCCCTAACGACATCTTTACGGCTCCCGAGCTCCGTTGGGCTGTGATCGGTTGCGGCGTTATTGCCAACCAGATGGCTCAGTCCCTTGCCCTGGCCGGCCGCAAGCTTACGGGCGTTGCCAACCGCACGCTCACCAAGGCTCAGACTTTTGCCGACCAGTACGGCGTCGAGAAGGTCTATGACACGGTTGAGGATCTCTACGCCGATCCTGACATCGACGCCGTCTACATCACCACCCCGCACAACACCCATATCACCTATCTGCGCGCCGCCCTGGCGGCCGGCAAGCACGTTCTCTGCGAGAAGGCCATCACGCTCAACTCCGCCGAGCTCGATGAGGCCCGCGCCATTGCCGCCGAACACAACGTGGTCCTTATGGACGCTACCACGGTGCTCCACATGCCCTTGTATCAAGAGCTGCGCCGCCGCATGGATGCCGGCGAGTTTGGCCGCATGAACCTCGCTCAGCTTAACTTTGGTAGCTACAAGGAGTACGGCGACCTGACCAACCGCTTTTACAATCGCAACCTCGCTGGCGGTGCCATGCTCGATATTGGCGTATACGCCCTGTCCGTCATGCGCCTGTTTATGGCCAGCCAGCCAGCCGAGGTCGTGTCTCTGGGCAACACCTGTGAGACCGGTGTCGACGTTGCGGGCGGCATTGTCTGCCGTAACGCCGAGCAGCAGCTGGGCGTCGTGAGCCTTACACTCCACTCCAAGCAGCCCAAGCGCTCGGTCATCAGCTTTGACAAGTGCTATATCGAGGTCAACGAGTATCCGCGTGCCGATCACGCGACCATCGTGTGGACTGCGGACGGTCACCGCGAGGAGGTCCACGCCGGCACCGAGGCTTACGCCCTTTGCTATGAGATGGCCGATCTTGAGCAGGCCGTTGCCGGCGACGACTCCAAGCGCGAGCTGCTGGATTATGCTTCTGATGTTATGGAGCTTATGACCAAGCTCCGCGCCGACTGGGGAGTCGTGTACCCCGAGGAGGAGTAAGCGATGCTTGCGGAAGATAGGCTCAACGCGATTGTGTCGATGGTGCAGCGAGCCGGCTCGGTTACCGTGCTGGAGCTTGCCGAAGCCCTGGGCGTGACGGCGTCTACCATTCGGCGCGACCTGCAGACGCTAGACCGAGCTCATCGCATCGCCAAGGTCCACGGTGGAGCGACGAGTCTTGAGCGCGCGCACGTGACGCGCGACCTAACGCTTAATGAGCGCAGCGACCTCCATAACGACGACAAGGAGCGTATCTGCGCCCGTGCGGCGGCGCTTGTGGAGCCCGAGAGCTTTGTATACATCGACTCGGGCTCGACGACGCTGAGGCTCATCGAGCATCTTCCACACCTTGAAGATGTCACCTATGTGACCGATTCCGTGCTCCATGCTCAGCACCTTGCTTTGCGCGGCATGCGTACCGTGGTGTTGGGCGGCGAGCTCAAACCCGAGACCGAGGCGCTCGTTGGCCCCGATGCCTTGGCAACCTTAGACCGCTACAACTTCAACTGTGGCTTTTGGGGCTCTAACGGCATTGCCGCCGAGCAGGGCTTCACGGCGCCCGATATCGAGGAAGCACAGGTCAAGCGTATCTCGATGCGCCATACCGCCAAACGCTTCGTAATCTCGGACGCCAGTAAATTTGGCATGGTGGCGCCCGTCAAGTTCGCGGACTTCCGTGACGCAACGATTATTACCGCAGGCGAGGTCCCCGCCAAGTACCGGGCAATGGACAACGTCATCACGGTCTAACAGCAGGGGACGGGCTAAGGCCAAAACCACCGCGAAGGCGCCTGTCCCCATTGTGGTGGTTTAGGGCTCCCAGGGGCAGGGGGCTTCGATGTGGATGTGCTCGCCGGTTACGGGATGCGTAAAGGACACGCTGTGGGCGTGGAGCATCAGGCCACAGGGGCGCGGCGTTCCGTACAGGTCGTCGCCAACCAGGGGATGACGCTCGCTCGCCAGATGCACGCGGATTTGGTGCTTGCGGCCGGTGAGCAACTCGACATCGATATACGAGCGCGTGGGCAGGCCACGGCGACTCTTAAGACGCTTGAGTACCTTGACGCGCGTCTGAGAGGGCTTTCCGCTGGCGCCGACACGCATCTTGCGGCTATCGTGGCGATCGCGGGCGATGGGCATGTCGATGAGCTTCTCGTTCCAGTCGATCTTGCCCTCGGCCAGCGCCAGATAGTGCTTTTCGAAGGCGTGGTCGATCACCATCTGGTCAAAAGCGGGCTGCGTCTGTTTGTCGAGCGAAAACAGCACCACGCCGGTGGTGTTGCGGTCCAGACGGTTGAGCGGCTGCATGTCAGTCGCGGCAAAGCCGTCGCCCATGGCCAGCAGCAGGTCGCTGGCGTAGTCGGTAAGCGTGCGCTCGCCGGTGCCGTCGCCGTGGACGATCATGCCGGCGGGCTTGTCGATGGCCATGAGCCAAGCGTCGCAGTAGAGGACTTGAGGTTCTTCGTTCACGTGTAAGCCTTTCGGTTAGCTGATTCCCACAAACATGCAGCCCGAGGTCGCCCCGCGTAGGCGGGCGGCGGGCTTGCGGCCGGCTTGAGCCGCCTCGACGGCGCGACGGACGCGAGCGACGGCACGGCCAATCTCATCGGCCTCGAGCAGGGTTCCGTCAACCATGAGACGACGCACGCCGGCATTGAGCAGCTGAGGAACCTGCGGTGTGAGGTCGATGGGGTAGGCGTCGTACAAGCGAGAGCGGCCGTGGATGTCGGTGCGGACGGGCATGACCTTTCCGTCGATATTCTTGAGCGAGAGCTTGCGGGCACGCAGGCGGCAGTTGGCACAATCGTGGATGCAGCCGTTGGCAACCTGCAGAATGCAATGCTCGCTTGTCATGACGCGCGGGCGGCCAAAGACGGTGATGCCCAGAGCCGCGGGCGCGGCGGCTCCGAGCGAGACAATCTCGTCGAGTGTGATCTCGGGCGAGAGCCAAAACGCACCGGCTCCGCGCCCGGCAAGCGCCTCCATGCAGGGCGTGTTGTGCACCGGCAGGCAAGAGCGAATCTCGGCCGTGGCGCCGGCATGCGCGGCTACGGCGAGCTCGGAGATATTGCCGACGGCGACGGTGGCTCCGGCATTGATCCAGGGATCGACGCGTACGTGGTCAACGGCGCGGCAGACCTCGTCGAGTACGGGTACGATGCCCTGCTCAAATGCATCGGCGGGGGAGACACCGGCGGCCTCGAGCGCATCGGTGGTCATATAGATGCGCGTGGCGCCCTCGGCACGAGCTGCCTCGGCGGCTTCGAGCGTGTTGACGGTGGCGCAGATCTGCGGCTCGTCGCGGTAGTGCTCGGGCATGGGTCGCGTACATTTGTCGAGCACCGGCAACTCGAGCGTTTTCTCGCGCTCCTCGTACGGTGCCAGAATGGCCTCTTCCAGCGCCTTACAAGCGGCGGCGCGCACCTTGTGCACGGCGGAAAAGCCCATACCGCAGCCGGCGTCGAGCGAAACGTCAAAGCTTGCGGCCTCAAAGGGAGAGGAGCCCATGCGCCCGACGTGCTCAACCAGATCGGATGCCTCGACGGCGCGGGTCTTGGCGGCCTCGACGGTGAAGCCCGTGGCGGTGGCGGTGAGCGCGGGGTTGTCACAGCAGGTGAGTGTGACAGTAAACGGCTCGCCCAGGCGCGCCACGACGGACACGTCAACAGCTCGGCGGCGCAGCACATCGCGCTTGAGCGCGGCGCCAGCGGCGTCGATGGCGCTCTGGCTTCGAATCACGCGGACGCGGCAGCCCTCGGGCATGCTGCGGGGCACGCGGCACTCAATGATGTCACCAGCGGCGGCATCATCGGCGGCAATGGTGGTCAGGAACTGGTCAAACTCGTTATCGTGGCGAAGCTCCAGCAGGTCGCCCTTGCCCACGGGCTCAAACAACTCAATGCGGGCGATGGCGGCGCGCCGACGGCGGTCGTCGGGCTTGAGGCCGCGCACATCGCGGTTGGCCAGACGGCTGCCCAGTACCGTGCCCACGATCTGGCCGCGGTTGTTGGAACGCTCATAGCTCATCATCTCGTCGCCCGAGGTGCCGTCCTGATAGGCGTGCGTAAAGTCGCGGTTGAAGCAGCGCTTGAGCTGGCGCTGGCGGGCGGCTACCTCGTCCTTATCTACGGCGACCCCGGCCAGCATGTCATCAATCTGGTGACGATACACATCGACGATGGAATACACGTAATCGGGGGCCTTCATGCGGCCCTCGAGCTTGAGCGATGCGGCGCCGGCGTCATACAGACGGCGAACAAGCTGCGACGTGTTGGTGTCGCGCGGGCACAGCGCGCGCTCGCGACCGGCAGGGGAGAGCGAGCGGCCGTTCTCGTCGATCAGCTCGTAGGGCAGGCGGCAGGGCTGGGCGCACATGCCGCGGTTGGCCGATCGTCCCGCCATGGCAAAGCTCGAAAGCAGGCACAGGCCCGAGTAGCAAAAGCAGATGGCACCGTGGCTAAAGACCTCGAGGTCCACATCGGGCGCGGCGTTGTGAATGGCGGCGATCTCGTCGATGGAGAGCTCGCGCGAGAGAGTCACGCGGTCGGCGCCCTGCTCACGGCACCAAAGGGTTCCGCGGTCGTCGTGGATGTTCGCCTGGGTCGAGATATGTGTCTCGATGCCGGGCATGGTGCGCTTGACCTCAAAGAACAGGCCCCAGTCCTGGATGATGAAGGCGTCGGCGCCCAGCGTGGAGCAGCGATGGATGAGTTGCAACGCATCGCCCATCTCGGACTGCTTGATGACGATGTTGACCGTGACGTAGACGCGCGACCCGGCTAGATGTGCGGCGCGGCAGGCTTGCTCAAAGGCCTCGTCGGTAAAGTTGGTGGCCTTGCGGCGGGCGTTGAAGCTGCCCATGCCGCAATAGATGGCGTCTGCCCCCGCGGCGAGTGCGGCGGCAAAGGGCTCGGGCCCTCCGGCGGGCGCTAAAAGCTCGGGTCTGCGGTTGGTGGTTCGACTGGCGGTTGCGGTCATATCCTGCCTTTCAAAATGCTCAGATACTCAAAAGTATAGTGGTGCTGTTGCGGCAGGCGATGCCCGTGCTCCAAGCGGGATAAAGTCTTCAGCAGCTTGGGCTGGCTGACCCCGTGAAGAACCGTTCAGCGGTTCGGGGAAACCGTTGGGCGATAAAATATTCTCGCAAACTGATAATATTCTTGCATCGCATGGAAACCTTGATTACTATCCCAATCAAGCGCGGTGTTCAGACCGAACTGTGCCTCCCGGTGTGAACACCGCGCTCACGCTCTCTCAATTGATCGTAAGGAGATAAACATGAGCAAGACCGTCGTGTCTTCCGATAACGCACCGGCCGCCATCGGCCCGTATTCCCCCGGTATCCAGGCCGGCAACATGGTGTTCCTGTCCGGCCAGCTGGGCATCGACCCCGCGACCGGCAAGATGCCCGAGGGCGTCGAGGCCCAGGCCAAGCAGTCCCTCGCCAATGTCGAGGCCCTGCTGACCGCTGCCGGCGCCACCTTTGCCGATGTCGTCAAGACCACGGTCTACCTGGCCGACATCGCCGACTTCGCCGCCGTGAACGAGATCTACGCCTCCAAGTTCGAGGCCCCGTTCCCCGCGCGCAGCGCCTTCCAGGTTGCCGCCCTTCCGGCTGGCGGTCTGGTCGAGATCGAGGTCGTCGCCGCTCTCTAAGGCGTTGGCCACAACTAAACATGACATGCAAAAAGACCCTGCAGCGCGTGCGAGCTGCAGGGTCTTTTGTCAAGTGACGGATCGCTTGTGGAGCCGCGCTCCATTTTGCTCGTTAGCCCTCCTTGCGAACTTTTTGCAGGTAGCGGTAGACGCTGGGTTCCGAGATGCCCAGCGCGGTGGCGGCGCAGGCCACGGCGCCCTTGAGCATGAACACCCCGTTACCGTTGAGGTGGCGAATGACGTCCACGCGGTCGCTCTGACCAAGCGACACTACATCCAGCCCGCGCGCGCTCAGCAACTCGGCAATGCTGCGGTCGATGAGCTCCTGTGTGGACTCCGAAAGGCTTTCGACCTCGATAGGGGCGGGCTCCGTGCGCGTTGGCGCCGCGTCGAAGCACGCCATGAGCTGCTGCGCCATGGCGTTGATGGAGCGCACGGTCGAGAGGTCGGTGTTGACGCAGAGCATACCGACGATCTCGTCATTCTCGCGGATAAAGTACGTCGCCGACTCCAACGTCTTGCCGCCGGCACCGCGCCCCTCGTAGCCCGTAATAAACGGCAGGTCGCGATACTTGGGATCGTGCATGATCTTGAGCGCAAGATCGGTGGCGGGACCGCCGACCTTGCGGCCGCTCACGATGCCGTTGCGAATATCGACGATGGCGTGGTCGGGATCCGAGAAATCGTGCAGCACGATTTCGCTGTTTTTGCCGAGTATCTGCTCCAGAAAATCGACCATCGGCAAAAAGCGACATACGGTCTCGTTCACGGGCAACTCCTTTGGGTGAAATCGGAAATGTTCATAACAATTTTTTCTCATGGTAACACGCTGCCCATCATCTCGTATATCCGCAGGTACATTGCGTAATGCAGACGAACGGTAGGAATTTAGCGGTAAACGGTTGACCAAAAGAAAAGTTAGATGTTATTTTGACCAGACACTTTCCTGACCTGCGGAAATGCGGTATTTCAGCTGAAGAATAGTCTGATAACAAAAAATTATTATTGAGAATGAGAATCATCTTTAATACGATATGCAATGAAGGCACAACCTCAACCCCGCACTGCGTCACAATAGAGCGTTAGATGCGAAAACAACTACTTCGAGGATTGGTGGTCAAATGACCCAGGAGACGGTTACGAACGGCACTGAAGCCCTGTTCACTCGCGAAGGCATGCCTCCCGTTAAGGAAATGATCCCGTGTGCCCTTCAGCACGTACTGGCATCGTTTGCCGGCATCATTACCCCGGCGGTCATCATGGCCGGCGTCTACGGCTTTAATAGCCAGCAGAGCACCGACATCATCCAGGTCGCGCTCATTCTTTCGGCGATCGACACGGCCCTTCAGGCCTTCGCTCCCTTCCGTCGCATCGGCGGCGGCCTGCCCATCGTCATGGGCGTTTCGTTCGCGTTCCTGCCGGCCCTGCAGGCCATGGGTGCCTCGGGCTTTAGCTTTGGTGCGCTGCTGGGCGGCGAGATCGTCGGCGGCGCCGTCGCGGTCCTCTTTGGTCTGGCCTACAGCAAGATCAAGTGGCTGTTCCCGCCCGTCGTGACCGGTACGGTCATCTTCTCCATCGGCGTTTCACTGTATCCCACGGCCGTCAAGTATATGGCCGGCGGTATGGGTACGCCGCTGTGGGGCACTCCGCAGGCCTGGTGCGTCGCTCTTATCACCTTCGCCGTGGTCTTTGCGCTCGCTAACTTTGGCAAGGGCACGCTCAAGCTGGGGTCCGTGTTCTTTGGCATGATCGTTGGCATGATCGTCTCCATCCCCTTTGGCATGATCGACTTCTCCAGCGTCGCCACCGCTCAGGTCTTCGCCCTTCCCAAGCTCATGCCCTACGCGCTCGAGTTTGATCCCGAGGTCTGCATCACCCTCGCCGTCGTGTTCCCCATGGTTGCCATCCAGGTTATCGGTGACGTCTCCGCCGCCTGCCTGGGCTCCATCGACCGTATGCCCACCGAGCGCGAACTCTCCGGCGCTATCGTGTCCCAGGGCCTCACCTCTATGGTCGGCGGTCTGCTGGGCGGTCTTCCCACCAGCGCCCTTGGCCAGAACGTGGGCATCATCTGCTCCAACAAGGTCGTCAACAAGTGGGTCTTTGTGATCATTGCGGCCGTCTTTGCCATCGCCGGTCTGTTCCCGCAGCTCTCTGCCGTCCTTTCCGCTGTCCCGCAGCCCGTCATCGGCGGCGCGACCGTCGGCGTCTTTGGCACCATCACCATGAACGGCGTGCGCATGTTTACCCGCGAGGGCCTCACGCAGCGCACTACCACCATCGTCGGCACCTCCGTCGTCTTTGGCCTGGGTATCTGGATGGCCAGCGGTTGCCTTGCCGGCGAGGGTATGCCCGCCTGGGTGTCCACCGTCATCGGCTCCAATGCCGTAACCCCCACCGCCATCATGGCCATTGTTCTTAACCTGATCCTTCCGCAGACGCCGGTCGTGGCTCAGCACATCGATGCTGCCAAGGACGCTGCCGTGGATCTGGTCTTGCCCGAGAGCAAGAAGTAACCAATTCGGTGCTATTCGTCGGCGGACGCATCGCCTCGTCTGCCGACGCCATGCGGCGCCAAGCCGCACTTCAAAGGGTTTGTCCCTTTGGTGAAGCGTTGACGGGAGAGGGCCCGTTTCCGGTGTAGGCCGGCGCTTCGCACTCCGCCATGTCAGAGGTGTCAAACCCCGCCTCTGATGTTGAAGGGAGCATCCATGCTTCTGGTCGCTAACGGTTCCGTCTTTACCCGCAACGCTCAGACCCCGTTCATTCCAAACGGTGCGGTCGCCATTGACGGAGATACGATCGTCGAAGTGGGCCCCGAGCGCGAGCTCAAGGCCAAGTACCCGGATGCCGAGTACGTCGACGCCCAGGGCAACCTCATCATGCCCGGACTCATCAACTGCCACACCCACATCTACTCGGGTCTGGCCCGCGGCCTTGCCATTAAGGGCTGCAACCCCACCAACTTCCTGGAGAATCTTGAGCAGCAGTGGTGGAAGATCGACGACAACCTGACGCTCGACGGCACCAAGGCCAGCGCCTATGCCACGATTTTGGACTCCATCCGCGATGGCGTCACCACGATCTTCGATCACCATGCGAGCTTCTGCGAGATTCCGGGAAGCCTCTTTACCATTAAGGATGCAGCTCAGGAGCTGGGCATGCGTTCGTGCCTGTGCTACGAGGTCTCCGATCGCCGCGGCCAGGAAAAATGCGACCAGGCCATTGCCGAGAACGCCGAATTTGCCCAGTGGGCCGCCAAGGAGCGTCGCGATAACGACAACCATATGATCGCCGCCATGTTTGGCGGTCACGCCACCTTTACGCTGTCGGACGAGACCATGGACAAGATGGCCGAGGCCAACAACGGCCTGACCGGCTTTCACATTCATGTGTGCGAGGGCATGAACGACGTGTGGGACTCCCGTCTCAACCGCGGTGGCATCAGCCCCGTCGAGCGCCTGCTGCAGCACAACCTGCTGGGTCCCGACACCATGCTGGGCCACTGCATCCACGTGACGCCTGCCGAGATGGATATCGTCAAGGAGTCCGGCACCTGGCTGGTCAACAACCCCGAATCCAATATGGGCAACGCCGTGGGCTGCGCCCCCGTGCTCGAGTTCTTCCGCCGCGGCATCCCCGTGTGCATGGGCACCGACGCCTACACCCACGATATGCTCGAGAGCCTTAAGGTCTTCCTGATTATTCAGCGCCACAACGCCGCCATGCCCAACGTGGGCTGGTGCGAGGCCATGACGATGCTGTTCGAGAACAACGCCAAGATGGCGAGCAAGTACTTCGATCGCAAGCTCGGTGTGCTCGAGGCCGGCGCTGCCGCCGACGTTATCGTTATGGACTACAAGCCCTTTACGCCGCTGAGCGAGGAGAATATCGACGGCCACATGTTCTTTGGCATGATGGGCAAAAACTGCCGCACCACCATCATCAACGGCCGCGTCCTGTACAAGGATCGCGAGTTCGTTGGCATTGATGAGGACAAGATCAACGCGTGGACCATGGCCGAGTCCAAGAAGCTCTGGAGCACGCTCAACGATCGCACCTACTAATTCACAAGTAGATTCGCGCGCGTCGGATGTTTCGCCACATCCGGCGCGCGCATAGGCGGCCTCCGCGGGGTCGCCGGCGCTGTGCTAGCGCTACACCGTATTTGCGCCCGTCGCGCGGTCTCGCCGGGCGTTACAGAGAGGAACTCATTATGAGCGACATCATGAGGCCGATCCCGTTTTCGCAGCTGATGAACTGGATCATCGAGGAGCACAAGACTCAGGGCGCCGTCTTTGGCGTGCGCAAGATGGTCACGACCAACCAGGAGGGCGCGCTTCCCATTTTTGACGAGCGCATCGAGACTCCGTTTGGCCCGGCCGCCGGTCCCAATACGCAGTTGGCCCAGAACATCGTGGCATCCTACGTGGCCGGTTCCCGCTTCTTTGAGCTCAAGACCGTTCAGGTTATGGACGGCGAGGAGCTCTCCAAGTGTGTCAACAAGCCCTGCATTGTGGCGCAGGACGAGTGCTACAACTGCGAGTGGTCGACCGAGCTCGAGGTTCCGCAGGCTTTTGCCGAGTACGTGAAGGCATGGTTTGCCTGCCACCTGATCGCTCGCGAGTACGGCCTGGGCAGCCCGGACGGCTTTGTCTTCAACATGTCCGTGGGTTATGACCTGGAGGGCATCAAGAGCCCCAAGGTCGACGCCTACATCGAGGGCATGAAGGACGCCAGCGGCTCCGACGTCTGGAACGAGTGCCGCGCATGGGCGCTCGCCAACCTGGACAAGTTTGAGCATGTCGACGCCGCGTTTGTCGAGTCCATCCCGGCACGCGTCTCCAACTCCATCACCGAGTCTACCCTGCACGGCTGCCCGCCCGCCGAGATCGAGCGCATCGCGACCTACCTCATCACCGAGAAGGGCCTCAACACCTACATCAAGTGCAACCCCACGCTGCTGGGCTATGAGTTTGCACGTCAGCGCCTCAACGAGCTGGGCTTTGACTACATCGTCTTCGACGATACGCACTTCCGCGAGGACCTGCAGTGGGCCGACGCCGTGCCCATGTTCGAGCGCCTGATTGCCCTGTGCGCCGAGCGCGGCCTGGAGTTTGGCGTCAAGCTCACCAATACCTTCCCCGTCGACGTGACGAGGAACGAGCTGCCTTCCACCGAGATGTACATGTCCGGCCGTTCGCTGTTCTCGCTGACCATCGAGGCCGCCCGTCGCATTACCGAGCAGTTCGATGGCAAGCTGCGCATCAGCTACTCCGGCGGTGCCACGGTCTACAACATCCGCGCCCTGTATGACGCCGGCATTTGGCCCGTTACCCTGGCGACCGACGTGCTCAAGCCCGGTGGCTACGAGCGCTTTAGTCAGATGGCCGGCGAGTTTACCGACCTGGATGGCAAGCCGTTCGCGGGCGTCTCTCTCGAGGCCGTGACCGCGATCCAGTCCGACTCGCTCACCAACCCGCTCTACAAGAAGCCGCTGCGCCCGCTGCCCGACCGCAAGGTCGCCGGCAAGAGCCCGCTTTCCGACTGCTTTACCACGCCGTGCCGCACGAGCTGCCCCATCCAGCAGGATATTCCCGCCTACTTGGCGGCTGTTGACGAGGGCCGCTACGAGGACGCACTCAACATCATCATCGAGCGCAACGCCCTGCCGTTCATTACCGGCACTATCTGCCCGCATCCCTGCGGCCGTGCCTGCGAGCGTGCGTTCTACGAGCCCGAGGGCGCCCAGATTCGCGCCAGCAAGCTCAAGGCCGCCCGCGAGGCCATGACCGCCGTGCTGCCCAAGCTGCGCGCTCAGGCCATCGCCAACGACGGCGAGCGCAACGTTGCCGTTATCGGCGGCGGCCCGGCCGGCCTGGCGACGGCGTTCTTCCTGACGCGTGCCGGCGTGCCCGTCACCATCTTTGAGGCCCGCGATTCGCTCGGCGGCGTGGTCCGTCACGTCATCCCCGAGTTCCGTATCGCTAGCGACGATATCTCCCACGACGCCGAGCTCTGCCTGGCCTTTGGCGCCAAGGTGCAGATCAACGCTCGCGTGGATTCCATCGACGAGCTCAAGGCCCAGGGCTTTACCGACGTGGTCGTGGCCACCGGTGCCTGGATGCCCGGCTCTGCGGGCTTGGGCGAGGGTGCCGAGCTCGACGTGCTGGAGTTCCTCGAGGCCGCCAAGAAGGGCGAGAAGCTCGAGCTGGGCGAGGACGTCGTGGTCATTGGCGCCGGCAACACCGCCATGGACGCGGCTCGCGTGGCCAAGCGCCTGGCTGGTGTGAAGAACGTGCGCCTGGTGTATCGCCGCACCAAGAAGCAGATGCCCGCCGACGAGGAAGAGCTCGATCTTGCTCTTGCCGACGGCGTTGAGTTCTGCGAGCTACTGGCGCCCAAGGCACTTAACGGCGCCGTGCTGACCTGCGATGTTATGGAGCTCGGCGAGCCGGATGCAAGCGGCCGTCGCAGCCCTGTCGCCACGGGCGAGACCGTTGAGCTTCCCGCCACCACGGTGATCTGCGCCGTGGGCGAGGGCATCGATGCCAGCCTGTACGACGCCGCGGGCGTTGAGCACGACCGTCGCGGCCGCCTTGCCGCCACCTCCACCGGCGTCGAGGGCGTCTGGGCTGCGGGCGACTGCCGTCGCGGTCCTGCCACCGTGGTTGAGGCTATCGCCGACGCCGCCGAGGTCGCCCGTGCCATCGCCGGCGTGGACTTTAACAAGTACGCCGACTGCAACGAGCAGGCCGGCCGCGAGGACACCTGCTACGAGCGCAAGGGGTCGCTGTGCCGCGACAAGCGCAACTGCACCAAGACCCGCTGCCTGGGCTGCGGCTCGGTGTGCGAGGTCTGCTGCGACGTGTGCCCCAACCGCGCCAACGTTGCCATTAAGGTGCCGGGCCTGGCCAAGCATCAGGTCGTCCACGTCGACGGCATGTGCAACGAGTGCGGCAACTGCGCCGTGTTCTGCCCCTACCAGGAGGGTCGTCCCTACAAGGACAAGCTCACCCTGTTCTGGAGCGAGCAGGACATGGAGAACTCCGAGAACGAGGGCTTCCTGGCCGTGGACGAGGACCACTTTAAGGTTCGCGTCGCCGGCACGGTCCGCACCGTCTCGGTCGATGCCGTCAACACCGGTCTTCGCGAGGCCGTCCGCCTGACCATCAGGGCTGTGCGCGACAACTATTCGTACCTTCTTAAGAAATAGGCGAGTCTCTTATGGCCAAATCCATTCAACATAATGTGGCCTACGTTGCCTGCGGAAGCGGCTGTGCTTCCGCGGGCGGCGACGCCCGCTGCAGCGAAGGCTGCATTGGCTGTGGCGCCTGCGTCACGGCCTGCCCCCACGGCGCCATTGCGCTGGTCGATGGCATCGCCCGCGTGGACCGCTCCAAGTGCACGGGCTGTGGCCTGTGCGGCATGGCGTGCCCGCAGCGCGTGATTGCCTTCGTCCCCGGCTACCAGAACATTCTGGTGCGCTGCAACAACACCGATAAAGGTGCCATTGCGCGCAAGGTCTGCGACACGAGCTGCATCGGTTGCGGTATGTGCGCCAAAAAGTGCCCTGCCGGCGCTATCCGCATCGAGGACAACTGCGCCCATATCGACGGCGTGGACTGCCTGTCGTGCGGCATGTGCGCCGTCGTCTGCCCGCATGGCGCCATCCACGACCGCACCGGCATCGCCGCCGGCGTGTAGAAGGGAATCACCATGGCACAGGAATTCACTTTTACCGTTAACGGTGTCGAGCACACGACGACGGAGAATAAACCACTGCTGCGCTATCTGCGCGACGACCTGCACATTCACTCCGCCAAGGACGGCTGCTCCGAGGGCGCCTGCGGCACCTGCACCATCCATGTGGACGGTGCGGCCGTCAAGGCGTGCGTGCTGACCACCGCTCTTGCCGCCGGCCGCAACATCGTGACCGTCGAGGGCCTGCCCGAGGACGTGCGCGAGGCCTTTGTGTACGCCTTTGGCGCCGTGGGCGCCGTGCAGTGCGGTTTTTGCATTCCCGGCATGGTCATGGCGGGTGCGGCGCTCATCGCCGAGGACCCCGAGCCCACCGAGGAGCAGATCAAGTACGCCATTCGCGGTAACGTCTGTCGCTGCACCGGCTACAAAAAGATTATCGAGGGCATCTCGCTGGCCGCTGCGGTGCTCCGCGGCGAAAAGCAGATCGACGAGGACCTGGAGCGCGGCGATGACTACGGCGTGGGCAAGCGCGCCTTCCGTATTGACGTGCGCAAGAAGGTGCTCGGCGAGGGCAAGTATCCCGACGACATCGACGAGCTCGATCAGCCGGGCCTGACCTATGCCAGCGCCGTGCGCTCCAAGTATCCGCGCGCCCGCGTGCTCTCCATCGACACCTCCAAGGCCGAGGCCCTGCCCGGTGTGGTGGGCATCCTGCGCGCCGAGGACGTGCCGGTCAACCAGGTCGGTCACCTTATCCAGGACTGGGACGTCATGATCGCTCAGGGCGATATCACCCGCTGCGTGGGCGATGTCATCGTGCTGGTGGTCGCCGAGGACGAGGCGACGCTCGAGAAGGCCAAGAAGCTCGTAAAGATTGACTACGAGCCGCTGGAGCCCGTGCGCAACATTGTCGAGGCCAGGGCCGCCGACGCCCCGCGCCTTCACGACAGCTTCTTTGCCTTCGGCAACACGGTGGAGCTCAAGGACAACGTGTGCCAGAGCCGTCACGTGACGCGCGGCGACGCCGCCAAGGCGCTGGCGGAGAGCGCGTTTACCGTGACGCAGCGCTTTACCACGCCCTTTACCGAGCATGCCTTCTTGGAGCCCGAGTGCGCCGTCGCCTTCCCGTACAAGAACGGCGTCAAGGTGCAGTCGACCGACCAGGGTGCCTACGACACGCGCAAAGAGTGTGCCCACATGTTTGGCTGGGACAACGAGCCCGAGCGCGTGGTCGTCGAGACCATGCTTGTGGGCGGCGGCTTTGGCGGTAAGGAGGACGTTTCGATCCAGCACCTGGCCGCGCTCGCCGCATATAAGTTCCAGCGTCCCGTGAAGTGCAAACTCACGCGCGCCGAGTCGCTCGCGTTCCATCCCAAGCGCCACGCCATGGACGGCACCTTTACGCTGGGCTGCGACGCCGAGGGCAACTTTACCGGCCTGGATTGCGAGATCAATTTTGATACCGGCGCCTACGCATCGCTGTGCGGCCCGGTGCTCGAGCGCGCCTGCACGCATGCCGTCGGCCCCTACAAGTACCAGAACACCGACATTCGCGGTTTTGGCTACTACACCAACAACCCGCCCGCCGGCGCGTACCGCGGCTTTGGCGTTTGCCAGTCCGAGTTTGCGCTCGAGAGCCTGATCGACCTGCTGGCAGAGAAGGTCGGCCTGGATCCGTGGGAGATTCGTTACCGAAACGCCATCGAGCCGGGCGAGGTTTTGCCCAACGGCCAGATTGCCGACTGCTCCACGGCGCTGAAGGAGACGCTGCTCGAGGTCAAGGATGCCTACTATGCGCATCCCGGACACGCCGGTATCGCCTGCGCCATGAAGAACGCCGGCGTGGGCGTTGGCCTGCCCGATGCCGGCCGCTGCAAGATTCGCGTCGAGAACGGCGTGGCCGTGGTCTATGCCGCCACGTCCGACATCGGCCAGGGCTGCAACACCGTCTTTTTGCAGGACGTTGCCGAGGCGTGCGGCCTGCCGCTTCGCTGCATTGCCAACGGCGAGTGCTCCACCGAGAACGCTCCCGATTCCGGCACCACGTCTGGTTCGCGTCAGACGGTCGTGACCGGCGAGGCCGTGCGCGGTGCCGCCTTCCTGCTGCGCGATGCCATGCTTGACATCGAGGCCGGCAAGCCTGCACCTGATACTCCCGTGAGCGCGCATGGCGACGGCGTCAAGATCGAGTACGACGACGGTCGCGCTTATCAGCTGCGCACGCAGGAGCTCGTCGCCGGCCAGGGCATGCATCCTCAGGATCCCACGGCCGCCATCAAGGCGCTCGAGGGATGCGAGTTTGGCTACGTGTACCTGGAGCCGACCGACAAGCTGGGCGCCGACGTTCCCAACCCCAAGAGCCACATCTGCTACGGCTTTGCCACGCATGTGGTCATTTTGGATGATGACGGCCGCGTGAGCGAGGTCTATGCCGCGCACGATTCCGGCAAGGTAGTCAACCCCATCTCCATCCAGGGTCAGATCGAAGGCGGCGTGCTCATGGGTATGGGCTATGCGCTTACCGAGGACTGGCCGCTCAAGGACTGCGTACCCCAGGCAAGGTACGGCACGCTCGGGCTGTTCCGTGCGCCCGAGATTCCGGATATCCACGCCATTTACGTGGAGAAGGACGAGCTACTGCCTGTGGCATATGGCGGCAAGGGCATCGGCGAGATCGCAACGATCCCCACGGCGCCCGCCGTACAGAACGCTTACCGCGCGTTTGACGGCAAACTGCGTCCGGATCTTCCCATGGTGGATACGCCCTACAGCCGCGTTCGCAACCGCGGGTAGGGTAGGGCGCGGACGACCATTGCTGATGGGCTGTTCGCGCTCAACATCAACTACATACGCTGCGCCTTTGGCCCCGACTCCATCGTGAGTCGGGGCCCTTTGTTTGGAGCGCCTTCGCATGCGGAAGCTGCGTCCCAGATTTCGGCTCCAGAATGGGACGTACTTTCCAGACGGGGCTTTAAACGGAAACTGTATCCCGGATTCGACGCTCAGAATGGGATTCGTTTTCCGGTAGAGGCCTCAAATGGAAAGTGTGTCCCGGAATATGGCTCCAGCGTGGGATGCATTTTCCGGTTGAAGCTTCAAGCGGAAACCGCGTCCCGGAATTCGGTCTCGGAACGGGTCGTGCTTTCCGGATCGTCCCTCAACCGGAAGCTGTGTCCCGGAATCATGCCTCAGAATGGGACGCGCTTTCCGTTGGCGTGGCCGTTGGGAAAACGCGGCCCAGATAGGGGGGATGCGATCCGGCGATGCGCGGCCTAGCAGCTCCTACAGCTCAATATCGTTGAGCCATGTCGGTAGAGCGGTCTGCCGGATGCCTGCCGTCTGCAGCTTTTTGGCGAGTATTCCTGCCGAGCGGACCTCGTTCATGGTAAAGCGCAGCAGAGGGTGACCGTAGAGCGATAGGTGCGCCTCGCGCTGTCGTTCGGCAACGAGCGCCTCGGCGGTGGTGCGTCCGGCCAGCATGGTCTGGTCGGTATATTTGATGAGCCCGTCGAGCTCGCCCAGCGTGAGTTCCCGCGCCTGGCGCTCCCAGGCAAAGTCCGTTCGTATGGGCTTGGCCGAATCGAAGGGGTCCTTCAGCTCGTATTGAAGCCAGTCGGGCGCAAAGCCCGTCTCGATCATGATGGCTCGGGCGACCGATTCCCCGCCGCTCTCGGCGCGGGCGTCGGCATATCGAAGCGTTGTGAGGGCGGTGCGAATCGCACGACCATTGCGGGCAGTCGCTCGTTGCTCAACGGCCTCCATCAGCTGTTCCCGCGCAAGGCCGAGCTTTAGGATCGCCGAATCGGCAATGGGCATGCCATCGGCAAAACCAGTTTGCAGCAGGCAATCTGTGACCGTTTGGATGGGCGGCGTTACCGATATGCCGGCTCTGCGTATTGCTCCGGCCGGCTCAATCTGGTGCCGCTGAATATGTGCGCCCGGACGAGCCGACGGCTTTGTCGAGCTGCAGACATGCACGACATTCAGGTGCCGCCACGAGACCTCGAGCCCCAGCAGGCAAGCTGCCGAAAACGAGCAGAACGTCCAATCGGGATGGATGATCGCAAGGGCGCGGATAATCTCGCAATGGCGTTGCGCTCGGTTGAGTTCATCCCAGCGCGTTTTTCGCGCAAACAACCCCGGCATGGGCGAGACAACCGTGCCGCCGGTGCGCCGAAGGAGCGCTTTTCGGATCGCCGTGCTCGGGGGAATCAGACAGCGCCCCTCTTGTTCGGCTTGAGTGAGCAGTTGGTCGATGAGCTGGTCATTGCAATGGGTCATGAGCTACCGCCTCCTTTTGGGTAGCAAAAACGTATCAGCTGGAACTTGCCGCTCAGCTGACCAAAAGCTGACCAAAATCTAACCATGCAGGTAGATGACCTGCTTTTGGCGACATATTTCTTGTTTGAATCGGTGGGCGGTAATCGGCGACCGTGAACGGTAGCTGGATATGAAGTCTTGGTAAGTTTCGAGACGTGTACTTTTTGAAAAAGAGCATTCTATCTGCTGTTTTGTGTTTCTGGATCGCATATTTGAAGGCATGTGATAAGGGCGGCGGACTGTCGCCTTGTATCTGCGGAAACTGTGACCCGGAATTGCCGCTCGGAACGGGACGCGCTTTCCGGATGGCATGCTTGGCGGAAACTACGGCCCAGTTTTTGGCTCCAGAACGGGATACATTTTCCGGAACGGTCCACGTGCGGGGGTGCACCGCCCCTTTTCGTGCTCCGCTTGTCGAATTACGTTATAGCTAGACATATTATAGGAAGGTATAATATAGCTAGCTATAACGTAAAGGAAGGATGGCCCTATGTTTATCGGAAGAACAGTGGAAATGTCCGAGCTCAATCGACTGTATGGCACGGGCTCCTTTGAAATGCCTGTGATTTACGGCCGCCGTCGTGTGGGTAAAACGCGCCTTATCACAGAGTTCATCCAAGGCAAGAAGGCTATTTACTTTCAAGCTCGTCGTACCAATGCGGAGGCAAACCTGCACGGCTTTAGCCAGGCGATACTTGCAGGCTCGGTTGGTGCTGCAGGCGTGTCGTTTCGTAGTTTTGACGAAGCGTTCGATGCATTGGCCACCATGGCTCGCACGGAACGTTTGGTTGTCGTGATTGACGAGTATCCCTATCTCGTCCAATCGAATCCCGAAATCAGCTCGTTGCTGCAAGACAAGATCGACCACTTATACAAAGAGACCAGGCTAATGCTGATCCTATGCGGCTCGTCTCTTTCGTTTATGGAGGAACAGGTGTTGGGCTACGAGAGCCCACTATACGGTAGGCGTACGGCCCAGTTTAAGATCATGCCGCTCGATTTTACGACGACCCTCGGGTTGTGGCAGAGCATGGGTCGCGAAGACGCTGCAGTTTGCTATGGCATGACAGGTGGCATTCCTGCATATATCGAGAAAGTCGATCCTGCCGCACCGCTCAAGGACAACATCAAACGTCTTTTTCTTACTCCTACGGGCTATCTCTTTGAGGAGCCGAGTAACCTGCTATTGCAAGAGTGCCGCAATCCCGAGCAATATGATGCGATCGTGCAAGCAATTGCTCAGGGGCGCTCGAAGATCTCGGAGATTGCGAGCTCTACGGGAATCCCTGCGAGCAACGTAAAGAGCTATGTGGATAAGCTGGCGTCGCTTGGGATTGTCGAGCGCGAGCTGCCCCTAAACGAGACGAGCAATAAGCGAGCCGTGTATCTGCTGAGCGATCAGATGTTTAGGTTCTGGTACAAGTTTGTTCCGCAGAACATCGGGCTGATTCAAAACGATATGGCCGCGATGGCGTATAAGCGCATTGAGCCGCACGTATCGGATTACATGGGCACGGTCTTTGAGCTTATATGCAGGCAATACGTGTACGAACTCGCACGCGCGGGCCAGCTCGATGTGGTTCCGGCAAGCGTCGGGCGCTGGTGGGGGACGGATAATCGCACGCATACGCAGGAAGAAATCGACTTGATTGTTGACGATGGCGAGGGCGCTGCGCTGTTTGCGGAGTGTAAGTGGCGCAATGAACCGACGGGTGAAGACGTGCTGCAAAAGCTCGTGCATCGAAGCGAGCTCTTTAGACGGCAACGAAAAAGCTATGCGCTTTTCTCAAAAAGTGGCTTTACGCAGGGATGTCGGGATGCCGCAGAGAGTAGGGGAGACGTCAAGCTGATCTCGTTTGCCGAGATGTGAGGGCGGGATAACGCTGCTCGGGGGTAAAGCCTGTCCTCGAATGGCTGGAACGGGGCCCTCTGTTGTCGTACTGGCTGCCAGCGGAATGCCGGCGGAAAGCGTGTCCCAGATTTCGGCCCCAGAGTGGGATGTCGTTTCCAAATCGGGCCTCAAACGGAAATTGCATCCCGGAATGAGCGCTCAGAACGGGATGAACTTTCCCAACGAGGTCGCATGCGGAAGCTGTGTCCCGGATTCTGACTCCAGAGTGGGATGCCGTTTCCGGCTGAGGTCTCTGGCGGAAGCTGTATCCCGGAATCGAGCTTCAGAGTGGGACGTGCTTTCCCGTCAGGAGCTCAAGTGGAAACTGCGTCCCGGATTCAAGCCTCGGAATGGGACGTGCTTTCCGGATGGGCTTCAAGCGGAAACTGTGTCCCAGAATCGACATGGCTTCAAGTGGAAAGCGCGTCTTAGAATACCGCGCCGGCGTTTTTGGCGGTCGTGGTTGGAAAGGGGAGCATTGCCTACACGCGCGACGACGGCGTGGCGGTGATCCCCATGGCGGCACTTGGGGCGTAGTGGTTTTGCGGTTTGCGGTTTGCGGGGTACTGGGCCTCCATTACCGAAAATCCATTTGGTAAACCAGATGCTCGCGGATAGAATAAAGTCGACGGCAGCCCAAGTGGTGAAGAGCTGGGCAGCGCCGTTGCTTGGTCAAGAGGTCAGCGCCTTAATGGCAGCGACTTGTTATGCTTCGAATGCTTCTTGAGTGCCTCGGAAAGTTCGATAAGCGCCGTGAAGAGCGAGACCAAAGCAACCAAGAGCTCTGTGAGCTCTGATGGGCCCGGGATGACCGCTGATTCAAGTCACCGGGCCTAAATCTTTTTCACACATTCGAATAGACGGGCGACTCTTTTGGGGCTGTCTGCGTGGCGCGTGCCTGGTGCATGGCACTGCATCCCGCTTTTGTGTCCGCACGGGCGGCTACGCTTACCGCAACGTAGCCATTCGTGGAAAGGACGGATGCCATGTCGATGGATAAAACTGGGTTCGTGAGCGTTGGCGCCGAGATCGAGGACGAGGTGATGCCCGATCGCGTCGTGTTTAGCATCTGCTTTGGGGGAAGCTTCGATACCAAGGAGGCGTGCCTGAACGACTACAACGCCGATCGCGTTAAGGTCGCTGCGGCATTGGTGCCCTTTGGTTTGGATGACGAGCTAACGTGTCGCGGTTACGCCTGCTACGCGCGAACGACACGCAGAAAGGCGACGATCACTGGCTATAGCTACCATGCCTACGGCACAATCGCCGCGTCGATTGACGCCGTCGATGTCGCCGCTATATGGACGGCTCTTAACACCTGCGGTTCGCGCGCCGACATGAGCGTAGGTTTTGATCTAGCCGACCGGCGTGCTGCCGAGGATGCCCTCATCGCCCGCGTCGTCAAGCGAGCCCGCAACAATGCGCAGGCGCTTGCGGCGGCATCGGGTTCTAAGCTGGATGGCGTCAAGCATATCTCCTACAACAGTCAGCTTGGCAGCATGGATCGGCTTTGCTATGCAAGTGCGGCCGATTTTGCGCTCGGAGCTCCTGCGGGATCGGTTGATTCCAAGGTGACGGTGCTGGAGCCAGAGCCTATCGAGGTCGAGTGCTCCGTGGATGTGGAATGGTGGCTGGAGTAGAGGGGCGAGCCCGGGCGAGCCCCGGACTTCGTAACCGAAATTCCATTTGTTAAACCTGGCGCCCGTGGGTAAAATAAAGTCAACGGCAGCCCAAGTGGTGGAATGCTGGGCAGCGCCGTTACTTCGATTAAGGGGTCAATGCCTTAGAGGCGTCGACCCCTCTTTTTCTGCTTCGTACGCTGCTTGAGTGCCTCGGTAAGTCCGATAAGCGCCGTGAGGAGCGAGACCAAAGCGGTCAGGAGCTTCACGAAATCAGTCAGATCGGTCATGGGCATCACCTCCCGTCGCATGGAGGGCGCTGCCCGGCACATGGAACTGCCGTCAACAACTGCAATTCTATCAAAATACTGCTATAAATACGAATATATGTTCGATAATAAAAGTGACATGATTCTCTCAAAGTGTGGCTTTACGCAAGGATGCCGGAAAGCCGTGCTGTGCGATTTCATGTCCGCACGGGTTCCTATCCTTACGGCAATGTAGCCGCCTATGTAACGAGCGGCAGTTGACGGAGAAAGGCCCTGACCGTGCCAGACAAAAAGACGCCGGATATTTCGGCCATCGATACGACGAACTTTGCGCGCCAGATCGTGCTCGACTTTGAGTTTGCGCCGGTGCCAAAGCAGCGCCAGCGCCGCGGACTACGTAACGAGATTATCGAGGTCGGCGCTGTTAAGCTCGATTACCACGGCAACGTGATGGGCGAGTTCTCGCAGTTTGTGCAGACAGAATTTACCGAAGGCGTTGCGTTCCCCGTCCGCGAGCTCACAGGGATATCGGCTGTGGACACTGCGATGGCCGATCCGCTCTATGTGGTGATCAAAAGGCTCAGCGATTGGATCGGTCGCTATTCCGCCCAGGTGGTCTGTTGGAGCGGGGCGGATCGTCGACAGCTTTTGACCGAGTGCCAGACAAAGCACATCGACCTTGCCGCATTTCCTACGGACTGGGCCGACCTGCAGGCGTTTTACACCTCGATCATGGACGTGGGCAGCCACGGGCGCGTCTCTTTGAGTGACGCGGCAACGTGGTTTGGCATCGAGTTCGACGAGTCGACGGGTCGCGCCCACAGCGCCCTAGCCGATGCGCGCGTGACCGCTAAGTTGCTCAAGCAGGTAATGGACGGGGACTACCGTGTGAGCCCGCGCGCCCAGGAAGTCCGCCAGCGGTGGGGGATGGGCTAGCGAGCCCAGACGCGCCTTTCTAGCAAGTGCCCCGAGCTGGGCGACCTGCTGCTAAAGCTGAAGGCGGAGGGGAGGTAGGGGGGCAGACGGCCATCCGGAGGCACCTGATCGGTGGCCCCTCGGGGCTTGCCCGTATCGTAGGCAATGCGCCGAATGCCCGCCATCGAAATTTATCGATGGCCTATTACAGACTGTAATGGGCTTGAGCCATTCCGGGGAAATTGCCGCGTGACCTATAATGTTCGGAACAGTTAAATGCGCTTTTTGCAATTGTGCAGATAGGTTTTGCTATGGTTTTCGATAAAGAGGCTTCGTTCGAAGAAGCGGTCATAACCGTGCTGAAGCAGCACGGCTGGGACGATGCGGGAGGTGTGCTTCGCTATCCCACCGAGCAGGACCTCATCGACAACTGGGCGAAGATTCTGTTCCAGAACAACGCCGACATAGACCGTCTGAACGGCTGCCCGCTCACCCAGGGCGAGATGGCGCAGGTCATCGAACAAATCGAAACGCTCAAGACCCCACTCGCACTCAACGGGTTTATCAACGGAAAGACCGTCGCCGTCACGCGCGACAACCCCGACGACGCGCTTCACCTGGGCAAGGAGGTGAGCCTGAAGATTTATGATCGTCAGGAGATCGCAGCCGGCCAGAGCCGCTATCAGATAGCTCAGCAGCCGGTCTATCCTGCGAAGAACAAGATCCTGAACGACCGTCGTGGAGACCTGTGCCTGCTCATCAACGGCATGCCGGTCATCCATATCGAGCTCAAGCGCAGCGGCATCCCCGTCAGCCAGGCCACTGGTCAGATCGAGAAGTATGCCCACGAGGGCGTGTTCACGGGACTCTTCCGCCTGGTGCAGATCTTCGTGGGAATGACCCCTGACGAGGCGCTGTACTTCGCCAACCCCGGAGCGGGTGCGTTCAACCCCAACTTCTTCTTCCACTGGGAGGACTTCAACAACGAGCCCGTCTGCGCGGGCGATAAACCCGGAACCGACGAATGGAAACGCTTCACCTCCACTCTGCTTTCCATTCCAATGGCGCACCAGCTCATTGGCTTCTACACCGTGGCCGACAGTTCGGACGGCTGCCTGAAAGTTATGCGCAGCTACCAGTACTACGCAGCCTCCGCCATATCCGACAAGGTGCGCAGGTGCAAATGGGACGAGAGACCCAAGAGCAGCGCCCCGGGGCGCCCCGGCGGTTACATATGGCATACCACCGGCTCCGGCAAGACCATGACGAGCTTCAAATCTGCCCAGCTCATAGCCGACTCGCGCGACGCCGACAAGGTGATCTTTCTCATGGACCGCATCGAGCTGGGCACGCAGTCGCTCTCCGAGTACCGCGCGTTCGCAGACGACGCCGACGACGTGCAGGGGACCGAGAACACGCAGGTGCTGAAGTCGAAGCTCGCGAGCGACGACCCCAAGAACCGCCTCATCGTGACCTCTATCCAGAAGATGAGCAACGTGAAGGCCGGCGAGGGGAGAATCACCCAGGCGGAACTCAACCGCCTGGCCTCCAAGCGGATCGTGTTCGTCATCGACGAGTGTCACCGCTCCACCTTCGGCGAGATGCTCCAGGACATACGCCGCGCGTTCCCCAACGCGCTGTTCTTCGGCTTCACAGGTACGCCGATTCTCGACGAGAACCAGAAGAAGGGCTCCACTACCGCCATGGTGTTCGGCGAGTGTCTGCACCGTTACAGCATCGCAGACGGCATCCGCGACGGCAACGTCCTGGGCTTCGACCCATATATGGTGACGACCTTCGACGACCACGACGTGCGCGAAGCGGTCGCCCTAGAGCAAGCGAAAGCCGCAACAGTAGCCGAAGCCATCTTCGACGATCGAAAGAGCAAGGTCTTCTACTACTATATGGACTCGGCAAAGGTCCCCATGGGACCGATGGTCGACAGCGCCGGCAACCACATCAAGGGCATCGAGGATTTCCTCACCCGCGCCCAATACTGGCCCGGCACTCCGCACCACGAAAAGGTCGTAGAGGACATCCTGCGCCGTTTCCCGGTGCTCTCCCACGGCAATAAGTTCCATGCAATCTTGGCGACGAGCTCCATCCCGGAGGCGATCGACTATTACCGAGCCTTCAAGGAACGCGCCCCGCAGATGAAGGTGACCGCCCTTTTCGACCCGAGCATTGACAACAAAGCCGGCTCTACGGTGAAGGAAGATGCCCTGGTCGAGCTCATAGAAGACTACAACAAGGCATATGGCCAGGAGTTCACCATCCCCACCTGGCCCGCCATGAAGAGGGATATCTCGGCGCGTCTGTCTCACAAGAAGCCCTACGTCAACGTCGACTCCAACCGCGACTCTCGTATCGACCTGCTCATCGTAGTGGACCAGATGCTCACGGGCTTTGACTCCAAATGGCTCAACACGCTCTACCTCGACAAGGTCATCGACTACGAGAGCATCATCCAGGCGTTCAGCCGCACGAATCGCCTGTTCGGCCCCGACAAGCCCTTCGGCACGATCCGGTATTACCGTCATCCCCACATCATGAAGGGCTATATCGAAGCGGCAGTGAAGCTATATTCGGGAGACCGACCGCTCGACATGTTTGTCCAGAAGCTGCCGGAGAATATCGCGTTGATGGACGCGCGCCTTCAGGAGATACTCATGGTCTTCGAAGCAGCTGGCGTAGGAGACCTCTCCAAGCTCCCCGCATCGCAGGAAGCCAGGCGCAAGTTCGCAAAGGAGTTCGTTGAGCTCAGCGAGTTCCTCGAGGCCGCGAAGGTGCAGGGCTTCACATGGGAGCAGGACACCTACGAGTTTGAGGAGGAGCCGGAAGAAGGCGAGCCGAGGGGCAAGTCCTTCTTCGTGCAACCGGTCATCGACGAGCGGACCTATCTCATTCTCGTGCAGCGCTACAAGGAGTTGTTCGCAGGAGGGGGCGGGCCTGGCGACGCGCCCGAAGCGCCCTACGAGCTCGATGGTCATATAACCGAGATCGACACGGGGCTCATAGACAGCGACTACATGAACGCGAACTTCGAGAAGTGGCTGAAATGCCTTGAGCAGGACGACGAGGGTCTTGCCGCCGCGCGCGAGGAGCTCCACCGATCGTTCGCGTCCCTAAGCCAGGATGACCAGCGCTTCGCCGAGCTGTTCCTTCACGATGTCGAGCGAGGGGACGTCGCCCTGGAAGACGGCAAGACGTTGAGGGATTACATCACGTCCTATGCCCGCAAGGCGAAAAACGCTCAAGTCGAGCGAATCGTCGAGGCGCTCGGCATAGACGGCGAGCTGCTTGACACCATGGCCGCGCTTGACCTGACGGAATCGAACATTAACGAGTTCGGGCGCTTCGACGATTTGAAGGACTCGGTGGACAAGACGCGCGCCAAGGCCTTCTTTGAGCAGAAGGAAGGCAAGACGCTTCCTCTGTTCAAGGTGAACACCCGTGCGGCGGCGCTGTTGAAGAAGTTCATCCTGGAAGGCGGCTTCGACATCGACGAATGAGCGGCTTTTTTGAACAGGCGAAATCGAAAGTTTGTCTATCTGAGGGGATGCATGCGACCGTGCGTCCCCTCGTTTCAACTTGGGAACAGCGTAAGTTGGGAGATGTCGCCACTATTGTGGGCGGCGGCACGCCGAGCACCAATAACGATGCGTACTGGGATGGCGATATAGACTGGTATTCGCCCGCCGAATTAGGTGAGCAGGTGTACGCCGACAGAAGTGTCCGGAGGATAACCCAGGCTGGTTACGATAGCTGCTCGGCAATATTGCTTCCAGCTGGTAAAACAATTCTCTTTACAAGTCGTGCGGGCATTGGTAATACAGCGATTCTTCGCAGGTCAGCATGTACAAACCAAGGCTTCCAGTCTTTAGTCGTGAACGATGATACCGATGTGTATTTCGTCTACTCCATGACCGATCGAATCAAGAAGTTCGCTGAACAGAAAGCTTCTGGATCAACCTTCCTAGAGATATCTGGAAAAGGTCTGGCGGCCGGAGAATTCGTCTTTCCTTCAAAGGATGAGCAGACTGCAATAGGGTCCATGTTCAAGCAACTTGACCATCTCATCACCCTTCATCAGCGTGAGCCAACTCACATGATGAAAGAGGGTAAAAATGCCAATCGGTATCAATGGAGAATCGCTTTTCTGCGATTACTACTCGCAATGGATTAGCGTCTACAAAGAAGGAGCCATCCGTGAGGTCACCATGGGAAAGTACCGGCTCACGCAGTCTTGGCTTGCCAAGCTGATTCCAGACCTCAAGATAAAAGATCTCGACCGGACCTCGTACCAGCAGCTCATCAATGGTTACGCAGAACACCACGAGCGCCAGACAACCATGGACTTCCACCATCAGCTTAAGGGGGCGATCCTTGATGCAGTTGACGAAGGGCTCATTCCCCGTGACCCTACGCGCAAGGCCATCATCAAAGGGAAACAGCCGCGGGCGAAAAAGATCAAGTATCTCAACCAGTTTGAGCTTCATGCCATGCTCGGCGACCTTGATTTATCAGGCGGGCCGAGTTGGGATTGGCTTATTCTGATAGTCGCTAAAACGGGCCTGCGCTTCTCCGAGGCCCTTGGGCTTACTCCCGAAGACTTCGACTTCGCCCATCAAACGCTCTCGGTGAACAAGACCTGGGATTACAAGAACGGTGGCGGATTCGTCCCCACGAAAAACGCCTCATCGATGCGAAAGGTTCAACTCGACTGGCAACTCATCATGCAACTTTCTGGACTGCTCAAAGACCTTCCGCCGACCGAGCCCATATTTGTGAAGGGAAAGGTCTATAACTCGACGGCTAACAGCGTTTTGGCGCGCCACTGCAAAAATGTTGGCGTGCCCACCATATCCGTCCATGGACTGCGGCATACGCACGCATCACTTCTACTGTTCGCCGGTGTCTCTATCGCCAGCGTGTCCCGAAGGCTCGGCCATGCAAGCATGACCACCACTCAGGAAACCTATCTGCACGTCATTCAAGAGCTCGAGAACAAGGACATTGACATCGTCATGAGGGCTCTTTCGACTCTAATTTAACCTGTATCAGCAAACCGTGGCTCACGCTGATGAAGGGTGATGAGGGAATCGAGATTGAGAACAACCGATGATATGCGCTTTTGCTCGCTTTCCGACGGGTAATAGATCTCAACTTCAGCGATATCGTTGCCATGGACGTGTACGACCGATTTTCCTTGTGCCCGCTTCGCCAAATCATCATGGGCTTTGCTGTACGTTATGGCAAGCGCGGTGTAGTCCGGATCGAGCGTGCCTGCCGGGGTGACGACGTTCAAATCACCACCCAAAATGATTCCTGACCTGCGCACGGATGATGCGACGGCGATATCTTCTGCCGTCTCACCGGATGCAGGAATGATCACTTCGTTGCCCCTTGAAAGAATCGATCCATCCTGCTCAACGGTAAAAGTGTCTACTTCCTCGATACGCGATTCGTATTGGGTATACAGGCGTCCATATAAGATTAGTGGGGTGCCGGCATCCCTAATGTCAGCTTTGCTGTATCCATGTCCCTTAGAAAACGTGCATAGCTCTCCCAACTTACGCTGTTCCCAAGGGTCCGTAAAACCGGCAAAACGAATTTCAGGTACATTAGTCTTTTCCGTCACGTTATTCACCTCCCAACAGTTTCCGCAGCTCAGCAATGCCCGCCATATCGTATTCATTGCCCGTGAGCTGCCCCAACATCGCTGCCAACTCGTTTTCTGCCTCATTAATCTGATTGCACACGTCCGAATAGGTTGTCGCGTACTTTGCATTCAACGCCACAATCTTCGCAATGAAGTCGCCTACAACGGCATTGGGCAGTTCGAGTAAATCAGACTGCAGCGGCTCAATCCATTTCGCAGCCAGCAATTCGTCACACTGGACATCAGTCAAGCCCTCAATAACCTTTTTTGTCGTCTCTTCGAGCGCGACAAGCGCCTTTTTGTTTGCCTTTTTGAGGTCTTTCTCCTCATCGAGCAGAGTTTGAGCACGAACAAGCGCCATCTCAAAGTCGCCATTCGGATGCTTGCCGATACTCTTCACGGCTTTCTTGAGGGATGCCGCCACAAGCACGCCGTCATCGTCAAAAACATCGCTCGAGCCTTTCTCCTCCTCATCAAGATTCTCAAGAATCTCGTCAAGCTCTTGAGATATTTCATTCAAACGGGATTCGCACGCGGTAATTTCCTTGACATCATCAGCGAGCAGCTGCTCTTGGACAAGCGCAAACGGCAAAATGCGGCCCGTCCAGCCATCCTGCACCTCAACGTCTTTGCCACTCTTCTTCTTAATCACCAAATTTGGATCGACTTTACGTACAGCTTCCCTGCCCTCGGCTTGAATAACCTCGAGGTCGCTGGAAATGCCCGTCCATGCATCATCAAGAGCCTGATAGGCATCGTATTCGTCAACAAGCGCGATACCGGAAAGGGCATCGTGAAGTTGTGCCGCAATATGCTCTTCTTCGGCCACAGCGTCGACCTGCGACGCACCGTCCACCAACCTCTTCTGCAGCTCAGCAGGCAGATGCGACAATGCATCCCGATAGCCGCCTAGAAATGAGACGACGTTGGCGTTGGTCTTTACCGTTGCCGCCACGTCGTCTGCCACGACCGCAAAGCACGATCCGCCGCCATCGCCGTAAAGCTGGCCCTTCAGGCTCGGCCACACCTTCCAGTAGCGGTCGAGATCGTCGACCTCGGCCTTCGGAACTCCACCGAACATGGTGGCGTACACGTCCCAGCTCTCAGCGGCTTCGGACGAATCCACATAGCGCGGAATATTGAGGTTGTAATCGTTGGTGCGTATCTCGTCGATAGTCACCAGGCGACTGAACTTGTCGATGGTCGCTCCAGTCGTGACTGCGTCCACGATGCGGCGTATATCGCTCGCGCGCAGTTTGTTGTTTTTGCCTTCCTTCACAAAGTGCTTCGACGCGTCCACGACCAGCACGTCGCTGCTTTCGCGCTGCTTGCGGAGTACCATGACGATGGTCGGGATGCCTGTGCCGAAGAAAATGTTGGCGGGAAGCCCGATAATTGCCTGAATATGGCGGTTCTCCACCAGGTTCTTGCGGATGGTGCCCTCCTCGCCGCCGCGGAACAGCACGCCATGGGGCAGAACGATGCACATGATGCCGTCGGGGCGCAAGTGGTACAAATCATGCAAGAGGAAGGCATAGTCGGCTTTGGATTTGGGAGCAACGCCGAACTTGAAGCGTGGATCGAGTTCTTTGTCTTCCGGATCCCAGTTTTGGGAGTAGGGCGGATTCGACACCACGGCATCGACGAACAGTGGATTGTAGGTCTCATCCTTGTTCTCGACCGTATCGAACCAGGGCCAATCGTCTTCGAGCGTATCGCCATTGCGCGCCACGATGTTGTCGGGGAGTATTCCGCGCATGACCAGATTCATGCGCGTGAGGTTGTACGTGTTCTCCTTAAGTTCCTGCGCATAATACTTGATGGAGTTGGGGTCGCCGTTGCGTCGCGCCACTGCCTTGCCGATATTGATAAGCAGCGAGCCAGATCCGCTCGTGGGGTCGTAGATGGTGATGTTTTCGCGTTCGGCTAGGTGCCACGAGACTATCTCGCTCATGAGCATAGACACTTCGTGCGGCGTGTAGAACTCGCCGGCTTTTTTACCGGCGTTGGCGGCGAAGTTGCTGATGAGGTACTCGTAGATGAAGCCGAGCACGTCGTAGTCCTGGCGACCGTCCATCGGGATGTCCTTGATGAGGTAGATGAGATCGCGAGCGGCCTTGGACTGGCTCCGCGCGTCGGTGCCGAGTTTGGAGAGACCGGTCTGCAGCGTGTTGAAGATGCCGTCGAAGACACGCTTGCGGGCGGGATCGATGTTGCGGCTAAAGGCAGAGAGGGCGTCGCGAACGTTCGAAATCTCGAAGTCGCCGCCTTTGGCGACCCAGGTGGAGAAGAGGTTCTCGTAGGCGATGAAGTAGCCGCATTCGCCCTTGACGAACTCGACCGTTTCCTCGTCGTCTTCCACGAGGCTCGGCAAATCCTCCTCGGCGAAATCACGTGCCTTCAGGCGGGTGACTTCGGTCTCGGAGAGGAACTTGTAGAAGATGAAGCCCAGGATGTAATCCTTGTATTCATTTGCCTCGATTTTCGAGCGCATCTTGTTGGCGGATTCCCATATCTTTGATGCCAATTGCTGCTTGTTCATCTAGTTTTCCTCGCTTCTATAAACTTGGTTTAGCGTTTCTCCGTCGTCGCTTGCCCATTCGGTCCAGCCGTTCTGGCTGCCGCCGAGCACGAACACCGCCGCGGCGCTGGGCGTCGGGAACTCGAGGTCCTCGGCGAGTTCTGCGATGCCGCCCGAATCGCCGAAGATTTCCCTGCGCACGGCCGCGACGCTCGCGTTTTTCAGCACGGGCCTCGAGAGGTTTACTTTCGAGCCGGCGAGCACGGTGAAGTGCCCGGTGGCCTTGTCGTAGCGCCCAGCCCCGCGTATGCCGTTCTTCTTCGTGTGGAAGACCGCCGGCGCGCCCGCCGGACCTTGGTCGACTCTATCGAGATCGTACCCCAGAGCCGCCATCCTGAAGAGAATCCTCTCGTGCAGGCGTTCGACGGCCTCTTCCTTGTACGGGTCGACGTAGGGCTTGGGCGTCGCCGAGTTGTCGGTCTCGTACGAGCCGTGGGTACGCACGTAGTCGATGGCCTTCGCCTCGAGAACGTCCAGTGCGTCCCTGCTGATGTTCTGGTCGTCGTCGAGGAACATAACGGCCTTGTTCCAGAACTCCTTCTTTGCCTTGTGTGTGTCGAGCCGGGCGATGCCCTGAGTCGTCTGTCCGGCGTAGACGCGGCTCACGTTGCCGTGGTCCTCGTCGAGCAGGTAGTAGACACCGCGCTGCGGGATGTTCGGCAGCGACTTCGCCTCGGCGAGGTCTTCCCTCGGAACGACGACGGTCACAAGCGACTCGCCGTCGATGCGGCAGATGCGGATGCGGTCCGGCTGCGCGTCTATGAGCTGGACGGTGAGAGTCTTGACCCGGATCATGCTCACGCCCCCTTCTTCGCGAGCTCTTCAATCATGCACGTGCGCACGAAGGCGGAGAAGCTCATGCCCCGGAGGGCCGCCTCTTCCTTCGCAGCGTCGCGCAGGGTATCGGGGATGCGAAGGGTCACGGAGACCTGGTCGCCGTCCACCAGGAAGCTTCTGATCTCGGTCTCGTCGGGGTTGCTCTTGATGAGCTGCTTGTAGCTATCGGGCATCTGCGCTCCCATCGCTCGAAATGCAATACAAATGCGTTCGTAACATTATACTGCGACAAGTTTTGGGGCGAAGAAGGGCTCAAGAGTTTCTAGACTCTTTGGCCTAAAACACCGAGACTTGCGTCGCCACAAGGCTTACTGTATGTAACGGGGTCTGCAAACTTCCCGAATTCAATTGCCCTGATGAAGTATTACGCAAGTGCATCGAGGGGATATACAACTACTTCTATGGCATGGACCGCGCGGCATGGTTGTTGGAGGATGCGATGACGATTGACTTGCAAAAGTGTTTAGATAACCGCGAGGGCTTTCTCGTTACGGGAAATCATGACGAGCTGGCCGAGCTCGTATTCTCAGATGAGTCGGATGAGTACGCCTTTGTGGGCGCTCGCGGTTTCTTCGACACCGGCAAGAAGCGCAGTCTTATTCCGGATGGTTACATCCTGCGCGGCGCCTTTGAGCTCGGGGACATCTTGTCTGGGACCTCGCTTTTTCTCATGCTTTATGTTTTCGCACGACCCGGCTTCGGAGAGTGTCGATTTTCGACGCTCAAGCTCAAGAAACCGCTTGTCGCCAAGGCACGTGGCTCGCGTAAGACTGACGGTCTCTGCAAGATTCCGGTCGATCGCTTCAGCGACGATTTCCTCGCATATCTTCGGGCGGTCGAAGACTATGCAAATGGAGGGGCTCCTGACTGTCCATCCAAGTGCGGAGCTTTTTCGGTATGCCTCCAAGCGAACTTATAGAAGGAAGATTTACCCCCGCGTTCTATTCTCCTCGAAATCGTAAGATACGTAGCACGCTTGCGAGTTCAAAGACCGTAGAGCTTTCGGAAGTCGCCAGCATTCTTTTGCCGCGAAAGGTTAGCGACGCTGCCAGAAACGTCTTGGTTCTCAGGCCAAGAAACATTAGATTCCCAGTTGATCTTGACTCGTTGGAGCGGGGCGAGGCAACAACGGTGCCCCTGCGCAAGGGTGATATTGTCATGTGCCTCATTGGCGAGGAGAATCACGCCATCGTCTTTGACCGCGATGGGCAAGAGCCCGTTTATGCGGGCACGAGCATGGCTGTTATTCGTGCCAACGGGATATCTCCGGAGTATCTTTGCTTCTACCTTTCCAGCGATATCGCAAAGCAGGCCCTGTCATCGTTGGCAGGTGGCGTCATCATGAAGCGTCTAGCGCTTCGCGACCTCAGTGTTTTTCCCGTTGTCGAACCATCGATGGACGAGCAGTACTATCTCACCGAATATGCCATCCTGTCCGGACGTGCTCCGAGGAACTACCAAGACCTCGAAGGCCTAAAGGGTGCGGAACCGTCTGCGGCGGAAGAGATCCTTAACGCCGAAATCGCCGATAGGATTCAGGCATATAACGAGGAACAGTTACGCACTTTCCTTTCCTCGGACATCCGTGAGCTAAATACTTGTTTTTCGCACGGCGCTTATAAGGCGGCAATCATCCTTGCCGGTTCCATTCTTGAGGCGGTTCTTATCGACTGGATTTCCGAAATCAAGCACGTTAACTACTTTGCGGAAAAGTATATGGTGCGGGACAGGAAGAGCGGCAAGATGAAACCCGCGGCCCTTATCGACTACATCAACGAGATTAAGTATCTGGAGAGGCCTCGTTGGATGAAGGAGGCGGACATGGCTCACCAGATTCGCAAGAAGAGGAATCTGGTCCATGCGAAACTTTGCATCGCTGCGGATGAGGTGAACGAAGAAACCGCGCGTATGGTTATCGAGTATCTCGACAAGGTTCTTCGAACCAGAGGGGCACACTGTCTAGGCTGATTTCGCTGAACTACACTCTCTCGTACCAAGCATTCAGCCATCTCTCATCAGCCCTTCCAAGCCGCATGTCGCTCGAAATGTCGACGCAATCGTTGCTGGGTGCCGGTACTTCGGCAATCAGGTCGCGGAAGGCGGGCATGTCGTGATTGGCGAGCTATCGGCCGTTGCATATGCCGTTGTGGTTGCCCAGTTTAGATCACTGACACTTGTGTATGTCAAAAGGCATACACAAGTGTCAGTTTTTTGACACCGTGTGGCCTATGTGGCCGCGCGCGACGGTGGCTAAGGGCTACGGTATTGTCGTTTTGGCGACATTGGGGTGCGCAAGTCTATTTCCGCCTGTCTACATCCTCGCAATCCCACGCGCGGCGCTCAGCAGCTCATACTCCCTCTGGCTCCACTGGCGCAGCTCGGCTGCGCGTACGGCGTCGCGGCACAGGTCCAGGAATACCTCGGCCCCCTCGCAGAAGCACTCGCGGGCAAAGGCGCCGGATCCGTCCACAACGCACTTGCCGTCAGCAAAGAGCTTCCAGCTGGACGGCTCGCGCGAGTCGTCCCCGAGCAGCTGAATCTGCAGCACGTGCGGGTCGCCGGCGGCGCAGAGATCTTCCTCGAGCACCTGCACGGTAAAGCGCATCTGGTGGGAGAGGCTGCTCTTGACCATGGCCGAGGCATAGCCGCTCGGCTCGTCCAGAAGATGCATTCGTTTTGGCTTGGTTGCCAGGTTGTGGAAGTTGCGCTCACTGCGCACGGAGAAATTGTCCATACGGACTCCTTTCATCGATGTTGGCAGGGCCACCGTGCCTCTTGGCCGGTTGGCGTCGGGATCGTGGAGCCAACTCTCTACCCCGACTCTGGATAAAACGCGCCCGCTCCTTGCGGGCAAGAGGAAGTCTATCAACGTGTACGGACAGAAATCAAGCGCCATCCGCGAAATGACGCGCGGATGGCGTTGGTTTCCCAAGTGATTATTCGGCTTTCATCCGGAAAAGTGTCGAAATCAGCCGTGCAAAAGTACGGAAAAGTGTCGAAATGGGCACCTTAAAACTTCGGGAAAAGTGCCCCATTCGATAGGCAAATTATCCGGAAAAGTGTAACCGGATGACAAAACAGCACTTAGAAGCCGGTGCTGGATGCGGGATCCTGCGGCTGCCTTCAGCCCTCGCTACTCGTCGTCTCCGTCGTTGGGGTCGCCCTTGAGGGTGTTGATGTCCAGGTACTGGTTATCGTCCTCTTTTTGCTGGGTCTCCGACTCCGCTTGGGTGGGGCCGCGGAACAGCTGGAATCCCTCAAACGCAATGACGCCGAGCAGGGCAATGACAATGGCGATAAAGGCAACCTTGACTGCCTGCGGAAAGTCCGAGAAACGCAGCGCCTTTTCCTCGGCGTAATAATCGGCGAAGCGCTCTTCGCCCGTGCTTTTGGTATATGCCGGCGCGGACGCGGCCTCCGGGTCATATTCCGGTGCAGGCGTGGCAGCGTACGGATCGTTGAGATAATCGCTCGATGCGGTGCCATAATCCTCGGTCTCGATGCGACCGGTGCCAGCATGGCCATCGGAATAATCGGAATATGCCGCACCGCCCTCATAGTCCGCGGCGCTCGTGTTGGCGGCAAAAAGCGGGTTAACTGGAACATCGAGCGCCGGCATGCCGGTAGAGGTCTCATCCAGATCGGCTGCAGCCCAGGAATCGTAGGCAACCTGATGGGCAACGGGCTCATCGAGCCTTGCGACCGGAGGCTTGCGTGCCGCAGGAACAGGCAACTGCTGGGCGCTGTACATAACGGTGCTGTCGGCCGATTTGCCCTGCGTCGCTGCAGCGAGAAATGCCGCCGTCTCGGACGGGTCGCTTGCGGGGCGGGGAGCTGGCGTGGGCGCCGAAGTGGGTGTGGGCGTAGGCGCGGGCGTCGAAACGGGCGACTGCGCAGGAGTCGGCGCAGATGCGGGCTTAGGCGCAAGTGTGGGATCGGGGCTTGACGGGCGAGCCCCGCCGCCCATGAGTTCGTCGGCGGTCCACGGGCGATCATCCATCACGTCGTCAAGGCTTAGCGAAAACAGGTCGTCTTCACCCTCATCGAACATGCGGTGCACATGTCCACCAATTGCCGGAATCAATCCGCGACCGGTGCATGATGCCTTGCTCAACGCCATTCTGTTCCATCCTTTCGAAATACTAATAACATCGATTATATGGAACTTCCCAAGCGGCCCGGTCTTGGATTCGTGCTTTCCAGAACTCGCACCCAAAAGGGGGAGGGGCAATCCGGGCGAGTGCCTACTTGTCGCCGGCCGCCGCCTTGGCCTCATTGAGGTAGCTATAGAAGCTGTACTTGGAGATGCCAAAGAACTCGCAGGCGCGCTCGCTCGACTTGGAAATGAGGAAGGCGCCGCGACGGTCGAGGTAGCCAATGGCACGAATGCGCTCGTCTTTGGTCATGAGTGCCGCGGGCTTGCCCACAAACTGCTCGCACTCGTGCAGCAGGTCCTCGAGCAGGTCGCCGATGTTCTTGGTAATAGGCTCGGGCTCGGTATAGCCCGTGCCGCCGGTGCCGGTAAAGGCGTCGAGCGAACGCTCAAAAGCCTTCATAAGCGTAATGTCAAAGTTGATGCCCAAAATGCCGACGGGCTTGCCTTCGTCGTTGCGGATAAAGATGGTCGAGGACTTGAGCAGCTTGCCATCGGTGGTTTTAGTGAGGTACGGCTCGCGGTCGTGTACGTCGGTGCTGCCCTCGTGCATGGACTCAAACACAATATGGCTGGGGCCGTCACCCAGTTTGCGCCCGCTGACGTGGCCGTTTTCGATCACTACGATGGAGTGGTCCACGTCCTCGGTCTCCAGATCGTGGACGACGACTTCGCAGTTGGGACCAAATTGGAGCGCCAGACCGTGTGCGAGGCGCTTGTAAAACTCAATCTGTGCGGGGGTCATGGGTGCCTTCCTAAAAATTAGTTTGGGCATACTTTGCCATAAACCACACCTGTTCGCAAATAACGAAAGCGTCGCTGCGTTATGTAACCGTTCGGCGGCGAAAAGGTACCGATTACGGCAACAAACAATTTGTTAGGTTTGCCAATCAAAAAGTGTGATAGAACAGTGCTAACAAACTTTTTGTTTGGCATCCACATAAAAGTTCAGTCGCATGAATGGGAATGGGCTGAAACGCGTATGCGGGGGCCGGCAAGAGAGGACTTAAGGAGTTCACCGTATGGCCGATAAGATCCAGTGGGCGGGCAACACGATGCCCAAGAGCGATGACAAGCACTTGGGAATCATGAGCCTCGACCACGTGAAGAAGGCCCGTGCCTTCCACCAGTCGTTCCCCCAGTACACCGTCACTCCGCTTGCCCGCCTGGATGGTCAGGCTGCACGCCTGGGCCTTTCCAACCTGTGCGTTAAGGACGAGAGCTATCGCTTTGGCCTCAACGCCTTTAAGGTCCTGGGCGGCTCGTTTGCCATGGCCAACTACATTGCCGACGAGACCGGCAAGGACGTTGCCGACTGCACCTTCGATTACCTGACCTCCGATCAGCTTGCCAAGGACTTTGGCCAGGCTACCTTCTTTACCGCCACCGACGGCAACCATGGCCGCGGCGTGGCATGGGCTGCCAACAAGCTGGGCCAGAAGGCCGTCGTGCACATGCCCAAGGGTTCCACCAAGCCCCGCTTCGATAACATCGCCGCCGAGGGCGCCGCGGTGACCATCGAAGAGGTCAACTACGACGAGTGCGTGCGCATGGCCGCCGCCGAGGCCGACGCCTGCGAGCGCGGCGTCATCGTTCAGGACACCGCCTGGGAGGGCTACGAGAAGATCCCGTCCTGGATCATGGAGGGCTACGGCACCATGGCTTCCGAGGCTGCCGAGCAGCTGCGCGAGATGGCCATCAACCGCCCGACGCACGTCTTTGTCCAGGCTGGCGTAGGCTCGCTCGCCGGCGCCGTGGTGGGCTACTTCACCAACCTGTATCCCGATAACCCGCCGACCTTCGTTGTGGTCGAGTGCGCTCCGGCCGCCTGCCTGTACAAGGGCGCTGCCGCCGGCGACGGCGACCCGCGCATCGTGGACGGCGACATGCCCTCCATCATGGCCGGCCTGTGCTGCGGCGAGCCCAACATCCTGGGCTGGGATATCCTGCGCAACCACACCACCGCCTTCGTGTCCTGCCCCGACTGGGTCACCGCTCGCGGCATGCGCACCCTGGGTGCTCCCGAGAAGGGTGACCCGCGCGTCATTTCCGGCGAGTCCGGCGCAGTGACCACCGGCCTGGTCGAGACCCTCATGCTCGATCCCGAGTACGCCGAGCTCAAGGAACTCATCGGTCTGGACAAGACGAGCTCCGTGCTCTGCTTTTCCACGGAAGGTGACACGGACCCCGACCAGTATCGCCGCATTGTTTGGGAAGGCGAATATTCCACTTGCTAATCGTTGGAGCGGAGTAAATAGGTATCGCTCCGCCACCTCACAGGTAGATTCCTTCGTTTGAAAGGTTATGAACAATGGCTAAAGAACTCGATTTCGACGCTATCAAGGCTGCTGCTGAGTCTCATCGTGCTGATATGACTCGCTTCCTGCGCGCTATGATCTCCCATCCCTCTGAGTCCTGCGAGGAGGGTGAGGTTGTTGCTTGCATCAAGGCCGAGATGGAGAACCTTGGCTATGACGAGGTCAAGGTCGACGGCCTGGGCAACGTTATGGGCTTTATGGGCGAGGGCGACAAGATCATCGCCATCGACTCCCACATCGACACCGTCGGCATCGGCAACATCGATAACTGGGATGCCGATCCCTATGAGGGCTACGAGACCGACGAGATCATCTACGGCCGCGGCGGCTCCGACCAGGAGGGTGGCATGGCTTCTGCTACCTACGCTGCCAAGATGATGAAGGACATGGGCCTCATCCCCGAGGGCTACAAGATCATGGTCGTCGGTACCGTCCAGGAAGAGGACTGCGACGGCATGTGCTGGCAGTACATCTACAACAAGGACGGCATTAAGCCCGAGTTCGTCATTTCCACCGAGCCCACCGACGGTGGCATCTATCGCGGTCACCGCGGCCGCATGGAGATCCGCGTCGACGTTCACGGCACCTCCTGCCACGGCTCCGCTCCCGACCGCGGCGACAACGCCATCTACAAGATGGCCGACATCATCGCCGACGTCCGCGCCCTCAACAACAACGGCTGCGACGAGTCGACCGACATCAAGGGTCTCGTCAAGATGCTCGACCCCAAGTACAATCCCGAGCACTTCGAGGATGCCCGCTTCCTGGGCCGCGGCACCTGCACCGTCAGCCAGATCTTCTACACCAGCCCCAGCCGTTGCGCCGTGGCCGACTCCTGCGCCATCTCCATCGACCGTCGCATGACCGCCGGTGAAACCTGGGAGTCCTGCCTGGACGAGATCCGTAACCTGCCGGCCGCCAAGAAGTACGGCGACGACGTGAAGGTCTCCATGTACATGTACGACCGTCCGTCCTGGACCGGCGAGGTCTACGAGACCGAGGCTTACTTCCCCACGTGGATCAACAAGGAGACCGCTCCGCACGTCAAGGCCCTCGTCGACGCCCACAAGGCCATGTTTGGTGACGAGCGCATCGGCTGCGAGCCCAGCATGGACAAGCGCACCGGTCGTCCGCTGTGCGACAAGTGGACCTTCTCCACGAACTGCGTTTCCATCCAGGGCCGCTACGGCATCCCCTGCGTGGGCTTTGGCCCGGGTGCCGAGTCTCAGGCTCACGCTCCCAACGAGGTCACCTACAAGGACGACCTGGTCACCGCTGCCGCCATGTACGTGGCTGCCCTGAACCTCTACGATCCGAGCCAGGCCGATGGCGACGCCACCGTGTTCCGTGCCGGTCTGACCAACAACAAGATCGACTAGTCCCATTCCTCGATTTTGTTGAGCCGGGGGCCGCTCGTGTCCCCGGCACCCCCTGTTGACTTGGGGCCCGCGGTCGTTATCTCCCATGCTTCCTCAACGGTGGCGGGTCCTCGTCATGGTGCTCTGCATGTTCTAGCCACACGCGCATGTCGGAGCACATCTACTCATTGCGATCGTTGCATCTTTAGAAAGGACATTTCCATGGACGCTAAGTTTACCGAGCTCGTCGAGCAGCTGAACGGCCTCGATTTTAAGGGTATGTACGGCAGCGACTTCCTGCACACCTGGGACAAGACCACCGATGAGCTCAAGGCTCTCTACATCGTCGCCGACGCCCTGCGCGAGCTGCGTGAGAACAACGTTTCGTCCAAGATTTTCGACTCCGGTCTTGCCGTCTCCCTGTTCCGCGACAACTCCACCCGTACGCGCTTCTCCTTCTCTAAGGCCGCCAACCTGCTCGGCCTTGAGCTGCAGGACCTGGACGAGAAGAAGTCCCAGATCGCCCACGGCGAGACCGTCCGCGAGACCGCTACCATGATCTCCTTTATGGCCGACGTCATCGGCATCCGCGATGACATGTACATCGGCAAGGGCGATGCCTACATGGCCGAGGTCTCCGAGTCTGTCCAGCAGGCCTACGAGGACGGCGTTCTGGATCACCGTCCCACACTCATCTCCCTGCAGTCCGATTCCGACCACCCCACGCAGTCCTCTGCCGACATGCTCTACCTCATCAACGAGTTTGGCGGCCTTGAGAACCTCAAGGGCAAGAAGGTTGCCGTCACCTGGGCCTATTCGCCCTCTTACGGCAAGCCGCTGTCCTGCCCGCAGTCGCTGATCAGCCTGCTGCCCCGCTTTGGCATGGACGTCACCCTGGCTCACCCCGAGGGCTACGACCTCATGCCCGAGGTCGTCGAGCGCGCCCGCGGCTATGCCGCCGAGTCCGGCACCACCTTTAAGCAGGTCAACACCATGGCCGAGGCCTTCGAGGGCGCCGACATCGTGATCCCCAAGAGCTGGGCTCCGTATGCCGCCATGGAGAAGCGCACCAACCTGTACGCCGAGGGCGACGACGCCGGCATTGCTGCGCTCGAGAAGGAGCTGCTCGCCCAGAACGCCACCCATCAGGATTGGTGCTCCACGACCGAGCTCATGGAGAAGACTGCCAACGGCCAGGACACCATCTTTATGCACCCACTGCCCGCCGACATCTCCGGTGTCTCCTGCGAGCACGGCGAGGTCAACGCCGACGTCTTCGACATGCACCGCGTGGGCATGTACAAGGAGGCCAGCTACAAGCCGTACGCCATCGCAGCCATGATGTTCCTGCAGAAGGTTGCCGATCCCGCCGCTACCCTCAAGGCCCTCGACGAGCGCAACACCGCCCGTTGGCTCCAGGCCTAAAGCCGGGTTGAGGTAAGCCATGTAAAGGGGGCGCTCTGCCAACCGGCGGGGTGCCCCTTTTTGCATCGCGGGCGTGCGGGATAAGCGCTTTCGATGTAGATGCCCGCGGCGCGAGTTATGGGTACGATGGTTTCAGGGGAGGTATCACCATGAAACTTGGATGCGTCATTATGGCTTCGGGCGAGGGCAAGCGGTTTGGCTCTAACAAGATGCTTGCCGATATCTATGGCGAGCCGCTGATTGCCCGGACCATCGATTCGGTTCCCCGGGGCTTTGACGTTGTGGTTTCGACGCGTTGGCCCGAGGTCGCTCAGATTTGCGAGGACAAGCATTGCCCGTGCGTGCTGCACGATGGCGAGCTGCGCAGCGAAAGCGTCCGTGCGGGCCTTTCGTGGGGAGTCGAACGCAACTGGAAAGGTTGCCTCTTTTTGCCGGGCGACCAGCCGCTCGTGAGTTCGGATTCTTTTGAGGCCATGGTTCGCACGTTTGATGAGCGTGGCCGCAAGCATCCGGTGCGTCTTGCGTGCAACGGTGAGCCTTCGAGCCCGGTGCTCTTTCCGGCGGAACTGTTCGATGCACTCATGTGTCTTGAGGGCAAGGACGGCGGCGGTTCGATCCTCAAGGACCGTACCGACGTGGTGCTGGTCGAGGCGCGTGCCTACGAGCTGTGGGACGTCGATACCGCCAAGGGACAGCAACGCATAACGGAGCATATCGCCGCCTGCTCGTATTTTGATCGCGTGGCCAACTGCATCAATCAATAAGGAGCAATTATGATCATCATCAAAAACGGCGCGCTCGTGACGCCCCAGGGGCTTCGCCGCGCCGATCTTGCCATGGAGGGCGATAAGATTGTGCGGATTGCCGCGGCAATCGAGCCGGGCGAGGGCGATACCGTCCAGGACGCCGTGGGCTGCTGGGTGTTTCCCGGCTTTATCGACGGCCACACGCACATGCAGTGCTGGACCGGCATGGATTGGACAGCCGATAGCTTTGAGACCGGCACGCGCGCGGCTGCCTGCGGCGGCACGACGACCATCGTGGACTACGCGACGGCCGATCGCGGCGTGACCATGCCCGATGCCTTGGCCGAGTGGCATCGCCGCGCCGACGGAACCTGCACGGCTAACTACGCCTTTCATATGGCACTCGCCGAGTGGAACGAGCGCAACCGCGCCGATCTTTCGGCCATGCGCGAGGCGGGCGTATCGTCGTTCAAGACCTACTTTGCCTACGACCACCTGCGCCTGGACGATGCCGAGACGCTCGAGGTGCTCGAGGAGCTCAAGCGTATTGGCGGCATACTGTGCGTGCATTGCGAGAATGGCACGTTGGTGAATGAACTGCAGAAGCGCGTATACGAGCAGGGTATCCACGGGCCCGAGGGCCATGCGCTCAGCCGTCCGGATGTGTGCGAGGCCGAGGCAGTGAGCCGTCTGCTGTATCTGGCGCACCTGGCCGGCGACGCACCGGTCAACGTGGTGCACCTTTCGACCAAGCTGGGGCTCGAGGCCATCCGTGCCGCCAAGGCGCGCGGGCAGAAGAATATCTATGTCGAGACCTGCCCTCAGTATCTGATGCTCGACGATACTTGCTACTTGGAGCAGGGTGAGGACGGCTTTGCGGGTGCCAAATATGTGATGAGTCCGCCGCTGCGCCATGCCGGCGACCGTGCGGCTCTGCGCGAGGCGCTTGTGGCCGGCGAGATCGATACGATTGCGACCGACCACTGCAGCTTTAACCTGCATGGGCAAAAGGACCGCGGGCGCGACGATTTCCGTGCGATTCCCAACGGCGGGCCCGGTGTGGAGCATCGTCCCGTCGCGATTGCCACGAGCTTTGAGGGACAGCTGGGACCCGAGGACCTCTGCCGCTTGATGAGCGAGAACCCGGCGCGCGTGTTTGGCATGTACCCGCGCAAGGGCTGTCTTGCCGAGGGTGCCGATGCCGACGTGTGCGTGTGGGATCCTTGCACGCGTTGGACGATCAGCGCCGCGACACAGCATCAGGCCGTGGACTACACGCCGCTCGAGGGTTTTGAGGCACATGGCCGCGCCAAGGCCGTGTTTGTGAACGGCGTGCTGGTGGCGCGCGACGGCGAGCCCACCGGAGCTCAGCCCGGTCGCTACGTGCCCCGCTAACAGGAAGATCACCGGATTCCCCTCCGCAGTTGCGGTGAAATACGGACTGTTTGCGGCCGTTTGGCGGCCAAAGGGGGTGCGGACAGAAAGTTGGACCGTGAAGCGGTCCGGACTGGAGGTTCGCATGTACAGCAGGGAGAAGGTCGAGCTCTTCCTCCTGGCGACGGAGGACGGCATGGGGCCGACCGCCGCCGCGAAGTTCGCGGGGGTCTCGGTGGGCGCGGCCAAGAAGTGGGCGACGGGGTACCTCCCGCACAGCTACACCGGGGCGCGCTGTAGAATCGGGGCGAGGAAACCGCCACGGAAGGAGGCCAGCTTGGGCCCCGACAAGTCGACCTACGCCCCGCCGGCGACCGGCCCGCTCGCCGGGCTCAACGAGGACCAGATAGAGAACCTGCTGCTCAGGGCGGTGTTGGCCGACCTAAAAGCGGAAGGGTGGGACCCGGCTTCGATCTCGAACAGGAGCAAGTGCGAGCTCGGCGAGAGATTGAGGCGGGCGACCGCCCTGCCCCTCCGCTCGATCACAGGTTTCTTGAGGATATCGAAGAGCTCCTATGAGTACTGGAGGCCCCGCGTCGCCGCGCCGCGCGACCGCGACGCCGACATACGCGACCGCGTGGTGCGCATCTTCCGCGAGGGCTCGGGGTGCTGGGGGTACCGCACCGTCTGGGCGCGCCTGCGCCGCGAGGGGGTCCGCGCCAGCGAGAAGCGCGTGGCCCGCGTGATGCGCGAGGAGGGCCTCGAGGTCGTCTACAACAAGAGGCGCGCCCGGGGCTACAGCTCCTACGCCGGCGAGGTCTCCAAGGCGCCGGAGAACCTCGTGAGCAGGAATTTCCACGCCGACGAGCCCAACCGGCTGTGGCTCACCGACATCACCGAGTTCAGGCTCCCGGGCGGCGAGAAGGTCTACCTGAGCCCGATCGTCGACTGCTTCGACGGGATGCCCGTCGCCTGGTCGATCGGGCTGCACCCCGACAAGCGCCTCGCGAACTCGAGCCTGCTCAAGGCCTGCGCGGCGAGGCCGGCGGGCGCGCGCACGACGATCCACTCGGACCGGGGCGGCCACTACCGCTGGCCGGAGTGGATCGGGATCTGCGAGGAGAACGGCCTGATCAGGAGCATGTCCGCGAAGGGCTGCAGCCCGGACAACTCGGCCTGCGAGGGCTTCTTCGGGCGCCTCAAGAACGAGTTCTTCCACTACAGGGACTGGGAGGGCGTGACGGCCGAGGAGTTCATGGGAAGGCTCGAGGCCTACCTCGTGTACTATCGTGAGGAGCGGATCAAGAAGTCCCTCGGGTGGCTGAGCCCGATGGAGTATCGCAGGAAGCTTGGTGGTGATACGCCTAGGCGCGGTCCAAGAAATCGTCCGCACCCCCAAACAGTCCGTATTTCACCGCAACTGACGAGATGGGGCCGGCTACTTGAGGCTGCTGGCGACGACGGGGCGGCCGAGGGCTGTCTCGAAGCGACCTGCCATCGTTGGGTCGGCAAGCGTGTCGACTTGGTTGAGCATGATGCGGGCATTGTTGAGGTTCAGCATCTGCAGCTCGGCATTGAGCACCTGGGCGACGCGCTCGGGCGTGGCGATGTCGGTGAGCTCGCAGCCGCAACGCTCGCAAAAGAGCTCGGGGCGGTGGACAACCTCGGCGACGGGTTTGCCCAGTCCCGAGGCGCCGACGACCCAGACAACGTTTGCCGTGGCGGCGGGAATTACCGGCTCCCAGGCGGCATGCGCCTTGAGCGGGAGTCGCTTGCTACCGTCTGCCTCGGCCAACACATAGTCAAAGCGCTGTGCCAGCTCGCCGAGTGGCTCGGCGGGGGCGGAGAGCTTGCCTGTCTCCGGGTCCAAGATGCCTGCCTGGCAGATGCCTCCGCGTGCAAGCCCCGCGCAGGCCTCGCAGGTGCAGCCTGGGGCGTGTGGGGCACCTGGCTTCCAAGGCGCGGCGTCCAGGCGACGATTCGACCCGTCCCATGGCACGCCGGCAACGGGAAGCATATGCGTGGTGGTGCAGAGGAGCACGCGGCCGCCAGCGCGCATGAGCTCAAGACCCAGCGTTTTGAGCAACGTCGACTTGCCGCCGCTGCCGATAATCGCGGTAATGCCCGGCTCGATCCTGAGCGCCGAGGCAAGATTGCCGCTAACCGTTTCCATCTGTTCACCGCCGTATAATACTGTGATAATAAATAATCATCAGAGTAGCGGTCGAACCGCTTTTGCTCTGCTCAAACCGTAGCACAGGGAGGTGCCCCGGGAATGCTCGTTTATGTTCGCGGCGCCGGCGATATCGCCACGGGTGTCGCCGCTCGCTTGGTGCGCGCCGGCGTGTCGGTCGTTATGGCCGATATCGCGGTTCCCACGTGCATCCGCCGCACAATCAGTTTTTGCGAGGCTATTCGCCTGGGCGAGGTCCAGGTCGAGGGCATTCGCGCTCGCTTGGCGCAGACGCCGGCAGAGGCGCTCGAGATTACCCAAGCGGGGGATGTTGCCGTCGTGGTGGACCCTCAGGCCAAGATGCTCGATGAGCTTAAACCCGCGGCTGTGGTCGACGCGATTCTGGCCAAGCGCAACCTGGGCACCACGCGCGACATGGCGCCTACCGTCATCGCCGTGGGGCCGGGCTTTACCGCGCCGGTCGATTGCGACGCCGTGGTCGAGACCATGCGCGGGCATTTCCTGGGCCGTGTCATTACCCAAGGTTCACCCCAGCCCAACACGGGCGTGCCGGGCATTATCGCTGGCTATGGCAAAGAGCGTGTTATCCACAGCCCCGCCGCCGGCGTGTTTCGGTCCGACCGCGCAATCGGCGACATCGTGCGCGCCGGAGACGTGATTGGCTACGCGGGCGATACGCCCATGCGCACGCAGATCGATGGCTGTCTGCGCGGGCTTTTGGCGAACGGCGTGCAGGTGACCGAGGGCTTTAAATGCGCCGATGTCGATCCGCGCGGTGACGCTAGCTATATCAACTACATTTCGGACAAGGCGACGTCGGTCGGCGGCGGCGTGCTCGAGGCACTCGCTATGCTCACCGATATCTTTAGAGGATAGAAGGCGGCAATGGAAAAGCTCGATGTTGTGAATGCGGCGCTTGCCGCCCTGCGTGCTGGCGAGACGTGCGAGCTCGTGGTCGTGGCCGGCACGGCGGGGTCGTCGCCGCGCGGCGTGGGCGCCTGGATGGCCGTCTTTGCCGACGGCAGCCAGGCGGGCACTATCGGCGGCGGCAAGATTGAGCTCTTTGCGCTGGATGAGGCGCGCGAACTCCTGAGCGCGGGACAGTCGCGTCTGGTCCGCTACACCATGGGCGGCGAGAACTCCGATACCGGCATGATCTGCGGCGGAGCCATTTGCCTGTGCTATCTGCATCTGGATGCGACCCAGGCACCGTTGTTCCAGGAAATTGCCGACGTCTTGGTCTATCGGCGCATCGGCGACTTCGTCATCGACTTTGAGCCGTTTATCGCGAGCGCGCTCGAGGGCGATGTGGCCGAGTACCATGGCGAGGCATCGCGCCGCACCATTGCGGGCTGCCCCGGGCTTTCACTGGTGGAGGAGGGGAGTAACGTCACCTACACCAACGCTGCCTCTGAGATTCCCGCGGCGCACATCGAGACGCTCTGCCCCGAGGGCCTGACCTACATCTTTGGCTGCGGACACGTGGGCGCCGCGACGGCGCGCGTGCTCACGGCGGCGGGCTTTGCCGTCGTGGCCTGCGATGACCGCCCCGGCACGTTGACGCCCGAATGGGTGCCCGGTGTCTACGATCGTCGCCTGGTCGATTACAAGAACCTGAGCGAGCTGTGCCCCATCGGTCCGCGCGACTTGGTGGTCGTCGCCACGGCGGGTCACAAGTCCGATATCGACGTGGTGATTCAGGCCATGCGTGCCAAGCCTGCCTATCTGGGCTGTCTGGGTTCGCGCCGCAAGACGGCCTTTGTGCGTGCCCGCCTGGAGCAGGAAGGTTTTACGCAGGACCAGATCGACGAGCTGCACCTTCCGATCGGCGTTGCCATCGAGGCCGAGGACCCCAAGGAGATCGCCATCTCCATCGCCGCCGAGATGATCCACCTGCGCCGCACCAAACTCGTCCCCCGCAAGCGCTAGTCGCATCCTCATATATGAGTTGCGGTGAAATACGGATTGTTTAAGCCTGTTAGGTTGCCAAACAGTCCCTATTTCACCGCAACTGCTTTTCGGGGATCACTATGTGCGGGGGAGTTGTGGAGTTGTGCAGGCAGACGAGGTTTTTCTGGAAATACGCACCCAATGCGCGTATAGTACCGATTGTTTTGTCGGCTCCTGCTGCGTCGAGTCCAAACCGCGAAATGCCATGAGCGGCGCGGATGCAGTCAGGAGGCACGAGGACAACCCATCGTGGCCACGCCCCGTGCTTAAAACCCCAAGAAGGAGTGAACAATGGCAGAAGAGAAGTATGTGCCGCGTCTGAAGACCAAGTACAACAACGAGGTCAAGCAGCAGCTTCAGGACAAGTTCCAGTACGAGAACGTCATGATGATCCCCAAGTTTGAGAAGATCGTCGTGAACATGGGTGTCGGCGAGGCCGCTACCGATTCCAAGGCCATCGACGGTGCCGTGCGCGACCTGCGCGCCATCACCGGCCAGCAGCCGATGATCACCCGTGCCCGCAAGTCCATCGCTACCTTCCGCCTGCGCGCTGGTATGCCGATCGGCTGCAAGGTTACCCTGCGTGGCGACCGTATGTGGGAGTTCTTCGATCGTCTGACCTCCGTCGCGATCCCCCGTATCCGCGACTTCCGCGGCATCTCCGCCAAGAGCTTCGACGGCCGTGGTAACTTCTCCATGGGCGTCACCGAGCAGCTCATCTTCCCCGAGATCGACTTCGACTCCGTCGATCACCAGCGCGGTATGGACATCACTTTCGTGACCACCGCCAACACCGATGAGGAGGCCAAGGCCCTTCTGGACGCCTTCGGTTTCCCGTTCAAGAAATAGGTTCACCTGCCCTATAAGCGCCGTTCCCACAAGGGGGCGGCGCTTGGGGCGAACAATACTCTATGTGAGGAGGATATAAGTGGCTAAGACATCGATGATCGTCAAGTGCAATCGCAAGCAGAAGTTCTCTACTCGTGAGTACACGCGCTGCCAGCGCTGCGGCCGTCCGCACTCTGTGTACCGCAAGTTCGGCCTGTGCCGTGTCTGCTTCCGCGAGCTTGCACTCAAGGGCGAGCTTCCCGGCGTTAAGAAGGCCAGCTGGTAAGTCACTACCAGCGTTTCAAGCATCAGTTTGGAACAGGGAAAACGCGCTAAAAAGGCTTTGCCGTTAAGGGCGGCGAAGAACCAAGAGCACGTGTTCATCAAGAACGAAGGAGAATCTGCATGAACCTTACAGACCCGATCGCAGATATGCTTACGCGCATCCGTAACGCTAACTCTGTGAACAAGGCCACGGTCTCCATGCCGAGCAGCAAGAAGCTCGTCGAGATCGCTCGTGTTCTGCACGAGGAGGGCTACATCGAGGGCTACGATGTCGAGGACACCGTTCCCCAGAAGACTCTGCACATCACGCTTAAGTATGGTCCCAAGAAGGCTAAGGTCATCAACGGCATCCGCCGCATTTCCAAGCCGGGCCTGCGTAAGTACACCGGCGTTGCCGACATGCCCCGCGTCCGCGGTGGCCTTGGTACCGCCATTATTTCCACCAGCCATGGCGTCATGACCGACCGCGATGCTCGCAAGCACAACGTCGGCGGCGAGATCATCGCTTACGTCTGGTAATTCGCTCGGTAGGTAGAAGGAAAGGAGATCACCGTGTCTCGTATCGGTAATAAGCCTGTCCAGATTCCCGCCGGAGTCGAAGTGGCAGTCAACGGCAACAACGTTGTCGTCAAGGGCCCCAAGGGCCAGCTCGAGCTCGATGTCTTTGAGAAGCTCGCTATCAACGTCGAGGACAACGTCCTCACCGTTTCCCGTCCCGACGACGAGCGTGAGACCCGTGCCCGCCACGGCCTCACCCGCGCCCTCATCCACAACATGGTTGTTGGCGTTTCCGAGGGCTTCGAGAAGAAGCTCGAGCTCGCCGGCGTCGGTTACCGCGTGCAGCAGAAGGGCAAGAACCTCGAGTTCTCCCTGGGCTTCTCGCACCCCGTGATCGTCGAGGCTCCCGAGGGCATCACCTTCGAGGTTCCCGACAACACCCACGTGAACGTCAAGGGTATTAACAAGCAGCAGGTCGGTCAGATCGCCGCTGAGATCCGCGGCCATCGTCCTCCCGAGCCTTACAAGGGCAAGGGTATCCACTACGTTGGCGAGCACATCCGCCGCAAGCTGGGTAAGGCCGCCAAGTAGTCGTAACCGACTCACTCGCATAAGACCAGCACCCCGTCAGGTGCTGGCAAGATCAACCTTTTTAGGAGTTTACGTATGAACAAGCATAAGGCGAAGCTGGAAGGCCTCAAGCGTCGTCAGCGTCGTGTTCGCGGCAAGGTCTCGGGTACCTCCGAGCGTCCGCGTCTTCGCGTGACCCGTACTAACGCCAACATCTATGCCCAGATCATCGACGACAGCAAGGGCTCCAGCCTGACGCTCGTCTCTGCCTCGACCCTCGAGGCCGAGTTCAAGGGCACCCACACCTCGAACAAGGAGGCTGCGGAGAAGGTCGGTCAGCTCGTTGGCAAGCGCGCCATCGAGGCCGGCATCACCAAGGTCGCCTTCGATCGCGGTGGCCGTATCTACCATGGCCGCGTCAAGGCCCTCGCCGACGGTGCTCGTGCCGCCGGTCTCGAGTTCTAGGAGGTATGTAGCACATGGCTCGTAATCAGAAGCAGCAGCGCGAGGCCTCCGAGTTCGAGGAGCGCGTCGTTTACATCAACCGCGTGTCGAAGACCGTCAAGGGTGGTCGTCGCATGAGCCTCGTCGCTCTCGTCGTCGTTGGCGACGGCAAGGGCAACGTCGGCGTTGGCATGGGCAAGTCCGCTGAGGTGCCCATGGCCATCTCCAAGGCATCTCTCGATGCCAAGAAGAACATGTTCCACGTGCCGGTGACCGAGCAGGGCACCATCCCGCACGAGGTTCTCGGCCACTTTGGTGCCGGCCGCATCATCATCAAGCCCGCTGTCGAGGGTACCGGCGTTATCGCCGGCGGCGCTGTGCGTCCCCTCTTTGAGCTTGCTGGCATCAAGAACGTCCTGTCCAAGTCCCTCGGTACCGACAACGGCCTCAACATCATCAAGGCTGCCGTCGAGGGCCTCAAGGAGCTCTCCAGCCCTGAGGACGTCGCGGCTCGCCGTGGCCTGACGGTCTCCGAGATGTTCGTCGGTAAGGAGAACTAAGCATGGCTGACACCATCAAGATCAAGCAGGTCCGCAGCACCAACGGTTGCAAGCAGGACCAGGTCCGTACTGTCCGTGCCCTCGGTCTCCACAGGATCCGCGAGGTTCGCGAGATTGCTGACAACGAGTCCGTCCGCGGCATGATCTTCAAGGTCAAGCACCTTGTCGAGATTGTAGAGGAGTAGCAAATGCAGCTTCACGATCTTACTCCCGCGCCCGGTTCCACCAAGAACCGCAAGCGCGTCGGCCGTGGCAATTCTTCGGGTCACGGCACCACTTCTGGCCGCGGTCAGAAGGGCCAGGGTTCCCGCTCTGGCGGCACCAAGGGTGCCGGCTTCGAGGGTGGCCAGACTCCGCTGGCTATGCGCCTGCCCAAGCTTCCGGGCTTCCGTAACCCCCGTCGTATCGAGTACACCGCTGTTAACGTTGAGCGTCTCGAGCGTAAGTTCGAGGACGGCGCTGTGATCGACGGTGCCGCTCTTAAGGCCGCTCGCATCACCAAGAGCGAGTTCGAGCCCGTCAAGGTGCTCGGCAATGGTGAGCTCACCAAGAAGTTCACGGTCAAGGTCGACAAGGTCAGCGCTTCTGCGCAGGCCAAGATCGAGGCCGCCGGCGGAAAGGTCGAGCTGCCGTGCTAAATGGTCTTAAGAATGCTTTCCGCATCAAAGAATTGCGCGAAAAGATTCTTTTTACCATAGCTATGCTCGTCGTGTACCGCATTGGTGCGCACGTTCCTGTGCCCGGCATTCCCTTCCAGGGGATGCTGGGCCTTTTCTCGACCGATAACAATTCGGTCGCCGCAGGTGCTATGGCCCTCCTGAATCTTTTCTCTGGCGGCGCGTTGAGCTATGTGTCGGTGTTTTCGCTGGGCATCATGCCTTACATCACCAGCTCGATCATCCTCCAGATGCTCCAGGCCGTCGTGCCTTCCCTGCATGAGCTTGCCCGCGAGGGCGAGGTCGGTCAGACCAAGATTACGCAGTATTCGCGTTACCTCACCCTGGCTCTGGCAATCCTCAACTCCGTGGGTTACCTCTTCCTCTTTAAGAGCTTCGGCATCAGCTTCAATGGCGCCGGCGCTCCCGAGATCATCTTCGACCTCATGATCGTCGGTACGCTCACCGCGGGCGCCATGCTGATCATGTGGATTGGTGAGCTCATCACCCAGCGCGGTATCGGCAATGGCATGTCGCTGATCATCTTCGCGAACATCATGGCCGGTCTGCCGCAGGCTATCTTCTCCAGCACCGAGGGCAATGCCGGTGGCATCATCACCATGGTGATCATCTGCGCCATCATCCTGCTGGTTATCCCGCTGATTGTTTTCCTTGAGCGCGGCCAGCGCCGCATCCCGGTCTCCTACGCTAAGCGCGTCGTGGGCCGTCGCATGATGGGTGGCCAGACCACCTACCTGCCCATCAAGGTCAACACCGCGGGTGTCGTGCCGATCATCTTCGCTTCGGCGCTGCTGTACTTCCCGGCTCAGATTGCCGTGTTCTTCCCCGGCATCGGCTGGATTCAGGCAGTTGCCTCCGCGCTTTCGACCGGTTGGCTCAACTGGGTGCTTAACGTTGTCCTCATCGTGTTCTTCGCGTACTTCTACACCTCCATGGTGTTCAACCCCGATGACACGGCCGATAACCTTAAGAAGCAGGGCGGCTTTATTCCGGGCGTGCGTCCGGGTAGGGCTACCGCGGCCTACATCAAGAACGCGCTCAACAAGATCACGCTTCCCAGCGCTGTCTTTTTGGCGCTCATCGCCATCGTGCCTTCGATCATCTTCTCCTTCACGGGTAACCATCTGATCCAGGCATTTGGCGGCACGTCCATCCTCATCATGGTCGGCGTCGTGCTCGACACGGTCGATAAGCTCGAAGGCCAGATCAAGATGTATGATTACGATGGATTCTTTAAATAGGCTAGAGGAGGATTGCTCATGAACCTCGTATTGCTCGGAGCTCCGGGTGCCGGTAAGGGCACCGTCGCACAGGAGCTCGTCGCCGAGTTTGGCGTCGCTCACATTTCCACGGGCGACCTGCTGCGTGCTGCCGTCAAGGGTGGCACCGAGCTTGGTATTCAGGCTAAGAAGTACATGGACGCTGGCGAGCTCGTTCCCGATCAGCTCGTGATCGACCTTGTCAAGGAGCGCCTTGCCGCCGATGACGCCCAGCAGGGCTTCATCCTCGACGGCTTCCCGCGCAACACCGCCCAGGCCGTGACGCTCGATTCCGAGCTCTCCGCCATGGGTCGCGAGATCGACTGCGCCCTTCTGGTCGATGTGGCCCCCGAGGTCATTATCGATCGTCTGTCTTCGCGTCGCACCTGCCGCGCCTGCGGTTACACCGGCACCGCTGCCGATGCTATCTGCCCCAAGTGTGGCGGCGAGATGTATCAGCGCGACGACGACAAGCCCGAGACCATCAAGAACCGTCTCGACGTCTACGAGAAGTCCACGAGCCCGCTCGTCGACTACTATCGTGGCCAGGGTCTGCTCAATTCGGTCAACGGTGACCAGGCTCGCGAGACCGTGTACGGGGATGTCAAAGAGGCTCTCGGTCTATGATCAAGATTAAGTCTGCAACGCAAATCGAGCAGATGAAGAAGGCAGGAGCGCTATCTAAGATGGCGCTCCGCCACGTTGGAGCCATGGTGCGCCCCGGCGTTTCCACCTTTGAGCTCGATCAGCTCGCGGAGCAGATTATCCGCATGCATGGTGGCATCCCAGCCTTTAAGGGTTACGGCGGGTTTCCCGGAACCATTTGCGCATCGATTAACGATGCCGTGGTACACGGTATTCCCAACCCCGACATGATCCTGCGCGATGGAGATATCATCTCCATCGATACGGGAGCCGTTGTCGACGGTTGGGTCGGCGATAACGCTTGGACGTTTTTCGTCGGCACCCCCACGCCCGAAGCCAAGGCTTTGTGCGAGATCACGCGCGATTGCCTTAAGGCTGCCATCGAGCAGGCTGTTCCCGGTAACCATATCGGGGACGTCGGTTATGCCGTTCAGTCCCTCGCCGAGTCTCACGGTTACGGCGTGCTTCGCGATTATGTGGGCCATGGCATTGGCCGCGTGATGCACGAGGACCCCAACGTTCCTAACTATGGAAAGAAGGGGAGGGGCGTTCGCCTCCAGGCCGGCATGGTCATTGCCATCGAGCCGATGGTTACGATGGGTTCCAACCATGTGAGCACGGGCTCCGACGGTTGGATCGTCACGACCAACGACCACCTGCCCGCCGCGCACTACGAGAACACCGTCGCCATTACCAATGACGGCCCGGTGATTCTCACCACGGATGCGCAAGGTGCTTGGTGTTCGCTCCAAGGCGGAGAAATGTAAAAGTCGCCGCCCCCTGATACCCAACCTCGCCTTTCAATTTCGAAGGCATGACCCCAAGGTCTATGCCTTCTCATTTCAAGGCGATCTTGGGCATCAGGGAACGGCTTTGTTTTACATTTCAAATGTAACAAGTTCCACTTAGTTGTGGAGCCATTACGAAGTTATTACGATGCGTGCATACGTGTTGTAGAATACTCAATCGCTGTCGTTTTCTAGAGAAAGATGATTGCTTGTGAAGAAGGAAGACGCAATTGAGCTCGAGGGTACGGTAAAAGAGCCGCTGCCCAACGCCATGTTTAAGGTCGAGCTCGAGAACGGTCATTCGGTTCTGTGCAACATTTCTGGCAAGATCCGAATGAATTACATCCGCATTCTCCCCGGTGACAGGGTTGTCGTGGAGCTTTCCCCGTACGACCTGACCCGCGGCCGCATCACCTATCGCTATAAATAGCGGCACGCATACACGCTCTTTTCCGACTGCAGGCTTAGCTCAACCTACGGTCGGTTTGCGTGTGAAGACCAGCCATAGTTTTAAACGCCTGCGGCTGGGCGAGTAGATAGTAAGGAAGTAGTTTGAGCGCTACCGAAAGGAAGAACGATGAAGGTACGTCCTTCGGTCAAGAAGATGTGCGATAAGTGCAAAATCATTAGGCGCCACGGCAAGGTCCTCGTCATTTGCGAGAACCCCCGTCATAAGCAGCGTCAGGGTTAAGAGAGGAGACTACGTTGGTCCGTATTAATGGTGTCGACCTCCCGCGTGAGAAGCGCGTTGAGATCGGTCTGACCTACATTTACGGCATCGGCCGCACCACTGCGACGAAGATTTGCGTCGAGTGCAACGTTAACGTGGATACGCGCGTTAAGGACCTCACCGAGGATGAGGTTAACGCCATCCGCGATTATATCGATAAGAACCAGATCATGGTTGAGGGCGACCTCCGCCGTGAGCGCAACCAGAACGTCAAGCGCCTTATGGACATCGGCTGCAACCGCGGCCTTCGTCACCGCAAGGGCCTCCCGGTCCGCGGCCAGCGCACCCACACTAACGCTCGTACCCGCAAGGGCCCGAAGCGTCAGATCGGTGCTAAGAAGAAGAAATAAGGAGCGCTAGATAGATGGCTACTGCTAAGAAGAACGTTCGCGCTGCCCGTCTGAAGCGCGCGGACCGTAAGAACATTTCCGTGGGCCAGGCTCATATTCGTTCTACGTTCAACAACACGATCGTTTCGATCACCGATCCCCAGGGCAACGTCATTTCCTGGAAGTCGGCTGGCCAGGTGGGCTTCAAGGGCTCCCGTAAGTCCACGCCGTTCGCTGCCCAGATGGCTGCCGAGGCTGCTGCCAAGCAGGCCATGGAGCACGGTATGAAGAAGGTTTCCGTCTTCGTCAAGGGCCCCGGCTCCGGTCGTGAGACCGCCATCCGCTCCCTCCAGGCTGCTGGCCTCGAGGTCTCGAGCATCCAGGACAAGACCCCCATTCCGCACAACGGCTGCCGCCCCAAGAAGCGTCGCCGCGTGTAACTGAAAGGATCGTATCAATATGGCAATCGACAGGACTCCTGTTCTTAAGCGCTGCCGTCAGCTCGGGATCGATCCCGCTGAGCTCGGTTACAGCAGCAAGAAGGAATCTATCCGTCAGCCCAAGCGCCGTCGCAAGGAATCTGAGTACGGCATGCAGCTGCGCGAGAAGCAGAAGGTCAAGTTCATCTATGGCGTTCTGGAGAAGCAGTTCCACGGCTACTTCAACAAGGCCCGTAAGATGAACGGCGTCACCGGTGAGAACCTCATGATCATTCTTGAGTCTCGTCTCGACAACGTCGTCTTCCGTCTTGGCTTCGCCCGCACCCGCAAAGAGGCTCGTCAGTCCGTCCGTCACGGTCACTTCACCGTGAACGGCAAGCGCGTGGACATCCCGTCCTACCGCGTCAAGGCCGGCGACGTCGTCGCTGTCGGCGAGAAGTTCCGTGACCTCCTCCCCATCAAGGAGGCTCTGATTTCCTCCGAGCGCTTTGAGGTCCCTGGCTGGCTCGAGGTCGATATCGAGAAGCTGTCTGGTAACGTGCTCGCTCTGCCGACGCGTGAGCAGATCAGCGGTGATATCAACGAGCAGCTCATCGTCGAGCTCTACTCTAAGTAGTCCATCCGGGCTGCTGAGGCTGGAGGTAATACATGTCAGAATTCATTAGGCCTCAGGTTCAGGTCGAAGAGATCAACGAGACGTCTGCTCGTGTCTCCGTCGAGCCGCTCGAGCGTGGCTACGGCGATACGCTGGGTAACTCCCTTCGTCGCGTTCTTCTGTCCTCGCTCGAGGGTGCCGCCGTCGAGGCTATTCAGATCGATGGCGCGCAGCACGAGTTCATGACCATCCCTAACATGGTCGAGGATGTCACCGACATCGTCCTGAATGTCAAGGGTCTTGTCTTCAGGGCTCTCGGCACGACCGACGAGGCGACCGCCACCATTTCGGTTGACGGCCCCTGCGAGGTCACCGGTGCGGACTTCTTTATTCCGTCCGAGTTTGAGCTGGTCAACCCCGAGCAGCACATCGCTACGCTCACCGAGGGTGGCCATCTCACCATGAGCATGCGCATCGGCTATGGCCGCGGCTATGTTTCTGGCGAGGCCAACAAACGCGACAACGATCCCATCGGTGTGATCCACGTCGACTCGCTGTACTCGCCGGTTTCCCGTTGCGCCAAGCTCGTTGAGGCTTGCCGTGTCGGTCAGCACACCGACTACGACCGCCTTGTCCTCGAGATCGAGACCAACGGCTCCATCGCCCCGCGCGACGCCGTGGTCCAGGCTGCCAATATCATTAACCAGCATATGGCTGCCTTTATGAACCTTGCCGAGACCCCCGAGGTCGAGGAGGAGGCTTCGATCTTCGCTCCCGAGGTCACCAACGACAACGCTGAGCTGGACAAGCAGATCGAGGATCTGGACCTTTCCGTCCGTTCTTACAACTGCCTTAAGCGCGCCAGCATTCACTCGGTCCGTCAGCTCGTTGAGTTCTCGGAGAACGATCTGCTCAACATCCGTAACTTCGGTGTTAAGTCGATCGAGGAAGTGAAGGACAAGCTTGAGTCCATGGGCCTGAGCCTGAAGGCTTAATGCTTCGCATATTTGAGGAGAAACTAGACCATGCGTCATAACGTTAAGAAGGGCCTGAAGCTCGGCACCGATGCGAGCCACACCAAGGCCATGAAGAAGAGCCTTGCTAAGGCCCTCTTCGAGAACGACCGCATCAAGACCACCGAGACCCGCGCTAAGGCGCTGCGTTCGGTCGTCGATCCGATCATCACCTGGGCCAAGAAGGGCGACCTGCACTCTCGTCGTCTGGCTATCGCCAAGCTCGGCGATAAGCAGCTCGTTGCCGAGATCTTCGACAAGGCTGCTCAGGGCATGTGGCAGGACCGCAACGGCGGTTACACCCGCATCATGAAGCTCGGTAACCGCAAGGGCGACAACGCTCCCATCGTTATCATGGAGCTCGTCACCGAGCCTTGCACGCCTAAGGCTAAGAAGGCTGCTCCGGCCCCCAAGAAGGCCGCTGCTCCCAAGAAGGTCGAGGCTGCCGAGGAGGCTCCTTCTGAGGAGACCGTTGAGTAGACAATCCGTCTGCATAGGCTATATTCGAGGGGTACGTTCGCGTACCCCTCTTTTTTTGTCGCGATACCGTTGCTTGTTTGTTGGGAGCGCCCATGACTGCGCCGTCTGATTTCAATTCGATTTCCGAGCTTGACGCCACGCTCGTATTTCGCGTGGCCTATGATGGCTCGTCGTATAGCGGATTTGCCGAGCAGCCGGGACAGACGACGGTTGCGGGTGAGCTACGTCGAGCTATTGAGACGCTCCTGCGCCGTCCGATCGACCTGACGTGTGCGGGACGTACCGATGCCGGCGTGCATGCGGTGGCACAGTTTATCAGCGTGCCCGTAACGGACGCTGAGTTGGCTTTGACGCGCCGTAGGTGGCTGAGGGCTATGGATGCCCTCCTGCCCAAAGATATCGCCATCAACGAGGTCTACAAGGCCCGTAAAGGCTTTTCTGCACGCTTTGATGCGCGTTCCCGTACGTATACGTACCGTATTGCCGATCGCGACGCGCGCCCTGTGCTTTCGCGCGGTGCGGTGTGGTGGCATCGCTACCCATTGGATGTTGAGGCGATGTCTGCGGCCTGTCCCGCGCTGCTGGGCGAGCAGGACTTCAAGAGCTTTTGCAAGGTGGCGTCTGCCGTGGGCAAGCCCACGCACCGCTGCGTGATGCGTGCCGAGTTTGGCCATGAGGTTGCGTTTGGCGAGGACATCCTGACGTTTACCATCGAGGGCAATGCGTTTCTGCATTCGATGGTCCGCACGATCGTGGGCACGCTTGTCGAGATTGGCATGCATCGCCGTGAACCCGAGTGGATGCGCGAGGTCATCGATGCTTGCGACCGTACCGCTGCGGGCCCCACGGCTCCTGCCTGCGGCCTTACGTTTATGGGCGTGGATTACGATCCCGCCGAGCTTGTCGTGCTCGACTAGGGGAGGGCTCGGCGCGTCGTGCGTCGGCACCTGTCATCTGTGGGCTGCGCGTGTGCAACATCTGTTCTTGGCGTGCAATACAACCGGTGTCTCATTGCTTTTATTGCCGGGGTGTACCATGAACGACAGTTTGATTCACTGCTGTCGAGAGGACGGATAACTTGGTTCGACGTGGCTCGCATCCGCGACTTTCGGTGATCCTTGTGGTAGAAGGTTCGCCCAGCTATGCGATGCGTGCGCTCGAGAGTATCCAGAACCAAGACCTCTACGATTTGCAGATTGTCGTTGTCTGCCGCGATGCTGCGCCCGGTGTGCGCCATTCGCTTCAAGTTGCTGCCGACAGGGACATTCATATTGATTTGATTGACGTCGAGGACGCGAAGCGCGGCGCCTGTCTTCGTGCCGGTTTTGCTGCCTCGCGCGGCTCTCAAATCATCGCCATGAACGCCGATGAGTGGTTTGCTCCGCAGTCCCTTTCCAAGATGGTCAATATCGCGTGCGATACTACGGCAGACATAGTGCTCCCCTCGGTGTCGCTCGACCGCTATGATGCACATCGAGAGCGCCATTCGCGCGTCTTGGATGCTGCTCATATTTCCATTGATAGCAAATCTTCGATGGTGGCCGGGCTGCCTCAGTTGATTTTAGGCGGCCTAGTCGTTCAGACCTCTGGTGTGATGTACAGCCGCTCGCTGTTTGAGGCATGCCTTTTGTGCGACAAGGTGTTTCGCACAGTTGGGTTTATGGCATGCGCGCTTTCGCAGACACGATGCGTGTCCGGCTGCGGCGATGCTTGTTTCCACACGGCGGCACCTAAACTTACAGATGCCTTTGATCCCACCATGTATGCCAAGGTATCCGATGACACTCGAGCGCTCGACGAGCTTGCGGACTCACTCTCGGAAGCAGACAGCGGTGGTCGGCTCAAGCTGGCAAGCCAAAAGTTCTACTTTGCCGGACTGGTCGCCTGCATCGAGAATTTGTGTCTGAGCCCGCATGGGGTGTCGTCAATCGAGCGTTCCGCCCGCATGCGTGATATGCTCGATGCGCCTCGAACCCGTCAGATGGTCGCCGCGCTCAAGGATAACCATCGGGGGCTCGGTCTGTTGTTTGGGCCGATCGCCAGCGCCAAGCCCGCGCGCTGCGTGATGTGTACGCATCTGGCAGCTTTTCTTAACCGGACGGGCGCAAAAACCGCCTAAACGGCTCATTTCGAAACAAACTTGCATAGAATTGTTTCGAAATGCGTTCTTATACACAAAAGCCTTCAAATAGCGTTAAACTATTCAATCACTGATTGATTGTCTCCGCCATCTTTTGGAGAGAGGGTTTGTATGGCTAAAAAACGCAATGGGCGCCAGGATGCCATTAGAGATATTGTGCGCAATAAGGACGTCCGCACGCAGCGCGTGCTGGTCGATGAGCTCCGCGCTATGGGCTTTGATTGCACGCAGGCGACTGTCTCTCGCGATATTGCCGACATGGGGCTGCGTAAGCTCCCTGAGGGCATCTATGTTCTGGCAGAGGACCTGCACCTGCAGCGTATGGTTTCCGAGCTTGTAACGGGCGTTCTGCGTACCGATAATCTGGTTATGATCAAGGCTCAGCCTGGCACGGCTTCCGGCATCGCCGCCGCCGTTGATGCGGCAGAGTTGCCCGATGTGCTTGGCTCGCTTGCCGGCAACGATACGATTTTGGTTATTGCCCAGACGGCCGAGGACGGCGAGCGTCTTGAGGCGCTGATCAATAAGCTGAGCAATTCTCGCAAGTAGGCGTGCGGGTCGTGCGCTCGGCACTGTGCGCGTGACATGGTGGCTTGTAAGGGGTATCGACGTTGGTCGGTACCCCCCCCTTTTTTTGTTTGCCGGTATAAAGACCGTCCACCAGGTCACTTTAAATTAAAAGGCCCCCGAGCACTTTAATAAGCTGCTCGGGGGCCTTGTTGCTAATGGCCGGATGAATTTCTAGCCAACAGTATCGTCAGGCGTGGGCGAGGGGTCGGGAGTGGGCGTAGGCGTGGGCGTAGGCGTGCCGCCATCGCCGCCGGTCGAACCACCAGTGGAGCCGCCCGTCGAGCCACCGGTCGTTCCGGTGCCGCCGGTGGTGTCGCCGCCCGTGGTCTCGGTCGTCGTGGTCGTCGTGGTAGTCGTTGTGGTGGTTTCCTCTTCGTCCTCGTTCTCGTCCTTGTCGTCGTTCTCCGTCTTCTTGGTGTTGTTGGTGCCGTAGAACTTCCAGACACTGTTGTTCTTGTAGGTGGGCGCCGTTCCGGTCGCAAACTCCTCGCGCTCGGTACCGGTCAGAACGGTGTTCATAAACCGCTTAAAGACAGGCAGGTTGGTGCTGTCGCCCAGCAGGTCCGTGCCGTATTTTTGGATGGGGATCTCACCTGCGGAATAGCCGGTCCACAGGGCGCACGCCAGCTGCGGGGTATAGCCGCAGAACCACAGGTTGGTGGTGTTGTCGGTGGTGCCCGTTTTGCCGGCATAGGGCTGGTTGACGCTCAGGGCGCCAGCAGCACCTGTACCGCTGCCCTGCATGACGCCGGACAGAACATCGGTGACCGCGGCGGCCTCGCCCTCGGTAAGCACCTGTGAGGGATTGTCGGTGTGCTGGTACAGCACCGAACCGGTACGAGAGTCAATCTCGGTGATGGCGATCGGCTGGCGATAGTAGCCGCCGTTGGCAAACGTCGCGTAGGCGGCGGCCATCTCGAGCGGCGAGATCGAGCCGGTGCCGAGCGTCATGACGGGAACGTCCTCGATGTTGTCCTTGGCGGGATCGATGCCGAGCTTTTTGACGAGTGAGATGATCTTGCTGTTGCCGACGGCTTCCGCCACCTGGATGTAGCCGGTGTTGGAGGAGTATGCCGTTGCCTGCTTAAGCGTGATGTTGCCATAGCTATGGTTGGCGTAGTTTTGGACCTCGGTCGTGGTGCCCTTGGCCTTGAGTGGCGAGTTGCAGTTGAGGGTGACGTTGGGGTTCATGCCGTTTTGGATGGCAGTTGCCAGCGTAAAGGCCTTGAAGGTGGAGCCGACGGGACGCTTGGCCGTGGCATGGTTTACGTGGTTCTCGTCGGCGTTGTAGTCGTAGCCGCCCACCATGCACTTGATGTAGCCGGTCTTGGGGTCGACGACGACCATGCCCATGTCCAGTCCGTCGAGTGAGAGCGTGTCGAGCTGCTCGCGGACGGCATTCTCTGCCACCTGCTGCATCGTGGGGTCGATGGTGGTCTTGACGGTCAGGCCGCCCTTAAAGAGCACGTCGGTCGAGAACTCCTGCTCCAGCAGCTGCTTAACATAGGCGACAAAGTAGGGCTGCGAGTATACGTCGACGCCGCTGCCCGAGATTTCGGTCACGTTGAGGGTGATGGGCTCGGCCTGTGCGGCATCGTGCTCCTCCTGGGTGATGTGGCCCAGGCGCAGCATGTTGTCGAGGACCTTGTTGCGACGGGACAGCGCCAGGTCGGGGTTGACCGTGGGGTCGTACTGCGAGGGCGAGTTGGGAAGGCCGATGAGCAGCGCGGCCTCGCTCAGGGTGAGGTCGGCGGCGTTCTTGGACAGATAGGTCTCGGCGGCGGCCTCAATACCGTAGGCGCCGTGACCGTAGTAGATGGTGTTGAGGTACATCATGAGGATCTCGTCTTTGGAGTACATGTCCTCCATCTTGACCGCGATGTAGGCCTCGCGCACCTTACGCTCGATGGTCGAGTCGAACTGCTCCTCCTGCAGGATGGTGTTGCGCACCAGCTGCTGGGTGATAGTCGAGGCGCCTTCGTGCCCGCCGCCGAGGGTTGCCACCGCAGCACGCGCGATACCCCACAGGTCGATACCGCCGTGCTCGTAGAAGCGCTCGTCCTCGACGTCAACGGTGCCCTGCAGCACGTAGGGGGAGACCTCGTCCTTGGTGATGGACTTGCGGTTTTGCGTGTAGAAGCTCGCGATCTTGTTGCCGTTGCAGTCGACGATCTCGGTGGGCTCGCTTACCAGATACGCGTTGGCGTCGGTGTAGTCGGGCAGATCGGACAGCCAGCGGTTGACGTTGCCGACCATGCCGATGCCAAACGCGACGTCCGCAATCAGCAGAAAGCCCAAAAACGAGAGCAGGATTATGGGCAGAGCATGCGTCTTTGAACGGCTGCGTCCCTGTCGTTGGCGAGGACCCATATATTGACCTCCAGGTATGTCGTGCCGGGCGGCGGATGTGCCGTCGAGGCAGGATGGACATAAGTTATTACACGATAAACCAAACGGGGCGCGCGATGCCTCGTGTATGCTGGAAGACGGCATTTTTCAGAGTGAATGCATACCTTGGTAAGGAGTTTGTCGATGGCGATTCGGGCGATGGGGCCGAGCGGACAATACGAGACTGGATTGGATGCTGCCGGTGCGGCGCTGCCCGAACTGCTGGCGCCGGCGGGCGGACTCGACCAGATGCTTGCGGCCATCGCCGCGGGTGCCGATGCCATCTATGCGGGGTTGGGCGGCTTTAACGCCCGCGTGAGCGCGCATGGCTTTACGGATGACGAGTTTGCGCGCGGCTGCGCCGTGGCGCATGCCCATGGCGTGCGCGTGTACGTGACGCTCAACGTGTTCGTGTTTGACGATGAGTTATCCGACGCGGTGGCGTTGGGAGCTCATGCACTGGAGCTGGGCGCCGATGCTCTGATTGTGGCCGATGCCGGGTTGGCCTGCGCGCTGCGCGCGGCGATTCCCGGGGTCGAGATTCACCTGTCCACGCAGGCGGGCGCTCATAGCGAAGGCGCCGTGCGGCTTGCCGCCGATGGGCTGGGGGTCGAGCGCGTGACGACGGCACGCGAGCTGACGGTCGACGAGATTGCGGCGCTATGTGCCACGGGCGTGCCCATCGAGGTATTCTGCCACGGTGCGATTTGCATCGGCTATTCGGGGGCGTGCGAGTTCTCGGCCCTGCGGCGTAGGCGCTCGGCGATGCGCGGCGACTGCACGCAGCCGTGTCGTCTGGCGTACGACCTGGTGGACGAGGCTGGGCAGAGCGTTGTCGCCGTCGAGGGAGATCGCCTGCTGTGCCCGCGCGACTATCTGGGTATTGCGCATCTGCCCGAGCTTGTAGATGCCGGCGTGGCGTCGCTCAAGATCGAGGGGCGCATGAAGAACCCCGATTACGTATTCAACGTGGTGCGGGTGTGGCGCCGGGCACTCGATATGCTGCGCGACGGCGCGTGGGACCCCGATGCCGTGGAAGAGCTTGAGCGCGAGCTGGGGAGGTCGTTTAACCGTGGGTTTACCGATGCGTATCTGCGAGGGCGTTCGGGTGCCGAGCTGATGAGCTTTGAGCGCGCAATTAACCAGGGCGTGCGCGTGGGGCGTTTGGTCGCTGTGGGCCACGAAGAGGTGACCGTTGAGCTCGACGCCGCCGTGGCGGCGGGTGACACGCTCGAGATTCGGTTCTATCCGGGTGTCGACGCGCGTCCCGATGTGCCCAAGCGCTGGCCGCAGGTGCCCTGCCCGGTGGATGCAGCAGCGGGGAAGCGCATCGTCGTGCATTGCAAGCGTAAGGTGGACGCGGGCTGCGAGGTGTACCTGATTCGCAGCGCCGGCGTGTTGGATCAGACGGCGGCGGTGTTGGAGCGCATGCGGGCCGAGGCGGATGCGATTGCGCCCGTTGAGCGTGCCGTTGAGGTGCTGCCCTTTGAGGGCGTTGCGGTGGATGGCGGTGCATCGACGGAGTTGGTGGAGTGCGCGGTTCCCACTCGCATGGTTTTTGCTTGGCAGCTGATGGATGCCGACCCGCGCGGAGAACTCGATTTGTCCGACGCCGTTGTGGTGCTTGACGAGGTGTGCCGCGCGAGTGACGCTGACTGGACCCGCTCACTGATGCAGCGTGCCGGGCGCATCGTCTGCCGCAACCTGGGGCAGGTGGCGATCGCTCGCGAGCTGGGCGTGACGTTTGACGTGGCGGCGCCGGTGTTCTGCGCGAATCGGGCCACGCTTACCTGGCTGCGCGGATTCGGTGCGGGGCGGGTGTACTTGCCGGCCGAGTTGCTCGGCAATGATGCGGAGCGTATTGCCGAGCTGGCTGCTGAACCCGGCGTCTTGGGTCCGGTCGACGCCGACCGTCCCGAGCTTATGGTGTGCGAGCACTGCCTGCTGACCGCCGAGGGCGTCTGCGCCACCGATGCGACGGGACAGGTTCGTTGCCGCGACTGCTTGCGTCGTCGGCAGGTACGCTATCTGGTCGAGCGTGACGGTACACGTCTGCCAGTTGCCATTGACGCATGCGGCAGGACGAGGATTTTCCTGTCGTAGGTGCCGCGTCGCGTCAGTTTGTTATCATAAGAGAGTTTATGGACTTCCAGCACCGCCGTTTTCGGCGAGGGTGCTATAGAAAAAGGAGGATACCCAATGCTGTCTGTTGACGAGCAAATGCGTATCATCACCTCGGGCGCCGCGCAGATCGTTCCCGAGGCCGACCTTCGCAAGAAGCTTGAGAAGGGCGAGCCCCTCAACATCAAGCTCGGCGTCGATCCCACCAGCCCCGACCTGCACCTGGGCCACGCCGTGCCCCTGCGCAAGATGCGTCAGTTCCAGGACCTGGGCCACAACGTCACCCTCATCATCGGCAACGGCACCGCGCTGATCGGCGACCCTTCGGGCAAGAATTCCACCCGTCCGCAGCTTTCGCAGGAGCAGATTGAGGCCAATGCCGAGACCTACGTGAGCCAGGCCATGAAGATCCTGGATCCCGAGAAGACCACCATCGTGCACAACGGCGACTGGATCCTTTCGATGGACCTGGCCGGCCTGCTGCAGGTGTGCTCCAAGTTCACCGTCGCCCGCATTCTTGAGCGCGACGACTTTACCAAGCGCTACCAGTCTCAGACGCCGATCGCCCTGCATGAGTTCCTGTATCCCGTGATGCAGGCTTTCGACTCCGTGCAGATCAAGGCCGACGTGGAGATGGGCGGCACCGATCAGCTCTTCAACCTGCTCGCTGGCCGTGAGCTCATGGAGAAGATGGGCATGGAGCCGCAGATCGCGCTCACCATGCCGCTGCTCGAGGGTACCGACGGCGTGCGCAAGATGTCCAAGTCCTACGGCAACTACATCGGCCTGACCGACGCTCCCAAGGATATGTTCGGCAAGACCATGTCCATCCCCGATGAGATGATCGGCAAGTACTACCGCCTGGCGAGCTCGCTCACCCCGGCCGAGGTCGACAAGATCGACGCTGCCCTGGCCGATGGTTCTGCCGACCCCTACGAGCTCAAGCGCGCTCTGGGTCGCGACCTGTGCGACACCTACCACGGCGTCGGTGCCGGCGACGAGGCTCAGGCCGAGTTCGACCGCGTGTTCAAGGAGGGCCAGCTTGCCGACTTCCCCGAGAAGCACGTTGAGCTGACCGTCAACGACGAGGGCCAGATCTACCTCGCAGGCCTGCTTAAGGACCTGGGCCTTTCGGCGAGCGCCGGCCAGGCCCGTCGCGACATTGACGGTGGCGGCGTCAAGATCAACGGCAAGGCGGTGGCTCCCAAGAGCTATAACATCGATCCCAGCGCCCTCAAGCTGGGCGACACCCTCTCCGTAGGCAAGCGCAAGGGCTTCAAGCTTATTTAGTTACGCGGTTTTACCAAACCGCGTAACCGGTCGACGCTGCAAACCCGCCAGCGCGGCAATCTGCCTTTCAACTTCGGCGGCATGACCAGAAGGTCAATGCCGCCTCGTTTCAAGGCACCTTGCTCGCTCTGGCGGGTTTTCGCTCATATGACCCAATCCGCTGTCAAGAGCCACAATGGCCCCGCCGACCGCTTGCAATCGGTCGGCGGGGCCTGCCGTTGAACCCGTCCCGGTCCGCCCCCGGCATGTCGTCGACGCCTTCGGCTCAGTCTCATATCCGCGGATACCGTTCTGTCGGCCCGCACTCCATTCCTTCGGCGGGGTTCCCCAAGTCTGTCGAGGCGCATGCGGAGGGCTCCGCGCGCACAGCGAAATAGGGGGTATCCCCGAAGGCCGCCCGGCTCGCCGGGACGGGGGCTATGTCTATTCCGCGCCCTCCCGGCACATCATGCCGAGGGCCCAAAGCCACCTCACGAGCTCGGCCGCGGTGGCCGCGTTGGCCTTCGCCGCGGGCATGCCGCGGGCGAGCATCTCCTCGCGCCGCCGCAGGAGCCGCTCGGACCCCTTCCTCCCGTGCATCCTTATCTCGAGGGGCACGCCCGTGTCCCTCGGCATGAGCTTCGGCTGGTGCCGTGCCGCGGCGTAGCACCATGAGCCCTCAACGGCCAGCTTCCTCACGAGCGCGTTGCCCGCACCGCTGATGCCTCCGAGCCGCACGGAGTCGCCACTCGACCTCTGACTCGGCGCGAGGCCGAAATAGGCCGTGACCTGCCTTCCGGAACGGAACCTCGTGAAGTCGCCGACCTCGGCCGAGAAGGCTGCGGCCAGCGCGAAGGCGCAGCCCTTGATCGACTGGAGGGCGGCCGCCTCCGCGGCGATCGGGCTGGCATCCACGGCGGCCCTGTACTCGGAGAGCAGGTCCGCCCGGGCCTCCGCCGCGGCCTCGACCTCGTTCCTCAGGGCGGCGAGCGTCCGAACCCCGCCATCGTCCTCCGGCCTGACCTTGTCGAGCCACCTCAGGAAGTCGTAGGTCCAGTACTTCCTCGGGTTGCTGGCGGGCGTGGTGCCGCCGTAGACGAACCCCCGCTTTGCGAGGAAGGCGAGCAGCCGCTGCTTGGCGGTCGCCAGGCGCGCGGTCGCCCCGTCGTAGGCGCCGGCGAGGTCCCTGATGCCTTCGACCTCGGGGGAGGGGACCCATACGGGGGAGATGTCGTGGGCGAGTATCGCCTTGGCCATCCTGGCGGCGTCGTTCCTGTCGTTCTTGGAGGCCGAGTCGGCGGCCGACCTGGGGATCTTCGAGACCGCGGCGACGACGCACTCGACGCCGAGCCCGGCGAGCTCCCTTTGCGGGGCGAAGCCGAGGTAGCCGCTCTCGTAGGCCGCGAGCGACGGCCCGGGGAACCCATCCATCCACCCGGCGATCTCGCCCCAGGGGTTGCCGGGGAACCTCCTCGTCACGGCCTCGCTGGTGTCCGCGTCGAGGGCGCAGACGGTGGTCGACCTCAGGTGGACGTCCATCCCGAACGCGGTAGAATACTTTGGCATGGGAGCCTCCCAACCTCGTTGCGGCGCGGCTGCGCCTATGGCACTTCAACATCATTGTCGCAGCTCCGACCCGCGGTCACGAGCGGGGGCTCCTATCTTTTTAGTGCCCTCGGATTGGGTCATAGTGTCTGTCGTTGCCAAGACATCGGCGTTGCCTTGGTCGCAAGTAGTCATTGGGGACGTTCTTTAATGACTGGTCGTTTAAGAACGTCCCCAACGACTACTTTTGGGCGCTTACCGTTAAGCGGAAGGGGTGTTATCGGCGGTCTTCTTTTGGGCATACAATGGCTATTGGCTTGCTGCGGTGAAGGTCTGTCCGCTCCGCAGCTTTTTTCTACGGTTAAAGGAGTATGTATGTCCGTTGAGGTCATGAGGTCTGTGATCGAGGCCGCCGAGGGCCGCGTGCCCGTCGACACGCTGTTTACCAATGCGCAGATCGTCGACGTGTATGGCCAGCGTGTGGCGCCCGGCAGCGTTGCCGTCAAGGACGGTGTGATCGTCGGCGTGCTCTACGATGGTCGCGACGATGCCGCTGGCACCTACGAGGCAACTGAGGTCATCGACTGCCAGGGTCGCTATCTCGCTCCCGGTTTTATTGACGGGCATCTGCATATCGAGTCTTCGAACATCCGTCCCGCCGAGTATGCTCGCATGGCCGCGACGCGCGGTACCACCACCGCCATTGCCGACAGCCACGAGATTGCCAATGTTGCCGGTCTCGACGGCTTGCGCTTTATGATTGAGGATGGCCGCCGCGCACCCATCTCCATCAAGTACATGATGCCTTCGTGCGTGCCCGCGCTGCCCGATGAGCAGGCCGGTGCCGTTATTTCGGCTGCCGATATGCAGGCGTTTTTTGCCGAGCATCCGGGCGATGTCTTTGGTCTGGGCGAGATGATGAACCTGCCGGGCGTCTTTATGGCCGATCCCGAGACCTGTGCTCGTATCGACGCTGCCAACCAGACGCCGTCCAAACAGGTTGACGGTCACGCCCCACTCGTTGCCGGTAAGGACCTCAACGCCTATGCCGCAGCGGGCATTATCGCCGACCACGAGTCGACGATTCCCGAGGAGGCGCTCGACAAGCTGTCCCGCGGCATATATGTGATGCTGCGTGAAGGCACGTGCAGCCATGACCTGGCCAACCTGTCTCCGATGCTGCTGGAAAACCCCGCCCGTGCCCGCCGCTGCTGCTTTGCGACTGACGACCGCGCCCCTTCCGATGCGCTTGCGACCGGCATGATCGACAACGCCTGCCGCGTGGCTATCGAGGCCGGCATCGACCCGGTGGTCGCCATCTCTATGGCGTCCCTTTCCACGGCTGAGGCATTTGGCCTGGACCACGGCTGTCGCGACCCGCATGAGCTCCGTGGCGCGATCGCCCCGGGCAAACGCGCCGACCTGCTGTTGCTCGATGACCTGACGTTTGCCAAGGCTCCGCATCGTGTCTATGCCGCCGGTGCTCTGGTGGCGCAGGACGGCACCTTTGTGGGCGAGATTGCACCCGAGATGGCCGAGGTTGCGGCCCTTGCCGATGAGCTGCGCGCTTCCGTTAAACTGCCGAAGCTATCGCTCGACGTGTTCGACTATGCCTTTAAGCCGGGCGAGGCCGTGATCGACGTGGTACCGGGTAAGGCCATCACGGGCGTGGCTCGCCCCGAGAGTGCCGAGGGTCTGCGCCGCATTATGCTGATCGAGCGTCACGGCCGCGGCGTGTCGCTGCAGGCCGAGGGCGCCGATGGCGACGGCCCCGCTGGCCTGGGCCTGGTCGGCAAGCATATCGGTCGCGGCTGGGTGCGCGGTTTCACCATCACCGGTGGTGCCATTGCCTCCACGATCGGCCACGACTCGCACAACGTGTGCGTGGTGGGCGACAATGCGGCGGATATGATGGCTGCCGTCGAGGCCGTGGGCCAGGGCGGCCACGTGCTGGTGCGCAACGGCGAGGTCGTGGCGCGCATTCCGCTGGCGCTCGGTGGCCTTATGAGCGGGGGCACGGCCGAGGACGTTGCCGCGCAGCACGACGACTTTATGGTCAAGGCGCGCGCCATGGGTATTGAGCCGCCGCTCGACCCCATCATGGGCATTATCTTCCTGCCCCTGCCGGTCATCCCGACGCTCCGCATCCGCCCCGAGGGCATGTTCGACGTTACAACCTTCACCTATGCCGACTAGTCATCGGGGACGTTCTTAAACGACTAGTCGTCGGGGACACTCTTTGGCGGGCTGCCTGACGCCGCGACCGTAGGACCTCTGGCATGTGTGAGCTATTTGCCAGGTCCTTGAAACGTTTGCGCCCGCGGAGTCTTATTTGAGCTCCCTTTGGGTACGTTGGAATCGGATACACGTTCGATTCCAACAAGCCCGAAGGGAGCTTTTCTATGTTTAAACTGATTGCATCCGATATGGACGGCACACTGCTTGACGAAAACGGCCAGGTGCCTCCCGAGACCTACGAATTGATTCTGGCGCTACACGAGCATGGCGTGCATTTCGCCGCATCGTCAGGTCGTCGCTACGATCGCCTGTGTGAGTTCTTTGCGCCCGTTCGCGACAAGATGGACTTTGTTGCCGCTAACGGCGCCCAAGTCTACGCCGACGGTAAGATGGTAGACCGTGAGGTGTATTCGCACCTGGCGATTCGAAGGCTCGCCCAAGCCGTCAGGACGTTTCCCAATCTGCATCTTGCGCTCTTTGACCGAACCAAGTCCTTCTTGCTCGATGACGAGTGCAAGTTCGTGCGTGAGGTCGATAAGGACCTTCCCAATGCCGAGCGCATTTGGGAGCTGCCCGATCCCAGCGTAAATATCATCAAGGCGAGTATCTTTTGCGATGACTGTGCCGTTATGGACAGTGCCTACGTACTGCAGCGCGAGCTTGGCCAGCTTTTTACCTTTGCGCCTTCTGGAAACGCATGGATCGATGCCATGCAGCCTGGTGTGTCGAAGGCCTCGGGCATCGCGCAGCTCGCGGAGCATTACGGCATTGGGCGCGACGAGGTCATGGCGTTTGGCGACTCGATGAACGACTACGAGATCATTCGCTTTGTCGGCACGGGCTGCGCGATGGAAAATGCGCGCCCCGCGCTCAAGGCGGTGGCCGATCGCGTCGTAGGCTGCAACCGCGACCACGCCGTTCAGCATGAGCTCCGTCGCGTGCTGGAGAGTCTCTCCTAATCCGGCAGATGGGGACGTTCCTTTTAATATGAGCAGGACATTGTCAAGAGGCAAAATCGGGCCTGGCCCCAACGATATGGGGTCAGGCCCTCTCCCTATATCAACCCGTCCGCGGCGACCTCGGCGTGTCTTCCCGACGCTCGTCTTTGCA
>DBGBCW010000021.1:0-22743 GCA_048478035.1 Collinsella aerofaciens | reverse complement strand
TCCTGCGCAAGACGGAAAGCACATTAAGTGCTTTCCTTTGCGTGCGGAACTCGCGACAAACTTAACCCCCGCCCTCGGCCCCGGAAGCCCTCCCTGCCGTCACTTTGTTCGAGCCGTTGTTGTTGCTCGCCGCTTCGCGGCTCGGCGGCCCCGTTCTCCGCGGCGGGGTTGTCTAAGGTTCTTGTTGAAGCTCGGCCATTGGCTCAAATGGAAACGGGGGACGCATCTGCATCCCCCGTTTTTGTTGCGGTTAGTCTAGGTCAATAAACTTGGTGCTTATGATCTTGCCGTCTTTGACGAGCATTCTGGCCATGGTGGGGCCTCGGGTGCCTCTGGGGTAGCTGGCGCTGCCCGGGTTGAGGACTAAGCAACGGCCCACTTGGGCTTCTTTGGTTACGTGGGTGTGGCCGTTGATGGCTACGTCTACGGATCCCACCGGAAGGTCTTCGCGGTAGTGGGCTACGGCGAATTTGAGGCCTTCGTAGGTAAAGAGCGCAAGACGGTCTACATCGGGACCGTAGTCGCGGTAGTAATCGTTGTTGCCCAGTACGGCCCGTACGGGGGCGATGGTGCATAGGTGCTCGTAGTCCATCTCTGACGTGAGGTCGCCGGCGTGGATAATCAGGTCTGCGCCCTCAAGCTCATCCAGGAGCGCAGGCGATAAATAGCCGTGGGTGTCCGAGATGATGTCGATACGCTTGGCGCTTGCACTGTTCATGGGATCCCTTCCGCAAAAAACGATTCGGCAGATACATACAAAAAAGGCCCCACGGCTCCGCAGACGATGGGTCTACAGGGCTGCGGGGCCAGTGTGCTAGAGACTCAGAGCCTTCTTGAGCGGCACGACGCGGCGGCGCGAAACCGGAACGCGTTCGTCGACGCCCGTAATGCCCAGCTGGATGGCACCCGAGGGCACCGTCTCCACATCCGTGACGCACGCCAAGTTGACGATATAGCGGCGGTGAACACGGAAGAAGCCAAAGTCGCAGAGCTTGGCCTCAAACTGCGCCAGCGAGGTCGTCGACAAAAAGCGATCATCGACGGTATAGATGCAGGAGTAATCGTCCTTGGCCATGATAAAGCGAATGTCGTCCACGGGAATGAGCACCTTGCGGCCGCCCTTTTCCACCGGGATACGCTCGATGGTCACCTTGCTGTCCGTAACCGGCTTGGTGCGTTGCATGACCTTCTCGATCGCGCGATCCAAGCGAGCTTCCTCGACCGGCTTCATCAGATAATCGACGGCATCCACGTCGAATGCCTCGACCGCATGGTCACTATACGCAGTCACAAACACGATCGCCGGCGGATTTTTGAGCTTATGCAGCGCCTCGGCAAGTTGCAGGCCCGAGGCACCGGGCATCGAAATATCGAGAAACACGACATCCACGCGACTTTCCATAAGCATCTCGATGGCGGAGCGGACGCTCGACGCCTCCGTGATCGTGCCGATCTTGCCCGTTTGCTCGAGCAGGAAGCGAAGCTCCGAGCGAGCCGGCGCCTCATCATCCACAATCATCGCACGCAGCATAGGGATAAAACCTTTCGTCAACTAACTACGCCGGGCATCCGTCGCATGACGTTGAGCCCGTAGCCTTTTATTTTACTCTTGAATGTCAAAGATGCTCTCTGACAAATCAAGATGAAGGAGCACTTTGGTGCCCTTGCCCGGCGCCGATTCGACACGCGTATAGGAGTGCGGCCCATAAAAGCGATGGATGCGCTCCGAAATATTGTGCATGGCCACACCGGCGCCGCCACCCTGGGGAGAGCTGGCGTCGGGACGGGCAGAGCGCTCGTCAAACAGTCTGGCGGCGGTACCCTCATCCATGCCCACGCCATTATCGGCCACGGCAATCAAGATTGCATCCTCGCCGTCTTGGTGAACGGTCACGTCGATCCTCAGGGCGTCGTCATCGCCCATACCATGACGCACGGCGTTCTCGACAATCGGCTGGATCACGAACGCCGGCACCAGCGTATCTTCCACGTCCTCGGACACATCGAACGTCGCAAGCACGCGGTCCTCGCCAAAGCGGGCCTTCTCAAAGGTAAGGTAGCGCTTGGTCTGTGCAACCTCACGCGAGACCGGAATAAGCGATCCCGAGTTGTCGAGCGTGGCACGATAGAACGATGAGAACTCACGAAGCAGCTCGCGGGCCCGCAGCGGGTCGGTGCGCGTAAACGATGCAATGGTGTTCAGCGTGTTGAACAGGAAGTGCGGGTTAATCTGCGCTTGCAGCGCACGCACCTCGGCGCGCGCCGTGAGTTCCTTTTGCACCTCGAGCTCGTGGATGGCGAGCTGCGTGGACAAGATCTCGGCAAAGCCCGAGGCAAGCGCATACTGGGTACGGTCGACGGCGCGCGGGGTCTTGTAGTAGAACTTGAGCGTGCCGACGGTACGATCGCCCACCTTGATGGGGGCGATAATGCCGGCGGGGACTTGGTTGTGCGAGCCATCCGAGCCCACGACATCCACCATACGGTTGAACGACTGCACGATGCCATGTTCGATAACGTAGCGTGTGGCAAGCGTGTGGATGGGAGAATCTGGCAGTAGTTTTTCCTCAAACTCGCCCGCGCAGGCCAACACGTTGCCCTCGTCGGTGATGGCCACCGTCATGGCGCGCGTCTCGGGCAAAATGCGCCGGCACACCAAACGCGCCGACTCCTGCGTCAGACCGCCCTTAATGTCCTCGAGCATGGCCGAGGCCACCGAGAGCGTCTCCTCGGTGTACTGGGAGCGCACCGAATCGGAATTGAGCGTCAAAAAGATAAAGATGCACAGAAAGATGCACAGCAGCGCGCAGGCAATCACCGTGGCGATCGGCTCGATACCGGTCACCAAGGCAAAAATAAAGTACACCAGCACGCAAATGGCGCAGGCAACGGCAATGATGCGAAAGATTGATATTGAACTATCGCGCTGGGCGCGGCGGTCGATCATTCGGCCCCCTCCAGGATACTGATCAGTTGTGCGTCACGCCAAAGCCCGTCCATGATCTTGGGCCAAAAGCTCTGGAAACGCAGGTAGCTTGCAGCGTTTTGGCGCGCATAGGCCTTTGCCTCGTCGATACCATGGCGCCAGATGCGCAGGTAGCCCTCATGCTCGCGGGTAAACACGCTGCGGACCATAGCGGTCTTGCGCACGCGGTCGTCGAGCTCGCGCGAAATCCACGGGCCCGGGTAGGGCATGAGCGATACCGCCGTAACGGGAATGAGCTCCTTTTGATGCGCGGCGAATGTCAACTTTGCCCGTTCGTAGTACCAACGGTATACATCCTGCATAAAGCGCGGTGAGCGCTTTTCGGACTCCGGAGGCAGATGACGCACGGTCCACTCGTTATCGAACCACACGTCGTAGCCAAACATGCGCATGTTAAAGAGGTAATCCAAGTCCTCGCCGCGGGTGATAAACGGGTCAAAGGCTACACGCGTAAAGGCGCGGGCGTGCAGGGCCATCAGGCCGCCGCACACGTAGTTGGAGCGCGAGATGCGGGTGCCCGAGAGCGCCTTTTTCATCCAACGGTTGAACTCGATGCGCTTGGTCCACCAACGATGGCAGATGCCCGCCTTGTCCGTGGGAGCCAGCGGCGAGCCGTCGCGATCGTAGAAATAGCCGCTCTTGACCAAGATCGGCAAGCCCTGACGTGTCTGCTGCCCCAACGCATAGGTCGCGCGCTTCATAAAGTCGGCGTCGATGACAGTCTCATCGTCATCCAAAAAGATAACCGCGTCATGCCCCAGCACAGCGGCACAGGCTAGCCCCATGTTGCGGATGGCACCGTAGCCTCGCAGGCTCACGCACTCGCCCGAACCCTTGGGCGCGATCTGAGCAACCCGGTCTGCAATGCGCGAGGCCTGGGTGTTGGTGACAACGGTGACCTTGAGCGTGGGATGCGCGTCGACAATCTCGTGCACGCGCAGCGACACATCGGCTGTGGCAGAAACGGGACAGACCACCAAAAGGATGATGCGCGGGATGTCACGTACCTGCTCAAGCGAGGCCAGGCAGCGGTCGAGTTCGGGATTGTCGGCGTTGAGTCGCGTCGAATGGTCATAGGTGCCAGGGGCGTTTGCGCAAGCGTCATCGCCCGCCCAATACGTTGGAATCACGACCGTGGCGTTCATGCCTTACCCTCCCTGCAACACAAAAACGGGACGCCGCCAAACACAGGCGACGCCCCGCGACCTAGCTGATTCCATCATACCCACTTGGGCAAATCATTGCTCGCAAGTCGCAATGTTTATTGCGGATAACCCCAAAAGAGTACCGTGGACAGGCACAATAGCCGCTCGCTCCTATGCGGCATGCTCTGCCGCCCGAGTCATGCGGGACAGGCGGACCAGCAGCATAAAGCCAACGATCAGCAGCACGCCAATGGAAAGGACGCCCAGCGACGGGTTGCCGGTCAGCGAGGTGACGACCGACACTAGGAAAGTGCCCATGACGCTTGCATAGCGACCGAAGATGTCAAAGAAGCCGTAGTACTCGTTGGACTTTTCCTTGGGGATAATGCGACCAAAGTAGCTACGGCTAAGCGCCTGCACGCCGCCCTGGAACAGGCCGACCATAATGGCAAGCACCCAGAATTCAAAGGCGGTCTTTAGAAAGAACGCGGCGAACAGCACAATGCCCATGTAGGCGGCGACTGCCACCAGGATCATGTTGAGCGTGCCCACGCGTCCGGCGAGCTTGCCGTAGATGATGGCGGACGGAAAGGCCACGAACTGCGTGACGAGCAGCGCCAGCACCAGCTGCGTCGAATCGATGCCCAAAGCCGAGCCGTAGCTGGTAGCCATGGAAATGACCGTGTGCACACCGTCGATATAGAAGAAGAACGCGATCATGTAGACCAGCACGGTCTTGTTGTGGGCGATCTCGCGCATGGTGTGTCCGACCTCGGAGAACACACCGCCCACGATGTGGCCGATGGTGTCCTCGGGACCGCGCTCGCGACCGTACTTTTGCTTATAGGTGCGAATGAGCGGCAGGGTAAAGATGAGCCACCAGGCACCGGTGATGATAAACGACAGACGCGTTGCCAGCATGGTGGGGACGCCAAGAGCGGGGCCGCCCATGATGAGCGCCAGGCAGATGATGAACGGCACGGTGGAACCGATGTAGCCCCAAGCATAGCCCGAGCTGGACACGGCGTCCATGCGCTCGTCGGTGGTAATGTCGGGCAGCATGGCGTCGTAGAACGTCATAGAAGAGTTAAGGCCGATGGTGCACAGCACGTACACGGTCAAAAATGCCATGGCGGACATTGGGATAGCCTGCGCCAGACAAAGCACCAGGCCCGTGAGGAAGAAGCCCAAGAAGAACTTGATCTTGTTGCCGGCGTAGTCGGCAAGCGCGCCCAGAATGGGCATGAGCATGGCGATGACCAGCGAGGCGATCGTCTGCGCATTGCCCCAAGCGACCACCAGGTCGGCCGAGGAAGCGCCGGTATTGATGGCGTTAAAGTAAATGGGCACCACCGAGGTATTGAGCAGCACGAGGGCCGAATTGCCCACATCATACATAACCCAGTTACGCTCGAGCTTGGTGTATTTCATGGACAGGGACCCTTCGTATTCGCCCGATATGCAGTTAGTTCATCGTACCCCAATTGTCCAGAACCGCTGGTAAGGATTCGGCAAAGGGGCACGCACGGGCCCTATTCCTCGCGGTCGAACTCCTCATCGGCTTCGAGCACGCGACCGCTGTAGTTGACGTGACTGGTCACGGCATCCATGTCACCGGTCTCGATAAAACGTTCGACCGTGCACTCGTAATCGACCAGCGCGCGATCAAAGACCTCGGGGAAACTCTCGTTCGAGACCTCGTCGGTAAAGGGATTCTTCCATGTCAGATGGCCCAGGTTACCGGTGCGCTCGGGCAGCTCCGTCGTCACGCGATGGGCAAGGCCGTCGAGCAGCGAGTAGTCGTGCACCAAGCCCTCAACCAGCGAGATCGCGCGCGTCTTTGCGGAGCCGGCCGGCTCAATCGCGCGGTAAAGTCGCTGCATATTGGCAACGGCAGCACCGTACTCCCCCGCTGGAATGTCAATGCCGTACACGCGTCCGGCAACATAGCTCATCAGCACGCCGGCCACGCGATTGATGCGATCGGTGGTGACGATCTCGCCCGCCGGCGGATAATCGTCGACCGTAGCGCCATCGCGTTTAAGCTGCAGCATCAGCACATCCAGGTCGCTCTCAATCACGGCATGGACCTGACTGCTCGAATTCTCAAGCTCTGAATCGGACTCCACGATGCCAAACTGCTGCTCATAGACAAAAGGATGGGCGTTGCGGTCGAGCACGTAATGAGACAGCAGGCCCAGCGCAAAGGCGCGACCCAAGCTGGCGTCGCGCGGCAGCAGATGCGACACGCCGTCGCGCAGGCACGCGAACTGGCGAGACATGCGCGACCGATGCATGACCTGCGCCAGCAGCGTGCAGTCGGAAACACGCGGTGTCAGAATGTGAAAGAAAAACGGGTCGGGGCCTTGGTTGCCCAAGATAAAGGCAATGCGCTCTTCATCGGACGTGATGACGCCCTGCGGAAGACGGTCGATGCTTTCCTCGCCAAACAGATGATGGGTGATAAGCGCGGGCATAATGATCCTTTCGATTTCATTCGATGCCACCCATTATGCCCACCGCGCGCCCATGCCAAACCTGCGATGGTAAACGACGGCACGCAGACCGTCTACGCAAGCCCCAGGTGCGACTTGACCTCGGCGGCACGACGACGGGACACCGGTACCGTCGAGTTCACGCGGTCGAGCCTGAGCTCCATCAACCCCGTGGAGCCAATCTCAACATTGTGCACGTCTTCCAAATTGACCAGGTAGCTGCGATGAACGCGAATAAAGCCCTCGGAGTCCAAGCGACGCTCGAGCGAAGAGATCGACTCATTGATCAGGTACGTTCCCTCGGCGCAGATGGCGTTGCAAAAATCGGCGCGCGCCTCAAAGTAGCAGACGTCTGCGGCGGGAATGAACACCTTTTTGCCCCCGCGGTCCACCGTCAGACGCAAAGGCTGGCGCGGATCATGGATAACACGACGGGCACCCAAGGCTGCCTCGATCTTGTCGAGTGCCTTTGACAGGCGTGCGTCCTCGACCGGCTTGACGACATAGTCGACCGCATCGAGGTTATACGCATCAGCGGCAAATTCGGCAAACGCCGTCACAAACACAACCACCGGCGGCGTCTTTAGGTTCTGCAGCGTCTCGGCAAGCTCAATTCCCGAGCGACCGGGCATGGTAATGTCTAAAAACAGCACGTTGGGCTTGTTCGACAGAATCGACTCCACGGCTTCGGTGACATTGCCCGCCTCGGCAATCTGACCCACACGCGTATCCTTTTCCAACAGATAGCGTAGCTCAGCCCTAATGGGAGGCTCGTCATCAACCACCAAGATGTTCCAGCCTTCGGACATATGTGCTTCCCCTCTTTTTCTCTCAATCCAACCGCGTGCTACGCCGTCAACGGCGCAGGCTCATGCGGCTCGCCGTTCAGCTCGACGATGACCTGCGTTCCCACGCCCTCCTGGGACTTCACGCGCATGCCGGAATCTTCTCCGTAAAAGAAATGGATGCGCTGAAGTACGTTAAAGAGCGCCAGGCCGCAACCTCGCTTGACGGAGCCGTCGGCGGTAATGCTCTCGGGCTCCTCTCGGCGATGTTGCTCAAACAGATGCGCGCAGACCTCTTCGCTCATACCGATGCCATCGTCCTCGACGATGATCTCCAAACCGTCATCGGTCTCGAAAGCCCTAACATGAATAGAAAACGGCTCGGTCTCGCGCTGCGCGTGCTTGATGCAGTTTTCGAGCAACGGCTGCAAGATAAACGGCGGCACCAGGCTGTCGCGCACCTCAAAGTCGATATCGACCGAGACGCGCAGACGGCCGTCGCCATAACGAGCCTGCATAAGATTGATATAACGAGTACCCTGTTCCACCTCGTGCTCGAGCGTGGTGAGCGTATCGGAATCAGAAAGCGTCTGACGGTAGTAATTGGAAAAGTCGATCAGCAGCGACCTGGCCTTGTCCGGCTCGGTACGTACGAGCGACACGATGGTGCTGATGGTGTTAAACAGAAAATGAGGATCGACATGCGATTGCAAGGCGCGCAGCTCCACGCGGGCCGTAAGCTCGTCCTGGCGCTCGAGCTCAAAGCTCGCAAGCTGCGTGGAAATGAGGTCGGCAAAGCCCGAGGCAAGCGCCGTCTGGCGCATATCGATGCTGCTCAGACGGGGATAATACAGCTCGAGCGTGCCCACGCAATGCCCGCGCACGGTAAGCGGTGCGACAATACCGGCGCGCAGGCGCGGAAAGTAGCCACCTGTCTCGGTCGAGGCATCGCGCGAGAACACGCTTTGCTCACCGCTGTTGATCACGTTGAGCGTAGTCCGCAGCACCACCGGGGTGCCCGCGGGGCATTTTGCCGAGTCCTCGCCCCAGCTTGCCAACACCTGCTTGCCGTCGGTAAAGCAGATGGCAGAGGCGATAGTTTCGGACAGGATGATCTTAGAGGCGCCTAGGGCAGCTTCGGGCGTAAGGCCGCGCGACGTGTAGGCGAATATTTTTGAAGCGATGGCGAGCGTGCGGTCGGTTGCGCTCGATGTGAGGTCGTCGGGAACGACAAAGACGTACGAGAAGAAGAAGCACAGCATGACCAAGCCGGCAATGACGACAACGGCCGGAACGGGATTGGGATTATCGGTTAGATCCCAGATGAGCAGCAGGATAAGCAGCGGAACGACAATACCGAGCAAAATGGCTTGAACCACATGCTGAGCGGTACGAAAGACCTTGGTAGAGTTGTAGCTCTTGCCCAGAATCAGCCTATTGAGATCCACCGTCATCTCCTTCTTACTGACGCACCCCATAGCAATAAAGAGGGCCGCAAGCGACCCTCTCCATTGCATTATGCAATCAAATACTGTGTTTTACATCAAGCCATCGATGAACGGTAGCTTAGGCGCTGTACTTGTTTGCCTCGCCGAAGGTGCCGGCCTCGACAATCCAGCCGTCCTTCATGATGACGTCCATGTTGTCGGTGTTGAGCACGTGGATGTCGGCGGTGACGTCACCGTTGACGACCAGCAGGTCGGCGCACTTGCCGGCCTCGATGGAACCGGTCTCGTCCTCGATGTGGCACATCTTGGCACCGTTGAGGGTGGCACAGGTGATGGTCTCGACCGGGGTGAAGCCGATCTTGTCGACGAACTCGTACATCTCCTCGATGGAGCAGGTGCCGTACGGGGTGACGAAGGAGAAGGAGTCGGAGCCGATCGTCATGACGACGCCGCGCTTCTTGGCCTCGCGCAGGCAGTCGTAGTTGCGCTGCAGCTCCTTCTCGACCAGGGTGCCCTCGTACTTGTCGTGCAGCTCGGGAACGTAGACGGGCGGATAGGTGGCGTACCAGGTGGGCAGGAAGGCGATCGTCGGGGTGAAGAAGGTGCCCTGCTCGGCCATGAGGTCCATGGTGCGCTCATCGATATCGAAGCCGTGAATCAGCTGCTCGCAGCCAAAGCGAACGGAATCGTAGGCAGCGGCGTGGTTGTTGTAGCAGTGGCTCCACACGGGGATGCCGACCATCTTGGCCTCTTCGACCACGGCCTGAATCTCCTCGGAGCAGTAGTGCTGATCGCGGCCGGAGTCCCAACGCCAGATGCCGCCACCGGTAGCCCAGATCTTGATGGCATCGGGGTTCTCGCGCAGGCGACGACGGACGGCCTTGCGCAGATCCCAAGGACCGTCGACCTGATCGCCCCAGGGGTGCGATTCCTTGTTGAGCTCCTGGCTGCAGTGGTGGGAGTCGCCGTGGCCGGCAACGCGGCAGAAGCCAAGGCCGGTGGCCAGAACGCGCGGGCCCTTGAAGACGCCCTTGTCGATGCAGTCACGGATCTGGATACCAAAGCGGCCGATCTCGCAGACGGTGGTGAGGCCGTGGGTGAGGCAGTCGTAGGCCTGCTTGACGGCGACGGCCTGCTTCTCGAGGAGCGGCTGCATGACCCAGTCGGTGTCATCATCGGTCAAGTTGCCCGAGAAGTGCAGGTGGGTGTCGATCAGGCCGGGAAGGACGGTCTTGCCGGCGGCGTCGATGACCTCAACGCCCTCGGGAAGGTCCTGCATAGTGCCGGCGTACTCGATCTTGCCGTTGTCGTCGACGAGAACGAGGGAGTTCTCAACCGGCTCGGCACCGGTGCCGTCGATGAGCTTGCCGCCAACGATTGCATACTTAGTGGACATGGTTCCTCCTTATGGATCCATATAGTGGGCGAGGCCGTGTTGGGTTAAGGCCTCACAAAGCTACCCAAGTGGTGCCGGGTTCGGTGCGCGGAAGAGAGGGTCCCGCGCACCTGATCCGCCCCGGCTCGGCGTTACTTTTTGCGGGAATTGGTGAAGGCCATGAGAGCCAGGCCGACGGCCAGCCAGCCGATCACGATGCTCCACTCCACCATGTTGAGGGAGGCGGGAGAGAACGGAATCACGAGCAGGCCGATGATGATGGCGCAGGCAGCGATAGCGAGGCCGATGCCAAACTTGCCACCGGGCACCTCGTAGGGACGAGGCAGGTCGGGCTCGGTGAAGCGCATGCGCAGGCAAGCGAGGGCGACCATGCCGCAGGAGAAGATGAAGGCGAGAGCCGACACGTTGGTCAGGGGGATGAGCATGTTCTTGCCCAGGAACGGACCGACGACGGTGATGACGCCCAGAACGACGCAGGCGAGCTTGGGAGCGCCGGACTTGGGGTCGACCTCGGCGAACTGCTCGGGCAGCTGGCCCTTGCGGCCCATGGCGAGCATGATGCGGCTCGTGGCGCCGTAGAAGGAGTTCATCGGGCCCATGGGTCCAAGCGTGGCGATGACGAGCATGGCCAGGTACAGAAGCATGTTGATGCCCTTGAGGCAGGCGAGCGCGGGAACCGGGCTCTTAACGAACTCATGCCAGTTGAGGATGGTGCCGAACGAGTAGATACAGACCATGTAGAAGCCGCCGGCGGCCAGCAGAGCCAGGGAGATGATCTTGCCGAACTTGTTCCAGTTGAGGCCCTCGGCCGCTTCCTCAGCCTGCTGGGGAATGGTGTCGAAACCGGCGTAGAAGAACGGGGTCAGAACCAGGACCGACACGATACCGGCGAACAGGCTGGTGCCCTCGGTGGCGGCCTTGCCGCCGCCAGCGCCGGCGACCTGGGAGAACACAGGCATGGCGTTGTCCGGCGAGCCGGTGAACAGCGAGACGCCCATGGCGAGCAGCATGCCGCAGAGCAGGGCCTTGGTCAGGAAGGCCTGGAGCTTGGCGGCCGAGCTGGCACCGCGGAAATTGAGGAAGATGACGTAGACTGCAAAGCCGAGCGCGATCAGCGTCGGGAACAGGTAAACGTCGGCGCCCAGGATGGTGTAGAGCTTGACGGCGCGCAGCCACTCAAGACCGGGCAGGCTACCGAACATCTCGGACACGAGGGTCGAAATGGCGATGGCCTCCCACGGGCACAGGATGCCGTTGCCCAGGGCCAAAAGCCATCCGGTGATGTAGCTCAGCGTACGGCCAAAGCTACGATCGACATACTCGACGATGCCGCCCGAGATGGGGATAGCAGCCGTGAGCTCACCGAAAACAGCTCCGACGGGCACGAGGAAGATTGCACCCAAGAGGAATGCGATCATAGCGGGAACGGGACCGCCGCCCACGACCATCCAGTCGCCGACCTGCAGAACCCAACCGGTACCGATGATGGCACCGAAACCGATGGTGAAGAAGTTCCAGAGCGAAAGCGTTTTCTTCATGCCGCCGTTATCCCCGACTGCAACTTCTGCGTTCTTGTCCGCCATTGTTCCCCTCCTTTCCTTTTTGACGCCCTTGGCGTCACCCCTTGCGCGGTCCGTTTTGCCGCGCGCTTTTATTCCATGGCTTTAAGATACGGCCTTGGCGCAGCAGCGCCGCTCGCAGCTCGACCGAAGGCAGAACTGCAAAACGAGCGGCACCGTTTTTGGGACGAACGGCGGGAGACGTCATTCGTCTTGGACGCTTTCATCTTGTCTGCTTTTGAATACCTGTTGCCGTGGCGCTTGGCGCGCGGCGCGGCAACGTTCATACCATTTGTCAGGCTTTTGGCGCACATGCCCATGTGTCGTGCATCTTTTTATGTAGGATAGACAAGTTACACATGAGGCAAGGTGATTCGAATGGCATACGGATACAATGACGGCGACCAACGGCCACAAAGCGTGCGCCTTGCCGGCCGCACCACGCCAACGCCCAGAAGCACCTCCGACAACGACAACCCGCAGCGCCCCCAAGAGCAGCCCGGGGCTTCTTCGCGGCAGCAAAGCCGTACCGTGCAGCAGTCAGACCGCGTCAGTACGAGCACACGCCAACGTCAGACCGACACATCGCAGCCACGCCGCTACGATCGCCGTAAGACCGACTACTACGTCAAGCGCTCCTTTTCGCGACCTCAACGCGATCGCGGCAATTCCGCCCCTCACCCCGCGTCGCACACCACAAGCCACGCGCTTCCGGCCCGCCGCCTACGCCTTGCGCTTTGCTCCATCGCCGCCTGCCTCGTCTTTGTGTTTTTGGGATCCTGTATCTCCCACGGATCAGCCGGTCTTGAGCCCACTGCCGAGGACAAGCTGCTTAAAGCTCCCGTCGCACCCGGTTACTCCTTTGCGTTCTCGACCCCACGCTCGCAATGGCAGGCCGGCACCATGCCCCACATCTACCAAATTGACCCCGCATGGTCGGAGCTGCCCTATGCCGGTGGCACTATTCGCGAAAACGCTTGCGGTCCTACCTGCCTCACCATGGTCTATATCTTTAAGACCGGCCATACCGATAAGACGCCGGTCGATATATGCGCGCTGGCCGAAGCCGGCAACTACGCCCCCACTGGTGCCACCGAGTGGTCGTTTATGACAGGCGGTGCGTGGCAGCTGGGGCTCAACGGAACACAGCTCTATAACGATCGCGAATCGATTACCCAAGCACTTCGCTCGGGTGCGCCCGTCATCGCCGCAGTGCGCCCCGGTACATTTACCAACGTAGGCCACTACATCGTGCCCTACGGCATCGACGACGCCAACCAGATTGGCGTCTACGACCCCAACTCGGCCAGCCGCAGCGCCCGCCGCTGGGGCGTCGTAGAGGTCCTCAACGAAGTCGAAGCCATGTGGGCCTACTACTAGTCATTGGGGACAGACTTAAATGAGTGGTCATTGGGGACGCTCTTGTTTGACTAGTCATTTAAGAACGTCCCCAATGACTAGGTGAATAGCAAAAGCCCCGCAGTCGGAGCGGACTGCGGGGCTCATGAAGAGAGGCTAGTTTGTGGGCGCTTTGCCTAGCGCCCACGAGAGAGGCAACAGAGTAGAGACTACTCGTGAATGCGGGTACCGGAGAGGCCGGCCATGGTCTCGGCGGCCTTGTCCAGAGCGCCGATGATGCAGGTGCGGCCCTTGCGGGAACGGGCGAACTTGATGGCAGCACGGACCTTGGGCTCCATGGAGCCCTTGCCGAACTGGCCCTCGTCGGCCAGGCGCTCGGCCTCGTCGGCGGTGAGGTCCTCGAGCTCCTCCTGGTTGGGCTTGCCAAAGTTGATGGCGACATGCTCAACGGCGGTCAGCAGGAACAGAACGTCGGCGTCGCAGTCCTCGGCCAGCAGCTCGCCGCCCAGGTCCTTGTCGATGACGGCGGGAACGCCCTTGTAGCAGCCCTTGTTCTCGTAGTCGCGGACGACGGGGATGCCGCCGCCACCGCAGGCGATGACGATGAACTCGTTGTCGAGCAGGTTGAGGATGGAGTCAGCCTCGACGATCTTCTTGGGATCGGGGGAAGCGACGACGCGACGCCAGCCGCGGCCGGAATCCTCGACGAAGACCTTGGAGGGATCCTCGGCCATGAACTCCTTGGCCTGCTCCTCGGTGTAGAAGGGGCCGATCGGCTTGGTCGGGTTCTTGAACGCGGGATCATCCGGATCGCACTCGATCTGGGTGACGACGGTGGCGGCGTGCCAACGCTTATAGCGCTTGTGCATCTCGCGGCCGATGCCCTGCTGCAGGTGATAACCAATGTAGCCCTGGGACATGGCGCCGCACTCGGGCAGCGGCATCTCGGGGGTACCGATGGCGTCGTGGGCAGCGGCGAAGGCGTTCTGGATCATGCCGACCTGCGGGCCGTTGCCGTGGGTGATGATGATCTCGTTGCCCTGCTCGATGAGACCGAGGAGAGCGTGGGCGGTGTTGCTCACGGCCTCGATCTGCTCGACGGGGTTGTTGCCGAGGGCGTTGCCGCCAAGGGCGACGACAATACGATCGGGCTTGCCAAGAGGCTTAGACATTGCTGGAATCCTTTCTGTAAAAGGCCTACAACCCATTAATAACCCGCGTCCGTGCGATACGCGAGTTTATTAAGGTTTATATTCTCTTTATCGCTCATTTTATTCATTTTGAAAATAGCGGAACGGTGAACGGTCGTTTTTGTCCGCTCAGCGTACAGAACACCAGCTCAGACATATCTACGCCATTTACGTGCAACTTTATTTAAATGCAGCAAGGATTATGTCGGATTATGCAAACTACATCTCTGCTAAACACAAAACGGACAGCGCGATATCTTACTCGCGCTATACGAGATTCTATGCACTTATAAGTCGAGTATGCACCCCTGCAAAAACAAGGGGCTTTTCATCCAGCATAAGGAATAAAGAAGGGCTCCGAAAAGGCGGCAACAGCCAAGTCCCCCATCCATCCCCAAAGTGGCGCGAGGTTTCGCGGCAAAGCCGCGAAACAGCGAAGGGGACGGAATACCCGGCCAACTACGTCCTTCATCCGCCCACACAATCCGAGGACGTAGTCGTAGCAGGATCTGAGGGCTAACCTTCGCGGACACTCCGCAGAACGAAAGAACCCCCGCCGCACGTAGTGCGCAGCGGGGGTTCTTTCATGTCCGAGGACGTACGCGAAGGTTAGCCCTCAGATCCTGCGGTGGGAGACCTAGGCCTCGTTGTACACCGTCTTGAGCTTCAGCAGGTGAGCGTAGCGGTCCATAGCGGCCTGCTCGTTCTCCTTGAAGAGCTCCTCGGCGCGCTCGGGGAAGGAACGCGTCAGCGAAGCGTAACGGGCCTCGTTCATCAGGAACTCCTGATAACCGCCCGCGGGCTCCTTGGAATCGAGCGAGAACTTCTTGCCGGCAGCAGCCTCGGGGTTGAAGCGGAAGAGGTTCCAGTAACCGCACTCGACAGCCTTCTTCATCTCGGCCTGGCAGTTCTGCATGCCACCCTTCTTGATGGAGTGCATCTCGCAGGGGCTGTAGCCGATGATGAGGGACGGGCCGTCGTAGGCCTCGGCCTCGTGGATGGCCTTGAGGGTCTGAGCCGGGTTGGCGCCCATGGCGACCTGCGCCACGTAGACGTAGCCGTAGCTCATGGCGATCTCGGCCAGGGACTTCTTCTTGGTCACCTTACCGGCAGCGGCGAACTGAGCGACCTGGCCCAGGTTCGAGGCCTTGGAGGCCTGACCACCGGTGTTGGAGTAGACCTCGGTGTCGAAGACGAAGACGTTGACGTTGTGGCCGGAAGCCAAGACGTGGTCCAGGCCACCGAAGCCGATGTCGTAGGCCCAGCCGTCGCCGCCGAAGATCCAGAAGGACTTCTTGGTGAGGTAAGCCTTGTCGGCGAGGATCGCCTTGGAAGCGTCGCAGCCGCACTTCTCGAGCTCGGCAACGTAGGCAGCAGCAGCGGTCTTGGAGGCCTCGGCGTCGTTGACGGAGTCGATCCAAGCCTGGCCGGCAGCCTTGAGCTCATCGGACGGACCATCGGCAGCGATGATGTCCTGGGTAGCGGCGATCAGCTTCTTCTGGACGGCCTCGTAACCGACGGCCATGCCCAGACCGTGCTCGGCATTGTCCTCGAACAGGGAGTTGTTCCACGCCGGGCCGTGACCGTCCTTGTCCTTGCAGTAAGGAGCGGTGGCAGCGGGGTTGCCCCAAATGGAGGAGCAGCCGGTGGCGTTGGAGATGAACATGCGGTCGCCGGCAACCTGGGTCACCAGACGTGCATAGGCGGTCTCGGCGCAGCCGGCGCAGGAGCCGGAGAACTCCAGGTAGGGCTGCTTAAACTGGCTACCCTTGACGTTGGCCGCGATGAGCTCCTTCTTCTCGGAGACGTTCTCGACCATGTAGTCCCAAACGGGCTGCTGGTCCATCTCCTGCTCGGTGGGAACCATCTCGAGGGCGCCCTTGGGGCAAACCTTGACGCAGTTGGTGCAGCCCATGCAGTCGAGCGGGGACACGGCCATGGTGAACTTCATGCCCTTGGCCTTGGGGCCCATGGCGTCGAGCGTGCGGGTAGCCTCGGGCGCGGCGGCAGCCTCGTCCTCGGTCATCGCGAACGGACGGATGGTGGCATGCGGGCACACATAGGCGCACTGGTTGCACTGGATGCACTTGGTCTCGTCCCAGTGAGGAACAACCACGGCGACGCCGCGCTTCTCGTATGCGGAGGCGCCCAGCTCAAACTGGCCGTCGGCGCAACCGACGAAGGCGGAAACGGGCAGGCTGTCGCCGTCCATGCGATCGATGGGCTCGAGCAGGTTCTTGACCTGCTGGGCGATGGCGGACTTGGTCTCCTCGGAGAGCTCGACGGGAGCGGCGTCCTCGGCGGTAGCCCAGTCGGCCGGAACCTCGAACTTACGGAAAGCGGTAGCGCCGGCATCGATGGCCTTGTGGTTGGCGTCGACGATAACCTGGCCCTTCTTCATGTAAGACTTGGTAGCCGCGTCCTTCATGTACTGCAGGGCGTCCTCGGCGGGCAGAACCTTGGCCAGCGCGAAGAAGGCAGACTGGAGCACCGTGTTGGTGCGCTTGCCCATGCCGACCTTGGCCGCCAGGTCGATAGCGTCGATCAGGTAGACGTTGACGTTGTTGTTCGCGATGTAGCGCTTGGCCACGGCGGGCATGTGCTCGGCGAACTCCTCGTCGCTCCACTGGCAGTTGACCAGGAAGGTGCCGCCCGGCTTGACGTCGCGGACCATCTTGAAGCCCTTAACGATGTAGCTGGGGTTATGGCAGGCGACAAAGTCGGCCTTGGTCACGTAGTACGGCGAGCGAATCGGGGAATCACCAAAGCGCAGGTGCGAGACGGTGACGCCGCCGGTCTTCTTGGAGTCGTACTGGAAGTAGGCCTGGACGTACTTGTCGGTGTGGTCGCCGATGATCTTGATCGAGTTCTTGTTGGCGCCGACGGTACCGTCGCCACCCAGACCCCAGAACTTGCACTCGATGGTGCCGGGGGCTGCGGTGTTGGGCGTATCCTCGGCCTCGGGCAGGCTCAGGTTGGTCACGTCATCGACAATGCCGATGGTGAACTCGCGCTTGGGCTCGTCCTTCTTGAGCTCCTCGAAGACAGCGAACGCGGACGCGGGAGGCGTGTCCTTGCTGCCCAGGCCGTAACGGCCGCCGACGACCTTGATGCCCGTCTTGCCGGCCTCGTAGAGAGCGGAGACGACGTCCTGGTAGAGCGGCTCGCCGATGGAACCCGGCTCCTTGGTACGGTCCATGACGGCGATCTTCTGGACGGTCTCGGGGAGAACGTCGACAAAGTGCTTGATGGAGAACGGACGGAACAGGCGAACCTTGACCAGGCCGACCTTCTCGCCGTGAGCGTTGAGGTAGTCGATGACTTCCTCGAGCACGTCGCAGAAGGAGCCCATGCACACGACGACGCGGTCGGCATCGGGAGCGCCGTAGTAGTTGAACAGGCCGTAATCGGTGCCGAGCTTCTCGTTGATCTTCTTCATGTAGCCCTCGACGACGGCGGGAAGCTCGTCGTAGACCTTGTTGCAGGCCTCGCGGTTCTGGAAGAAGATGTCGCCGTTCTCGTGGCTACCGCGGGTATGCGGGTGCTCAGGGTTGAGCGCGTGATCGCGGAAAGCCTGGACGGCGTCCATGTCGCACATCTCGGCCAGATCCTTGTAGTCCCACATGGCGACCTTCTGGATCTCGTGGCTGGTGCGGAAGCCGTCGAAGAAGTTAAGGAACGGGGTCTTGCCCTCGATGGCGGCAAGGTGAGCCACCGGCGAGAGGTCCATGACCTCCTGGACGTTGCCCTCGGCGAGCATGGCGAAACCGGTCTGGCGGCAGGCCATGACGTCGGAGTGATCGCCAAAAATGTTCAGGGCGTGGGAAGCGACGCAACGCGCGGAGACGTGGAAGACGCCCGGGAGCTGCTCGCCCGCGATCTTGTACATGTTCGGGATCATCAGGAGCAGGCCCTGGGAAGCCGTGTAGGTGGTGGTCAGAGCACCGGCGCCCAGCGAACCGTGAACGGTACCGGCTGCACCTGCCTCGGACTCCATCTCGACGACCTTGACCGGGGTGCCGAAGATGTTCTTGCGACCCTGGGCCGCCCACTGGTCGACATGGTCGGCCATCGGGCTGGACGGCGTAATGGGATAAATTCCCGCTACCTCGGTGTACGCATACGAAACATATGCGGCCGCCTCGTTGCCGTCCATAGACTTAAACTTACGCGCCATATACCCCTCTCCTCTCATATAGGTATACAGGCCCCGGCGATCGCCGGGATGTTGGCGTGATGGGATTTTCGCTGTTGCTTCCAATCATCTGGCAGGCGGACTCAGCAGCAGGTACATGGCGTGGAGAGAAGGCATGCCGAGGCGAGGAGGGCTGCACGCGCTCCACAAGCCCAGCTACCCGTCTTGCACATGACCGAGCGCCGCAAAGGCCGCATGTCGGATGCTCCCGGGCACGCCCCGGCGATGGGAAGCGCCCGCAACGGAAATCCGCATGCGGGTTTATTGTACCCCGCCGTCAAGTGTAATTTCGGCAAATATAGGCGGGCGGTAAAGGTTTACCTCGAGTGACCATCAAGGGCAAAATTGATCCTTCCGTCACCGAGGGACCAAATGGCAGCTGCGGTGAAATAGGAACTGTTTTTGCCGGCCGTAGCCTTAAACAGCCCCTATTTCACCACAACTTATTTAGGAGATGAGTCAGAGGGCGCCGAGGAGGATGGCGTAGGTTGTGGATTCTCCGAGCTTGAGCTCGTCACCGGGGTTGAGCTGGGCGGAGCGGCCGGGCTCGACCTGGGTGCAGACGTTCGTCGCGCCGTTTACCACCACGGTTCCGTTGGTGGACGACAGGTCCTCAACGTACCAGACATTTTGGTCATCGCACCACACGTGGGCATGGCGAGCCGAAACGTCATCGCCCACATCGGTGATGCCGCCCTTCCCCGTTGCCAGCGCGCCGATCTCGACGCCTTCCTCACTCGGCTGAATCCAGCGCGGGACGCTCACCGCGTAGCCGTTTTGCACGCGCAGCAGTCCCAGCGGATGCGCCGGCACGACCTCGTGCTCGCCCGACTTGGAACCAAGGCGGGCGTGAGAGCAAACGGCATAGGGAACGAATCTTGCGGATGTACTCCTCGACGTCAGGCAGGTAAGCCCCACGAAGTCACCGGGGAGGCCCAAGCGGCCCGGCACCACTTCCAGATTCTGACCAGGGCGAGTCGTTCGCCGGTGGCTGAAGGCTCGCTCCCACCCAAAAGGGGAGATTCGCGTTGTTCCCCAATCGCTCTCGCATCTTTCATTTTGCTCGAGGTGGGCTATAAAAACTTTCCTGGTGAAAGGCGGCGATTGGTTTCCTTTCTTTCTAGAGGAGCGCGCCTGTAATCTGTTTTCACCCTAAATCAAGTTGAGATCGGACCTTCCAGAGGCAAGTCGACTCAAACTGCGAGGCTCCATGTTGGAATAAAGAGCGCTGTCGAAGTGCCAACAACACAAAGCTTGCCAGTCTCAAATAGAACCTTTTGGGAGTCCGATTGGGCCGCACACCGAATCCCCGCTGGTGGTTTTTTATAGCTGCGTAACAATAAACAAGGTTAGTGCCAGTCCAGCATGAAATTGAGGAACGTATGCATTTTTTCTCAGTAAGTGATCGTCGTTACTGCTTCGATGAGGTCACTCGCAATTGCTTTCAGGTTGACCAAGCATCAGAAGATGCGCTTCGCATATTTGAAGCATCGGGAAGAACGGTCAACTCGAAGTTGCTAACAAAGTCACTTGCTGCGAAAGGCTACGACCAAACGACCATAGCAGAACTTGAAGACGACATTGATGAGTATCAACGATTGTCTGAGCGGACTTTCTTAACAAAAGACACGCCTCGAAAACTTAGATCCATCGAACTCCACGTTTCACATGCATGCAACCTTGGTTGTAGTTACTGTTTTGCCGGTAAAGGAGATTATGGAACGTCTCCTCTGCTGATGACAGACGAGATAGCCTTCAAGGCGGTCGACTACCTCGTCGCAAGTTCATCGGAAAACGAAACGCTTGCAATCGTCTTTTTTGGTGGGGAACCCATGATTAACGAGCCGCTGATATGGAAAACGGTCGACTATTCAAAAAGAATATACCCCAATAGAAACTTTACCTATTCTATTACGACCAACGGAACGCTTTTGAATGACACTGCTGTGAATTCTTTCAAGGAGCACGGGTTTTCTGTTCTGATTAGTCTCGATGGTACAGGATGCAAGCACGATGCATCGCGCCCGTACAAGACGGGAGGCGGCTCTTTCTCCGATATCGACAAAAACGTTCGTCGTTTTTCCGAGTCGTTCCCCTTCGGCGCAAGAGCGACCTTAACAAATAATAACTGTAACCTTGTTGAAGACTATCTTCAGTTTAAAGAGATGGGCTTCAGAAGGATTTACTTCTCGCCCGTGAGCTCATTCGATGAGAATATCAAACTCGACGAACACTCATTAAACAAAATCAGGGCGGGCCTAATAGATTTGGCGGATCAATATCTCAAACAGATTGATCAAGGGGAAAAGCCCTTGTTTAGAACATTGAAAACTGCAGTTGATTTGATTATGAGCAACAGGATCGCCTTTGTCGGATGCGGGGCTGGCAGGCGTTTTATTTCCGTGACTCCCGAAGGGGACGTATACCCCTGTCACAGGTTTGTCGGGATGATGCGATTCAAAATGGGCAACATCGTCACCGGAATTGACGAAACTAGGTATATTGAAAACTGGAGTCAGGGTGTCGAAAAAAGAATTGACTGTACGGACTGTTGGGCTCGGTCTTTCTGTGGTGGGGGCTGTAGCTGGGAGGCTGCAGACGAGCACGGCTACTTGCCCAAGAGTCTACACCCTGTATCATGTGAATATAGAAAAATGTGCTACGAGATGGCTTTTGACCTTATTTCCCGCCACTCATCTTCGCAGGAGAAAAATCAACGAGAAGCTACTGTATCGGAATAAGCGGTTCAGCGCATTGCTGTCACCATTGTGGAGGTGTTCGTTCTTCTGATTACCGTCTGCGAAGCTTATTACTACGTTCGCCGAAACCATTCTAGAAATATGGTGAACTAGACATCTTGGTTTGTTATACACAATATTGAGGTTTTTCTGCACTCAAAGGGAGGTAGTCGTGAAGCATATTCATCCGATTAATCCAGGAAGTGGCGACGAGGCAGGCGTGAAGCCGATGTCTTTTGACTGCCTCTTGGGCATTACTGACATCTGTACTGTTTATGATAAAGCAGATGGCTGTGGTGCATACGATTACTGCGACTATGACATGGATGGCGGCAGCATCTGCGTTGTAGATCACTGTGGCATTGATCAAACGTAGTCTCTAATTGGATTAAGGTGAGGAGCTGTTATGAAGCATATCCATCCTGTTGGTTCAAATGAACATCCTCCCGTTGAGCCTTGTTGTCTTGGAGTTGATATATGCAATTTTTACGACATCGCCGAGTGCCCTGTTGCGGATTGGTGCTATGTCGATAAAGAATCAAGCTGTGTTTTGCCAGCAGATTGGTGCGATCCAGTTGACGAGTAGTTTTTGTGGCTAGGAACTATTTGGTCCAATTCAAAATAAGATGGGGACAAATACCAAAATCTCGTGTCTGGGAGGAGTTATGCCATTATTGCAAGGTCTCGTTGGATTAACCTTTATACTTGCTTTATATTTGGCACCTTTTTTATTGTTATTCTTCATTATCCGACTCTTTCTTCGGAAAAAATAGGAGTATCACGCAAACATTAGCGTAGCTTTCTTCCAATATGAGCCGAGCATTGGCAAGTGGAATAAGAAGCCCGACCGTTCGTCACATGAAAGTGATTGGACGGGCCTCTCAATTTAACCCGGGCCGCCACCCATAGCGGCTTTCCGGGCGTATTTTCGGTGCAAAGCAATCGTCAGTTTAATCCTATGCGTCGATACCGCATTTCATTTGTTCGGCTCGTATTCTACGGCCTTGTAACCCTCGCACTCTCCGGCAAACGGATTGAACACGAAGGCAGAGATGATGTGTGCGTGGACATCGAGGCTGCTGTAGGCAACATACTGGGGCATGGACCCCCGCTGCGCGTGGCATGCGGCCCGGCATATTCATTGCCGTCCAACCCCGTGTAGTTGCAGCAAAGGGTGGAACCTCAATGCTCAGCTCATGTTGTCCGTGGGACACGAGAATTGTAAGTACACTTTGGTGTGATTCTCACGATGATACTGAGCCACCTGGAATAAGATACGTCGCGACAACACTTCGCTTCACCTCTGTGGTAATGTCGAGAAAGTTGGTGTAGCGCCCGATCCGAAGTGAGTCGGCCCGGCGTCCTGGAATCTGGAATACGGTTGATATCCTATGCCGCCTCGACCCTGTCCGCAAGCTCGAGGCCGGACTCGAGCATCTTCCTGGCC
>DBGBCW010000020.1:0-69789 GCA_048478035.1 Collinsella aerofaciens | reverse complement strand
CTGGAGAAGGCGGCCAGGAAGATGCTCGAATCCAGCCTGGAACTTGCCGACAGCGTGGAGGCGGCCTAGGATATCAACTGATTCCGGATATCGGACACAGGGGCCGCAAGGGCCCTTACACCAACTTTCTCGACACTACCGACAACATCGTCGATCTCGTAATGAAAATACGCGACGGGAATATTGCGCGATTCAAAGAACTCACGGGTTCGGTCGGCGGCGGATTCACAGGTCAGGACAAAATCACTCATATGAGGCTCCTTACTCATTGCTGCGCAAATTATCGCACAGTGAGCCTACATGCGGTACATATGTCCACTATTTACCAAATCGAACCAAAAATAGTGAACATCTTTACCACCATCGTCTCCACAGACCCGACGCATAAATATCTGAGAAAACACCCTCTGTCGTCTCCACCCGACCAACACATCTACCTTCACTAAATCGATTTACCAAACCGTTCAGCCGACAATTCAGCCGCTGGCGCAAAATCGAAACAAAAGCGGCGCATACTGATAAACGTTTGACGCTGTTTATCAGTTTTACCAGCCCCATCGGAAGGTGTTTCATGGTCGCATTCGATCGCAACCCGCAAGACTTCAAGTATCTGCGCCTGCTGTCGAGACAGTTTCCCACCGAACAATCCGCATTTACCGAAATTATCAACCTCTCGGCCATCCTCAACCTACCCAAGGGCACCGAGCATTTTATGAGCGACGTGCATGGTGAGTACGAAGCCTTTATGCACATCCTCAACAACTGCTCGGGCGTCGTGCGCGAACATGTCGACGAGATCTTTGGCGACACGCTCTCCTTTGACGAAAAGGGCGAGCTGTGTACGCTCATCTACTACCCGCGCGAGAAGATCGACCTGGTCCGCAGCCGGCACGAGGACTCGCCAACCTGGTACAAGACGATGCTTGACCAGCTCATCATGGTCGCTCGCTCACTTTCAAGCCGCTACACGCGCTCCAAGGTGCGTAAGGCCATCCCGCGCGACTACGCCTACATCATCGACGAGTTGTTGCACACGCACCCGGACGAGAACAACTATCGCGTGCGCCATCACGAGCGCATCGTGGAGTCCATCCTGGAGACCGCCAGCGCCGACGACTTTATCGAGTCGCTCGCCTCGCTCATCAAGCGCCTGGCCGTCGACCACCTGCACCTGGTGGGCGACATCTTCGACCGCGGCGGCGGCGCGGCCAAGATTATGGACCGTCTGCTCACCTACCATTCACTCGACATCCAGTGGGGCAACCACGACCTGCTATGGATGGGCGCTGCGGCCGGTGAGCCCGCCTGCATCGCCACGGTGTTGCGCAACAACCTACGCTACGACAACTACGAGATCCTGGAGAACGACTACGGCATCTCGCTGCGTGAGCTTGTCGCCTTTGCCGATGCCACTTACACCGCCGGTGAGTCCATCACCCCGCTGATCAAGGCCATCAACGTGCTGCTCTTTAAGCTCGAGGGCCAGATTATCCAGCGCCACCCCGAGTTCGATATGACCGACCGCCTGTTACTCGACAAGATCGACCACGACACCGGCACGGTCACGCTCGCCGACGGCAGCGTGTGGCCGCTCACGACCAACGACTTCCCCACCGTCGACCCGGCGGACCCCTACACGCTCACGTCTCAGGAGCAGCACATCATCGACAAGCTCGTGTTCGAGTTTGTCACCGCCGATCACCTGCATCGCCATATCGATTTCCTCTACACCCACGGCTCGATGTACAAGGTCGCCAACGGCAACCTGCTCTTCCACGGCTGCGTTCCGCTCAACGAAGACGGCACCTTTAGCAGCATGAACTGCCTGGGCACCTGGCACGCTGGCCGCGATTATCTCGATTTTTGCGACCACATCGCCCGCCGCGCGTGGCGCGTGGGCGACCGCGATGCCCTCGACTGGATGTGGTACCTGTGGATTGGCTTCAATTCACCCGCCAGCGGACGCCTGGTGCGTACCTTTGAGCGCGCCTATATCGCCGATAAGAGCACCTGGGTCGAGCCGATGGACCCGTACTTTACGCTTACCAAGTCGCCCTCGGTCTGCGATGATATCATGCGCGAGTTTGGCGTCGCGCCCATGGCATGCTCGCCGACCGGCCACATCATCAACGGCCACACGCCCGTTAAAACCACCAAGGGCGAGCAGCCCATCCGCGCCGAGGGCAAGCTACTGGTCATCGATGGCGGCTTCTGCCGCGCTTACCATCCCAAGACGGGCATCGCCGGCTATACGCTCATCTCGAGCTCGCGCGGCTGCCGCCTCAAGTCGCACCGGGCCTTTACGACGGTTGCCGAGGCACTCACGCGCAACGTGGACATCGAGAGCGAGACCAACCGTTTTGACCAAGCAGACCGTCGCCGCATGGTGAGCGACACCGATACTGGCGCCAAGATTCGCAGCCAGATCCAGGACCTGCGCCAGCTGCTCGATGCATATAGAAACGGTGCTATCGAGGAGCGCGCCTAGCACCACCCGCGGGGATTGGCTAAACTTGCTAAGTTTGTCATCCCCGCGGCGCTTCGGCGCCAGCTTAAGGCAGGTACCATGCAAAAGCTCCTTGCGCAGATTATGAAATTTGGCGTCGTCGGTGTCATTGCCACGGTTATCGACTTTGGCATTATGAATCTGCTCCACTACGGTCTGGGCCTCAACATCCTAATCGCCAACACCAGCGGCTTTATCATCTCACTCATCTTTAACTACCTCGCAAGCATGAAATACGTGTTTGCGCACAAGGAAGGCATGAGCCGCCGCCGCGAGTTCATTATCTTTGTCGTGCTGTCCGTGATCGGCCTGGCACTCAACGACGGTATCGTGCTGGCGCTCAACGCCGGCCTGGGACTCGAGGCCAATATCGCCAAGATCTGTGCCACCGCGCTTGTCATGGTCTACAACTTTGTGACCCGAAAAATCTTCCTGGAGGGCGACGAGACAAAATAGCTCGAAACCCCTGCAGCATTACGGCGCCCACGGACGACGCGCACTCAGCGCAGTATCGTCCGTGGGTGTCGCTCGTTTACGGGCAAATTTTCAACGTTTGCGGATTAGCTCTTGAAAATTTGGCGAGTTCATATAGTTCTTGACAAAGACCTTACGTTTCCCTTGTAAAAGCTCTAAAGTATCCTCTGCTCGATTCATCAACGCATTGGATGTGATTACGTGCGCAAGGCGCTGGCACAACCTCATACCAAGCAGTTCCTCAAGTTTGCTGTCGTGGGTCTTATCTCCTTTGGCATCGACTGGGGCATGCTCATTGCGCTCGTCGAGCTGTTCCACCTCGACTTTTTGATGAGCACCACGGTTTCGTTTATCACGTCCGTCGTGGTCAACTACTGGCTCAGCATGAAGTACGTGTTCGACCACCGCGAAGGCATGAGCCGCAAGCGCGAGTTCACGATCTTCACCATCCTGTCGGTGATCGGCCTGGGCCTCAACGACCTGTACATGTTTGTGGGCGTCACGTTTTTGAGCATCGGCTACCAGGCCATGAAGGCCATCGCCACGTTCCTCGTCACCTGGTACAACTACTTCAGCCGCCGCTTCTTCCTCGAGGGCGCACGGTCATAGTCGATTCACTATTTGCTTGAATGTATAACCGGTTGGAATTCCCATTCCAACCGGTTTTTTGTTTGCAGAGCCTGCCGAGGAAAGCGCACAAGGCGGGCCGCAGCGTCGGAATGGGTAGTAGTTTCCCCATGGTCGCCCCGCGGAAAGCGCGTCCCAGATTGCAGCCTCAGAACGGGACACAGCTTCCGCAACGTGGCTCTAGCGGAAAGCGCATCCCAAAATCGATGCCCAATACGGTCCGCAGCTTCCCAATGGGCGCTGCTTCGGAAAGTCTATCCCGGAATGAGCCCTCAGAGCGGAACACGCTTTCCGAAACCCGCCCCAACGGGAAGCTGCGTCCCGGAATTCGCCTACAGGGCGGGATGCAATTTCCGGTTGAGCCTCGATTGGGAAATGACGTCCCATTCGTATAAAAACGGGCGTCTCGGATGTTTGTCCGAACCGCCCGTTTGATGCGATATGTCGAGGCCCCTAGCCTGTCACGTAATACCAGACCACGTTGTCGCCGTTTGAGAGAACGTAGTTGCTGCAGGCTGTCATGGGCGTTGTGCCGTTGACGGAATAACACCAGCCGCTACCGCTTCCATAGTTTTCATCCTTCTCGGCCAGGCCACCGATGGCGGCAACATAAGTGCCAAACGACGAGCCACGCGCATTTATAGAAATACCCAGCGCGCAGAGAGCGTCGTAGGCAGTTGCTCCCTCATTAAAGGTGTAGGTACCACCAGCGGACACAGGATTGCCCACAGCGCTCGAAGTAACCGAGACAGTCACGGTAACGTAGCTAGACTCCTGAGAGACGCTCTGGTTGCCCGAGGGGGCATTACTGTTATCAGGAACGGCAGAAGGCCCACCGGACGTTGCCGAATTCTGAGAAGCCGACTGACTGTTGTCAGTCTTTTTATTTCCTGCTCCTTTTTCGCCGGACTTCTTGCTATCCGAGTTCTTGTCCGATTCCTTGTCCGAAGACTCGGAATCTTTCTTGGAGTCAGATTTGTCAGAACCCCTAGACCCGTCATTCGTATCATCAGAAGATTTGGAATCCTTGGACCCGGCCTTGCCCGAAGCGACAGTCGAGCCGGACCCATTGCCATCCTTGGCGACGATGCTCTCCCCCGCCACGGTCTGGACGATCCAATCAATGGACCAAGCACCGCTCTCGGAGGGATGAACAAAGCCCAGAGAGACCACGATCAGAACGACGCATGCGGCAGTCAGAACGCCAAGGAGCGCCTTCCGTCGAGGAGCGGACGCCGCCGAAGCGGCGCCCTTTTGCTTTGGATCATCGAGCTGGATAAACGAGGAGTCGGGCTGTTGCCCGTTGGTCTCCTTGGGCTTATCGGGCATTACCGTCACCCTTGCCGCGCTTGGTCAGCACGAAGACGGCGATGAGCGCAAGGCCAATCACGCCGGCGGCGATGCCAACGATGGCGAGCGGGTTGGTGCCCGTCTCCTGCTCGGAAGCACCAGAGGACTTCTTAGCAGTGGTCGTGGAAGCAGCGCCCGTATCGGACTTGGAATCGGACTTCTTGTCGGACTTGCTGTCCTTCTTCTCAGACTTCTTCTCATCCTTCTTGTCGGACTTATCGGAGCCCTTCTTGTCGGACTTGTTTTCCTTGGTCTCGGTCTTGGTCGACACCGTCGTCTTGGTCACCGGCTTCTGACCCGGGGCGATAGCGCCGCCGGCCTGCGGGCCCTTAGAGCCGGAACCAGCGCCGGAACCCGTACCAGTGCCCGTGCCGGTACCAGTACCAGAACCGCTGCCGCCGCTGGAGCCAGAACCGCCATTGTCACCAGAATTGGTGGCATTCTTGGTCCACTTGGCATACAGCGTCAGATCGGCCGTCACCGGCGTACTGAAGTCATACGCTTGCGTGCACGCCTCATCGGTATACCAACCGCCGAAGGTATAGCCCTTGCGACGCGGTTTTACAGCAGGCTCCGTAGCAGTTTTACCAGCCTTAATACGTTGGGAATCGAGCACAATAGAATCTGCACCATTTGCGTCAAACGAGACAGTATAGCGATTGACCTTCTGGCCATTTCCCTTAATCGCGAACAACTTGCCCGAATCGTTAGCGTAGTAGAGTGAACCATCAGAACCGACCGAAATCGACGACATGCAGTACTGCTGGTTCTCGGCCGACGGTCTATAGAGCAGCTCAGCCTCTTCGTCACCTATGCGATAGCGATAAATGCCGCCAGGATTATTGTTGGACGTAAAGTATACATAGGTATGACCATCTTGAATGGAAACCACAGGCTGTGACTTAACATCGCCGCTGCCCGTAAAACCACTTGCAGAAGAATCCTCGCGGATGAAGTTACCGTCTGCCTTATAAATTGAATAATCGACCGTAAGCGTATCGGCGTCGATAATTGCAAGCTGACCATAGTGGCTCGTAAGACTGTTTTGGGGACCGCCCATAAAGGACTCAATCGACGTGCCGCCAACTACAATCTTACCGTTGACAAACACGGGTGTAGAGGTCGAGCTGCTGCCAAACGTAACTTTACCCAGTTCTGAAAGGGCCCCATCATTAGCGATAGCAATTTTATGGAGCGTGCCATCGGCACTCACAACGTAAGCAGTAGCCCCATCAACAAGCACGTTCGCGCGAACGCGATCGGCGATCTTAAGCTTTGCTACGGTCTTTCCAGTCGAAGGATCAACCGTGCTGACAGTGCCTGAATCATCCGCGATAACGCCATAGTCGCCCGAGAACGCCATGCCAGCCCAGTAATAGCCCTTGCTGTTTTCATTCTTGTGCTGCCACATGACTTTACCGTCAGAAATACGAACACAAAGCAGGTAGCCGTCACTCGAGTCAATCCAATCGGCCGAAGCGGTACCAAAATAGGCATAGCCATCGCGAACCGAAACAGAAGCAAGCGACTGCTGCGCGCCATCGGGACCGGCCGGCAACCCATCGGTAACCCAAACCGTCGCAAGCACATCAACCGTTAAGGCCTGAAGACGACCGCCTGAAAGCGGAACAAGCACAACACCATTGGTATATACCATGCGTGAGGTGGAATCAATTGCAGCAGCCAAAGGTGACTCTAGAACGGTCTTGCCCGTCTCGACATCCATTTTGAGCAATTTAGAACCAACTGCCACATAGAGATAGTCACCGATCAGCAACGCATCGGAAACACCCTTATTGCCGTCCGCACGCGTCTTAAGCTCGCTTACCCATTTCTCATCTGCATCCTTAGTGGGCACAGGTGCGTCGGTAACCTTGTCGGCACTTGTAAAGCCCGACCAGTCGCTATCCCAGTTAGGGCGTGCAGCGCTCGGATTAAGAACAACGTTGTCGACACCGGGCAAAGTATCCCCAAGGGCGTAAGCCCAAACGACCTTATCGCCCGACTTAAGCACGTAGTCGTTATCGAGTTGAGTTCCAGGAACGCCGTTGACAAAGAACGACCAAGCGCCGGACAGCTCGGTACCATCAAGCGGAGAAACGAGGCTATGGACACCCCAATAGCCGAATTGGTCGTACATCTTGGACTCGATGCCAAGGGCGTCGAAATAGGTAGCGGAGGCATCCTTGATCGACGTGCCCTTAACAAACACCTGGGTCGACGGGCTCGTCCAACGCTGAGCCATCCCGGCCTTTTTGCCAATAATCTCCATCGTGACGGAAACCTGCTCGGGCGCGGGGTCGCCGTACTTCGAGTAGCACCAGACGACGGAGTCGCCGTCCTTGAGCGTGTAGCCGCCCGCGCCGACCTCGGAGGCGCTGCCGTTGACGAACAGCTGCCAGTACGCGCCGGTCGCCGAGTCGTAGCCGAGCTTGCGGTCCTTATCGAAGGGCGACGTGATCGTGTTGAGCGCCCAGCCCCAGGTGCCGTTGGGATCGTAGTCGGTGGTCAGGCCGGCCTGCTTGAACAGCTGCTCGGAGAGGTCGGCCGCGGTCGAGCCCTCCTTCAGCGTGATCCGCTGCGCGGCGGCCCAGGTCTGCTGGGCGCCCTTGGCGTCGGTGCCGACGACGGAGCACGTGGCAGAGACCTGAGCGACAGGCGCGGGGTCGCCGTACTTCGAGTAGCACCAGACGACGGAGTCGCCGTCCTTGAGCGTGTAGCCGCCCGCGCCGACCTCGGAGGCGCTGCCGTTGACGAACAGCTGCCAGTAAGCGCCGGTCGCCGAGTCGTAGGCGAGCGTGCGGCCGGAGTCGAAGGGCGACGTGATCGAGTTGAGTGCCCAGCCCCAGCTGCCGTTGGGGTTGTAATCGGCCTTGAGGCCGGCACGCTTGAACAGCTGCTCGGAGAGGTCGGCCGCGGTCGAGCCCTCCTTCAGCGTGATCCGCTGCGCGGCGGCCCAGGTCTGCTGGGCGCCCTTGGCGTCGGTGCCGACGACGGAGCACGTGGCAGAGACCTCCTGGCTCTCTGCCTTGGCAGGCTGAGCCTTGGCCTCTCCAGCGGCAGAGACAACGGCGGTGTCCTGCTTCGAGGCATCGGACGTCGATGCAGCCGGTGCCTCATTGCCGGCAGCGCTATCGTCCTCAGTCTTGTCGGTAGGGCCCGAAGCTGTCGCAGTGGCATCTTGCTCGGCAGTGCCCCCATTCGCCACCATGCCGCTCGCATTGAGGTCGGCAGCAGGGCTTGTCGCGGACTCACCAGAGCCGTTCTCGGCAAGCGGTGCCGCCTGAGCCACAGCCTCGGCAATGCCCTCGGCGCCCTCGGCCCACAGTTGAGCCGGCGTGGTGCCAAAGGCCATCGCGAAGGCCAGGAATGCCACCAGGCCGCGCTTGGCTACACCGCGTGCAATCGCGCCACGACGATGCAACGAGGCGCGCTCACGCTCGTCCTCAAACATATCCATTTGTCCCCCATTGTCTGTACTTGGAGCGTTGCCTTGAGGCTGCCCCACGTCACCGCGCATGTTGCGCTCGAGTTCCCCCATCGGGGTCCTCCTTCCCTCCAGAGCCCTATGCACACCGGCGGCATACGCCGCGGCAACGTGCAAGATGGGAGGCGATCCGACTTAACCTTAACGGCTCAGGCGCGCCGTCCGATCTGCGACGCGAACATCCCGAGCCAAGAGGAATTACGGTTACTGGTACAGCCGGGGACTTGCACCCCGATTCTCCCAAACGCGCAGGAAAACCGCGCATTCGTGCGTCTCCGCACCACCATCTAGGCCATCGATTAAAACCGTCAATATGCTATCACGCAAAAGGGCCTCGCACGCAGGCGAAGCCCATGGTAAAAGCTATTGTTTGCGATAGGAAAATGCGGTGACGGTCGCAGACTCTAGTGCTTGCCGCCGTGGCTGTTGAGCCAGATATTGCGGCCCAGCATAAGTGCCAGCACCAGCGCGCTCACGTAGCCCATAAAGCCAATGACTGGGATACCAAACACAACCGGCTCGATGCGCGCGTAGTACACCACCGACGAACCGATAAACAGGCCGGCAATCACAATTGCCATCGACATGCGGTCGATAATTCCGCCCAGCTGTCGCAGCGCCTTATCGCTGCTCATGATCTGCGTGTTCACCTTAAGCTGGCCGCGCGTGAGCATACGCGAAGCCAAGCCCAGATACTCGGCCGCCTCGAGCGAGCCCTTCGCCGCGCGATAACTGCTCGCTGCAAAGTCGCGGCTCATCTCGCGCATGCGGGCGTAGGTGCTCTTCTCGTTTTTGATGTGCGTCTGGATGATCTGGATCATGTTGACGTTGGGCATGTACTCGGTCAACAGGCCCTCGAGCGTCACCATGCCGCGGGCGAACATCGTCACCACGCTCGGCAGCTCAACGTCATTTTTGCGCGCGAGGTTTAACAGCGAGGTCAAAAACTCGCCGATATCCAGGTCTTTAAGGTCGAGCCCGGCAAAGTCGGCAACAATAAAGTCCAAGTCGGACAAAAAGGCCGAATGGTCAAGCTCGGCCGAATCGCCGCGCGTCACGGCGAAGCGCATGAGCGAATCCTTAAGCTTGGGCACGTCGCCCTCGGCCACGGCGAAAATCATGTCCTTGACGATACCGCGATCGTGACTCGACATGCGTCCGACCATGCCCAAGTCGATAAAGTAAACGATGCCGTCCTTGAGAATGATGTTTCCCGCATGCGGGTCGGCATGGAAAAAGCCGTCATCGAGCACCTGCGTCGAGTAGTCCTCGACAATCGCGGCACCGATCTTTTCCAAGTCATAACCCTCGGCCACCAAGCGTTCAGGATCGGCGATCGAAATGCCGTCGACGTAGTCCATAACCACCACGTGCTCGGTGCACAGGTCCAGATAGGATTTAGGGCACGCCACGCCATGAACGCTCTTATGGAACTCGTAGAAGTCGTTGAGGTTTTTGGCCTCGGCCAAAAAGTTGGTCTCCTCGCGAAACGAGGTCCACAGCTCCTCGACTACGCCGTGCAGGTCAACGAATTGATCGGTGTTGACGAACTTGGAAACGATACGCACCACCGAGCGGATGATATCGATGTCCTGTGCCATAACCTGCTGCGCACCGGGGCGCTGCACCTTGACGGCCACGTCCTCGCCCGTCACCAGACGAGCGCGGTGCACCTGCGCGAGCGATGCGCTACCAAGCGGATTGGGATCGATCGCATCGAACATCTCCCCCAGGCGCAGGCCGTATTCTTCCTCCAGGCAGCGAAGCACCACCTCGTACGGCACCGGCTCCACGTCGGAGCGCAGACGACGCAGCTCGTCGCAAAAGCGTTGCGGCAGAATCTCGGACCGGTTGGCCAGAATCTGCCCCATCTTGACGAACATGGGGCCGAGTTCCTCGAGCAGGCGGCGCAAACGAACCGGCGTGAGGTTATCCCACACGCGGTACTTTTTGACCAGGCGAACAATCTGCCCGATGCGTTCGCGACGACCCGCCGGCGTAAGCTGGTATTCCTCGTCCGGCGCCATCGCGTCGGGCTCCTCGGGCACCATATCGACAGCGCGCGGCTTCTTGCGAGCGCCCGAGACGGCGGCGTCGACCTCATCGACAACCGCTGCCTCGTCACCCAAGGGATCTAGATTGTTGTAATCGGTGGTGGAATCTGCCATCTGCGCTGCTACTCGGCCTCTTCGGTATCCTTCGCATCGTCGGGCTCAACGGACTCGACGGGCACCGAGGTCACGTTGTCCTCGACCGAATCGACGATGTCGCGCACATGGGCCAGGAAGGCCGTACGCTCGGGCGCAGTCATAACGCGGACGCGAGCCAGAATGAGCTCGTCGAGCACGCGTTGGGCCGCGGTCTCGCCCTGCATGCCCAGACGCTCGGTCAGGTCGGAGATGGTACCGCCGGCCTGCTCGAACATGTCGGACACACTGCGGGCGATATCGGGGGTGGCGGTGTCCTTGCGGACCTGCTCGCCTTTGGTGTTAAGGTCGTCGAGGACCTTCTTGCCGCCTTCAACAGCAACGGCGGCAGCGCCAAAGCCCACGTTAATGGCGCCGTTAACAAGCTGATCGAGTTTCATAACCATGGTTGTCTCCAATCACAAACAACTGCATTGGCGTTCTTGTACCCAAGATTGAGTGAAAGCGACAAAGCGTTTTAGCACTATTCGATCGACGGGAAATCCCTACCTCACGTTGTCGTTCATCGCGAAAGAGTTCTTCATGGCGCAGCTCGTGGTGTAGAGCACCTTGCCCAGTAGAGCATCGGTCTCTACGCGAACACGCTCGGCAAACTCCTCGTTGGCGCGTGCAAGTTCGGCAGGCGCCTCGGCCTCGGGCAGGACGGCTACGGCAGCATCAACGTCATGGATCTGCTTGTGGCCCATGCCACCGACCTTCTCCTGATAGTCCTCCACAGCGCGGCCGCACTCATGGAAGCGGACGTCGGCCAGGGCGCCGATCAGACGGTTGGCCCAGTAGAAGTTTTCGGACGTCACGCGAGCCTGCGTGTCGGCATAGTACTCGGGCATGGTCTCGACGTTGGCGTACAGCGGGACCAGCGCGTTAAACGAGTTGGAGCCAAAGGCCATCCACTGCACGGCGCGATACGCCGGCTGCGCATAGGGGCGCAGCTGCAACACGGCGAGCTGGCTGTTGCGGTTGATGCCGATGGGGCGATAGGCGCCGCGCGTGGCGGGCGTGCCCTTACTGCCGTAGCAGTCGTACTCCGTGCCCTGGTAGTGGCTCGAGAGTACGTACTTAATGTCCTCGATGGTCACCTTGCGCTCGGGCACACGGCTCCAGGGGATGTCGTCGCTCTCGGGCGTGTAGTCGGCGTCGGGGCCGTCCCACACATCGCTGGGGTTGAGGCAGCGCTGCATGTACCAGGCGCGCGGCGTGTTGTAGACATGGTCGCTGTCGCTGTGTGAGCCAAAGGCCTCGCGCGGGTTAAAGACCGCAACCGGACCGTCACCATCGACGCCCAGCGTCAGGTCCAGATGCCACTCGGCCATCCAGACGCGCAGGTCGGCGGAGCACATATGGTCGGCCTGGGCGCCCTCGGCGTCATCCAGGTCAAAGCTGTCGATGCCCAGCTGGTTGGGCATGGTCACATAGGCGTCGTCAGGCACGCGCTTGGCGATCCAGTGGTGACCGCCGATGGTCTCGAGCCACCAGATCTCGTCCACGTCGCTAAAGGCGATGCCGTTGTTCTCGTAAGTGCCGTAGCGCTCGAGCAGGTCGCCCAAGATACGCACGCCGTCGCGGGCGGACTTGGCATACGGCAGCACCAGGGTCACCATGTCCTCCTCGCCCAGGCCACCGGGCTGCGCCGGCACATAGCCGTCCTCACCCTCGTTGCCCTTGGCGGGCACGTAGTCCACGAGCGGATCGGCGCCGCGGACGCGCTCGTTGGTGGTGAGCGTCTCGGTTGCGGACATGCCAACATTGAGCTCGTTGAAGCCCGCCTCGGCCCAAATGCCGTGACCGGGAATAACATCGGGGACGCTCGTGTAGCGCATGGGATTATCGGGCAGTTCAACGGTCAGGTGACTCAGGACGCTCGTGTAGACGCGCGGCTGCTCGTCGGGATGCACTACGCGCATGTGCTTGGGCTCAAACACCCCGTTGGACGAGTCCTCGTTACGCGCGACCAGGGTCGACCCGTCGTAGCTCGCGTTCTTACCAACCAAAATCGTTGTGCACGGCATGCGCATCCTCCTTGAGCGAAGAAATCAAACGATAACAGTGTATCGCTTCGGCGCAGAAAGGGCGAAACCACGGCGCTGGCAACCCCTGTGGTCAAAAAATGCCAAATATGAGTACTGTCACTAATTTAGTAACAGCAATTTTGCTACGCATGGGTGTCGAAAGTCTACATTTGTTCAAAAATTAGATGATGTACTTCCCCATAGGCCCAATAAAATAGGCTCTCTATCGATAATAAATATCGTTAGAGAGCCAAATTAACCTAAAATATATGTGACTATCTTGGCAACAGTACTCATATTTGGCATTTTTTGTCCACGGGGTATAGAACTAACCCCTCAAACAGCCCAAAACGCCTATTTCAATGCGCGCTCGGCCGCTTCGATCACGTGTTTGGCGAGGATCGCCGTCGTCACAGCTCCCACGCCGCCCGGCACGGGCGTGATGGTGTCAACAACCGGCTCTGCAGCATCAAAATCAACGTCCCCGACCAGCTTGCCAGCGGCCTCGTCCCAATTAATGCCAACATCGATGATCGTCTGGCCCTCGCGAACCGCATCCGCGCCAATCGTGCGCGCGCGTCCAACGGCCGCAACCACAATATCAGCTGCACGGCACTCAGCAGCCAAGTCGCGCGTATGCGTATGGCACGTCGTCACCGTGGCATTGCAAGCCGTAAGCATGGCGGCAACGGGACGACCAATCACCAGCGACCGACCGACGACCGCGACCTTTGCCCCATCCAGCTCAACACCGTAATGGTCCAGCAACGCCAACACGGCCTCGGCCGTGCAGGGAGCAAAGCCCTCGCCACGACCCGAAAGCGTGGTAAGCAGCGAGGCCGGCGTCATGGAGTCGACGTCCTTGGCGGGATCGAGCGCCGCGGCAACCGCATCCTCGTCAAGTCCAGCGGGAAGCGGGCGAAACATCAGGCAGCCGTGAACAGCGGGGTCAGCATTGATGTCCTTAATAGCCGCCAGCAGCTCGTCCTGCGAAACATCGGCGGGAAGCAAAATGCGGCGAGCCTCGATGCCAACCTTCTCGCAGCGCTTGAGGGCGCCGCGCTCGTAGGATAGATCGTCCTCGCGCTCGCCCACGCGAACGATGGCCAGCGTCGGCACAACGCCGCGCTCGCGCAAAGCCGTGCAGCGAGCGGCGAGCTCCTCGGTCAAAGCACGGGCAACGGGAGCACCCTTGAGCAGCTCTGCCATGGCTACCCCCTCTTCCTCGCGGCATCGGCGGCGCGGCGCGCCAGCGCATCAGCGCGCGGCAGCCACGTATCCAGCAGCTCATCGCACGCCGCCTCGAGTTCCTCGGCGCGCGCCCGGTCTTTCATAGATGTGGTGTTGGCAAAGAGCGTCAGGCTCGCGCCCTGCATGGCAGCGCGGCAGAATACGGCACCGCACGCCACGTCGGACAGCAACTGGCGCGAGCCTTTGTCTGCCATGTCCTCGAGCAGCGCCAGCGCGCGCCCGCAGGCATCCATGATCCGATACGGCGGCATGGCCGCCACGTGCAACGCGTCCTGAATCGCAGCCGGTCGAGCCGGGTCCTCGCGCGGAATACCGTATGCCGCAGACACCTGGCCGTACGCACGCACATCCTCGGCAACCAGGCCCACTAGTTCCTGCGCCAACTCGTCTGCCTGGGCAAACGCACGCGTCAGGTCATCCGCACGATCAGCAAGCGCGGGATTGGTCGCACCGTAGCGGGCAACCATTCCGCACAGCGAGGCGCCCAGCGCGCCCACAAAAGCGCTCGCGCTGCCACCACCGGGAACTGGCTCGCGCGCGGCCAGCGCCTCGGCAAAACCGCGACAGGTTTTATCCATCATCTCTTGGCTCATACGCACACGCACCTTCAAGTCATATATATCGGTCGGGCGGCCGACGTCGGCCGACCGCATCGATCACGTAATGGTGCTAAGTCTAGCCCATAAGTACGCGAGCGTCAGCGCACCTGGCCATCGCGGATTTCTATGGCACACGATAGGCCATGCCAACGCAAACATGGGGCACATGGCTCAACTTTCGGGACTTCCGGACGTCACAAACTGGGACATATCTATAAACAAGGAACCTATTGGGGCAATGCCCGCGTACACGCGCCCCTTTAAAACAACGGACACCTCACCCCGGGGAGAGCCGACAGCACCAGCCCTCCCCTCTTTTGCGCCCGAACATATTGCCACTTAACGGCGCAAATCCGGCCCTCAGAATGGGACACATGGCCCACCCTAGCGAGCCGTCCACGCGTACAGTAAAGACAGGTAATCCATGGGCGGTTACAGATCGAGGAGGACACGACCATGAAAAAGAAGGCCTTTGCGATTCTCACCCTCTGCATGAGTCTCTTTGCTGCGGTTGCCCTGGTGGGTTGCGGCGGAAGCGGCGGCGCTACCGGAAGCGGCGGTGGCGGCGGAGCAGAAAAGCCAGCCGTGGATATGAGGACCGACTTCATTTGGTTTAAGGTCGAGGTCCCCGAGGGCGTCGAGATCACCGACGTTGCGGGCGATACCGCCGACAGGGCCCAGTTTAAGTTCACCGAGAGCGAGCACGCCAGCGATCGCTTCATCCCCGTCTTCGACTCTGACAAGAACGCCGACGAGCTGTTCGACTACGAGGCCAAATGGAAGGCCAACTTTGAGTGGACCGAGAATGACCCCGTCAAGTACAACGGCAAGACTTGGCGCAACGCTTCCTATACACACTCGGGCGGCGTGACGACTGAGTACTTCACCGAAGCAGGCGGCGGCAGCGTATACGTGAGCATCGACAACGTCGAGGAGCACAAGGACGCCGTCGAGACCATGATGAAGTCTCTGGAATTTGCCGACGACATCGCCGAGGCCAAGACCGAGGCCATGGACGTCAAGCTCGACGATATCGAGATCAAGCGCTAAGTAACTGGCGAGCGCAGCGGGAAACACGGGCGCAGTGCTAACAAGCGGCGGTACCCCAGCGCTTCGTACCCAGGGAGGGCCGGTAAACCGACCCTCCCTTTCTTATGCCGGTAGCCAACGAACGCGAGGATGCCGGACGCCGGAACCGCTCCAAATGTAGCAACAGTACGAAAACGACAAACACCCCAACACGTCCGCCCGCCGATTTATTGCGCCGCGCAGACAATTAAACCAGCATCTTTAAACATCTGAGCAGTATAGTGACCAAAACTATCGCATAACCGCACTCTACGAATGGAGAAGTTATGACCGAACACCACGCCATCAGCCGCCGAGCATTTACGTTGGGCCTTGGACTCGCGGCGTTGTCGCCACTTGCAAGCCTGCCCGAAACCGCGGCATTGGGCATTGGCCCACGAGCGGCATTTGCAGACGACGCTGCCACAGCGTCGGTCAGCCTCAACAATTTCGTCATTCGCCTTCGCCCCGCGGGCTATTTTCGTACCGCAAGCGTTAACGAAGACGGCAACGTCATCGGCAACGTCTGCCATCTGTTTAATGACGGCACGTCCAGCAAGCTCATCCTTGAGAACGTAACGACCAAGAATGACGATACAAACTGGTATGCTATCCGCACCTTGCTCAATTTCGAAGAGCATAAAAAGACGGGCTACAGCATTTGGTCGGTCGATGGCGACTCGGACAAAGACGGAAAGGTCATCCACGTATGGAGTGGCGAGCATGACGGCAAGCCCAGTCGCTCTTTTGCGTTCGAGCGTCAATCAAACGGAACCTATATCATCCGAGACCGCACGGTCGAGAAAGAAACCGAGAAAAAAGACATTAAGTACCTGGCAATAGAATCGAACGGCGAAGACCAGGACAACAATAAGATCTGCCATAAGAGTAAGAGTAAGAGCATTCCGTGGGAGCTCGAACTTATCGGTTACGACATGAAAAAGAACGATGCCACGGTTAGCAGCCTCGACTGGATTACGTACAGCAGCTACGTCGACGGACCATGTTGGATGAAATACGTCGACGACAACAAGTTCCTCGACGAGCTGAGCATCCCGGGCACGCACGATTCGGGCACCTGCAGCGTGGACAACGACACTGAGCCCCAATCCTCGCAAGTAAAATGCCAGCAGGATTACATTCCCACGCAGCTGCTCGAAGGCATTCGCTATTTTGATATCCGTCTCGGAAAGGGCGACAACCCTGGCATCGACCATGGGATGTACTACCTGCTCAAAAAAGACGCGTACTTTTTGCATCTTTCCGATGTCATAGGCTACTTCAAAACGTTTTTGAACGAAAACCCGACAGAAGCGCTCATCATGCTTGCGTCACGAGGCAACGACGAGGCTACCGACGAAAGTGTTACGACGGCTTTCGCCAAGGTTTTGGACGACAACCCCAAACTGTTCTATACGTCGAGCCATGTCCCCACGCTGGGCAAGGTGCGCGGAAAGATCGTTCTGCTGCGTCGATTTAGGCTCGCCGGCAACAGTGTAAGCGGCCACACGTGGGGCCTCGACCTTACCGAATGGGATGACAAGATCAAGGCTCACTCCGACAGCGCCACTATGTGTCTTGTCCAAGACGCGCGGGGCTTTGAAGCCGCGGGGGAAACAGGCGACAAAGAGCCCTATTGCACCAAGGTATACGCCCAGGACAAGTACAAACTCACGGGAACCGACAAGCTCAGCTGGGTCGATAATGCGCTGAAGGAAACGACCGGGCGCACGCGCAACAAGGTGGACGTCGTGGACGATGACGGGGCCAAGGTGCAAGTCCAGGAGCGTTGCTGGTCTATCAACTACACCAGCTGCACGGGCTTGTCGCACGGAGGCAATCCTTTTACCTCGGCACGAGTAGTCAACGAGCATCTGTATAAGAGCCCGTACATCAATCCCAGCGGCATCGAGGATACAAAGTCAGATTACCTCGAGCACATTGGCATCATCGCATCCGACTTTGTTGATGCGGCGCTGGCCCGGAGCATCTACCAGCGCAATTACGATTACGATACACAGCACAAGCAGACAGCTTCGTGCTACCTCCCAGCCCGCATGCACATGACATATGGCAACTCGCTGAGCGACGCCTCGCTCCAGGACGGCAAGACCGTTGGCGAGGGTCATTTCCGCCTTGTCGACAGCAGCAACGTACTCAACGTGGCGGCTTCGGGCCATGCGTTTGCCATCGAATATGTGGATGTCGACGCCCTGGGCAACGAGACCGTTACGGGGCTGCAGGGCTCTGTGCCCATCGATATCGATCCACGCGCGCTGACGCCCCATTTTGAGGGACTCGAAGGCCTTAAGGCCGGCGAAGACGTGCGCGCCAAGATTGCGGCATCACTCGAGGGCAAGCTCGAAACCGATGCCTGCACGGCCCAGCTCGAGTTTGTGCACGACGCGAACGGCGCTCCGGGAACGGCGATGGCCGAGGGCGAAACATTTGCCGCAGGGACGTACTGGGTGCGCGTGAACGGTCTCTTGGGCAACGCGGCGCAGAACTACACGCTCGCCAGCGACGGAGCCGCAAGCTTTACCGTAGCGGCCTCGGGCAGTGCGGGCGGCACCGGCAGCGGCACCGACGGTGGCACGGGTTCCAACGCAGGCAGCGCTGATAAGAACGGTAAGGGCAACAAGGGCAAGAGCTCGGGCGGAAAACTCGCCGGCACGGGCGATGGCTCCGGCATTGCCGCCGGGCTCGCCGCTGCCGCCGTGGCGACAACGGTCGCCGGCGCAGCGATGCTTGCAAATGACCGCGAAAACAACGGGAACGTTGACGAATAGGCCAGCCGACCCTTTTGGACACATCGATTTGATGAGGGGCGCCGAATACCGTTCTGTGCCCCTAGCTTTTTGCAAATGAAGAGGTGGTGTGTTCAGAAAACTCGCAGGCTGAGCGACCAGCCTCAGTGCCGCCCGATGCGCGGGCGTAAGTCTGGCCCGAACGCCACTATCGACTACATCACCGAGTTCAACGCATTCACGAACTCCTGGGCCTTCGCACGACTGCTCAGGCTAAAAACACAAGCAGTCAACAGCCTGTTACGCAGGAAAACGTCGCGCCCCTTGATCCTGTTGACCCCCGTGATGTCCTTAAGATAGACACTTTCGGTGTGCTTGCCGCCAAAAGTGCCCTTCTTGAGCACCTCAATACGGTTGGGGTAGATCTTAACGTCTTTAAACCTACCCGAACCCTTGTCCTGGAATAACAGCGTGTTGTTGTCCATACGCGTCACTCCCGCGGGGTTCGCTAAAACTGTCTCTATGGTCACATTTTAGTCACCGCAAGGCTCCCATGCGAAAGTGCCAGACAGCACAGCAATTCGTGTCCGCGCGAGGCTTTAAACTAAATGCGATAAAGATGCATTCCACAAGAGGAAAGTGGGGCGACAGTGATGGGCGAACTGGTAAACCGTGGAGAATCGGCAATCGTGCCAGAAGTTTTTTACAAGCAGGTTTCCTCGATTCTCAACGCCGCTCGCAACAAGGCCTATACCGCCGTTAACTTTGCGATGGTTGAAGCATATTGGGAGATCGGCAAAAGTATTGTTGATGAGCAGGGCGGAGAGGGGCGCGCAGCATATGGAGAGGCATTGATTGCAGGCCTCTCCAGAAGGCTTACCGCGGATTTCGGAAGAGGCTTTGGCATCGCAAACCTTCGCAATATGCGTCAGTTCTTTCTTGCGTTTCCAATTCGCGACGCACTGCGTAGCGAATTGAGCTGGACTCATTACCGCAGGTTGATGCGCATTCCCGACCCTGATGCTCGAACATGGTACATGAACGAATGCGCCGATTCTCGTTGGAGCACGCGTCAGCTCGAACGCCAGATCAACACCATGTTCCGCGAGCGCCTACTTGCCAGCAAGGACAAGGAGGCCGTCACCCAGGAAATCCAAAAGAGCGCCCCGGCTCGTCGCCCCGAGGATATCATCCGCGACCCATATGTACTGGAGTTTTTAGGTTTCTCGGACGATACTGCGTTTCGCGAGAGCGATCTAGAGCAGGCGCTCATCACGCATCTTCAGAAGTTCCTGCTGGAGCTTGGCCGTGGTTTCGCTTTCGAGGCGCGCCAAAAGCGCATCACCTTTGATGGGCGCCATTTCTATATTGACCTTGTTTTTTACAACTATCTGATGCGCTGCTTCGTGCTCATCGACCTTAAGACGGACGACCTTACGCATCAGGACCTGGGCCAGATGCAAATGTATGTGAACTACTACACGCGCGAGCTCATGAACGAAGGCGACAATCCGCCCATAGGCATCGTGCTCTGCGCGGACAAAAGCGATTCGATTGTCGAGTACACGCTGCCCGAAGACAACGACCAAGTGTTTGCCGCCAAATACCTGCCGTATCTTCCAAGCAAGGAAGAGCTGGCGCGCGAGCTGAGTGCCGAGTACCGCGCCATCAACGAAGCGACCAATGGCGAAACGCAAGGGTAGCAGCACGTTGCGACCGAAGCCACCGCAGCCGTCGCAGGCGCACTCGCGGTTGCGACGCACGCTACGAAACAATACCGGTCATGGACGCCGGCAACGACATTCTAGCCGTGGCTGGCGAGCGTGACCTGACAGGCAAAGACGCGGCCTTCGTCTGATGTGGGTCCATTGGCTGCCACAGAAAAGGGCCGGTTGCAGCCGGCCCTTTAGACGATAATACCTGCGTTGCCCGCGCTTCCGAAGTGTGACTAGCTGAGGAGCGGGTTCCGCGGCACAACCTGATTTTACCCAGTGAGGAGGCTCTTTTGCAGCCGCTCCACTGTTTATTTACATCTGGCACCCTCAAACAATCAGACGGCAGCCCGCACTCCTGAGAGCTGCCCCGCACCCCCGGCCATCACCTTACGGCAACAACCGGTGCTACTCCCCTACTTCCCAAATAGCGCACCCAGCAGACCGCGGCGTTTGGGCTTCTCCTCTCGGTAGGAACCCTCGACGGCGGCTGCAACCTGGCGCGGTTGCTCGCCGCCTCCACGGCGCACGATCTGGTACAGGAAGGGCGATTTAACGTATTTGACCTCGACGGGCGTGGCGTGCACGGTGCTCTCACCGGACAGATGCAGGCTCGGGCTGAGCGGCGCCACGATATGCGTTTCGCGCTTGTCGCTAAACACCACCGCGGCCGCGCGGCCCGTCTGGCCGTTTACGGCAATGCGCACCTGCTCGCCATCGCGGCCGTCTGTCGCCGGACGATCGACAAAGTAGACCGGCACCATCACCAGGCCGTCCTTATGTTTGCGGGCCTTGCGCGCCCACATGCGAATGCTCTTTTTATTGAGCCCCAGTACAGCCTCGGCGTCGTTGCCCGCAACGTCGAGCGCCAGCTTATCAATGACCACCTGGTCCTTGGTAGACGCATCGACGGAGACGACGCGAAAGTCGCCTTCCTGCATGGCGGGATCGAACGGACCGACCTTGGCAAAGTCCCACGGCTCCAAAATGCCCAGGAGGCGAACGTCCAGGTAGTTTGCCCTGGGATACGCCCAGTCGAGCACCTCGTAGTACACCAGGGTCTCCTTGCTCAGGCCCTTGACCGGGAAGGACGCCATCATGCGCAGGTCCGCCAGCGCCATGGGGAAATAGAAGAGCATCATGTCGTTTTGGATCGCATCCTCCACGTCGTGCCCGGCAAAGGCGTCGGGGTACTGGCGCACCAGCTGCAGTGCGTTGGCACGTGCCTGCTGCGGCGAGATTTCGCAGGGAATGCCCTGCTCCGGCACATACTCTGCACCCACGCCCATGGTCAGACGCTTGCTGAAGGTACCGGGCTTGAGCAGGTCGGCAATGCCGATCTTGTTGCCGCAGGACGGGCACTCAAACACACGCTGCGTTGACTCGCCCTCAAAGGACGCTCCGCAGAAGGGGCAAGGAATGCTCACATGCGTAGCCTCTTGGAACTCTTGCGCCGTGCCGCGATCCTCCCACAGCAGATGTTCCAGGACCGACTGATTGCGCCAGTGCGAATTGAAGAAATACCAGTCCGGGTCCTCCGGGCGCTCGAGTTGCGACACATGCGTGAGCTTGAGCAGTCCATCCACCACCGTCAACGGCGTATGGCGAATGCCCAAAGCGCTCTTGGGCTCTCCGGCGTCCGCCTGCCACGGAATGACCGCACCGCAATAAGCGCACTCAAAGCTGCGCTTAGCTTGGTGTGTGTACATAGGGCCGCCGCAGTTTTGACATTTAATGGCAAACATCTCGTCCATGGAAACGTCCTCCTTTGCACAGGGGCTGTCGGCATTAAGTATGTCGATCAAACAGGCACATGCCCATACCCATGTGGCCCAAAATGGACCACCCAGGCAGACGAGAAGGCTCGCTCGTTAGCACCGGCAGACTATTGCTGCATTTTCTGAGCATCGGTGCACGGCGCCCCCGCGCGAGCTACACTATCCCCTTAAACATGATTGTGAGGACGACCGCTATGCTATTTGTAAAACGGCTGGTACATACGCTTGTTCCCGGCAGCGAGGACGAGCCGGTCGATGCATCTTGCCGCACCAACGCGGGTTTTACCGCAAGCCTCATCTGCATTGGACTCAACATCACCCTGTGCCTGGCCAAGGGCATCGCGGGCCTGCTCGCCGGCTCCGTCTCCCTCATCGCCGACGCTTTCAACAACCTCTCCGATGCCTCGAGCAACATCGTGAGCCTGCTCGGGTTCCGCCTTGCCAGCCGCCCGGCAGACGAAGGCCACCCCTATGGCCACGGTCGCTATGAGTACCTAGCCGGCCTGTTCGTCGCCGTCCTGGTTTGCGCCGTCGGCATCAATCTGATCCTCGAGTCGGTCACTAAGATCATCAAGCCTTCCCCCACCGTGTATTCGGCGCTCTCCATGGCCGCCCTTGTTCTGTCCATGCTCGTTAAGCTCTGGATGGCAGCGTTCAACCGCACGCTGGGCGATCGCATCGACTCGGAGACGCTCATCGCCACGGCGCAGGACTCCAAAAACGACGTCATCACCTCGGGCTCGGTCTTGGTGGCGGCGCTTATTTCGCAGACGACCGGCTTTGATCTCGATGGCTGGGCAGGCCTGGGTGTGGGCATCTTCATCTGCATCAGCGGTCTGGGCCTGGTGCGCGACGCCATCAGCCCGTTGCTGGGGCAAGCGCCCGACCCCAAGCTCGTCCAGGCAATCCGCGACAAGATCATGTCCTATCCGCAGGTCTTGGGCACACACGACCTCATGGTGCACGACTACGGCCCCGGTCGTCAGTTTGCCAGCGCCCACGTGGAGATGCCCGGCGAGGGCGACGCGTTTGAGCACCACGAGATTCTGGACACCATCGAGCACGACATCAAGCGCCAGATGGGCATTGGTATCACGCTGCACTGCGACCCCATCGCGACAACCGGCGATGACTTGCGCGGCTGGGTCAAGCGCGGCGTCATGCAGATCGATCCCGCGCTCTCCATCCACGATCTGCACGAGCACGACGGGTTCGTTTCGTTTGACCTGGTGCGTCCCGACGGCTTTGACATATCCGACGAGGAGCTGCTGGAGCTCGTCACGCGCATCGTGCACGAGCGCCGACCCGATGCCTCATGCGTCGTTACGTTTGACTCGGGCTTTAGCTCGCCCGACCGTCCGGCCGAGCAGCTGTAGCCCACTTAACAGCTAGTTTCCCTGCGCGCCCGAGATGCCGTTTTGTAGGGCGTTCCAGGCATCCGTCGCCATGTCGCCCAAGTTCTGCGCGGTATCGCCCAGATTTTGTGCCGTATCGCCCAGCTCTTGCGCCTTGTCTCCCAACTCCTGCGCCTTGTTGCTCAAGTCCTCCAGCGTATTGGAGCTCGAGCTGTCGGTACCGCTTTGGCCGTCGGACGAGTTGCCCGAACTGTTCTTGTGCGTGAGTTGAATTTCGAGGTTGCCGTTGTCGTTATAGTAGGCAGAAGTAACGACCCAGTTGGCATCGACGACGGGCGTTGAGCCATCATCAGTCAGGACCACGGCATTCGAAAGATCGGCGCCGCGCGACTTGAGGATCTTCTTGGCGTTGGACCAGTACTGCCCCGGGATATCACTCAGATCGACGGTGCTAGACGAGGCGGACTCGGTTTGCTCGGCAGTGGTATCGGCCGTTGAACTCCCTCGCTTGTTGAGCATGCCCGACACGATGGCAAACACAACCGACAGCGCAAAGAAGATCGCCAGCACGATGAGGATCTTCTTAATCACGCTCGACGAACGCGACGGCGCCTCTTCCTCGTCCTCGCCATATTGCGGAATCGACTTGGGGTACTCGCGATACGGCTCGCGCGACTCGTAGCGAGGCTGCGCCGTGCGAGGCATATACGTCGTCTGCTGAGGCTGCGGAATGGGATTCTGCGGCAGGTCATCATAGGGATTCGGCGTCGAGGCGGCATAAGAATCCTGCGGCGCGTAATCAAACGGGTCTGCCGCCGCGTTGCCATAGGGGCTTTGCAAAGATGCAGCGTAAGGGTCCTGCGCCGCGTCGCCATAGCCCATAACTCGTGTGGGCTCGGCAGAAGGCTGCGTCGCGGCGGGGTCGACATAACCGGGGTTGGGAACAACGCGGGTCGCATCGGCGCTATCGCCAGCCTGCGCGGAACCGTAGCCGCCCATCACGGTTGTCTTGTCCTGATCCATGCAACGATTCCTTTCCGTCGCCTGTAAGCATCAAGTTATCCATGCATTCTACCAGCGCAAAAGCCTATGATGGGCAGAGTCCGTCGGTATCTACAAGACATGCGCGGGCCTAAGGATCAAAAAGCCCCGCCGGGCCTTGGTAGGCGCGACGGGGCGGGCAAGCGGCTATGAGCAGCGAGCTTAGAACAGGCCGGTGATGTTGCCGTCGTTGTCGACGTCGATGTTCTCGGCCGCAGGGACCTTGGGCAGGCCCGGCATGGTCAGAACACTGCCAGTCAGTGCGACCACAAAGTGGGCGCCGGCGGAAACCTTGAGCTCACGCACCGTGATGCGGAAGTTCTCGGGAGCGCCCAGGGCCTTGGCGTTGTCGCTAAAGCTGTACTGCGTCTTGGCGACGCACACCGGCAGGTTGCCAAAGCCATTCTCGCGCAGCTCGGCGAGCTGGCGCTTGGCGGCCGGCGTAAAGTCAACGCCGTCGGCGCGGTAGACCTTGGTGGCAACGGCCTCGAGGGCATCAGCGACATCAGCGCCGTCCTCATAGGCAAACTTGAGCTCGCTCGGCTGCTCAATCAGACGCATGACCTCATCGGCAAGCTCGAGCGCGCCCTCGCCGCCCTTGGCCCAGACCTCGGAAAGCTTAACGTTGACGCCGAGCTTCTGGCACTCGGACTCAATGAGCGCAAGCTCGGCCTCGGTGTCCGTCGGGAAGCGGTTGATGGCGACCACGCAGGGCAGACCATATACGTTCTGGATGTTGTCGACGTGACGCAGCAGGTTGGGCATGCCAGCCTTGAGTGCCTCGAGGTTCTCCTCGTTGAGATCGGCCTTGGCGACGCCACCGTTGTACTTCAGCGCGCGGGCAGTGGCGACGACCACGACGGCGCTGGGGCGAACGCCCGTCATGCGGCACTTGATGTCGAGGAACTTCTCGGCACCCAGATCGGCACCAAAGCCGGCCTCGGTAATGGCAACATCGCCAAAGCGCATCGCCATACGCGTGGCCATGATAGAGTTACAGCCGTGGGCAATGTTGGCGAAGGGACCGCCGTGGACAAACGCGGGCGTGCCCTCGAGCGTTTGCACCAGGTTGGGCTTGAGCGCGTCCTTAAGCAACGCGGCCATGGCACCCTGGGCCTTGAGGTCGCGGGCACGGACGGGCTCGCCGGCATAGCTGTAGCCGACAACGATCTCGCCCAAGCGCTCCTTAAGATCGTTGATGCTCGTGGACAGGCACAGGATTGCCATGACCTCGGAGGCAACGGTGATATCGAAGCCGTCCTCGCGCGGCACGCCCTGGGCCTTACCGCCAATGCCGTCGATGACGTGGCGCAGCTGACGGTCGTTCATATCGACGACGCGCTTCCAAGTGATGCGCTTAACGTCAATACCGAGCTGATTGCCCTGCTGGATGTGGTTATCAAGCATGGCGGCCAGCAGGTTATTGGCGGCACCGATAGCGTGGAAGTCGCCGGTAAAGTGCAGGTTGATATCCTCCATGGGGATGACCTGAGCCCAGCCGCCGCCGGCAGCACCGCCCTTAACGCCAAAGACGGGGCCGAGCGAAGGCTCGCGCAGGGCCACGGCACTCTTGACGCCGCGACGACGCAGGCCATCGGCCAGACCGATGGTCGTGGTGGTCTTGCCCTCGCCCGCAGGCGTGGGGTTGATGGCGGTCACGAGGACAAGCTTGGCCTGGTGATCAGTCGGCTCGTTGAGCAGTGAATAGTCGACCTTAGCCTTGTCGAAGCCGTACGGAATCAGGTGCTTAACGTCGACGCCGGCGTTCTTGGCCACCTCGGTAATAGGCAGTGGCGTGACAGAACGTGCGATTTCGATGTCAGTAGGCATGGGCGGTCCTTTCGTTACCGAATGAGAAAAAGACCAATTCAGCATAGCACGGGCGCGCAATAGTAAAACGCCCATAACCGATGAACGGCGATATGTTTACCCGATGCCCAGCGATAGTCCAACAGCCCGCCAAAACAAAGCGCCCTAAACGGTAGGTTCAATCCCCAGGTGCTCAAAGGTGCGAAGGGTTGCCTGACGGCCCTGCGGCGTACGAATCATCAACCCGCACTGCAGCAAATAGGGCTCATAGACATCCTCGAGCGTGCCCGGGTCCTCGCCCACCGCGCTGGCAAGGGTCGTAAGTCCCACGGCACGACCGGAGAACGTCTTGGCAAGCGTCTCTAAGATACGAATATCCATCCAGTCCAGACCGAGCTCGTCGATCTCGAAGAACTCGAGCGCCTGACGGCAGATATCGAGCTCAATGGGACCGTTGCCGCGCACCTGTGCATAGTCGCGCACGCGCTTGAGCAGGCGGTTGGCAAGACGTGGCGTACCGCGCGAACGCGAGCCGATCTCGAGTGCACTGGGATGATCGATCGTCACGCCCAGGATAGTCGCCGAGCGCGTCACAATCTGCGCGAGCTCCTCGACCGTGTAGTAATCCAGGCGATATGAAATGCCAAAGCGGTCGCGCAACGGGCCTGTCAACATGCCTGAGCGGGTCGTTGCCGCTACCAGCGTAAATTTGGGAATATCCAGGCGAATCGAGCGCGCCGCCGGACCCTTGCCAATCACGATATCGAGGGCAAAGTCCTCCATCGCGGGGTACAGGACCTCCTCGACCGAACGGTTGAGGCGGTGGATCTCGTCGATAAACAGCACATCACCCGGCTGCAAGTTAGTAAGGATGGCCGCCAGGTCGCCCGTGCGCGCGATGGCAGGGCCACTCGTGGTCTTGATCTGAGCGCCCAGCTCGTTGGCGATAACGGTGGCCAGCGTGGTCTTGCCCAGGCCCGGAGGACCCGAGAAAATCACGTGGTCGAGCGTCTCGCCACGGCTCTGCGCCGCTTCGATCAACACGCGCAGGCTCTGCTTGATGTGCTCCTGGCCACAGTAATCGTCCAGGCGCTGGGGGCGCAAAGTGCGGTCGACATCGAGGTCCTCGGCCGTCAGCCCCGAGCCCACCATGCGCTCGCCGTGCGCCATGGATGCCGCCGGCGAGTTGCCGGGCGTCGCCCACAGGTCCTGAGAGTCATCGGCTTCCCACATCACGCATCCATTCCAAGTCGCTTAAGCGCCGCGCCGAGCAAATCCTCGACACGCATATTCTGCCCATCATACCCGCTCAGGGCAACATCGGTCTCCTGCGGGCTAAAGCCCATGGAAAGGAGTGCCGCACGGGCATCGTCGATCGCCGAGGGAGCGGCAGCGGGCACGGGCATCGCAACCTGTCCGGGAATCACGTCGACCGGCACAAAGCCCTTATCCTTGGCAAAGGTGCTCTTGAGTTCCAGGATCAGGCGCTGAGCTGTCTTTTTGCCCACACCGGGTACCTTGGCCATGCCCTTGTCGTCCTCGGCCATCACCAGCGAATACAGCTGCCCCACGGTATAGGTGGAAAGCACGGCAAGCGCCAGGCGCGGGCCAACGCCCGAAACGGACACGAGCCGGTCGAACATCGTGCGCTCATCCTTTGAGGAAAAACCGAAAAGTGTCATGGCGTCCTCGCGCACCTGCATACGCGTGTAGAGACGGACCTCGCCGCCGGACGTCGGCAACGTGGCCGCAGTGCTGCCCGAGATGCCGAGTTCAAAGCCAACGCCCGACACATCGACGACAGCAGAGCTCATCGTGGACTCGACAAGCGTTCCGTGGAGCTGGGAAATCATCAGTATCCGGTTCCTCTCTGTTGATAGAACTCGCCACCGGTGAGGGCGCAGGTGCGGCTGAGGTTTACGTGGCAGATGGCGCAGGCCAGGGCATCGGCGGCATGGTCGGGATGCGGGTCGTGGTCGAGCTGTGTTAGCGTGCGTACCATGTAGGCGACCTGCCGCTTGTCCGCGGCGCCGGTGCCCACCACAGCCTGTTTGATCTGCATGGGCGTGTACTCGCCAATCTCGAGCGCGCATTCCGAAAGCGCTACGAGTGCAGCACCGCGGGCATGCGCCGTAGGGATGGCCGAGCGAACGTTGGCGCCAAAGTAAATGCTCTCGACAGCAGCCGTGTCGGGTCGATAATGCTCGACGACATCCTTAAGGTCATGGGCGATATGCGACAGGCGCACCGCGAGCGGACTTCCGGCACTGGTCTCGATGCAGCCGTAGGCACGGCAGCGAACCTCGCCACGCCGCTCCTCGATAATCCCCCAACCCGTATGAGCCAAACCGGGGTCAATGCCCAAGATAACCAAGCCGACCTCCCCTCGCCACAAGCACAGCGCAAGACAAGGCCCCGCGCATCATTCACGAACGTCTGTTCTAGAATAACACAACGGGGCCAAGATGCTTAGTTGAAGTGTCGGGGCTGGAAGCGAATCCTATCCCATAGTTAGTTCTGCGAGAAAAAGGGGAACTGCCTCGGATCAACCGGCGGATGCGGCATCGGGCCACCCTGGGGACTACCTTGCGAGCCGCCCTGACCGCCCATCATCTTATCGATGGCGTCCTGAACCTCGCCCTCGAACTTTTTCATTCCCTCGTGCAAACGACGCTGACCGTCCTCAGAGCGCAGCTCCTCCATCTGCTCGGGCGAAATACCCAGAAGCTCGCCCAGCACGCCCATCATCTCGTTTCGCACGCGCTCGCTCGTATCCTCGTCAGCAAAACGGCGCACCTCGGCGCGCGCCAGCGAATCGACCGTCATACGCTCCTTGCCGTTAAGCCCCAGGTCGGACCACGCGAGCATGTACGGCCAGGCACGCTCGGCAAACGAACGGGCCGAGACGATCGGCGCCATCGGCAACATGCGGCGGGCAGCTTCACCCTGTCGAACGAGCATCAGCAGCAGCGAGCAGGCCTCAGGCTTGCCAGCGGCCATCGGGATGTCGTCGAAAGATCGATTGCGGTCCACGTGCGCCTCGAGCGCGCCATCGACCTCACCCGGCTCAAGCCCGCCGAGCAGCTGTGCCGCACGGTCGAGCATATCGACCGGACCGTCGAGCGTCGAGAGCGCCTGCGCCAGCACGCGCTCCATACAATCTTCCACCGCGTTGAGCGTCACGAGCTCTTGGGGCACCACGGCAGACGTGCGGTTGCGCACACGTGCCACAAACTCAAGCGTCGACAGGTACACATCGCCAAAGGGCGCGTAATCGCCCTGGTAGCCGCCGCAAAGCGCCGGCGCCGCCAGCGCGTACTCGGTTTTGGACAGCGGGCTCAGCGCCATCGCACCCAGCTCGAGCGCCGTGTCCTCCAGCATGAGGCCCAGCGTGCGCGAGCGCAGACGCTCGGCATCACCCGCCGACACGTCGCGATCGAGCACACGCGCCGCATCCGGTGCATCGCGCTCGACGGTGCGAATGTGCAAACGCTCGGCGATGGCGCGGACGGCGGCACAGCGGGCAGCCTCGGCCTCTTCCTGCGCCGGCGTAAAGATACGGTTGCGCCCCAGCACCAGGCCAATCACATTGCGCGGGCCCAGAGCGTCGACGGCCAGCGCCGCTAGCAGGGACGACGGCAAGTCACCCTCGAGTGCCACCACAGCACGCGACGCACCGTGTGCTCGGGCGTTGTCGCGCACGGCGAGCACCAGCGCCTGCCACAGCCACTCCTCGGAACGGAACTCGGGCAGTTCGTGATCTTCCAGGGCATCAAGCATCACGCCGCGCTGAATCTCCTGGACCAGCAGGCTCTCCTCAAAACACGGCGCCTGGGCCACCACGCGACCGCAGTCATCGAGCACAAACGAACCGCCGGTATACACCGACTCGTCATAGGCACCGACCGGCGCCATGCAGGCAAACCACACGCTGCGCTTGGATGCGATCTTGCGGTAGGCGCCGCTGCGAACGGCGGCAATGGCGGCAGTCTCGCGGTCAGTCATGTCAAACGCGTTGAATTGGAAATACGCGATGAGGTCAACACCGGTCGGCAACATCTCGAGCTCGCGGTCCAAGTCAAAAATCACGGCGATGCGCACGCCGTCCACGTCAAACACCGGCGGCGCCCAACGCGTGTCGTTGTTCTCGCCACGCTGCAGGGCAATGCTCGAACGCGCCGGCACCACATGACCGTCCTTGAGCATCATGTAGTCGAGCAGCGGCTGGCCCTCAAACGAAACCGCCGCGGGCACGACGCAGATCATGTCAAGCTCCTGGATACGCTCGGCGACACCAGTCAAGCCGGCAAGCATGTCGTGCTCAAAGTCGGCAGTGCCCACCAGGCCACCGGGCATGGCGCCCATAAAGAGCGGAGCCGGAACGCACAGCACGCGCGCCCCGCGCTCGTGGGCCAGACGAGCCTGGTCCTCGATGCGGCCGCAAATGCCCTCAATATCACCCAGGCGCATATCGATCTGTGCAAGCGCGAGCTTCATGGCTCAGCCCTTTCCGTCGTAATCCATCGAAATCGCAGTAAAAGCGCCGGCCGCATAATGCAGTCGGCGCTTGCATGTGCATATGCTAGCTATGATACCCCGAGCGGGGGCGCGCTCCTAGAATGTCGCGGACCACAGCCCGTGCAGGTTGCAGTAGGCATAGACGGTACCGGTCTTGGAGCCGCCCGCAAAAAACGTCGCGGGTTTCATACCGGGCTCAAGGTAATGGACCTCTAAGCGGCCCTCGGCCTCAAGCGCGATCCACTCAATGTAGTGCTCGGGCAGGCTGGGGTGCTCGACCGAGCCAATGCGTGCGCGAATCACGTGACCGTCACGCTCGGTCTCGACAACAGGCACGTGCTTCTCGTGCGCCGCGTCCTCAGTGTTTGCAGTCAGTTCCGTGCAACCGGCAGGGGTCGCAACGTCGTCGCCAAGGGCGACAATGAGCTTACCGTCGGGGTCCTTAAAGAATTTCGCCATGATGTTCTCCTTTGCTGATGTGCCAATGTTCTTGATGGTTCTTATGCCCAAAGGCAGACAAACCATCCACGGCATTGCAAATGAACACATAACGGGCGGGGACGATGGGACAGCGTGTGCCATCCGCCCTGACGGCCCCACCCGAGCGGGTTAGCGACCGTCGCCGCCGAGCAGCGCCAGAACATCCTCGCGCGTGAACAGTGCCGACGAGATGCCGTCGCCGCCGAGCACGCTGTTGACCAGGTCGCGCTTGGACTCCTGCATCTGCATAATGCGTTCCTCGATCGTGTCCTTGGCGATGAGCTTGTACACGGTCACGGCATGTTGCTGGCCAATACGGTGTGCACGGTCAGTCGCTTGGTCCTGCGCCGCCACGTTCCACCACGGGTCGTAGTGAATGACCACGTCGGCAGCCGTCAGGTTAAGGCCCACGCCACCCGCCTTGAGCGAAATCAAAAAGACCGGAACCTCGCCCGCTTGGAACTGCGCGACCATCTTGGCGCGGCTCTCCTTAGACGAAGCGCCCGTGAGCTTAAGGAAGGCGATGTCCTCCTTGGCCAAGCGCTTACCGATGATATCGAGCATACCCGTAAACTGGCTGAACAACAGGATGCGATGCCCGCCGTCGAGCGCGCCGTGCACGAGCTCCATGCACGTATCGAGTTTGGCGCTCCCCGCCTTGTAATCCTCGTAGTGTAGACGCGGGTCGCAGCAGATCTGGCGCAGCTTGGTGAGCTCAGCGAGCACCTTGAGCTTGTCTTTCTTAAACTCGGATGACTCGCGGTGCTGCACCTGCTGGGCGATGCGGTCCTGGTTGGCCAGGTAGAGCTTGCGCTGCTCGCCGGTGAGCTGCGCCATGACCGTATCCTCGATCTTCTCGGGCAGGTCGGCCACCACGTCCTCCTTGACACGGCGCAGCACAAACGGCGACACGAGCGCCTGCAGGCGAGCGGCACTGTCGCCCTCGGCATGCTCGACCGGGCTTTCGAAGCGCTTGGCAAACGACTCGCGCGTGCCGAGCAGGCCCGGCATTAAAAAGTCGAAGATGCTCCAGGGCTCGGATAGGCGGTTTTCGATGGGCGTGCCCGTCAGGGCAAAGCGCACGCCGGCAGGCAGGCGCTTTGCGGCGCGCGCCACCTGCGTGAGCGGGTTTTTAATGTACTGGGCCTCGTCGAGCACCACACGGGCAAAGTCCTGCTCGGCATACTCGTCGATATCGCGGCGCATGAGGTCATACGACGTCACGACCACGTTATGCTCGTCAGCGCCGGCTATCTGCACGCGGCGCTGCGCCTTGGCACCCACGATGGCGCACACATCGAGCGACGGGGCAAAGCGCTCCAGCTCGGCGGTCCAGTTGTACACGAGCGACGCGGGGCATACCACGAGCGTGGGCTTAATGTCCCCCGCTTCCACACGCGCCAGGATATGTGCGATCATCTGCAGCGTTTTGCCCAGGCCCATATCGTCGGCCAAAATGCCGCCGAGACCCAGGTGCTCGAGCGAGCCGAGCCACTGGTAGCCATCGACCTGGTAGCCTCGAAGCGTGGCCTTGAGCGTGGCGGGCACCGTAAAGTCCATCTTGCCGAGCGTATCCAGACGCTCGACGGTACGGCGGAACGCAGCGTCGCGATCGGCCTCGAGCGCGGGCGTGCGCGCGAGCATGCTATCGACGAACAGGGTGCTCGATGCGGGAAGCAACACGCCGTCGAGCAGGTCGACGGCATCGACGCCCAGATCCTCGGCGAGGCCAAACGCGGCTCGGGCGCCCTCGTCCAGGCGCACGATGTCACCCGACGTGAGACGCGCAAACGTCTGGTGACGCTTATACGAATCGAGATAGACAGCAAGGTCAGCCGCCGAAAGCCCGCTCGCGCTCAGTTCGACGTCGAGCAGGTTACTCTTGACGGTCGCACGCACCGAAAGCTTGGGCGCGGGGCGGACCGAAATCTGGCGCAGACGGTCGCTGAGCATGACCTCACCAAGCTTGGACAGGGCGGATAGGCCCTCGGTCAGCAGGCAGAACAAGCTCTCGTCATCGCGCTCCTCAAACGCCAGACCGCCCTCGTAGAAATCGAAGTACAGGGCCGCCGTGTCCATAACGCGAAACTCCGCCACCTCGTCGCGGGGCGGCACGCCCGGGCGCTGCTCTTCGAAGGGGCTGCCCGGAGCGCCCAGACTAAAGAGGTCTGCCGACCAGTCGCCGTAGGTAACCGTAATTTTGCAGGTCACGAGCCCATCGTCGACGCCGATTGCCATAGCAAAGCTCGGCTCGGGCGCCACGGTATCGAGCGCAGCGGGCGCGGTAAGGTCGGTATAGTCGCGCAAAATGGGCAGAGCCATACGACAGAACTCCCCCACCTGGTCGGCAGCGATATGGACTGGCGTGCGACAGGGCAGCAAGCGCGATAGGAACGGCGCCGCATGCTGGGCAAACGCTACATCGGTGCGGCGCGCACGGCGGGTGTCGACCAGATAAGCTACGTCGCCCGAAGCAAAGCAGTATGCATCGGCCGGCAGGCGCAGATCGTAGCTACCACCAGCCGCCGGCGCGATTTTGGCGGCAAGGAGCGGTGGGCGCTTAGCGGACGCCTCGTCCTCCCCTTGCGGAGACAGCTCAACCGCCACGTCATAGGTGCGATGCGTCGTCGTCCCCCGCGACCAAGCGGGCTCAAAGGAGATGGTCTGGCCGCGCAGCAGGTCCAGCACATATACGATGCTATGCTCGGACAGCGGCAACTGACGCTCGGCGACAAAACCGCTGCGGGCAAAGTCGTACGACGCCGAACGCGAGCTTGTGATGTCATCGAGATAGGCAACTGTCGTCACAACAAGGTTGAGCAGCTTTGTCGACACGTCTTCGAAGGCTTCGGGCGTATGGACAAACGTGAGCTTCTTGCCGTACGAGAAGGTGCCGCCGCGCACGTAGGCATCGGCCATGCCGTCGATGTCCTTGACCACGTAGGAGACCGATCCACAGCGAATGCGAAGCTCGAGCGCCCAGCTAAAGCGGTCGGCAAACAGTGGATTGTAGTACGGCACCAGCGAGGGCTCCAACACCGCCTTGGGGGCATCGGGATCCACACTGCCGGCGAGCTTGCGGCGCATGCTCGCCAGCTCATCCATGCGCGCGTCCGAAAGATCGGAGAGCGCTGCCATGAGGCTGGGACTCGTGGGAACGGGCGCCGGAAAGGGAAAGTTGGGATTGACGGCCGGCGCTTTGGGCGCGGTGCGCGCAGGCTGTTTCGGCTGCGCCGTAAACGTGCGGACCGGCGTGCGCAAACCTTCGACGGGCTCGGCGCCGCTGGCATCCAAATACGCCAGAGCTGTGGCAATAGCGTGCTTGCACATACCGGGGTAACGATAGGCGGCGGGGCAATCGCAGTCGTAGTCGATCACCTCGCGCTCGTCCATGTCGAGCGCCACGTGCGTCTTGTACAGGTCGCCGCGCGAACCGCGCACCGAGCCCTCAACCGTCACGTTTTTGGAGAAGCGCGAGCCGCTGTCCTCGATCGACAGCACGGCGCCGTTGAGCATGAGCGAACGCCCCTTCATAAAGGTGCCGCTCAACGCCGCCTCTTTGCGAAGCGCCTGCACAAACGTCCCCTGCGCCATCACTTCCTCCAATCTCACCCGGGGTAGCTTAGATAACCGTCACGCGGCCTTGGTTGCCGACGATGGCCTTTGCCTCTGCCAGCAGCGGAATCGAGCGTGCGTTGACCTTGGCCGGTACCTCGGCACGCAGTACGCGCCCGTCCACCTGCTCGATAAAGATCTCCACGCGGTCGCCGCCCGGGTTGGCGGTAAGCACCGTGGCAAGACGCGCCATATTGCCCTGGCTAAAGCGGCTGTTGGGCACCATGACCTCAAACACCTTGGGCTTGTTGTTCTCCTCGTTAAGCTCAAGCGGCACGATCTCCTGCGCGATGATCTGGTCGCCGCGGTCCGAACGCTCGAGCTTGCCCTTAATGCGCACAAACGCATCGGACAGCTGCGCACCGGTCTCGGGATCGACCTCGCCGTACAGGTACCCCTCGGCCTCCTTGTAGGTCTTGGGGAACACCACGACCGTGGCCTCGCCTTCCATGTCCTCGAGCTGCACGATGCCCATGGGGTCGCCGTTTTTGGTCACGCGCTTGGACACGCTCGAGACCATGCCGGCCCACCACAGCGCCTTGCCCTCGGGAATCTCCTGGTTGATGGTACCGCCCGTAGGATTCTGAACTTCGTAGCCAGTGTCGATCTGCGAGAACGAGAAGTCGCGTGCCTTGGCTAGTGCATACTCAAACGGGCGCAGCGGGTGGTCCGAGACATAGATGCCCAGAACCTCCTTCTCCTGGCTCAGCTTAAGGTGGCGGTCCCACTCCTGGCCGTCCGGATCGGGCACGCTCACCTCAAAGCCCGAGCCCTCAACGTCGCCAAACATGTCGAAGAACGACGTCTGGCCGCTCGCGCGGTCCTTCTGGCGCTTTACCGCGGCATCGATGATGTTCTCAGGGTTGTTCTTATCCACAAAGTGCATCATCTGGCGACGCGGATACCCCGTGGAGTCGAAGGCGCCTGCCTTGATGAGCGATTCGATCACGCGACGGTTGGCCTGGCTCGAGTCCACGCGCTCGACAAAGTCGTGCAGCGTCTTAAACGGACCGCCCGCCTCGCGCTCGGCGATAATCGCCTGCGCCACGCCGGTGCCCACGCCGCGGATGCCAGCCAAACCAAAGCGCACGCCTTCCTTGGTAGCCGTGAACTCGGTACCGGACTCGTTGACATCTGGCGAAAGCACGGGGATGCCGTCGTGACGGCACGCCGAGACGTAATGCACGATCTTGTCGGTCTTGCCCGTATAGGACGTCAGAACGGCCGCCATGTACTCGTGCGGATAATGCGCCTTGAGCCACGCCGTCTGCATAACCAGGATGGCGTAGCCGGCGGAGTGCGACTTGTTAAAGGCGTAGGACGCGAACTCGAGAACATCGTCCCAAATCTTCTGGGCGACCTCGCGCGTGTAGTTGTTCTTGATGGCGCCGTTCATCCAGTGGTCGTAGGTGGTCTCGTCCGAGCCATCCTCCCAGTGGAGCACCGTTGACGTGAGCAGTTTGATCTTCTTTTTAGCCACGGGCTTACGGATACGCGAGTCCGATTCGCCCTTGGAGAAGCCGCACATCTCGACGGAGATGAGCATAACCTGCTCCTGGTAGACCATGGTGCCGTAGGTTTCGCCCAGGATGTCGTCCAGGCGGTCGTCGTAGGAGACCGCCGGCTCCTTACCATTCATACGGTTGATGTAGGACGAGACCATGCCGGCGCCCAACGGGCCCGGGCGGTACAGGGCGATCAATGCTACGACGTGTTTGTACTCGGTGGGCTTCATGTTCTTGATCGTGGCCGTCATGCCGGCGGACTCGACCTGGAAGACGCCGGCGGTGTGGCCGGAGCCCATGAGCTTAAAGATCTCGGGATCGTCAAAGGGGATCTCTTCCTCTTTGATGTCGATGCCGAAGTTCTTTTTGATGTTGGCCTTGGCCTTGGAGATAACCGTCAGCGTGCGCAGGCCCAAGAAGTCCATCTTGAGCAGGCCCATGTCGGCGACGGTATGGCCCTCGTACTGGGTAATCTCGACGCCGCCCTTGGTGTCGAGCTTGGTGGGCACGTGCTCGTTGACGGGGTCGCGGCAGATCAGAACGGCGCACGCGTGCACGCCCTCGCCACGAGTGAGGCCCTCGATCGAGAGCGCCGTGTCGATGATGCGGCGAGCGTCGTCGTCCTTTTTATAGGCCTCGGCAAAATCGGGGTTAAACAGATCCTCTTTGCCGGGTTGCTTTTCGAGCACCTGCTTGAGCTTGACCTTGGGGTCGCTCGAGACCATCTTGGACAGGCGCTGGCCCATGTAGACCGGATAGTCCAGCACGCGCGCGGCGTCGTTGATGGCCTGCTTGGCCTTAATGGTCGAGTAGGTGATGACGTGGGTGACCTTCTCGGGGCCGTAGAGCTGGCGAACGTGCTCCACGACCTCGAGGCGCCGCTCATCGTCGAAGTCCATATCGATATCGGGCATCTCGGTACGCTGCGGGGACAGGAACCTCTCGAACATCAGGCCGTTCTCGAGCGGGTCGAACGCGGTGATGTTCATGGCGTAGGCGACGATAGCGCCGGCGGCCGAGCCACGGCCGGGGCCGACGCCGATGCCGTTGTCCTTGGCCCATTGCACGTACTCGGCAACGATCAAAAAGTAGGCGGCAAAGCCCTTGTCGCAGATGACCTTGTATTCGTACTCAAAGCGTTCTTTGATGTTGACGCCACCGATCTCGCGTGTGGCCCAGTCGTCACCATAGTGCTGGCGCAGACCTTTCTCGCACTCGCGGCGGAACTGGCTCTCATGCGTCTCGCCGGGATCGAGCAACGGGAAGCGCGGCAGGATGATGGAGTCCCAGTCCAGCTCAACGTAGCACTTGTCGGCGATCTCGAGCGTGTTGTCGCAGGCCTCGGGGCAATACGGGAACATCGCCCGCATCTCCTCCTCGGTCTTCATGTAAAACTCCGAGCCGGTCATGCGCATGCGGTTGGGGTCGTCGACCTTGGCGTTCATGCCAATACACATGATGACGTCCTGCACGGGCGCATCCTCGCGGCGCAGGTAGTGGAAGTCGTTGGTGGCGATGACCTTGACGCCCACCTGCTTGGCGATATCGATGAGCGTGCGGTCCATCTGCTCGTCAGTCAGGCCGTTGTCGGTGGTGATGCCGTGTTCCTGGATCTCGATGTAGAAGTCGCCGGGCTCGAAGGTATCACGGAAGGTCTCGGCCCACTTGATGGCGCCTTCCATGTCGCCGCGGTCGATGTATTTGGGGATGATGCCCGCGATACAGGCGCTCGTGCAGATCATGCCCTTGGCATGGCGGCGCAGGTTGTCGAGCGTCACGCGCGGCTTGTAGTAAAAGCCCTGCACGGCGGCCTCGGAGACCGTCTGCATCAGGTTGACGTAGCCTTCCTGGTCTTTGGCCAGGAGGATCATATGGTAGAGCTCGGGCTTGTGGTCGCGGGCAAGGGTCTCGTCCGGCGTAAAGTAGACCTCGCAGCCAAAGATGGGCTTGATGACCAGGGGCGGCTTGAGCTCGTCGATGTTGCCCTTCTCGTCCCACATGGCCATGTCTTTGACGTACTGGGCATGCTCACGCGGGTTTGCCTCGGGGTCGGGCTCCACCAGCTCGTCGCGGCGGTCCTTTTCCAAGAAGGCCTTGTCGTGGCTCCAGGTTTTGTACTCGGGCGTGTTGTGGTTGACGGCGTCGCAGGCCAGCGCCAGATCGGGCACGCCATACATGTAGCCGTGGTCGGTAATGGCCACGGCGGGCATGCCCAGCTCAACGGCACGGTTGACCATATCCTGGATACGGGTTGCGCCGTCGAGCATGGAAAAGACAGTGTGGTTGTGCAGATGGACGAATGCCATGTGATGAGCTCCGATGCGGGTTCGTGTTCTGACTGAACGATTTTACCCCACGGCACGGACAGCACCCGAACCTAGCCAAACCAACACGGCTCCTCTTGCAGTTGCGGTGAAATGCGGACTGTTTGGCGGCTTTTTTGGCCAAAACAGTCCGCATTCCACCGCAAGTTATCTGAGGGCTAGAGATTGTAGATGACTACTTGAGGTTCGGCGGGTTCGACGAAGATGGCTGGATTCGCCTGCTCCACGCGAACGAACTTGACCGTCACCGTCTCAAAGCCCGCCTTGTGCAACACGTCGGCGTAGACGCGCGCCTGCAGGGCGTGCTTCTCGAGCAGCTGGTCCGGCGTCTCATCCGGCGTGCCACCCGTCTTGTAATCGATGACCAGTGCGCGTGACGGATCGGCCGGGTCGGTCGCCAAAGCGTCGATGGCGCCTTCGGCATATGCACCGTAGCGGGCGATGTCCTCGTCCTCGCAGCCCAGCGAGAAGAACGGCACCTCGGCGCGAACGCACGGCCACGCGAACAGCTCGGCACGAACCGACGACTTGAGCCAGCGCTCCAGAGCGACATCGAAGCGCTCGCGCTGTTCTGGCGTCAGGTGCCACAGGCGAGCCAGGGCGTCGGCACGCTCAGCGGGCAGCGCATCGGCACCCATCTCGATGAGCCACTGGCAGGCGGCGTGGAAGGCCGAGCCCAGCGCCATGGGATTGCCGGCGGGCTCGACAGCGGCCACGTCTGCGTCCGTCATCTCGGAACCATCCGACTCCGCATCATCGCCGGCCTCGTCCATGGGAACACGAGCCTCGGCGGCACGGTCTTCCGTCTCGGCATGGAGTGCCGCGGCGATTGACGAGTAGCTATACGAGTCACGCATCGGATACGGACAGATGCCCATGCGCACGTCCACTGCCTGGGGATACACAAGCTCGAACGAATCGGGCTTGGGGTCGACAGGACCGGGGACGATTGTACTGGCCAAATCGTCGGCAGCATCCGTATCGGCATCGCCACGAACAAGCCTGCCCTCGGCATCCAGCGAAGCGTTGGCCTCAAACGTCTGCTCGCCAAAGGTAAAGCCCGCGAGCGAAATGAGCTCGTAGTCGCCCAGCTGGGAGTTGTCGAACACCAAGCGGTCGGCATCGAGCTGCGGCATATCCAGAGCATCGGTCGGCAAAATACGGCGTAGCACATCGTAGGTCAGATCGGTCTCGACATCAAAGGTCGGCGCCGTCACCTTGCCGCGGCTCACGCCGGCATCCATCGCCAGAATGACCAGCTCACGCGCTCGCGTCATGGCGACATAGAGCAGACGAGCCCGCTCCTCGAGCGAAAGCTGCAGGTCGTCGTTGCGCAGGCGAGCAAATGCCTCGGCGGGAGAACCCGTCGCACAGACGTCCTCCATGAGCTCCGGCGGCAGCCACAGCGACGTGCCCTTGCCCTTAAACGCATGCTCAAACTGCTTTTTGACGTCATCGCCCTTCACAAAGGTCCCATCGGCAAGCTTAACGCCATCAAAACGAGCTGGCAGTGCCACGACCTGCGCTCCGCCCTCGACACGCCCCATCTGAGCCGCACCGGACGGCTTGCGCACGCCAAAACACTCGGCAACCGCTACGACCGGATACTCCAGACCCTTGGACGCATGCACGGTCATGATGCGCACCGCGCCGTCGCCCTCCTCGTTGAGGGCACCCGGGGCCTCCTTGCCCGCCAAGAAGCGGTCGAAGGCCAGCGCGATGGAACGCGGCGAGTTGCCGAACTCGGCCTCCTCCTCGGCCACGGCGTCGAGCGCCTTGAGCACGTTGGCGGCGATGGCCTTGCCCTCGGGGCCGCGCTGCGCCAGGCGCACGAACCAGCCGGAGGCATTGACCGCGTCGCGCGCGATGGCGGCGAACGAATCACGCCCCACGCGACGCAGTGCGTAGCGCAGCACCTCGCGGGCACGCGTCACAAGCGGCAAGCCCTGCAAGCCCGGCACATCGGAATCGCTCATGATGCCCATGTCGATATTCCGGCGCGAGGTCTCCCCCGTCTCGCCATCGAGCTTGGTCGCCAGCGCCAGGAACTCCTGGGCGCCGAGCGCAAACATCGGCGAGGCGAGCAGCGGCATAAGGCCCTGCGCCGTATCGGCCGGATTGGCGAGCGCACAAACCAGGGCGCGCACCGTCTGCACCTCGGCTGCTTGGGCAAAGACCGAGCCGCCCGCGATGACGCAGTCGAGCCCCTGATCGCGGAAGGCCTGGGCGTAGACGTCGGCGTTGGTCATGCGGCCCAGCAGCAGTACCATGCCGCCCTGGGGCTGGCCCGCTTTGACGAGCGCTTGGAACCGCTCCGCAATCGCACGAGCTTTCGCCTGCGTTCGCTCCTGGGTGCTGCCACCGGCAACGAACAGCGCCTGGCGGCGCGAAGCCTTCGCCTTGAGCTTGTCCTCGCGTTTGTCGCTCGGTTCAAGATCCAAGAACCCCTGCATCAAACCACCGGTGTTGCCGTCAAAGACGCGTGCTACGTAGCGCAGCACCTCGTCGTGGCTGCGGAAGTTGCGCACGAGTTTGACGAGCTCGCCAGCGGGGGCATCGGATGCGACAGCCGTCTCGGGCGCAGCAGAGGAGCCCACCTTGCGCTCCTGGCGGCGAAACACCTCGACCTCGGCGCCACGGAAGCGATAGATGGACTGCTGTGCATCGCCTACGGTGCACAGCGCGCGCTCCCCCGCACCCGTCAGGTAGCGTATCAGATCGACCTGCATCTGGTCGGTATCCTGAAACTCATCGATCATGACCATCTTAAAGCGGCCCTCGTACGCAGCACGGATGGCAGGGTAATCGCGCAACGCCTCGTAAGCCATACGCAGCAGGTCGTTATTATCGAGAGCGGACTGGGCAGCCTTCAGCGCGCGATACTCAGCCTCCACGGAACGGGCCAGGCCCACCAGCGCATCGAGCGCCGGGCCACCGCAGGCAAGCACGATATTGATAAACGCATCGGCGGCCTCGGCCTTGAGCAGCTCGACCTGCTCCTTAGGGAATGCCTTGCTCGCGCGCGGCATGGTGCACGACATCATGAGTCGCGCTGCATCGGCCATGGTCTTGCCGCTCGCCTCGAACGCGTCAATGGCGTCGAGTGCCATCTGCGCCTTCTCGGTCGCGGCCTTGCTTGCGCCCAGCGCCGCGCGATAGGCATCGGCGAGTGCCGAGGTATCGGCCTGGCCGCGCGCCACGCACACGTCGTCCATACCGCCCGGCAACTGGCTCGACAGCTCCAGCAGGTCGCGCACCAGGCCCTTGATGGTCGTGCCGGTGCCAAAGGAACCGCCCTCGCCCGCCATGGGATACCAGGCATAGAGGGCCTTGAGCGATGCCGCGAGCTCGGGGGCGGCATCGGGCGCCGTCGCGCGGGCCAGCACATGCTCAACAGCCTGGTCCATAAGCTCGTCGGTATCGGTGAGCACCGTGAACTCGGGGTCGATGCCCAGCTCCAGCGCATGCGCGCGCAGGATACGCGAGCACATGCCGTGAATGGTCGAAATCCACGCGTCGTCGACGGTCAGTGCTTCCTCGTCCATGCCCTCGTCGATAAGCGCACGGCGCACGCGGTCGCGAATCTCGGCCGCGGCATCTTTGGTAAAGGTAATGGCGAGCACCTGGTCCAGATGCTCAACGAACGGACCGGATTCGGGCGAGAGCGCATAGACGATGCGGCGCGTGAGGGTAAAGGTCTTACCCGAACCGGCGCCCGCCGAGACAAACAGCGGGCGGTCGAGCGTTTTGACAATCTGCAGCTGTTGCGGCATCAAAGTCGAAAGATCCATGGTCTACACGTCCCTCCTTACAAACGTTCCTTCGTGGTTATACGAGCAGCGCGCATGCGCGGCCTGAGCCGACGCCGGGTCGACGGCGGCAACGTTGCCCGCCTCGAGCTCGCGCAGGCGCTCGGCGATGTCGGCCTCCACGCGATCGAGCAGGGCATCGAAGTCCATGCTGCCGCCCTCGCCCGGGAAGCCCTTCTTGAGGCCCGGGATGCGACCGTCACCGCGCTCTTCCTCGAGCAACTCGGCGCTCGCCGCACCGCGCAGCGCGGGCTTGCCGCCCTTGGTCGAAAAATAGAGCGCTGCACGGGTATCCAAGCCCAGTGCCCGACGCATGGCCTGCGCGTAGATGAGCGTTTGGGTATGGGGCGGCAGCCAGCGCGGGTCGTCGATGGGAGCCTCGCCCGTCTCCTCGTCACGCACCGTGGGGTCGGCAAGCTTAAACTCCTCGACACCCGAACGATGCTTGTAGTCGATTACCACGGCGCGATTCTCGGCATCCACATCTACGCGGTCGATGCGCCCGCCAAGCGGCCAACCGGCATACTCGACCTTGAGCTCGTTGAAGGCGAACTCCAGGTAGCGCGGGGCAAAGGGGGCAAGTGCCTCGGACTCGTAGGCAAGCACACCCTCCAGCTGCGGCAAGATCTCGGCCACCTGGCGCTCCTCCACCGGGGAGAGCGGCACCAGCGGGCCCTCCGTGCCGCGCTTGCCAGCGTGCTCGGCCAACGTCTCGTCAAAGACCTCGTGCAGCAGCTCCTGTGCACGCGGCAGATTCTCGGGCGTCACGCGCTCCATGCCTTCTTGGGGCAGACGGGCATGCAGATGCTCCAGCACGTCGTGGACAAAGTTGCCCTTCTCCATGTTGCCAAAGCCCGCGTCGATAGACTGGGGCTTGACGCGATACGACACGAACCAGCACAGTGGACAGGTAGAATAGGCCTCGATCTGCGAGGCGGACGTCAGACGCGGCACGAGCGGCGCGTCCTCGCCCTCGCCATCGCGACGGCGCAGAACCAGATACGGAATGGCTTCATCGCTCAGGTGCTGAGGGGCTTCGCAGGTCACGCGCTCGCGCTTGAGGCCTTCACCTGCCGCGGGATCAAAGTCGGCGATGATATCGCCCTCGCCCACGCACGTGGGCTTGGCAGCGCCAGCGGCCTCGGCATGTGCCCGCAGCTCGGTCCATACGGCTGCCGGGTAGCACTCTCGCGCCTGGCGATCGTGTGTCACGCGGGCAAGCGCGACCGGACCGCTCGTCGCCTGCATTGCACGGCCAAAGCGCACGCGCAGCAGGGCGGCGGGCTCCAAAGACACGCCGTCGCGGCGCAGCTCGGCCATCAACGTGGCAAGCGGGCCCTCTTCGTGCGAAAGCGGATAGCTGTCCAGGTCGACATCGGCAAACAGCACGGCATCGTAGCCGCCAGGACGCAAAACCGACGCATCGGCAAGCGACACGAAGCGCACTTGCGCCCGTGGCGTGCGATCGACCTCGTAGGTCTCGTAATCGTAGGCGGTGCTGCGCTTGTCCACCTTAGTTCGAACGCCGTCGAGAACCGGCACGGTCGCGGCCTGCGACACGTCGAGCGCGCGAGCATCGTTCATAAGGATGTCGATGGCATGGCGCAGCAAAGCCGTCTCTGCCTGACGACGGGCCTGGCCGTCAAGACCGCCTAGAGCGCGATCGGGCAGCGCCTCTGCAACGGCGAGCATGGCCTTGAGCGCCGTCACGGGTTTGTCGCGCCACAGCGCCTGAAACACGTCCGAGACCACGCACGGCACATTCTTAAACCAGTTATCGTCGCTGGCGGCCTTGCGAGCGCCCCTCACCTGGCCCTGCACGCTCTGCAGCAGGCTCTTGACGCCCGCAGCGGTCTTGCTGCGCGACAGGCGCATGTTCTTGTCGAAGCCGCGGGCGCTCGCGGCGTCGGCACCCGAAAGCGGACTGTAGATCCAGTCGGTAAGCTCCGGCGCGGGCCACCACTCGGTCTTTGACGCCATGCCCTCATCGGCGGCCTTCATGCGCTCGATCAGGCCGGCGAGCGCCGTAAACTGCCTGCCCGCGATGGACTGGGAAAACGCCGTGAACTCAGTTGTCTCGGAAGCGATATGACGAGCCGCCAGACGAGAGGCGAGCTCAACGAACAGCTGGGGTGCCCGGGCAGAAACAACGAGCACGCGCACAGGGTCGGCAGGCGTTGCAGTAGCTTTATCGGCCTTGGACTCCTTGTGCGCTTTCACCAACTTATCGATGGCGTCCGCATAGACATGAGCACGGGCATGGGGGCCGGCGACCTCAATAAAGGCAGGCTGAGCGGCGGCCCCGCAAGCGACATCAGACGCGACGGCGTCCTCCCCCAGCGGCGCGATCTCAAACAGCACACCGCGGGCATCAAATGCCGTGGCAAGCTCCTCGCGCATCGCCGCCTGCTCGCGGGCAAGCAGCACGACGACCTCTCCCCCATTGTTCGCCACGGCAGACAGCAGCTCGAGTAGACCGTGCGTAAACGACGTGGTACCGCGCACGCATACGGCGCGGGCGCACGCCGGCAGGCTATCGGCCAGGGCACCGGCCATAATGTCGGCTGCCTCGCAGGGCTCGACCATATCTCGACGGTCCAAACCGCTCGCATAGGCGCTCAACAGCTCGAACACGCGGGCCTCAGCGTCGCTTTTGGGCTCGGGCTGAGCGACGGCATCGCGGCAGCGTTCGTCGCCCGTCCCCGCCACGCCAGGCAACACATCGCGGGCCATGCGCGAAAGCATGCGTACCGTGCCTTGGCTGCGCGAGAGCGGCTGCAAAGCAGCGTCGTCGCGGCGGTCGATCATGTCCGAGAACAGCATCTGGCGCTGCAGGTTGTCGACGAAATCGCGCCCGTCGCCCAAAAGCTCCCAAAGCGAGCGAAGCCACGACGAAGGCGTCTTGTAGTCGATACCCAGTGAAACCCCGGCTTCCGCCGCATCATGACGGCACAGGTCGAGCTCGGCAAACGTTGGTGCCAGCAACACGGCACGCCCGTGACGGGCAATAAGGTCGGCAAGCAGCGCCGACTCGGCATCGCTCAAATCCGTGCCGGCATTGGTGGTATAGATTCGAACAGGCATGGTCCTCCGCTCAAACCGTTCGCAATAATCAATGCATCCATCCTACCCGCCCAAGCGGACACATTGCCACCGCAGTTCCATCTTTTGGTACAAAGCAACCTGAACCCAACGCACCAGCCGATTGCAGGCATATAAAAACCGCCCCCGGAGGGACGGTTCTTCGTAATTCAATGTTGTCGCTGGCCTACTCGCCATCCTCCAACTTAATGAGGATCTTGCGGTAGCCACCGTACTCGCCGTTCAGCGCCTTTGAAACGCGGCTCACCGTGGTGGACGAAGCGCCGGTACGGGCCTGAACCTCAACATAAGGCTCGCCCTCGTCCAAATAGCGCGCAACCTGCAAACGCTGAGAAAGGTCGCAAATCTCGCGCGGCGTGCAGATATCGGTCAAAAACGCTTGGATATCCTTCTCGTCGTCCAAAAGGCTAAATGCGTGGACCAGCTGCTTGACATCAGGCTTGTCAAACATGTTCTCGATATTCATCGATCACCGCCAAACCCGCCAAAAGGCATCGAAGTTGATACTGACATCGGGCATCGTTCACCCGTTCTATGCAATAGGGCAACGCCTGTGGCTTTTGCCCGTAGCAGTGTAGCACACCACCAAACTAAAGCGACAAGACTCTCTGTCAGCGGCGCGTTTTTCAGGACGAACGCCGTTTTGAAATCGAATGCGCACGTAAGCTCCACGAATATTTGCGACAATGGGCATCCAGGCAAGGCCCCGCGTTCGCGCAGCCGTCCAAGTCGCCACGGCAAGCTGCTTCACGCGTCACTAACTCTCCCCGCGCAAGAAAGGACCCCCTACCATGCGCTTTATGCTTAACTGGCTCTTCACCTCGATCGCCATCGCGATCGCCACGTTCCTCGTCCCCGGTATCCAACCCTTCGGCTTTGCCGAGGCTTGGGTCTGCTTTGCCTTCGTGGGACTGTTCCTCAACATCGTCGACTCGCTCGTCAAGCCGTTCCTGACGGTCATCTCGCTGCCGCTCACTATTATCACGCTTGGTATTTTTCAGCTCGTAGTCAACAGCTTTATGCTCGAGCTGGCCAGCTACCTGTCGGTCAATCTGCTGGGCGCGGGTATCTCCATTGCCGGCTTTGGATCGGCCTTTATGGGCAGCATCCTAGTGTCCATCATGCGCAGCATCCTCGATAGTCTTGCCGAGGACTAAAACGGCCATTCCGACCGTATCCGTCTCAACAGCCCAAAACGAAGGCCGCCCATCGCAAAAATGGGCGGCCTTCTTATTTGTCAATCCTCAGAGGGCAAGAAAATCTACCATTTCCACCCCGTCCCCAAATGGCAGGTGGGCTAGATGACGTAGTCGTAGCCTTCGCTGGGGGCGACGAGCTGGTCGAGCGTCACACCGTCGAGGTAGTCGTTGATGAGCTTGTCCAGGTTCTTCCACACGTCGAGCGTGGGGCACTCGTCCGAACGCGAACAGCCCTTGCAGTCGCCGTCCAGGCATGCGACCGGCGCCAAGCTGCCCTCGGTCAGGCGCAGGATCTCGCCCACCGTATACTGCTCGGGCGGGCGCGTAAGCACGTAGCCGCCGCCCTTGCCGCGCATGCCCGAGAGCATGTTGGCGCGCACGAGCGTAGCCAAGATGTTCTCGAGATATTTCTCGGAAATCCCCTGTCGCGCCGCGATCTCTTTGAGCGGGATGCGACCGGCTGCCTGGTGCTCGGCCAGATCGACCATAACGCGCAGGGCATATCTGCCCTTAGTAGAAACCAACATGTATAGTGCTGCCTTTCGGTCATTTAGTCCGTAGAAATTCTAGCCGAAATATTGGTTTTGAAAATACCCGTTCCGGTCAAGATGGTTAATCGACTCGTAATAATCTTCTATTTCCTATTGCGTTACTAGGCTTTACTGTCTACTATGCTTGCCAACAGCAAAACGAACAACCCATAAGGTTTGTGGGTTTCGCTGCTATACACACCGTAAAACCACACGGTATCCAGTCATTTGAACACTTTGGAGGTTCACCATGAGCAATGTTTACACGTCCATCGATCAGCTTATCGGCCACACTCCGCTTCTGGAGCTCACTCACTTTGAGGCCGATGAGGACCTCAAGGCCCGCGTGCTCGTCAAGCTGGAATACTTCAACCCCGCCGGATCCGTCAAAGACCGCGTCGCCAAGAACATGATCGACGAGGCCGAGAAGGCCGGCAAGCTCGTGCGCGGCGGCGACTATACCATCATCGAGCCCACGAGCGGCAACACCGGCGTCGGCATCGCCTCGGTGGCGGCGGCTCGCGGCTACAAGGTGATCATCACCATGCCCGAGACTATGTCCGTCGAGCGCCGCAAGCTTATGCAGGCATACGGCGCACAGCTCGTGCTCACCGACGGCTCCAAGGGCATGAAGGGCGCCATCGCCAAGGCCGAGGAGCTGCAGAAGGAGACCCCCAACAGCATTATCGCCGGCCAGTTTGTGAACCCCGCCAACCCCGCCATCCACAAGGCCACGACCGGCCCCGAGATCTGGGATGACACCGACGGCGAGGTCGACATCTTCGTCGCCGGCGTTGGAACCGGCGGCACCGTGACCGGCGTGGGCGAGTTCCTCAAGGAGCAGAACCCCGAGATTAAGGTCGTCGCCGTCGAGCCCGCCACCTCCCCGGTGCTCTCCAAGGGCCAGGCCGGCCCGCACAAGATCCAGGGCATCGGCGCCGGCTTTGTGCCCGACGTCCTCGACACCCAGGTCTATGACGAGATCATCCCCGTCGAGAACGACGACGCCTTTGCCACCGGCCGTGCCGTGGGCCACAAGGAGGGCATGCTCGTGGGCATTTCGTCCGGTGCCGCCGTGTGGGCCGCACTGCAGCTGGCCAAGCGCCCCGAGAACGAGGGCAAGACCATCGTGGCCCTGCTCGCCGATACCGGTGAGCGCTACCTGTCCACGGCACTGTTCCAGGACTAGAGCCTGTCGCCCATAGGTTGAGCCCACGGACGAGCCGGTCTCCTCTCTCTCCCGGCAGTCTGAGCCCATCTCATTAGGGCGTCCCACAGGACGCCCGAACTTGCTACAATGTCTGCGGCGCGGAACCAGCCTCCCGCGCCGCTTTTCTTTTTTGGCCACATGCCACCAAGGAGAACCTCCCCATGCACAACAAGCGCGTGCTCGTCGCCATGAGTGGCGGCGTCGATTCCAGCGTGACCGCGTATCTGCTCAAAAGCCAGGGTTACGAATGTGTCGGCGCCACCATGCGCCTCACCTGCCCCGCGCCCGATCCCGTCACGAGCACGAGTAAGGTCGACCGCGACATCGCCGATGCAAAGGCCGTCGCCGAGCGCCTGGGGATACCCCACCATGTACTTAACCTGCAGCAGACCTTCGACCGCAATGTTATCGAGCGCTTCGTGACCGCCTATCAGGAGGGGCTGACGCCCAACCCATGCATCATCTGCAACCGCCACATTAAGTTTGGCGCATTGCTGGATGCGGCGCTGGATATGGGCTGCGACTACATCGCCACAGGTCACTACGCCAAAACAAGCCAGGCGTCCGACGGCACCTGGCAGCTGCATCGCGGCGAAGACCCCAAGAAGGACCAGAGCTACTTTTTGTATTCGCTCACGCAGGAGCGGCTGTCGCGCACAATCTTTCCGCTGGCCGGGCTGGACAAAGAGCGCGACGTGCGCCGCATTGCCGCCGAGCAGGGCTTCATCAACGCCAAGAAGGCCGAGAGCGAGGACATCTGCTTTATTCCAGACGGTGACTACGCGGGCTATATCGAGCGCCGCTGCGGACATCCCACTGCACCGGGCGACATTGTGTGGCGCGACGGCAGCGTGGTCGGACGCCATAACGGCGCGTTGCGCTATACCATCGGCCAGCGCAAGGGCTTGGGCGTCGCGATGGCGCATCCCGTGTATGTGACGGGCGTCGATGCCGCCAACAACACCGTGCATCTGGGCGAGGCCGAGGACCTAACGGCCACAGTACTCACGGCCGACGACTGGATCTGGAGCGCCCCTGCCGACCGCATGGAGGCAGAACTCGATGCCGGCGGCATTCGCGTGGGCGCCAAGTACCGTTACCGTCAGAAAGACCAAGCAGCGACCCTTACGCGCGGCGAAGACGGGCAAATGCTGCTGACTTTTGACGAGCCGCAGCGAGCCATCGCCCCCGGCCAGGCCGTTGTAGTCTACCGCGGCGACATCGTCCTCGGCGGCGGCACCGTTACGGCAGCCATCAGGTAGCCGCGGGATTATCGCCGCACGTGTCGAAGCACTCCAACAGCAGCATTCACCTCGATAACGCGACGCTCCAGGCCGCGGCGAATGGACTCGAGCCGACCCTCCGCCGTGGCCCACTTGCTCTGCGAAAGAATCATTATCGCTTCATCAACAAATCCGTTGAGCCGCGATGAGTCGAACCAATCGAGCGAGTCCGCAAGCGCCAGTTGGACGGAAGGATTGGGTCCAAACGGCTTAGCGGCAAACCCAAACTCCCCAGCTGCGAGCACAGCAGTTGGCACGTTATACCACAGACAGTTGCCGCTATCGAACAGCGGTGCATGCCTTATCTCCAAGGTATCGACATTGCGGATGATGCCGAAGTTTCGCCAATGGCGATCGCTGTTGGCCAAAAGGGCGTCGCAAACGATCATCTGCGACATAGACCTTCTCACGGCAACCTCGTCTGCTCCATGCTTACCAAGGAAGCGGCAGTACCGGTCGTACGTCGAGTTTCCTCGCTGGCCGCCAAGGGCGTTCTTAACGTAAACAGCCGGAACATATTCCTCGCGGCCGTCAAGAAAGTCGTCGCACAGACACACAGGGCCATCGAACATCCGCTCAACCGCATAAGGAACAAACTCACCCTCTGACAGCAAGCGACGATGTAGAGCCGTTGCAACCGCCTCGTTAAAGGGACGTTGATCGTCCATGCCGCATCCCTTGACCAGAACGCGAACGCCGTTGCGAATCATCCACGATTTAGGGAGCTCACCCTCGGACGTGTTATCCGGATTTTTAAGACCGATGCCTTCCAACCAACCCGAACGCTCTTCGGGCGCCGATCGCTCAAATTCGTTCTCGAAGTAATTGAGGTTTCGCCATTCGAGCCCGTCGCATTCTGCCGGCCGCAGCCAATAGCAATCCGAAAGCGAGAGGCCCAGGCACTGAACCGGCACCTCAACGCCGTTGACAATCCCTAGCTCGCGGTAGCGCGAGATAAGCCCAGGGCGAACATCGGGCACCGACCGATGCCCCCACCACGCGTTGAGCTCCCGCTTATTCACCGTTGGAGAAGAACTCGAGCATGTGCCAAACGGCATTCGTTGCGCATCGAGGACCTCGGCGATTTCGAAGGGAAACTCGCGCGTCGGATCAAATGAGACATGCGCGACCTCATGGTCGGCCGACATCAGCGTAAACTTGCGTCCCACATCGGCTGCAGGACGGCGCCCTCGTTTGCGGACCTTTTGATAGGCGATCGCAGAATTGTACTCGACCATCTTCCGACCGCCCACAATATCGCACGCAAGCGTCCCCGATGCGGCAAGTTGCGATATGCGGGCTTTTGTAACGCCCAGCAAGCGGGCCGCATCACCCATAGACAAGTACTCAGATGTATTCATATGCCGCATCACCTCGTTAAGTATTCCAAACGTAAAGTTAATTAGTTACATACAGCATAATACTAAACAGACTGAAGCGAAAAAAGGCCCGAGCAATCGGGCCTTAGAGCAATTGGTCAGCCGAGTCGCAAGCTGCTCCTCTAGCGTTGTACGTAGGCGCGGACCAGCTCGTAGGTATTGCGCACGCCGTCGATGTGGCTGCGCTCGTAGTTGTGGCTCGCGTACACGCCGGGGCCGATCAGACCATGGCGAATGTCGTAGCCGGCAGAGAGCGTGGCTTCGACGTCCGAACCGTAATGCGGATACACGTCGATAGCGTAATCGAGCTCAAGCTCGCGCGCGATATTGGACAGCGCCGTCACCAGGTCGTAGTTGTACGGACCGCCCGAATCCTTGGCGCAGATCGACACCATGTGCTCGGTGCAGCCTAGGTCGTCGCCCACGCAGCCCATGTCAACGCTGATCATCTCGCGCGTGTCGGCCGGCACGAAGGCGCCGCCGTGGCCCACCTCCTCGTACACGGTAAAGAGCAGCGAAACCTTACGCGAAAGCGTCACCTCGCCAGCGGCGACGGCACGCGCCAAGCCCAACAAAATGGCGGCCGATAGCTTGTCATCCAGGAAGCGGCTCTTAATGTAGCCGCTCTCCGTCACCGTCGTGCGAGGATCCATAGCGATGATGTCGCCGGTCTGAATACCCAGCTCGAGCACATCGTCCTTGCTGTCGACGTTCTCGTCGAGCAAGATCTCCATGTTCTTCTCGATGGTCTTGACCGGCTCGTCGGCCACGTGCGCCGAAGGCTCGGTGTTAAGAACCACGCCCGTGTAGACATTGCCGTCGCGCGTGTAGACGGTGCAGTTCTCGCCATCGGCCGTAGACCACTGATGCCCACCGAGCGTCGTGGGGCGCAGGCGGCCATTGTCCTTAATGGAACGCACCATGGCGCCTAGGGTATCGACATGGCTCGCCAGTACGAGCGGCTCGCCCTCGCCGCCAAGCTCAACGAGCACGTTACCCTTATTAGAACGCTCAGGCCCAAACCCCATATCGCGCAGGGTCTCCATCAGATAATCAGTCGCCGCACGGGTATAGCCGGTAGGCGAAGCAATAGAAGTCAGCGTCTTAAGCTGTCCTGCGATATAGGAGAGCGTCTCCTCTAGAGAAGCATCAATATTAGAAGTCATATGCATCCTTCCAAGTAAAACTAAGACCGAGTCCCGATTTTAACCGTTCTGCACGTGCAATGCCCCAGGAGCCGAGCCGCCTCCAGACGTCCCCGCACCGGTTTTGTGCACGTGCACGGTTTACAATCTCAATCTTGCATAAATCCTATTGGTATTTGCATAGAAATGAGGCATCTTTTTGCTTCATCTCAGGGTGCCCCACCTTGGACCGTGCAAAAAACGGAGTATTCAGCACCGTGGGCCCCAACGGCCCCATCACGAACGACAAAACGACGCGGTTACAGCAGTGTTGCAGGTCGTCGCAAAGCAGAAACTCAGTAACAACCCCCTCCACTCATCGATAGCCCACCCGCAATGGCTGTCGATGGGCGCCTGCGGGCCACTACGGGCCATTCAAAACGTTATGCATTTTTAAGAGCTTGCTGAATACTCCCAAAAATGCACGCTGGGAAGTGCACCACCTATCCGTAGCGGGCAGTACACCTTGGTTTTGCCCGTCTCAGGGCATCGACGCAGCACAAAAAGCCCCGCCATGCGTAGCACGGCGGGGCCAGCGGCAAGTCAAAAGACCATACGCCTACAGGCGAAAGAACACCAAACGAGACTAGGCAGCCGGGCAGATCTTCTTGAAGAGCTCGATAACGTCGTCGAGCGTCGCCTCGCGCGGGTTGCCCGGGAAGCAGGCGTCGGCCATGGCGTCCTTGGCCAGGACCTCGATCTCGTCAGCCTTCATGGCCTCGCAGACGTGCGGGATGTTCACGTCGGCGGAAAGCTGCTTGACGGCGGCGATAGCGGCGTCGGCGGCCTCGTCGGTGCTCATGCCCGTGGTGTCAACGCCCATGGCAACGGCGACCTTGGCCAGGCGCTCGGCGCAAACCGGCTTGTTGAACTCCATGGCGATCGGCAGCAGCATGGCGCAGGCGACGCCGTGCGGGGTGTCGTAGTGAGCGGACAGGGTGTGAGCCATTGCATGGTCGATACCCAGGCCGACATTGGAGAAGCCCATGCCGGCGACATACTGGCCAAGGGCCATGCCCTCGCGGCCGGAGCCGGGCTGACCGGACTTGGCCTCGGCAACGGAGTCGCGCAGGTTCTCGCTGATCAGCTTAATGGCCTCAAAGTGGAACATGTCGGAGAGCTCCCAAGCGCCCTTGGTGGTGTAGCCCTCGATGGCGTGGGTCAGAGCGTCCATGCCGGTGGAAGCGGTCAGGCCGGCGGGCATGGAGGCCATCATGTCGGGATCGACGACGGCGACCTCGGGGGCGTCGTTGGTGTCGACGCACACGAACTTGCGGACCTTCTCGGGGTCGGTGATGACGTAGTTGATGGTCACCTCGGCGGCGGTACCGGCGGTCGTCGGCACAGCGATGGTGAACACGGCGTGGTTCTTAGTGGGAGCAACGCCCTCGAGGCTGCGGACATCGGCGAACTCGGGGTTGTTGATGATGATGCCGATGGCCTTAGCGGTGTCCATGGAGGAGCCGCCGCCGATGGTCACGATAGCGTCAGCCTCGGCGGCCTTGAAGGCCTCGACGCCGTCCTTGACGTTCTGGATAGTGGGGTTGGGCTTGATCTCGGAGTAGAGGCTCCAGGCGATGCCGGCGGCGTCGAGCTCGTCGGTCACCTTGGCGGTAACGCCAAACTTGACCAGATCGGGATCGGAGCAGACGAAAATCTTCTTGTAGCCGCGACGCTGGAGCTCGCCGGGAATCTCCTTGATGGCGCCGGAACCATGATAAGAGATGGTATTGAGAACGAAACGATTAGCCATTGATAGCCTCCCATCGTGTGCGGGGCACCCATTACGCCCCACGCTATGAGTCCCATCCTAACGCTTTTGAAACAAAAAAACGCGTGAGAACGTCAAAATTGTTAAAGCGTTTCAACAGATGATGAAAAATAATGCGGCGAAGGGACAGCCCCTTTGCCGCATTCGGTTACTTTCGGCAGCCCTCTTTCCAAGCCTCGGCCGCAACCTTCCAGCGTAAGCGCAAGTCGCGCTCGCGGTCGATGAACATGATGGCAAACGCGACAAACAGCAGCAAGCTCGCCACGACGATGGCGTACAGGCCCATGCGCTCAATGCACCAGTTGCCCAACACGGCGCCAAACACAAAGGTAAAGATCACGCCAAAGTACAGCAGGCCGTTTTCCAAAAAGCCGCGCCTGTGGGTGATGATGTAATCGTCCACGTTTTGCAGCGCGTTGCGCAAGTTGCCGATGCACATGGTCGTAGCGATGCCATGACCGTGAATCTTGCGGAAGCTCTCGACCTGCATGCCGCAGGCAAACGAAGTGAGGCAGTTGGCGAGCAGGTTGTAACCGCCACCGGGGATAAAGCTCACGCCCAGCAAGATGACGGCTTCAAAGAACACCGTCACCTGGCGCCAGTGAATCACACTGCCAAACCGTTCGTGTACCAGGTCGGCAAGCATAATGCCCACGGCAAACGACACCACAGGGAAGAAGTAGCGCCCCGCAAGTGTCCAATTGCCCTCCGAGATGCTCACGCCCACAAGCAGGATGTTGCCCGTCTGCGCGTTTGCGAAAACATGGTCGCGCCCAATGTACGAATACACATCCATAAAGCCGCCGGCGAGCGCCAGGATAATGCCCAGTTCGATGGACTCCGATATCTGTTTGGCACGCTGCATCGTCGTGCATCCTCCTTGTTGACGACCCTCTCGTGCGTTGGCGGAAACATAACCGCCGTTCATACTGTAACCCATTGACAACATGGCGTGCGCGCGAGACGGCTCCTTCGACACGGGGATACACAGTCTGGAAACAAACGGCGCCCGCATCGGCACGCCGATCCGCCAGCCCATGTACTCCCCCAGTCTTTTTAGCCCCGTCCCAAAAAGACTGGTTACAATTACGTGCAGCATACAGACACCGGGAGGGATCGTGGCAAAAAAGCCTCAGCACGCTCAGAACAACCAGCGCAGTCAGCAGGGCAAACAGGGCCAGCAGCAAAAGCGCGGCGGCAAGGCGCAGGCCACGGTCGCCCGCGCCAAGCATTCCCAAGCGACGCCCGCCCGCCCCTGGCGCCCGGGCCGCGATAAATTCCTCCCCGTCAGTCGAGCCGACATGGATGCACGCGGCTGGGACCAGTGCGACTTTGTCTACATCTGCGGCGACGCCTATGTGGACCATCCCAGCTTTGGCATGGCCATCATCAGCCGCGTACTCGACGCGCACGGCTACAAGGTGGGCATCATCTGCCAACCCAACTGGACCGACCCCGCCAGCATCACCGTGCTCGGCGAGCCGCGCTTGGGCTTTCTCGTCAGTGCCGGCAACATGGACTCCATGGTCAACCACTATTCGGTGACCAAGCATCGCCGCCACACCGACGCCTATACCCCCGGTGGCGAGGAGGGGCGCCGTCCCAATCGCGCCGTTACGGTCTACGGCAACCTCATTCGCCAGACGTTTAAGGACGCCCCCATCATCATCGGCGGCATCGAGGCGAGCCTGCGCCGCCTGGCCCACTACGACTACTGGCAGGATAAGCTCAAGCGCTCGGTGCTGCTCGACTCGGGCGCCGACATCCTCATCTACGGCATGGGCGAGCACGCGATTGTCGAGATCGCCGACGCGCTCGACGCGGGGCTGCCCGTCGATCAGATCACCTATATCAACGGCACCGTCTACCGCACCAGCTCGCTCGACGAGGTCTACGACTACGACTTGCTGCCCAGCTGGGACGACCTTGCCGCCGACAAGCTCAATTACGCGCGCAGCTTCAATGTGCAGCAGCAGAATATGGACCCCATCACCGGGCATCGTCTGGTAGAGCCCTACCCCAACAGCGTCTATGTGGTGCAGAACCCACCGTCGGCCACGCTCACCACCGACGAGATGGACGAGGTGGCCGAACTCCCCTACGCACGCGACTGGCATCCCGACTACGACGCGGCAGGCGGCGTGCCGGCCTTTGCCGAGATCAAGTTTTCCATTAGCTCCAACCGCGGTTGTTTTGGCGAGTGTTCGTTTTGCGCCCTCACCTTCCACCAGGGCCGCGTGTTGCAGATGCGCAGCCACGACTCGATCATGCGCGAGGCCGAGCTGCTCACGCGCGATCCCGAGTTTAAGGGCTACATCAACGACGTGGGTGGACCGACGGCCAACTTTAGCCGCCCCGCCTGCGACAAGCAGCTCAAGCACGGTGTGTGCAAGAACAAGCGCTGTCTGTGGCCGAGCGTATGCAAGAACATGGTGGTCGACGAAAGCGGCTACACGCAGCTGTTGCGCGACCTGCGCCAGCTGCCGGGCGTCAAGAAGGTCTTCGTGCGCAGCGGCATCCGTTTTGACTACACCATGGCCGATGCCTCGGACGAGTTTTTACGCGAGCTGCTGGAACACCATGTCTCGGGCCAGCTACGCGTGGCGCCCGAGCACGTGAGCGACGCGGTGCTGTCCGTGATGGGCAAGCCGAGCCGAGCCGTCTACGATGCGTTCTGCCGCAAATTTGAGCGCCTGAACCGCGAGTATGGACTCAAGCAGTATGTTGTGCCGTATCTGATCTCGAGCCACCCCGGTTCAACCATGAAGGAAGCCGTGGACCTTGCCGAAGCCGTGCGCGACATGGGCTACATGCCCGAGCAGGTGCAGGACTTCTACCCCACCCCGTCCACCATGTCGACGTGCATGTACTACACCGGCGTGGACCCGCGCACCATGGAGCCGATCTATGTGGCGCGCGACCCGCACGAGAAGGCCATGCAACGCGCGCTTATCCAGTATCGCAAGCCCGAGAACTACAAGCTGGTACGCGAGGCGCTGGAAAAGGCTGGCCGCCGCGACCTGATCGGCTACACCAAGCATTGCCTGATTCGCCCCGTGCCGCCACGCCCGGGCGAGACGTCTGCCGGCGGCGGACACGGCACCGGCAAGAAGGGCGGTAAGGCCCACGGTGGCGCCGCCGGCAAGGGACCCAAAGGCAGCAAGGGCCACGGCGGCATGTCGCGTGCGCAGAACACCGCAGGCCGCAACCGCGCGGCCCAGGGGCGTCAGGGCGCCAACGGCGGCGGCAGGCGCAACTAGGGCAGTGGTGCGCTCGCTGCGTCCATCCCACACGCGTGGCGCAGCGAGCGCATTGCCTCAACGAGGATGGCACCGGCGATAGCGACCGTAATTGCCACGCCGAACGGCGTGTTCACAAACCAGAGCAACGTCATGAGATACGACCCGGCATTAAAGGCAAAGTGCAGCAGGATCGTGTAGCAAAGCTTTCCGGTCGTCACGAGCACCCAACCAAAAATGAGGCCGGCAGCGCCCGCATAGCAACCCTGCACCCAGTTCATGTGCATAAAGCCGAAGATCGCCGCCTGCAGCACAATCGCCGCGGCGATACCCCAGTTACTCGGGGCCGCCCAGGGCACCATGGCGCCGTCTTGCGGTCGCACGAGACGTCGGCGCTTCCAAAGTGGGCGGCACTGCGGGTTAAACGCTCGGAGCGAAAACTCAAAAATAATGCCGCGCACCAGCAACTCCTCGCAAAACGGAGCGCCGAGCACCGTGGTCAGGACAGCAAGAAGGCTGGTATCGCCCATGCCCGTTTCCTCGACGAGCTCGCTATAGTCTGCCGAGACCTCGGGCAACAGCGACAGCACGGCGTCGGTCACGTAGCCAACGACCACCTGCAGGGCCAAGCCGATCACGATAACGCAGGCAATGCGCTTCCACGCGCTACGCAATCCCCCGCCAAGTGGACGCTCACCTTGCCAGCGCGCGATAAACGACCGCGGCCACAAATAACGCCACCACAGCAGCGCCATCAAAAACGATGCCGTCTGAGCGGCAGCCTGGAACCATTGGATATCGAGATTGTCGATCGGATAGCCCGTCAGCACCGACACGGCATCGAGAACTGAAAACAGAACCACGCTCAGGGCTATATCGGCAGCGACAACGCCAAAACAGGCAAGCGCCCACGCCATCGCATTGAGCATGCCAACCTCCTCAAAACCCGGCACTTAGGGACGTTCCTTAACTGCCGGCAGAAAAGGAACGTCCCCAAGTGCCGGCAGTTTGGGACAGTCATTGTTGATGAGAATCGGGCGCAGCGCCAAAAGCCCCGCTCGGCGAGATGTCGAACGGAAAGGTGCCGCAGCGATTGAAGGCGGCGATGAACATGCGGATGGCGTTGGACGGCGTGGTGCCCGCGAGGTGGGTTGCCGCCGCGAAGGCCGCCTTTTCCTCGGGCAAGACCTTCGCGACAACCGGGGTCATGTGTTCTGCCATGGCGCTTCCTTTTTGAAACGACGGTGGTGCGAATGGATGCGGGCCACGCGGCTGGGCGACGGGCTGTGAAGGCAACCCGATTGGCCCGCATCTGGAGTTTGTTCTACGGCGTTGGTATTACTTGGTATTCCTAAGTATTACCCCGCAGATAGAATACCATACCCGACCCCATGGGGACGGAGAAAAAACGGATCATTTTGTTGCTGAGTAAGTATTTACAGCGTGATGATGTCCGAGATATTGAGGGCCTGAGCGTCGACGGCATCGTGTGTAGCAAGCAACAGCATGCGGCCGTCGAGCAAGTCGAGCACGATCTCGGCGCATGCGTCGCGCGCAGCGGTATCTAGGCCGGTAAAGGGCTCGTCCAGAATCACTGCGCCGCCCGGACACAGCAGGGCTCGGGCAATCTCGACACGACGGCGCTGTCCACCCGAAAGCTCGGCCACGCGGGCATGCACATCGACCCCCGGCACCAGCAGGCGCAACAGGGCCGCGGCACTCGAGGCGTCCACGCGCGCGTCGGCGCACACCAGCACGTTATCCAAAGCCGAGGCGCCCTCTACCAGGCGCACATCCTGAAACACCATGGAGCACGGCGCGCACTCCCCCGCCGCCAGCGCAAGCAGCGTCGACTTGCCCACGCCCGAGGTGCCCATCACACAGATACGCCCACCCGCAGGCACGTTGAGCACCAGCCCGTCGAGCGCCGGCGCCCAGGGCGCACGATCGCCCACGGCAAGCGCAAGCTCCGCCGCAGCGCCGGCGCCAGCAGGGTCGCCCGAACGCCCGCGAGTACCACGCCCGTGTGCCCACACGGCAGCACGCCACGCCGCGGGCCCCGAAGCCCGCAGCAACCACACCAGCACACGCTCGCATGCCCGCGATGCCGCCACGACCAACACGGTCCAAGCCAGCAGGTCAGCCGTCTCGATGAGCAGCTTCGCCTGATAGATGCGCTCGCCCACGGTGCCCGTCGCCATGCCGATCAGCTCCGCCGCCACGCCGGCCTTCCAGCTCATGCCAATCACGGCGCGGGCGCACGAAAGCACAAACGGCAGGACTTCGCGCCAGGTGTGGGCACAAAACAGTCGCCAACCCCGCACGCCATGCAGACGAAACATCTGCTCCAGCGGCTTATCCGCTTGCGTCAAACCCTCGACCAGCGAAAAATACACGCCCGGAAGCGCCATCAAAAAGACCGCCGCAATGCTCACGCGCGCCGACCCCAGCCAAATGAGCAGCAGGACCACCACGCAGGCAACCGGCGTCGCCTTAACAAACGAAAGCGCCGGAGCCACCAAGCGGACAAACGCCTGCGAGCGCGACGAAATTCCGGCCAGCAAACCACCGCACACCGCGGCAAGCGCCAAACCGCCTAGAATCCGCGCACCCGAGCCCGCCAGAATCGCCCACGTGCCGGCATCGCATACCAGCCGCAGCAACGCCACCACAACAGCACCCGGACCCGGCAAAATCAGCGGCTGTGCCACCAGCGCCGCCGCGAAGACCCACACGGCAAGCCAAAAGGCGGCGACGGCACCTGCTGCCGCCACCGCCTTCATACGCTCTGTCATTTGTCGAGCAAACACACGCACGGGCTACTCCATGTAGTAGAAATCGTCAGCCGGAAGTTTACCACCCACGGCGCTCGCGTCCGCGTCGGCCAGCACCTGCAGATACCCACTAAGTGCCGCCTTCATATCCTTGCCCGTCTGGCACACAAGCATGCACCCGGGAATCGCCCTCTCGGCAATCTTGGCGTTGTCCACGATGCCAGCATCGACCACGGCCTGCGCCCAGTCTGCCGGCGCCGCATTGACGGCCTTAACGCTCGCCGCATGGCAGCGCAAGAATTCCGCCACGGCCTCGGGATGCTCCTCGGCAAAGGCACGGCGCACCACGGTTACGCCCGTCAGCAAACGGGAGCCCGTGTCGCCCGCCAGCTCATCCCACACATCGGTCAGGCTTACCGGCGCCGACAGCTTGCCTCCGCTCTTTGCAATGGCAGCGGTCTTGAAGGGCTCGGGCAGCACGCCCACAGCAGACGGATCGGCAAGCAGCGCCGAGAGCACCTCGGTGGGCTCGCTCTTAAACTCAAGCGCCACCTGACCGGTCAGGCCCGCGCGCTCCAGCAGATAGTTCATGACGTACTCCGGTGTGGTGCCCTTGCCCGTCATGTAGACGGTACGACCCGCCAGGTCACCAAACGAAGTCACGTCCGCGTCGCCCGTCACCACGCTCAGCACGCCAAGCGTATTGATATCAATGACCTGTACCGCACCCTCGGTCTTGTTGTAGAGAACGCTCGCCACGTTGGCGGGTACCAAGGCAATGTCGACATCGCCCTGAATCACCTTGGGCACGATCTCGTCGGCGGCAGTGTTGATCGCAAAGTCGAACTCATTGTCTGTCTCGCCATCGGCTGCCTGGTCCATAAACTGCACCAGACCGATCGACGTCGGACCCTTGAGCGAGGCGACGTGCACCTCGACCGGCTCTGCGGCAGCACCGGCGCCGTCCGTGGCAACCGAGCCCGCGGCGGACCCGGCACCGGCAGCCCCGCCGCCACAGCCCGCGAGCGCAAGTGACAGGGCGCCCGCGGCGAGCGCCGAGGCAAACCCCCGGCGCGACATCTCAACATCAAACGCGCGCATCGCTAGCATGTCCCCTCGTTAGGCATCGACCAGGCATGATGGTCGGTATGCAGCAACTCCTCGGCCAGCGGCGAGAGCGGCGCGCCCAAAAACTCGCGGTAGCACGCCTGGACATCGGGATTCTCGTGCGAGAAACGAATGTCCGCCTTCGCATCCAGGCTCCACAGCACCTGGCCACGCTCAGCCGCCAGCTCGCAGCCGTCGTGGATGGGCTGACCGCCGCCACCGACGCAGCCGCCCGGGCACGCCATGACCTCAACAAAGTCATATCTCACACGGCCGTCGCGAATCGCGTCGAGCAGACGGGCGGCGTTGCCCAGCCCGTGCGCCACGGCGACGCGCACCTTGGTACCGTCGATATCGGCCACGGCCTCCTTCCAGCCCTCGAGTCCGCGCACGTCAGTGAAGAAGTCGGCATCCGGGTTCTTGCCCGTCACCAGGTAATATGCCGAGCGCACGGCGGCCTCCATCACGCCGCCCGTGGCGCCAAAGATCACACCCGCGCCCCTGCCAAAGCCCAACGGCGTATCGAGCGGCTCCTCGACCAGCGTGTCAACGCTCACGTGGCTCGCGCGGATCATGCGCACCATCTCGCGCACCGTCAGCGCAACGTCCACGTCGGGCGCGCCGCCCTCGCCCATCATGCTCGGCAGCGCACACTCGGCCTTCTTGGCCGTGCATGGCATAACGGACACCACGAACAGACGCTCGGGCTCCACGCCCAGCACCTTGGCGTAGTAGGTCTTGGCGATAGCGCCGAACATCTGCTGCGGCGACTTTGACGTGGACAGGCTGTCGACAAACTCGGGGTAACGTGCCTTCACAAAGCGCACCCAGCCCGGGCAGCAGCTCGTAAACATGGGCCAGCCGCGGCTGTCGCCCTCACCCTTAGCGGCGGCGCCCAGGCGCTCGAGCAGCTCGGAGCCCTCCTCCATAATGGTGAGGTCGGCCGAGAAATCGGTATCGAACACATACTCAAAGCCTACGCGGCGCAGCGCGCAAGCCAGACGCTCGACGGTTGCCTCCTCGCGCGGAATGCCGAGCTCCTCGCCCCAAGCACTACGCACGGCCGGCGCGATCTGCACCAGCACGATCTTGTCGGGATTAGCGAGCGCGTCAAACACGGTCTCGGTGTCGTCGCGCTCGCGCAGCGCGCCCGTCGGGCAATGCGTGATGCACTGGCCGCACGCGACGCAATCGGTCTTGCCGATCGGCACGCGCCCGCGGGTGCCCACGGCGGTATGCGTGGCGCGGTTGGTCAGGTCCCAAATCCCTAGGCCCTGTACGCTCTCGCACACCTTGATGCAGCGCATGCATTTAATGCACTTGTCGTTTTCGCGGATGATGGGGAAATCGAAATCCCAGCCCTCGCCCGCCAAATGCCTTTGATACGGCAGATAGAAAATGCCCAGGTCGTTGGCAATGGTCTGCAGGTTGCAGTTACCGCTGCGCACACAGCTCGTGCAGCGTGAATCGTGCTGCGAAAGCAGCAGCTGCACGTTGGTGCGGCGCGCCTCGCGGGCCTTGGGGCTGTTGGTGTGGACCACCATGCCATCGAGCACGTAGTTGTTGCAGGCGGCAACCAGCTGGTCGCAGCCCTCAACCTCGACCACGCACACGCGGCAGCCGCCGATCTCGTTCAGATCGCGCAGGTAGCACAGGGTGGGAATCTGGATGCCGACGGACTTGGCCGCGTCCAGGATCGTGGTGTGCTCGGGCACCACGACCTCGCAATTATCGATAGTGAGCTTGACCATATTGAGTGCTCCGCTTTCGGTGTTATCGCTGACAGTGGGGTTGTTGAGCTCTACCATTCCAGGTTCCTCCCTCCGCGGAACGCGCCAAAACCAAAGTGGTCGCAACGCAGGCAGCGGCTTGCCTCCTGGCGCGCCTCCTCCTCGGTAAGGCCCTGCTCGACCAGATTCCAATCGTGAATACGCTCGCCGGCCTCGCGCTCACCCAGCTCGCAGCGGCCGCACTCGTGCTTGCCCTTAAACTGAACGGTCGGCAGCTCCACGTCGAGCTTGATCTTGTGGTCGAAGCCCAGATAGCGGTCGATGTTTGCCGAAGCCACGCGGCCGGCGTTGATGGCACGGATGACGGTGGCGGGGCCGGTCTGGCAGTCGCCGCCGCTAAAGAGGCCATCGAAGTTGGGCACGGCACCGTCCGAGTCGGTGACCACGCAACCCCACTTGCAGGCGATGCCCATGTCCTCAAACGGCTTGGAATCGATGTCCTGGCCAATGGCGACAAACACGCGCTCGCAGGGGATGACGCGCTCGGGCGTAGCGGCGGCACGCGGAGCCGGACGACCGCGGCGGGGCTCGCCGATAATCTGCGGTTGCACGCGCAGGCCGCTCACGCGACCATCTTCGCCCGTCTCGATGGCGAGCGGCGCCGTGAGCTCCAGAACCTCGCAACCCTCGGCCTGGGCGCCGGCAATCTCGGCGTCCTGGGCCGTCATATCGCAGATGCGACGGCGGTAGACGATGCTCACCTTTTCGGCACCGCAGCGCACGGCAGAGCGCGCCACGTCCATGGCCACGTTGCCGCCGCCGATGACGCACACGCGCTGGCCGCTCAGGTCGGGCAGCTCGTCGTCTCCGATGGCGCGCAGCATCTTGACGGCCGACTCCACGCCGGGCGCCTCTTCACCCGGAAGGCCGAGCTTCTTGTCGCTATGGGCACCGATGGCCAGGTAGACGGCATCGAACTCGTCGCGCAGGCGAGCGAGCTCCTCGCCGTTCACGGAGTGATCGAGCTCAACGTCGATGCCGGCGCTCAAGATCCAGTCGATCTCGGCCTGCAGGCGCTCGCGCGGCAGACGATAGCTGGGGATGCCGTAGCGCAGCATGCCGCCCAAGTGGTGGCGCTGCTCAAAAATGGTCACCTTGTGGCCCATCACGGCCAGGTAGTAGGCACAGGAAAGGCCAGCCGGGCCGCCGCCGATCACGGAGACGCGCTTACCGGTGTTGTCCACTACATGCGGCTTGTGGTCGTTGAGGTCACTGTGCTCAACGGCAAAACGCTTGAGGGCGAGGATGTTCATGGGGTCGTCGACCATGCCACGGCGGCAATGCATCTCGCAGGGATGCTCGCACACCAGGCCGCAAACGAGCGGCAGCGGGTTATTCTTGCGGATGACCTTGACGGCATCGGCATAGCGGCCGGCCTCGACGAGCGAAATGTAACCGGGAATGTCGACATGCGCCGGACAGCCCGAGACGCACGGGACGCGGGCCTCGCGGTCAAAGCCACAGGAGTGCTCGCGGATGTGGTGCTCAAAATCGTCACGGAAACCGCGGATAGCCGTAAGCGCCATGGCGCCGGCCTCGTAACCGATGGCGCAATCGCTCGAAAGATAGATGGTGCGGGCGGTGCGCTCGATCAGATTGAGCGTGGACTCGTCGGCGCGGCCCTCGAGCACATCGGCGAGCAGATCGCTCAGCGCGCTCAGGCCCACGCGGCAGGGCGTGCACTTGCCGCAGCTCTGGGTGGAGCACAGGTTGACGAGCGCTGCCGTAAACTCAACGGGACACGGGGCGAGCGAACTCACCGCCAGACGACGTCCGAGCGCATCGTGCAGGTCGTCCATGACGGCCTGAGCGTGGCTGCGTTCCATTACGTGCAGTCGAGCCATAAGATCCCCTCTCACATGGCAGCCCGGAGGCGAGGCCGGGCGAAATTGCTACACGCACAACACTGACCTAAAAAGTTGTGAGGTCTCCATACGGTTCGGCAGGCGGTATAAAATGTCACCCTCAGCGGTGAAATAGAACATTACCGCAGATAAATGCCATATTTGATAAAACGCGTTACCAAACGACAATGCCCCGCCCACGCAATCACGTGGGCGGGGCATTGCTTCAGGCATGCGGCCAGCGACCCTGTTGCTTTTACTTAAGCTCGGGCCAGTAACCCTTGTTGGCCTCGATCATGTCGTCGAGAACCTCCTTGGCGACCTTCATCGACGGCACAGTCTTGTTGAGCGTAAAGGCCTTAAGCGCCTTCTCGTACGAACCCTCGATCGTAGCCTCGACAATGAGCTTCTCGGAGTTCAGCTGCTGCATCATGAGGCCCTGCTGGAACAGCGGAATGTTGTCGCGGCTGATGACCTCGGGGCCGTTCTTGCCAATGTAGGCAGGTAGCTCGACCATAGCGTCGTAGGGCATGTTGGGGATGGCGCCCTTGTTCTCGCAAATGACCAGGAAGCGCTGCTTGGTGTCGTTCTTCAGAGCGATAGCCAGATCGGCAATCCAGTCGCCGTGGCTGCCCGCATAGAACGTGCTCTCGTCGATCTCGCCCGTCTTCTCGTAGTGATCGATACCGTCGAAGAGGTTCTTCTCACGCGTCTCCTCAACCTCGTTAGCACGGGTGCGCTCGGGGTTGGAGTGCTCGACGAACTCCTTCTGCTGCAGGTAGTAGTTCAGATACGTGTTGGGCAGGTACTCCGGGAAGCACTCCATGATCTCGTACTCGCCCTTCCAGACGTAGTACCAGCTGCCCTTGGTGTGGCGGTTCTGCTCGGGGTGCTCGTCGGTGGCCTCCTCGGGCTTCTTTGCCATGAGCGAGCCCATGCCCTTGAGGTACGAATCGGGCAGCAGAATCTCATGCTCCTTGATGTACTCGCGCAGCTGCGGGAGCACCTCCTCGCCCTTGTGGCGGATCGAGGTGAACCAACCAAAGTGGTTGAGGCCAAAGTAATCGTACTCAACATCCTTCTTGTCGATATCGAGCGCGGCGCAAACCACGTCGATGATCGCGATCGGCATGTCGCAGATGTTGATGATGCGAGCGTTCGGGCGCAGCACACGGCAGCCCTCGGAGACGATGGCGGCGGGGTTGGAGTAGTTGAGAATCCAGTAGTCCTTCTTGGCGTACTTCTCAACGTCATCGATCAGCTCGACCATGGGGAAGATGGTGCGCATGCCGTAGGCAAGGCCGCCGCAACCGCAAGTCTCCTGACCCACGCAGCCGTGACGCAGCGGAATCTTCTCGTCCTGCTCGCGCATGGCGTAGCCGCCCACGCGCATCTGGGCAAACACGAAGCTCGCGTCGGTAAAAGCCGTCTCCTTGTCGGTGGTCACCGTGAGCTTGATGTCCAGGCCGAGGTCCTCGTGCAAAATCCAGTCCACGAGCACGCCGATCTTGCGCTGGCGCTCCTCGTTGATGTCGTACAGACGAATCTCGTCAACGTCGAGCTCGTCCTTGCGCAGGGCGATGGACTTGACGATGCCGGGGGTAAAGGTGGATCCGCCACCACACAGAGTAATGATCATTGTTTACTGCTCCTTCTCAATTGCGTTTTCGACCTTGTCGCGCATCTCGGCGACCTTCATGCCAAAGATGATCTGGATATTGTTACCGTTGCGGTTGATGCCGCTGTTGGGTACGTGGTTGATGAGGCTCTCATCGATGAGGTCCGGGTTCTTAACGTTCACGCGGAGACGCGTAAAGCAGTTCTCGAGCTCCTCGATGTTGTCCTTGCCGCCAAGACCTGCGACCAGGTCGGCAATGCCAGTATCGACGCCCTCTGCGGGAGCCGCGGCAACAGCGCCCTGCTTCACCGCAACAGATGCGGCGGCCTCGCCCTCGGCAACGGACTCGGCGAGCTCGGACTCCTCCTCGCGACCAGGCGTGTGGAGGTTGAGCTTCTTAATAAGGAAGGTGAAGAGGAAGAAGTACAGGGCGGCGTTGACGACTCCAAGCACCAGCATAACCGGCCAGTTGGTCTTGTCGACACCGAGGACCAGGTTGGAGACCACGATGTTGATGATGCCGCCTGCAGTCGAAGCGGGCACGGAGAGGACCTTGAGCAGGACCAGGAAGATGCCGGAAAGAACCGAGTGAACGACAAAGAGCACGGGAGCGGCAAAGACAAAGAGGAAGTCCATGGGCTCGGTCACGCAGGAGAGCACGGCGGTGATGATCAGCGGGATGATAACGGCTTTGGTCTTGTCCTTGTTCCCCTTGTAAGCGGTGACGATAAAGGCGAGACCGATGCCGATGTAGGGCCACAGGTTGTTGAAGGTATAGCTGTTGAAGTAGGTGCTATCGGAGAAGGGCTGACCCGTCATTGCCATCTCGGCAACACGGATGGGATAGGCGCCGGCGATAACCTGATCACCCAGCGTAAGGGTGCCGCCCACATCGGAGAACTGGAACGGGGTGTAGATGAGGTGGTGCAGACCGGTGGGAACGAGCAGCTTGTTGAGCATGCCGTAGATAAACAGACCGATGTTGCCCGACTCCTTAATGATGCCGGCAACGGAGGAGATGGCACCCTGAACCGGAGGCCAAACGATGCAGAAGCCAGCGCCCATGATCCAGGAAATGATGATCATGATCAGGAACGGAAAGCGAACGCCCGAGAACATCGAAAGGGCAATGGGGAACTGCTTGTTCGAGTACTTGTTGAACACGGCACCGGTGATGCAACCAAGGATGATGCCACCAAACACGCCGGTATCGAGTACCTGGATGCCCATAACGGTGGCCTGGCCGGTTCCGGTAAGACCGAGCATGCCGCTCGCATCGGCAAGAGAGCCGGTGGCGTTGAGCACGATGTTGTTAGCCTGCAGGAACAGGAAGAACGACATCAGGGCGATCAGCGAAGCATGGCCCTTGTTCTTCTTTGCCATGGCGCCGGCGATGCCCACGCAGAACAGAATCGAGAGGTTGTTGATGATAAACATCAGCGACTGATAGACAACGGCGCCCACAAGCTGGAACGGACCGGAGCCCAGTACGGGGACCAAAGCGCAGATGGTCTTGTTGGTCAGAATGATGCCCACGATGAGCAGGATGCCGGCAACCGAGAGATACATCATCGGCTGGACGATCGACTTCGCGAACACCTCCAACGGCGCTTTGAAATTGAACTTCTTTTTTGCGGTCATAGCGGTACTCCCCTTCCTTTTCCGCAAATTAAGACAGATGTGCCCTGGACAAGACCGTGAGCCTTGCCTTATATCGATCGATGTGTGGGCACGTTATGCCTAGAGACCAGGTTCTCCAAGCAGGTTAACAATGTGATATGCGAGATAACTCTTCTCGGCATCGGTAACGACAACGTTATAGGTAGACGACAAGTGGGCGGCTATGGCATCCGCACACGAGAATGCACGCGGATACGCCGTTTCTTCGATTCGGAACAGCGCGTCTCCGTTGATTTGCCCGGCCGTAGGATCGAGCGCTCGCTGTGCGAAAAACTGCAGGTGACGAACGAAACGTTCGTAAGGCAGCGAGGTGTCATCGAGGGTCGTAGCATAGCGCTTGGAAACAATCGCAAGCACGTCGCGAACAAGCTGGACCGAAACAATCAGGCGGTCAGAGCGCTGCGGCATGGTGGCGTTGACGATATGCAAGGTAATGAAACCCTGCTCCTCCTCGCTCATCTGGATGCCCATGTACTCCTTGATAATCTGCAGCGCACGGCCCGCAAGCGCATACTCCTTGCGATAGAACTGCTGGATCTCGAGCAGCAACGGATTCTCACAGGGGACGCCCTTGCGCTCGCGCTCCAAAGCAAGGCTGATATGGTCTGCGAGAGCGATGAGAATCTTATCGTTGATGTCGACATTGAGCTCTCGACGAAGCATCTGAACGATTTCCTCGGAAATCACGAGGTTGACGGTGGGGATGGACTCCAAAAGATGTGCCAAGCGGTCAATCGTACGCGAATCCTGAGAAGTTCCCTCCTGCAACGCGTAGGTCTTTTCGACTGATGCCTCGTCGATGGCATCGCCGGCATGACGGCCAAAGCAGAGGCCTCGACCGATGACGATGAGCTCGGAGCCATCGTCCGAAGTGACCATTGCGACGTTGTTGTTAAAAACTCGCTTGATAACCACGGTACCCACCACAAGAATTTACTAGGAAAGCCAAACGACAGGCTCTTTAACAGCAACAGGGCCGGAAGCATGCTCGCGAAGAGTCGAGTTCTCCGAACGCTCGCACACGATAACGAAGACCGTGGGATCGAAGCCGGCGGCGCGGACCGCGTCGAAATCGACCTCGACGAGGGGCTGGCCCGCGTCGACATGGTCACCCTGGGCAACAAGCGCATGGAAGCCCTTGCCCTCAAGCTTAACAGTGTCGATTCCGATATGCAGCATCACCTGAGCGGAGCTGTCGTCGGACATGATGCCCAGCGCGTGCTCAGTCGGAAACAGCGCCGCGACGGTGCCGGAAACAGGAGCGCACACCGTTCCCTCTTGGGGAACCACGGCAACGCCATCGCCCACTGCACGGCTGCTAAAAGCGGGGTCATTGGTATTTTCTAGATGAACAAGCTCGCCGGAAACGGGAGCGAGGATTTCGAACTCGGAAGCCGCAGTCGTCTGCTTATCCGAGCCACCCATTAGGCGAGAAAAGAAACCCATGGTGACATGTCCCTTCATAAATATAGCCCAACCAAAATCAATCGAATGCGCCCATTGAGACGCTCGCGATCAAAGACTTTGGTTAGGCCCACGTCCGAGGGGACTCGGTAACCTTCCGCATTTCTTTTACGGGGGGTTATTGTAGACAAGCCCAAAGCCGGAACAATCATTATGACCGGCGAACGGTATTTTTTCTCCGATAAACGGTATTTATGCGGTACTTAGGGACGTTCCTTTTAATATGAGCAGGACATTGTCAAGAGGCAAAATCGGGCCTGGCCCCAACGATATGGGGTCAGGCCCTCTCCCTATATCAACCCGTCCGCGGCGACCTCGGCGTGTCTTCCCGACGCTCGTCTTTG
>DBGBCW010000019.1:0-8557 GCA_048478035.1 Collinsella aerofaciens | reverse complement strand
TCTACGCCCGCAACACCGTCACCAACGACGTGCTGTACAAGGAGGGCCTGGACCTTCTCGTCGTGCCCTCCGCCGAGCTCTCCCGCGGCCGCGGCGGCCCGCGCTGCATGAGCATGCCCTTCTGGCGCGAGGACCTCTAAGTCTTTCCGTTTCCGGTGCGGTCCCCCTACAACCGCACCGGCTTCGCCCGTTAAACGGGCAACACTGATACTTACGTAATTCATTTCTTCGAAAGGAATCGAACCATGGGTGTTAACCTCTCCGGCCGTAGCTTCCTCAAGCTTCTCGACCTCACCACCGAGGAGATCGAGTACCTGCTCAAGCTCTCCAAGAACTTCAAGGATATGAAGCGCGCTGGCGTTCCGCATCGCTATCTCGAGGGCAAGAACATCGTTCTGCTCTTCCAGAAGACCTCCACTCGTACCCGCTGCGCCTTCGAGGTCGGCGGCATGGACCTGGGCATGGGCGTGACCTATCTCGATCCCGGTTCGTCGCAGATGGGCAAGAAGGAGTCCATCGAGGACACCGCCCGCGTTCTCGGCCGCATGTATGACGGCATCGAGTTCCGTGGCTTTGCCCAGGACGACGTCGAGGAGCTCGCTGCTAAGTCCGGCGTGCCCGTGTGGAACGGCCTGACCACTGAGTGGCATCCCACCCAGATGCTCGCCGATATCCTGACCGTCCAGGAGAACTTCAACTACGACATCAAGGGCAAGACCCTCGTCTTCATGGGCGACTGCAAGAACAACGTCGCTCGCTCCCTCATGGTCGTCTGCTCCAAGCTCGGCATGAACTTCGTGGCCTGCGGCCCCGAGGAGTGCATGCCCGCCGACGACGTCATCGAGGCCTGCAAGCCCATCGCCGAGGCCAACGGTTGCACCATCAAGCTGACCACCGACGTCAAGGACGGCGTCACCGGTGCCGACGTTATCTACACCGACGTGTGGGTCTCCATGGGCGAGCCCGACGAGGTCTGGGCCGAGCGTATCGCTCAGCTCACCCCGTATCGTGTTACCTCCGAGGTCATGGCTATGGCCAACCCGGGCGCCATCTTCCTGCACTGCCTGCCCAGCTTCCACGACACCAACACCACCATTGGCGCCGAGAAGTGCGAGCAGTTCGGCATCACCGAGCAGGAGGTCACCGACGAGGTCTTCGAGAGCCCCGCTTCCAAGGTCTTCGACGAGGCCGAGAACCGCATGCACACCATCAAGGCTGTCATGTACGCCACGCTCAAGTAAGAGCATCTAGCATCTCGCTCGGGGTGTCTTGCTGCACACCCCGAGCGGCTTTGTCTGGTAAATATCTCGCACCAGGCGGCAGGCACGGCACGGAAGAGCCGCTTCGGGCGAGATCAGTAAATGATTTATGAAGGGGGGATGAGAACTATGACTGAGACCGCTAAGAAAAAGCGCGGTATGCCTTCATCGTTCACCATTCTTCTTGCTCTGCTGGCAATTGTCGCAGTGATTACCGTTATCGTCTCCGGCACGTCCGGTGGCGCGGTTACTGCCGCCCGTCTGAGCGATTTCTGCACCGCCCCGATTAAGGGCTTCGCTGACGCTCTGCCCGTCTGCCTCTTCGTTATGATCCTGGGCGGCTTCCTCGGCATGATGACCGAGACCGGCGCCCTGGACAACGGCATCGCCGTCCTGGTGCAGAAGCTTAAGGGTAATGAGATCATGCTCATTCCCGTGCTGATGCTCATCTTCTCCCTCGGTGGTACCACCTATGGTATGTGCGAGGAGACCGTTCCCTTCTACGCCTTGCTTGCCGCTACCATGATGGCCGCTGGCTTCGACCCGATGGTCGGTGCCGCCACCGTCCTGCTCGGCGCTGGCTGCGGCTGCCTGGGCTCCACGGTTAACCCGTTCGCCGTCGGCGCTGCCGTCGACGCTCTGACCGGCGTTGGCATTGAGGTCAACCAGTCCATCATCATCGGCCTCGGTGCCGTCCTGTGGATTGTTACCACTGCTATGTCCATCTTCTTCGTCATGAGCTATGCCAAGAAGGTCAAGGCTGACAAGGGTTCCACCATCCTGTCGATGCAGGAGCTCAAGGACGCCGAAGAGGCTCACGGCAAGGCTGCTTCCGAGGTTCACAATGAGGTCAAGCTCACCGGTCGTCAGAAGGGTGTTCTGATCGCCTTTGCCTTCACCTTCGTCGTCATGATCGTCGGCTTCATCCCGCTGGCCGACCTCAACGAGGGCGTCGCCAACTTCTTTGACGCTGGCGCTGTCTACGATGCCGACGGTAACGCCGTCGTCCAGGGCTGGTCTGCCCTGATCACCGGCCTGCCCATTGGCCAGTGGTACTTCGACGAGGCTTCCACCTGGTTCTTCCTCATGGCTGTCCTGATCGGTATCATCGGTGGCCTGTCCGAGAAGCAGATCGTCAACACCTTCATCACCGGCGCTGCCGACATGATGTCCGTTGTTCTCGTCATCGCCCTCGCTCGTGGTATCTCCGTCCTCATGGCTAACACCGGCCTCGACGTCTACGTCCTCGACGCTGCCGCCAATGCCCTGGCTGGCCTGTCCGGTGTGATCTTCGCTCCCATGAGCTTCCTGGTCTACTTCGGCCTGTCCTTCCTGATCCCCTCGACCTCCGGTATGGCCACCGTCTCCATGCCCATCATGGGACCGCTGGCTGTTAAGCTCGGCTTCTCGCCCGAGGTCATGGTCATGATCTTCTCCGCCGCCATCGGTGTCGTGAACCTGTTCACCCCGACCTCCGGCGCCATCATGGGCGGTCTCGCCCTGGCCAAGATCGAGTGGACGACCTGGCTCAAGTTTGCCCTTAAGCTCATCGTCGCGCTCTCCGTCGTCTGCGCCATCATCCTGACCGTCGCCTGCGTGTTGCTCTAAGTACCCAACGGGTACCCCACGGAAACCTTGACGATCCTGTAAAGGATCACCTGGTCATCGTCTGTCCGGTGGGGTCAACCCACCGGTAGACTCCTACCTTTAGCCCCCTCCCGTTCCGTGCGCGGGAGGGGGCGCTCTTGTGTTCCGGCGTTTTACCAAACGCCGGAACCGCTCGACGCTGCAAGCCCGCCAGAGCGGCAATCTGACGTTCAATCGTCGGGCATGGCCAAAAGGCCTATGCCCTCCTCTTTCACGTCACCTTGCTCGCTCTGGCGGGCTTTCGCTGGCTTATGCTCAACCTGCGGCGCTGCCATCGTTGGTGCTGAGCGACTTGTTCCCCGCCTCAAATTAGCCATCCTGGGTCCCCGGTGGTTGCGGTGGGCGTGTTTGGTTGGTGCCTGTTGATGGTTTGGGTATCGGGGAGGGCGGGCTCCGTTATAATCGCCTAGAACATTAAATGGAAACGGGACGGGAGCCATACATGCGCCAGGGTTTCGACAACGCGAAGTATATCGAGCTGCAGGCTGCTCACATTAAGGAGCGCATCTCACAGTTTGGTGGCAAGCTCTATTTGGAGTTTGGCGGCAAGCTGTTCGATGACTATCATGCGAGCCGCGTGCTGCCGGGTTTTGAACCGGACAGCAAGTTCCGCATGCTCAAGAGCATCGCCGACGATGTCGAGGTTATCATCGCGATCAACGCGAACCACATCGAGAAAAACAAGGCTCGTGGTGACCTTGGCATTACCTATGACGAGGATGTGCTGCGCCTGGTTGACCTGTTCCGCGGCAACGGCTTTGCCGTCGCGGCTGTGGTCATCACCCAGTACGCCGGCCAGCCTGCTGCCGATGTGTTCCGCAACCGCTTGAACGCGCTCGGTATTCCCGCCAAGCTGCACTATCCCATCGAGGGGTATCCGCACGATGTCGATCTGATCGTGTCCGACGATGGCTACGGCAAGAACGAGTTTGTCGAGACCACGCGTCCGCTCGTTGTCGTGACGGCACCCGGCCCCGGCTCGGGCAAGCTCGCTACTTGCCTCTCGCAGCTGTATCACGAGCATAAGCACGGTACCGCCGCCGGCTATGCCAAGTTCGAGACCTTCCCGGTCTGGAATCTTCCTCTGACGCATCCGGTCAATATTGCCTACGAGGCCGCCACGGCTGACCTCGACGACGCCAATATCATCGATTCGTTCCACCTTGAGGCCTACAACAAGACCACGGTCAACTACAACCGCGACGTCGAGGCCTTCCCGGTAGTCCGTGCCCTGATGGAAAAGATCCTGGGCAAGAGCCCCTACCAGAGCCCTACGGACATGGGCGTCAATATGGTCGGCTTTGCCATCACCGATGACGATGCCTGCCGCGACGCTTCCAAGATGGAGATTGTCCGCCGCTACTTTACCGCGGTCGAAAATGTGCGCCGTACCGGCGTGGGCGATGAGCAAGTCGACCGTCTCAAGATTATTATGAAGAAAGCCGGCATCGATAAGAACTACTCACCGGCGCGCTCGGCGGCCCTCACCAGGGAGCAACTGACGGGTGGTCCCGTGGGTGCCATGGTCATGCCCGATGGCTCCGTGGTGACCGGTAAGACCTCCACGCGCCTGGGCGCCGCAAGTTCGCTCATTATGAACGCCCTCAAGCACGTCTCGGGCGTCGACCTTGAGCTCGAGGTTATCAGCGATGAGGCGATCGAGCCCATCAGCAAGCTCAAGACGCATTTCCTGGGCAGCAAAAACCCGCGCCTCCACACCGACGAGACGCTTATGGCGCTGTCGATCACCTCGGCCACGAGTGAGACGGCCGCTCGCGTCCTTTCGGGCCTGGAGCAGCTGCGCGGTTGCGATGCCTTTTTTAGCGTGATTATCTCGCCGACGGACGAGACGGTACTGCGCAAACTGGGTATCAACGTGTGCTGCGAGCCCAAGTTTGAGCGCCGCGGTTTCTTCCATCGCTAAGTTTGAAGCACCGCGGTAATTGCATTGCATTTTGGCCGTATCGGGTTAGCGCCCGGTACGGCTTTTTGATCAATAAAGCGCCTATTTCGGCGAAAAATAGCTGTTTACCTGCCTAGAAACAATTTGAGCGGTATACAATAACCATAACTGTTTCATCCTTAGCGGGATGCCGCATGATGGATATTACCTGCCATCGTGAGGTGTGTCGGTCGCGCACGGCGCGTTAGATGCTCGTGCTCGGTTTGAGGAGGCTGCTATGGCGGGCAAGGGTCGTGCGAGTGTCAACGATATGAAGCGTGTCGAGGTGCTGGTGTTGATGGAGATCGACCGGCAAACCGAAGACAATGGCGGGCCGTATGGTTTCTCGCGCAAAACGCTTGCCGAGCGCGTGGGGGTTTCGCCGTATCGTGCCCGCGCCGCAATCGATCGCTTGGATTCCGAAGGCATGATTGATGTCGTCTCGCGTTATAGCGACGACGGCGGTCAGCTTGCAAATGGCATTTGCCTCACCGAACATGGCAAGTGGTATCTTGAGGGCGTCCGTACCGGCATGCTCGTTCAAGAAATGCTCGAGGACGAGGTTGCTGATCGATAGCAGCATGTAACCCTTGCCATAGCGACGCCGCCTGGGAAACCGGGCGGCGTTTTGTTTCAAGATTGAGAAATGCAATCGCACGCGAGAAAAATTGCGAACGGTCCGCGGCGCGAGTATTACAATGAAGACCCGTAAGATGTGGATAAACAACTTCTACGGGAAGCGCAGGTAACTCAATATGACCAAGCATGTGTTCGTAACCGGTGGCGTGGTTTCGTCCCTGGGCAAGGGTATCACCGCGGCCTCGCTGGGCCGTCTGCTCAAGTCGCGTGGCTACAAAGTAACGATGCAGAAGGCCGACCCGTATTTGAACGTCGACCCCGGTACCATGAGCCCATTCCAGCATGGTGAGGTCTTCGTTACCGAGGATGGTTACGAGTCCGACCTGGATCTGGGTCATTACGAGCGCTTTATTGATGAGAACCTGACCCGCGATTCCAACTTTACGACCGGTGCCATCTACAAAAGCCTAATCGCCCGCGAGCGTCGCGGCGACTTTTTGGGCGGTACCGTGCAGGTGATTCCCCACGTCACCAATGCCATTAAGGACAAGTTCCGCCGCATCGAGGAGCAGACCGGCTCCGATGTAGTCATCACCGAGCTGGGCGGCACGATTGGCGACATCGAGTCCCAGCCGTTTGTCGAGGCCATCCGTCAGTACCGCAAGGAGGCCGGCCCCGAGAACGTCTGCTACATCCACGTGTCGCTCGTTCCCTATATCGCCGCCGCCCACGAGGTCAAGACCAAGCCCACACAGCATTCCGTCAAGGAGCTCCGCAGCTTTGGCATCCAGCCCGATATTATCGTGCTGCGCTCCGACCACCATATCGATGACGCTATCCGCGGAAAGATCGCAAGCTTCTGCGACGTCGACACCGATTGCGTCTTTACCAACGAGGACTGCGCGAGCATTTACGATGTTCCGCAGCTGCTTGCCGAGCAGGACTTTGACCTGCGCATTTGCGAGCGCCTGGGTCTGGACCCGCGTGAGCGCGACATGAGCGAGTGGAACGAGTTCCTGCGCAAACAGAATCACGCCAACCATCACGCCGACAAGGTGAAGATCGCCGTCGTGGGCAAGTACACGCAGCTGCCCGATGCGTACCTGTCGGTTATCGAGGCCCTGCACCATGCGGGCGTCTTCTACGATCGCCATGTGGACGTCCAGCTGGTCGACGGCGAGAGCCTCGACGAGCAGAATGTCTCCGAGGTTCTGGGCGACGCCTCGGGCATCCTGGTCCCCGGCGGCTTTGGCAAGCGCGCCCTGGAGGGCAAGATCCTCGCGGCCGAGTTTGCCCGTGAGCACAAGATTCCGTATCTGGGCATTTGCCTGGGTATGCAGGTGGCCGTGTGCGAATTTGCGCGCAATGTCGTCGGCCTTGCCGGCGCCAGCTCCTCTGAGTTCGATCCGGATGGCCCGTATAGTGTCATCGATCTGATGAGCTCGCAGGAGGACGTGACCGAGAAGGGCGGCACCATGCGCCTGGGCGCCTATCCGTGCAAGCTCGCCGCCGATACCCTTGCTCGCGAGGCATATGGCGAGGAACTCGTCTACGAGCGTCACCGTCACCGCTTTGAGTTCAACAACGCCTTCCGCGACCAGCTCGAGGACGCCGGTTTGGTTATCTCGGGTCTGTCGCCTGACGAGCGCCTGGTCGAGATGGTCGAGCTGCCGCGCGACGTGCATCCGTGGTATGTGGCAACCCAGGCTCATCCCGAGTTCAAGAGCCGCCCGACCAACCCGCAGCCGCTGTTCCGCGAGTTCGTACGCGCTTCGATCGGCCAGCACGAGGGTGTCGACCGTCTGCAGGTGACGCCCATGAACCTCGCTACGGACTAAGGGTGCCGGCGAATAAGGAACATACCGAAGCTACTCCCTCGTCGCTCGCCGTGGCGGCGGGGGAGTATCTCGATTACCTCGCGGTCGAGCGGGGTTTGGCGCGCAACACGATTGCGGCCTATCGTCGTGACCTGACGACGTACTGCGCCTATCTGGAGCGGGCGGGTATTGTGTCTTTTGAAGAGGTGACCCGTCGGGTCGTGGAGGGCTTTGTCGCCGACCGTCGCGATGGGGGCTATTCCGATGCCTCGGTGGAGCGTGCGCTTGCGGCCGTGAAGGGCCTGCATGCCTTTTTGGTGCGCGATGGGGCTGTGGCCCAAAATCCAACGGCGGCGTTGCGCCTGCCTAAAAAGGCTGAGCGTTTGCCGGAGTATCTATCGGTGGAGGATGTCTCGGCGCTGCTCGATCAAGACTTCCCCGAGGGCGAGATGGGCTTGCGCGACCATGCCATCTTGGAAGTGCTCTACGGATGCGGCTTACGTGTGAGCGAGTTGGTGGGGCTCGATGTGGGCGATATCCATATCGACGATGGCTTTGTGCTCGTTCGCGGTAAGGGCTCAAAGGAACGCCTGTCACCGCTGGTGGGAAGCGCGGCGCGAGCTCTGACGCTCTATGTAACTGAGGGGCGTTCTCGCTTGGCGGTCCATGCCCGCGGAACCGAGACCTCGGCGGTCTTTTTAAATAAGAACGGCCGCCGTCTGTCGCGCCAGGGCATCCATGCCATCTGTGAGCGCTACGGGCGCCAGGTGGGACTGGTGGGGCTCCATCCCCATACGCTGCGTCACTCCTTTGCCACCCATATGCTTGCGGGCGGCGCAGACCTCCGTGTGCTACAGGAGATCTTGGGGCATGCCGATATATCGACCACGCAGATCTACACGCATGTCGATCGTACGCAACTGACCGAGGTCTATCTGGCGGCGCACCCGCTGGCACATCGCTAGCACCTCGCTGACCTGCATATTTATAAATATTAAAGGGGACGGGCCCCAGATTGCCGAGACGCACTTTTGCGCGCATGGGCAATCTGGGGCCCGTCCCATTTTTCGCCAGACACCGACGCGGTGGTGGGCCGTGTGTGTCGTGGGTGGGGGAGTTTGGGGGCGATGTGAACGGCGTGTAAAGGGACGTAAAAATCGCCTCAAGGTCAACTTGAAGGTTGAGGTTCGCGGGCGTGGTTCTACAGGTGGCATCACGCCTTTGCTGCAAACACAACATATTGTGTTTTCGAACATATGCTCGGGGGTGTTTTACAACATATTGAGGGTGGAGTGGTGGGGCGGGGTGGGGGA
>DBGBCW010000018.1:0-137033 GCA_048478035.1 Collinsella aerofaciens | reverse complement strand
GGGCGAGGACGAGAACCGCAAGCTCGACGAGCGCGTCCGCGCCTTCCTGACCCGCGGCGTGACCGGCGACACCGACATCAACATCATCGACACCGCCGAGTTCGCGATCCCCGGCCTTGACGACGAGTTCCGCGTCATCGTGTCTCCGTGGATCCTCTCCTCGCTGATCACCGATCGCCTTGCCGCTTACTACGAGACGGTCACCAAGCACAACCTCAACTACCGTCGCTACTATCACCAGTTCGACTACTAAGAGCAAATAACGTTTGTGTAATCGGGCCTCGCTCCTATATGGAACGGGGCCTCGCTTGGGTTGGAGAGTAATTATGAGCTATCCCCAGCTTGCCGTCATGAATATCAGCCATCGTTATTTTGACCTTGAGGAATTCTTTTCTTCGGCAGCGGCCTCGGGCTATACGTGTTGCGAGCTTTGGACCGGGGCGATGCATCTGTATGTCGATTGCCATGGATACGATTCGCTCGAGCGGGTGCGGGAGCTGTCGCAGCGGTATGGGGTTCGGATTGTGGGGCTTTGTCCCGAACAGAACAACCCCAAGCCGTGGAATATCGCGGCGCGCGGGAATGAGGCGCGTGCCCGCACGCTCGCGTACTTTAAGAACGTTGTAGATATCGCGGCGGAACTTGGAGCCGAGCAGGTCATGGTCTCGAGCGGCTGGGCATTTTTGAACGAGCCGATCGAGGACGCGTGGGGTCGCAGCGCCTCGATGCTGCGTGCGATTGCCGAGCATGCGGGAGAGCGCGGCGTGCGACTGGTGCTCGAGGCCCTACAACCGGTTGAGTCGATGATCGTGAACTCGGCGGCCGATACGAAGTGCATGATCGAGGCAGTTGATCATCCGGCACTTAAGGCGTGTCTGGATTTGGGCGCTATGGCGGTGGCGGGGGATACCATCGACGATTATTTCGATCTGCTTGGCGATGATGTCGCCCACGTGCATTTTGTCGATGTTGCGGCAGATGGCACGACGCATCTTGCCTGGGGTGACGGCGACCGCGATATGCGCGCCGACCTAGATAGGCTGGTGGCGCGCGGCTATCGCGGAGTTGTTTCGGCCGAGACCTATGACTGGCGCTATTTTGCCAATCCCGCGGCAGCCGACGCTCAGGTTATGGCGGAGTACCGACGCGCGATTGGCGCCTAGGTGGGACAGGGCGCCGAGTTGGCGTTTGACGCTTTTTGAGAAACGGGACGTGCTTTCCGCTTGAGGCTTCTGGCGGAAAGCACGTCCCAGAACAGGCGCTCAGAATGGGACACACTTTCCGCTGAGGACCTCAACCGGAAACCGCATCCCAGTTTTTGGCTGGCGGGCGGGACGCGCTTTCCCCTATGCTTCCAAATGAATACGGTGTGAGCCGAGGAGGACGATTCTCCCCGCAAACACTCTAGTATGCTAAAGTACCCAGAAGACCGGCGGAGCTATGCCGGTCTTTCGTTCTATATGAAATACAGCATGAGGAGGCTCACCAGATGACGGCCACACCGTGGGGATTCCGGGACATATTGCCCGAGGAGGCTCAGGCGCGCGAGGAGATTGCGCTGACGGTGAAGGGCTGCTTCAGGGAGCATCATTACCTTCCGGTCGAGACGCCGCTGCTCGAGGACAAGGGCTCGCTCGAGGAGGGCGGCCGCATTGCGGACACGCCGTTTAAGCTCTTTGATGACGACGGTCGCCTGCTGGTGGTCCGTCCTGACAACACACTGCCGATCGTTCGCCTGGTTTCGACTCGCATGCGTGCGGCCGATCTGCCGCTGCGTCTGCGCTACGAGGCGCCGGTGGTCCGCGAGTGTCAGCGCAATGCCGGTGGCTCGCGTCAGTTTACGCAACTGGGTTTTGAGCTCATCGGCGCGGGCGACACCGCGGGCGATGTCGAGATTGTCTCACTGGTCGCCGAGGCCGTGCGCAAGCTGGCACTTCCCGGTGCGCGCATTATCGCGGGCAGCGTGCGTCCGTTTAAGGAACTGCTCGCGGCCTGTGAGGATCGCGAACTGGCTGCCGAGGCATTGCGTTGTGTGCACGCCAACGACTTCGTGGGCCTCGATGCCCGCGTGGCGAAAAGCACCGAGTCCGAGGCCGTTAAGGTCGCCATTAGCGAGCTGCCGCGCCTGCACGGTGGTGCCGAGGTGCTCGACCGCGTCGACGCGCTGCTGGCGGCGGCGGGCATTGTCGCGCCGCTCACGCGCGAGCTGCGTGCCCTGGTCGAGGGCCTGGCTCCCGAGGACGCCCAGGTGCTGTCCTTCGACTTCTCCATCATGAACTCGTTTGATTACTACACGGGCCTGGTCTTTAAGGCCTATGCCGGCGGACTGCCCGATCCGGTCGGTTCGGGCGGACGCTACGACTCCATCTTTACCGGTGCATTTGGCGACGGCATCGAGGTGCCGGCGGCGGGCTTCGCCTTTTCGCTCGAGCGTCTGGAGGCCGCGCACACCTCGGCCGAGGACGCTGCTTCCGATGGCGATCACGCCGTGGGGCGCGGTGCCGAGGGTCCGCTGCGCATTGCCGTGCCCAAGGGCTCGCTTAAGGCCGACACGCTCGACGTGCTCGAGGCCGCGGGCTTGGATGTCTCTGAGCTGCGTGACCCCGGTCGTCACCTCATCGTGCGCGGCCGCGACACACAGGCCGGTGAGGGTGCGGTCGGCGATATCGAGTTTGTCATCGTGCGTCCCAGCGACGCGCCCGCCTTTGTGGGCTGCGGCGGTGCCGACTGCGGCATCTGCGGCTGGGACTCGCTTATCGAGGCAGACCTCAACCTGCTGCAGCTGGTCGACCTGGGCTACGGCCTGTGCACGTTTATCGAGGCGGAGCCCGCGTGGCGCGCCGGCCAGGCCAAGCGCAACTATGCCCGCCGTGGGTCGCTTCGCGTGGCAACCAAGTACCCGCGCATCGCGAGTGCCTGGTATGCCGAGCGCGGCGTGAACGCCGACATCGTCTCGCTGCACGGCAACATCGAGCTGGGCCCCATTGTCGGCATGACCGACCGTATCGTGGACATCACCGCCACGGGCGCCACGCTGCGCGATAACGACCTCGTTATTACTGGTCGCATTATGGACTGCACGGCCCGCTTCTTTGTCAATCCGGGTGCCGCACGTCTGGATCCGCGCGTGCGCAATCTGGCAGATCGCTTGGCGGCAGCCGTGAAGGACAAGCATTTTGAGCCCGTTGCGGGCTCGGCACAATAGCGCGAGCACGCACGGGCGCCCCAACGTCCGGGCTGCGGGCCGACTGGCGCCGCCGCCCGGTCTCTCGTTTTTCGAACAAAACCTCGACCGATAGGGGATACCGATATGAAGACCATCAAGCTTGCTCCCGGCGAGCGCCTCGTTACCAACCAGCTCAACCGTAAGGGCGTGCTGCCGCAAAACATCGTCGACGCCGCCCGCGATATCGTGGCCAACGTGCGTGCCAACGGCGATGCTGCGGTGCGCGACTATTGCCAGCGCTTTGACGGCGTTGAGCTGCAGAGCTTCCGTCTGCCGCAAGAGCAGATCGATGCCGCGCTCGAAGGCCTCGATCCGGCCTTTGTCGCCGCGCTCGAGAAGGCTGCGCGCCAGATTCGTGAGTTCCACCAGCGCGAGGTCGAGCAGAGCTGGTTTACCACGCGCCCGGACGGCACGATGCTCGGCGTTAAGGTGACCCCGCTTGCCGCGGCTGGCATCTACGTGCCGGGCGGCCGTGCGCAGTATCCCTCCACTGTGCTCATGAACGCCATTCCCGCCAAGGTTGCCGGCGTCAAGCGCGTGGTCATGGTGACGCCGCCGCAAAAGGACGGCCTGATCAGCCCCTATACGCTCGCCGCGGCAAAGCTCGGCGGCGTGGACGAGATCTATATGGTGGGCGGCGCTCAAGCCGTGGCCGCGCTGGCGTACGGCACCGAGACCATTCCGCGCGTCGACAAGATCACCGGCCCGGGCAACGCCTTTGTCGCCGCGGCCAAGCAGATTGTCTCGGGCGACGTGGGCATCGACATGGTCGCTGGCCCTTCCGAGGTCTGCGTACTTGCCGATGCCACGGCCAAGCCCATGGTGGTCGCGGCCGACCTGATGGCCCAGGCCGAGCACGATCCGCTGGCAGCCTGCTATCTGGTGACCTGCGACGAGCAGTTTGCGCGCGAGGTCGAGGCTGGTATCGACATTCTGGTAGCGCAGTCCCCGCGTGCCGAGATCACACGCGCCTCGCTCGATAACGAAGGCACCATCGTGGTGGCCGCCGACATGGCTGCCGCCGTCGAGGCCGTGAACACCGTGGCGCCCGAGCACCTGGAGCTGCACTGCAAGGACGCGATGGGCCTGCTCGGCGGCATTCGCAACGCCGGCGCCATCTTTGTGGGCGCTTGGAGCTCCGAGCCGCTCGGCGATTACGTTGCTGGTCCCAATCACACGCTGCCGACCGGCGGCACGGCCATGTTCTCCAACCCGCTTTCGGTCGAAGAGTTCGTTAAGCGCTCGAGCGTCATTTGCTATACGCCCGAGGGCCTGCTCTCCGACGCTCCCGCCACACAGCGTCTGGCCGAGGCCGAGGGCCTGTGGGCGCACGCGCTATCCGCCGCCCTGCGTCGCCGTGTGCTGGAGCAGGGCGAGGATGCCGTGAGTGCCGAGTCTCTGGCTGCGGCCGACCTGACCAAGGTTGCCTGGCCGGGCGACGCCGTGGCGACGGTTGCCGAGGGCGTTGACCTCGCGGCCGCAGGCGCGGATGGCGCTGGCGCGAGCGGCGGGGAGGCCTAATATGGCCGAGCTGACGCCCCGCATGAAGGAGCTCGTCCAGCCTTACCTGGCTGGTATTGAGCCCTACGATCCTAACTTTACGCCTACGCGCATCAACCTTTCGGCCAACGAGAACACCTATCCCGTGCCGGCCGGCGTGCGCGAGGCGATCGACGCCGCCCTGGCTGCCACACCGCTCAACCGCTACCCCGATCCCATGTCCAACGACCTGCGCGACGAGCTTGCCGCTTGGCATGGCGTGACGCGCGAGAACATCTGTGTGGGAAACGGCGGCGACGAGCTGCTCTATAACTACCTGCTGGCATTTGGCGGCGCCGGGCGGACCCTGCTCAACTGCCCGCCGTGCTTTAGTGAGTACGCGTTTTTTGCGTCTCTCTGCCAGACCGAGGTTCGCGACGTGTGGCGCGATCCGGCGAGCTTTGAGCTCGACCAGGCGGCCGTGCTCACGGCGGCGCCCGAGTGCAACCTTGCTATCGTGACCTCGCCCAACAATCCCACGGGCGATGTGGCTCCGCTCGACTTTGTCGCGGCCCTGTGCGATGCGTGCCCCGGCATGGTTATGATCGACGAGGCTTACGTTGAGTTTGCCGATGATTCATTTGGTGCGGCCACCACGGCACAGGGACTTATCGCCGAGTATCCCAACCTGGTGATTCTGCATACGCTGTCTAAGGCGTTCGGCGCCGCCGGCGCGCGTCTGGGCTACGTGATCGCGGCACCCGAGGTCATCGACGTGTTCGCGGCGATTCGCCAGATCTACTCGGTCAATGTGCTGAGCCAGGCCGCGGCGCTTGCTTGCGTGCGTGCCCGCGATGCGTACGCGCCCGTGGTGGCGCAGGTCGCATCCGAGCGCGAGCGCGAGCTGTGCGCCCTGCGCGCGATGGCTGCCGAGGGCCTGCCCGTGGAGGCATGGCCGAGCGCGGCGAACTTTGTGCTCGTGCGCACGCTGCATGCCACGTGCGTGCGCGAGCGCCTGCGCGACGAGTATTCGATTTTGGTGCGCGACTTTAGCTACGCGCCGGGGCTCGCGGACTGCCTGCGCATTACCGTGGGCACGCCGCAGGAAAACGATGAGGTACTGGCTGCGTTTGCCGTGCTGGTGAAGGAGGAGATCTAGATGGGCCGTTATGCCGAGGTGACCCGCAAGACGGGGGAGACCGACATTGTCGTCAAACTCGACCTGGATGGAACCGGTACGTGCGATATCTCGACCGGCGTGCCGTTTTTCGACCACATGCTCAACGCTTTTGGCCGCCATGGTCTGTTCGATCTGACGGTGCACGCGGTGGGCGACGTCGAGGTCGATGCGCATCACACCGTCGAGGACACAGGTATTGTGCTGGGCGAGGCGTTTTGCCGGGCGCTGGGCGACAAGGCGGGCATTACGCGCTTTGCCGACGCGGCGATCGCCATGGACGAGACACTTGTGATGGCTGCTGTTGATATTTCGGGCCGCGGGCAGGCCTACTGCGAGCTGCCCGTGCCGACCGAGCGCGTGGGCAGCTTCGATACCGAGCTGGCCGTCGAGTTCTTCTACGCCTTTGCGCGCGACGCCAAGCTCACGCTGCACGTGCGCGAGCTGGCGGGCGGCAACTCGCATCACATTATCGAGGCCGCCTTTAAGGCCGTGGGCCGCACGATGCGCCATGCCTGCGAGCTCGATTCCCGCGTGCAGGGCATCCCCAGCACCAAGGGTTCGCTGTAGCTGACGGATCGCACAAACTACCACAAAGGTGCCTGTCCCCTTTGTGGTGGTTTTGGACGATGGGAAAAGGGAGGGTCGCGTGGGCGAACCGAAGATCGTGGTGGTCGACTACCACAAGGGCAACTTGTCGAGCGTCGTGCGCGGGCTTGCACGCGCCGGTGCCGCCGCCTGCACGTCGGACAATCCGGAGCAGATCCGCAACGCCGACGGCCTGGTCATTCCGGGCGTGGGTGCGTTCTATGACGCGATTGCCTTTATGCGCCAGAGCGGCGAGGAGACGGCCGTGCTCGATGCCGTCGCCGCTGGAACTCCGCTGCTCGGCATCTGCCTGGGCCTTCAGCTATTTTTTGAGCGCGGCAACGAGGGCGTGCCGGCGGACGAGGGCGCGGTCGCGGACGGAAACGCTCCCGAGCAGGCTGGTGGTCCCTGGGTCGATGGCCTGGGTATTATGCGCGGCTCGTGCACGCGCCTGGAGTCGAGCCGCCTGAAGGTGCCGCACGTGGGCTGGGACCAGGTGCACATGACGTCCGCCGGTGCGGCTGATCCGCTGCTTGCCGGTTTTGCCGAGGGCGCCAACATGTACTTCACCCACAGCTACGCGGTGGCCGACGACGTCGATGCCGCCGATGTGTTGGCGCGCATGCACTATACACGGAGTTTCCCGTGCATCGTGCGCCATGGCAACGTGTGGGGCTGCCAGTTCCATCCCGAGAAATCCTCCGCGCTGGGTCAGCGCATCCTTAAGAACTTCGTCAACATCGTCGAGGAGGCCGGCCGATGATCCTGTTTCCCGCAATCGATCTGATCGGCGGCAAGGTCGTGCGCCTGGAGCGCGGCGACCGCAGCCGCTGCAAGGTATATTCCGACGACCCCGTGGCCGTTGCCCGCTCGTTTGCCGAGCAGGGCGCAAGCTGGGTGCACGTCGTAGACCTGTCCGCCGCCTTTGGCGAGGACGAGGACGCGCGCGCTGCTAACTCGGCGGCGATTAAGGCCATCTGCGGCGTCGACGGTCTGTCTGTGGACGTGGGCGGCGGCGTCCGCTCGCTCGCGCGCATCGACGAGTTGGCCGGCTACGGTGCGCGCCGCATTGCGCTGGGCACCGTGCTGGTGACCGAGCCGGGTTTTGCCGAGGTGGCGGCCCAAGGCTTTGGCGAGCTGTTGGTGGCAGATATTGCCGCACGCGACGGCCAGGTCAAGGTGAACGGCTGGCGTGATGGCGCGGGCGTGGCACTCGACGATGCCGTGGCACAGCTCACCGAGCTGGGTTTTAAGCACCTGGTCTACACCGACATCGCGCGTGACGGCATGCAGACAGGCATCGATGTGGCGGCGTATCGCCATGTGGCCGAGGTCGCGGGCTTTCCCGTCGTGGCATCGGGTGGCATCTCGACGCTCGACGACATCCGTGCGCTGGCCGCAGTGGGTGAGGGCGCGATTGAAGGTGCTATTACCGGTCGCGCGCTCTACGAGGGCAACTTTACGCTGGCCCAGGCGCTGGCCGCCGCCCGAGGGGAGGAGTAGCCCATGCTTACCAAACGCGTGATTCCCTGTCTGGACGTCAAGGACGGCCGTGTGGTCAAGGGCGTCAACTTTGTGAGCTTGCGCGATGCGGGCGATCCGGTGGAGCTGGCGCGCGCCTACGACCGCGAGGGTGCGGACGAGGTTGTCTTCCTGGACATTACCGCCACGAGCGACAACCGTGCGACGACTATCGAGATGGCGGCGCATGCAGCCGAGGAGCTCGCCATTCCCTATACCGTGGGCGGCGGCTTTCGCGACCTGGCGGGCATGCGCACCATGGTTGCAGCCGGTGCTGACAAGGTGTCGCTCAACTCTGCCGCCGTGCGCGACCCGTCGCTGATTAGCCAGGCTGCCGCGGCGTTTGGCAGCCAGGCCGTGGTCGTGGCGATCGATGCCAAGCGCGTGGGCCTGCCCGGCGCATCTGGTGCCGACAAGTGGGAGGTCTTCACGGCGGGCGGCCGCAACGCCACGGGCATCGACGCGGTGGCGTGGGCCGAGGAGGCGGCTCGCCGCGGCGCCGGCGAGATCCTGCTGACCAGCATGGACCGCGACGGCACCAAGGCTGGCTTTGACCTGGCGCTCACCCGCGCCGTGGCGCGCGCGGTGCCGATTCCGGTGATTGCGAGCGGCGGCGTGGGCACGCTCGAACATTTTGCCGAGGGCGTGATCGAGGGCGAGGCCGATGCCGTGCTAGCAGCGAGCGTCTTTCACTTTGGAACCTTTAGCATTCGCCAGGTGAAGGAGTATATGGCGTCGCAGGGCATCCCTGTCAGGCTGGACTTTTAGCGCTGCGGCTTGCCCAGGCACCCGACCTTCCGGCTCCAACCCTCCTCGCGTACTTAAGTACGCGTCGTCGGGCTTGTCGCTCGGAATCTCGGGCACCTGGACAACCCTCGCCGACCTGTGGGGTTTAAATTGGGGAGAGAAATGGAAGAGATAACCGATCCTTCAAAGCTTACATATGACGCCAAGGGGCTGATTCCTTGTGTAGTTCAGCAATATGACACTGGTGAGGTACTTATGGTCGCCTGGATGAACGAGGAGTCGGTGGGATTGACGCTCAAGACCGGCACCACGTGGTTTTGGAGCCGCAGCCGCCAGGAGCTCTGGAACAAGGGTGCGACGAGCGGCAACATGCAGGAGGTCAAGGAGCTCTGGGCCGATTGCGATAGCGATACGCTACTGGTCAAGGTCGACTCGCCGGGTCCGGCCTGCCACACCGGCAACCGTACCTGCTTCTTTAAGAAACTCGCGTAGGGCGGGCGCTCGACTAGGCGCTTGGCCAACCAGAAAGGATTGAACTATGGGTGTGCGCACCGCAAACGTTCAGGATGGAAATATCGGTGAGACGCTGACAGGTCTGGCCGAGGTGATTCACGGTCGTCGTGATGTATCGCCGCAGGAGAGCTATACCGCTCGTCTGTTGACTGACGTCGAGGACGAGCTGCTCAAGAAGCTTGCCGAGGAGGCAAGCGAGGTGATCATGGCCTGCAAGGATAACGATCACGATCACATCCGCTACGAGGCCGGCGACCTGGTCTACCACCTGCTCGTGACGCTCGAGCGCTACGGTATCACCCTCGACGAGCTAGCCGGCGAACTCAACGCCCGCCGCCACTAGTCATTGGGGACGTTCTTAAACGACTAGTTAGGCGAGGGGCGTGGGTTGCCATTCGCCGGTGGGGTGGGGGATATCGAAGGTTCGATAACCGCAGTCGTAGGCGTGGGCCTGGGCCTCGCGGATGTTCCAGCAGATGTCGCAGGCGCGGTGCGCGTCCGAGCCAAAGGTAATCGGTACCTCGGCGTGGGCGAAGCAACGCAACAGCCCAGTCGCGGGATAGTAGTCGTCGAGGCCCTTGCGGGGTGCGGCGGTCGAGACCTCAACGCGGCGACCCGTATCGTGCGCGCACTCGGCCATCTGCTGCCAAAACGGTGCGGGGTCAAAGTCGGGCGCAAAGCCTTCCTTCGAAAAGCGCATGACCAGGTCGGGATGAGCCATCACATCAAAGTTAAGTGGGCTTTCGCAGGCGCGGCACCAGTCGTCGACGTAGCGCTCCCACACGCCGCGCACGCCCAGGTTTTCCCAAACGTGCAGGTCGGTGTCGTCGTCGATCCAACCGCAAAGGGAATCGGGTGTATCGGGGCGAGCGACGTTTTCCGTTTTCGCCGTACCCGCGGCACCGGTCATGATATCGCCTGGGTTGCCAATCCAATGCACGCTGCCAAGGCGTACGACGGCGCCCTGGGACCAGCGCTCTACCAAGGGCTCGCAACCCTCGTACCAATCGCATTCAAAACCGTAGATAAAGGTGAGCTCCGGAGCGATCTGCGCGGCGAGTTTGCGGGCGTCCTCAAAGGCCAGACGATGTGCCGTCAGGTCACCCTCGACAACCTGTACTTCGCAGTTGGCGTCCATGCTGGCGGGCAGGGTGAGGTGATCGGTCGAGACCATGACGCGGCAGCCGGCCGCAGCAGCGGCACGGACGTTGTCCTCAAACGAGGCATGCCCGTCCGAAAACGAGGTGTGGGTATGGCAATCGACCAGCGGGCACATGGGCATAGCGGCTCCTTTGCGTCAAGCGAATCCGCTTCATTGTAATGGCGCAGCTCTCAACACGCCGGGCACGCCGGGGATCGAAATCGATTGGAAAGGTTGCGCGGCGCGTGATGCGGCCTCGCTTGCTCTCAAAACGTGTACGTCAGCCTCCAAAATCGACAAATAATGACATGTTTGGAGGCTGACGTACACGTTTGGATGGGGGCGAGGGCGGCGACGGACGAAAGTCACGCTTGTGCCACGTCCGATGTGCTAGCGTTTGGATGAACAAAACGAGCCCGCGCGGAAAGGAGCCGGACCGTATGCCATGCGATAGCACATCCCCGCTGTCCCGCGAGACCGATGCGCCCGAAACCATCGTCAAGCTGGAATGCGACATCGACGACGCGTCGCCTGAGGTACTCGCCTACGCCGCCGACCGCCTGCGCGAGGCGGGTGCGCGCGAGGTGCACTGGCTGCCCCTCTATTGTAAGAAAGGCCGCCCCGGCTGGCAGCTGCAGGTAATCTGCACCTACGAGGATATCGAGCGCCTGCAGACGATCATCTTCTTGGAAACCACGACCAACGGCATTCGTCGCCAGGTTATGGAGCGCGTTTGCCTACCACGCCGCTTTGAGCGCGTAACGACGCCATGGGGCGAGGTGTTCATCAAGGTGGCAACCCTGCCCGATGGCAGCGAGCGTGCAGCGCCCGAGTACGAGGACTGCGCCCGCCTTGCTCGCGAGCATAACGTGCCGCTCCAGCGCGTGATGCAGGCGGCCCAGAGCGCGGCACTGCGATTTGAATAGCGCGGCCGGCGACATCCCGTGCCCAGCCGCATTAACCCCATCCCGAAAGGATCCCCCATGAAATACCTCATCGTCTCCGACATCCACGGCTCTGCATATTGGGCCGAGCGCCTGGTCGCCGCCATCGAGTCCGAGCAGCCCGACCGCATCGTCCTGCTGGGCGACCTGCTCTACCACGGTCCGCGCAACGACCTGCCGCGCGATTACGCCCCCAAGCGCGTAATCCCGCTGCTCAACGCCCTGGCCGACCGCATCATCGCGGTACGCGGCAACTGCGATGCCGAGGTCGACCAGATGGTGCTCGACTTCCCCGTCATGGCCGACTACGCCACGCTGTTCGACGAGACCGGCCGCGAGCTGTTCCTGACGCACGGCCATGTCTTTGGCGCCGGCATGCACAACAGCGTCGACCACGCGCCCGCGCTGCCCGAGGGCTCCGCGCTCGTCTACGGCCACACGCACATCAAGGTCAACGAGGAAAGCGCCGCGCACCCGGGCCTGTGGCTCTTCAACCCCGGCAGCGTGAGCATCCCCAAGGACGGCACGCACAGCTACGGCATCTACGAGGGCGGTGCGTTCCGCCACGTGATCCTGGAGGAGGAATAACCATGGCGCAGCACATGGCTCGGCAAAATGCCGAGGGCTCGCGCGATCTGTCCACGCTGGTAAACGCGTCGGCCGAGCTGCAGCATCTGGTGCAGACCATCTGGCGCCTGCGTCAGCCCGACGGCTGCCCGTGGGACCGCGAGCAGACGCACCAGAGCATTGGCAAGAACATGATCGAGGAAGCCTACGAGGCGCTCGACTGCATCGAGGCCGATGATGCGGCACACCTGCGCGAGGAGCTGGGCGACGTGCTCATGCAGGTCGTGCTGCATGCGCAGATCGCGGCGGACGCCGGCGAGTTTACGCTGGCCGACGTGGCGCGCGATATCGACGCCAAGCTCATTCGCCGTCATCCGCATGTGTTTGGCGATGTGGATGCCGACAGCTCCGACGAGGTGCTCAAGATCTGGGACGAGGTTAAGCTTGCCGAGAAGGCCGCCAAGGACAAGGCCGTGGCGGCGGGCGAGGCCGCGCCCGAGGGTCTGCTCGATGGCGTGCCCACGCATCTGCCGGCGCTGATGCAGGCCCAGAAGGTGTCGCGCAAGGCAGCGGCCGTGGGCTTTGAGTGGGAGACGGTCCAGGACGTGTGGGACGAGGTCGCCGAGGAACGTGCCGAGTTTGAGGCCGAGGCCCCTGGCTCGCCCGAGCGCGAAATGGAGTTTGGCGATCTGCTCTTTGCCCTGGTCAACGTCGCGCGCAAGGAGGGTATCGACGCCGAGAGCGCCCTGCGCGCGAGCACGGCCAAGTTTTGCCGTCGCTGGGCTGCGATGGAACAGATGGCGGCCGATGCCCACGTTGATCTTGCCGAGCTTTCGACCCATGGGCTCAACGACCTGTGGGACGCAGCAAAGGCAGGGGAGTAAGACTGCGGGAACGACGGGCTGACACGCCTCATCGTTCCCGCTAAATTTTTCGAAAAACAAGTGTATCCCTCGGCTAACTTAGGGCATAATGCAAAAAGTGCGACAAGGCTAACTTACGGAGACGCACCGACGGTGCACGGTCAGCCGGTCGCTTGCATCCACTACGTTTCCAAGTGAGAGGGAGACAACATGAGCGATATTTTGGACGTCTACGGTCGCGAGGTGCTCGACAGCCGCGGCAATCCCACCGTCGAGGTCGAGGTCGTGCTCGAGGACGGCAGCTTTGGCCGCGCAATGGTGCCTTCGGGTGCTTCGACCGGCGCCTTTGAGGCCTGCGAGCTACGCGATGGCGACAAGGGCCGCTACCTGGGCAAGGGCGTTTCGCAGGCCGTCGAGCACGTCAACAACGAGTGCGCCAACGCCGTCGTGGGCCTCGACGCCTTCGACCAGCGCGCCATTGACGCCGCGCTGATTGCCGCGGACGGTACCCCCAACAAGACCAAGCTCGGTGCCAACGCCATCCTGGGCGTGTCGCTGGCCGTCGCTCGCGCCGCTGCCGAGTCGGCGGGCCTGTCGCTGTACCAGTACCTGGGCGGCGTCAACGCCCACCTGCTGCCCACACCTATGATGAATATCCTCAACGGCGGCGTGCATGCCGACAACAACGTCGACTTCCAGGAGTTCATGATCATGCCGGTGGGCGCCCCGAGTTTTGCCGAGGGCCTGCGTTGGTGCGCCGAGGTCTACCACACCCTCAAGGGCGTGCTGCACGAGGCCGGCCTGGGCGGCGGCGTGGGCGACGAGGGCGGCTTTGCGCCCAACCTCAAGACCAATGCCGAGCCGTTCGAGTACATCACCAAGGCCGTGGAGAAGGCCGGCTTTAAGCCCGGTGTCGAGTTCATGTACGCCATGGACCCAGCCTCGACCGAGTTCTACAACGCTGAGACCGGTATGTACGAGCTCAAGGGCGAGGGCGTTGAGTACACGAGCGCCCAGATGGTCGATTACTGGGAGAAGCTCGTCGACACTTATCCCATCATCTCCATCGAGGACGGCATGGCCGAGGAGGACTGGGACGGCTGGGTCGAGCTTACCCGCCGCATTGGCAATAAGGTGCAGCTCGTAGGCGACGACCTGTTCGTCACCAACACCGAGCGCCTCAAGAAGGGCATCGAGCTGGGTGCCGCCAACGCGATTCTGGTCAAGGTCAACCAGATCGGCACGCTCACCGAGTCGCTGGAGGCTATCGAGACCGCCAAGGAGGCCGGCTACGCTTGCATCGTGAGCCACCGTTCTGGCGAGACCGAGGACTCCACGATCGCCGACCTGGTCGTGGGTGTTAATGCCGGTCAGATTAAGTCGGGCGCCCCGTGCCGCAGCGACCGTATCGCCAAGTACAACCAACTCATCCGTATCGAGGACGAGCTCGAGGGCAGCGCGCGCTTCGCCGGCAAGGCCGCGTTCTACAACATTCGCTAGGCAAACGGCGTGCGCGGGGCGGGGCTGACTCGGATTCGCCTCGCTCCCGCCGGGCGCTGTTGAGCACCATTGGGCGCTGGGCCATATGGCTCAGCGCCTTTTTTATGTCGAGCAAGGGCCGCCGAAGGCGTTGCGCGCGCTCGTGCTATAACTAAAAGACTTAGCGCAAACAAACCTCAACCGCACAAGGCGCACATGGATCAGATTTACGACAACAGGTACTATTCCGCCGGTTCGCGTGAGCCGTCGCCTCGCCGTGCGCGCACGGTGCAGCTCGGCGGGTCCGATTACGCCGGTGCCGACTGCTCCACGCAGCGACCGACAAGTGCCTCACACTCCCGTGCTCAAGTGAATACGTCGACGGACCGCCCGCTACGTTCGGTGCGCCCGGCGCACTCGGAGCATGCTCAGCGTTCCTCGGCTCAAACGCATGAAAAGCCGAGTAGGCCCTCGAACCGTCTTTCGGGCTCGGACTTCATGCATTACGCCAACGATAACGCGGTGGTCAAGGCAATCTACGACTTTACCCACGGTCCCCAGCGGGGGCTGTTTGTTGGCATTGTCGTCGCCCTGGCGCTTGTGAGCCTGTATTTCCCCGTGCGCGACCTGTATGTGGCAAAACGCTCGAGCGACATCTTGGCCAAGCAGGTCGAGATTCGCGAGCAATATAACGACGACCTGCAAAAAAGCGTCGACAAGCTGCTCTCGGAGGAGGGTATCAAGGACGCGGCATCCGAGGACCTGGGCCTGGTGATGCCCGGTGAGAAGAAGATTGAAGTGCAGGGCCTGGACGACGATTCGGATGCCTCGTCGAGCAAAAAGTCCTCAAACGCCAAGAAGGCCAGCGAAGTGGCCAAGGAAATCGAAGAAGTCGGTAAGGACGCGCCGTGGTACATCCAAGCGCTCGACATGCTGTTTGGGTTTAACGGCGTCGAGGGTCAGACGGTCGTGTCCAACGGCAAATAGCGCCCGGAGGGGAGCTCGCAATGACAAATTGCAAACGCTATAAGGTGGCCGCGATCGACCTGGGAACGGTGTCGTCGCGACTGGTGTTGGCCCAGGTCGAGGGCGGGGCAATCGTGGAATCGTCCAAGCATACCGAGATTACCGATCTGGGTGAGGGCGTGGACGCGACGGGCCGCTTTTGCGAGGCGGCCGTTGAGCGCGTGCTCGCTGCGTGCCGCATGTTTGTGGACGAGGCTCGTGCCTTTGGGGCCGCGTGCATCTGCACCACCTGCACGAGCGCCGCGCGTGATGCGTCCAACGCAGCACTGCTGCTGGACGGCCTGCGCGATCTGGGGCTTGAGCCACAGGTGATTCCGGGCGAGGTCGAGGCACGCCTGACGTTTTTTGGCGTGGCGCACGACTTTGCCGGCGAGCGCATCATTGTTGCCGATTCGGGCGGCGGATCCACGGAGCTCGCGACGGGCGTCTATGCGCCGGAGCGTGGCGTCTTTGCGCTAGAAGGGACGCGCTCGCTGGACATTGGCTGCCGCCGCGTGACGGAGCGGTTTTTCTCGACGCTGCCACCCGCACGCGGCGAGCTTGCTGCCGCTGCCGCGTGGGCAGGCGAGCAGTTCGCCGCCTATTTTGAAGGCCTGCCCAGCGACTTTGAGCGCGCCGAGCGTCTGGTCGCGGTGGGTGGCACGGTGACTACGCTGGTGGCTCTGGTCCACGAGCTGGAACCGTACGATTCGAGCTTTGTTCACCTACGCGAGCTGTCGCTGGAGCAGGTCTCGGCCGCTATCGAGCGCATGTCTGTGTTGGACGCGGAAGGCATCGCCGCGCTGCCGGGTGTACAGCCCAAACGCGCGGGCGTGATCTTGGCTGGCGCCGTGGTGATCCGCGAACTCATGCGTGCCGGCGGCTACAAGACGCTCACCGTAAGCGAGAACAGCCTGCTCGCCGGTATGGCCGCCACCATCAACGAGACTCTCGACGGTGCAGCCCCCACCATCGCTTGGACCCCAGAGCTCAGTACCCTCTAAATAAGTTGCGGTGAAATAGTTCCTAAATGGGCCGGTAAACGGTATAAACAGGATCTATTCCACCGCAGCTCAGAGTCCCATCGGCATCTAAAAGAAACGAGCCCGCGTCCCTTGGGGACACGGGCTCGAAAGCTCCATATGGTAGGGGCGGTGGGACTCGAACCCACAATCCTTGCGGCGAGAGATTTTAAGTCTCCTGCGTATGCCAATTCCGCCACGCCCCCGTGAGACTAGAAGTCTAGCACAAGCCGTCCGTTACGCGTTGACGGCCATCGAGTGTTGGCCCGACTTCTCCAGGAACTCCTGGAACTTGGCTTCGTCACCCTTGTTCTTGTACTGCAGGGCCAGCAGGTATTCCAGGCGGCAGCTCTTGACCTTGTCGTCACCGGCCTCCTCGAGCATGCGCTCCAGCTCGGGAATGTCGTTGTGGCGCTTGAGGATCATCGTGTCGTACATCAGTTGGCACTCGTGCGCAACTGCCTCGGCCTGACCGCCCTCAAAGCCCTTGATCTCGTGCAGCAGCTCCTTGGACTTTTTGCGGTCCTCCTGGCCAACGTAGTAGTTAAAGGCCTTGATCACCAGATCGACGCGCTGCATTTTGGGCAGGTTGAGCCCCAGCAGCAGGTCGAACATTTCGTCGGCGCGCTTGTGGTCCTCGCGCAGCAGATATGAGTTCAGGCGCAGGTAGTCGCGGTTATAGCGCGGGTACAGCATACTGGTGAGCTTGGCGTCGAGCAGGCGATCGAAATCGTCCCACTGCTTGGCAGCCATAAGCTGTTGCAGACGCTTAAATGTGGTGCGTTTTTTGACGCTAAAGAACACCGACACGGCGATACAGATGATAACGACGGTGGTCCAGAGTGTGCGGGAATCGGGCATATTGGGGTCCTTAGTCGCTCATAAAGCGAGCGGTATGACAACACGTACTAGATGTATTATACGCAGCGCGCAAGCAAACTGGCATAAAAGCTCATCGAGGCTGAGTGCCATCGCTCGCTGCGGTACACTTACCTAAAGTAAACCACGAAGGGAGACATTACCTATGAAGAAGATCGTTTTGGCTTGCGGTGCTGGCGCTGCTACTTCCACGCTCGTTGCCCAGAAGGTCGCTACCCTGCTCGACGCCAACGGTTACGCCGACAAGTACGAGATCGTGCAGTGCGCCATCTCCGAGGCCAAGGACGTTTGCGACGAGGGCGCCGACCTGCTGATCGCCACCACCGTTGCCCCCGAGGGCCTCACCTGCCCGTACGTGAGCGGCGTGCCCTTCATGACCGGCATGAACCGCGTCGCCGCCGAGAAGGCCGTCCTCGACGTCATGGCTCAGTAGGCGCTGACTGTATGAGTGAGCAGAACGCCAACCCGGTCGAGCTCTTTGGCATGCGCGTCGCTCACGTGGGCATCAACGCCACCGACCCGGCCGATGCCCTGGAGATCGCGGAGCTGTTCTCGACGATGATGGGCCTGCCCGTTATCGAGACCCCGGTTTCGTACTTTAACGATTCGCTGGTCGAGATCATGAAGCAGAACGGTCGTGGCACCAAGGGCCACATTGGCTTTGCCGTCAACGACATCGATGCGGCCGAGAAGTGGTTTGCCGAGCGCGGACTCGAGGTCAACGAGGAGTCGCGCGTACTGCTGCCCGACGGCGGCACCAAGCTCGTGTACTTTAAGCGCGAGTTCGCCGGTTTCGCCGTGCATCTGTGCCGCGAATAGCGCGCAAGCTGCCATAGCTAGCAAAAAGGGATAGGGCCGCGTGGCCTTATCCCTTTATTTATGCCGAGGGGTTGACTTTTGCAACGGTCAAAAAACCGAAGTCTAATACTTTTCCGAGAAGTGAACGAGACAAATCGGACCCCCGAAGCATCGACACTTTAAGGGCGTCGTTTCCTGCGGTTTCGATACTAGAATCCTGCGATTTTGCCGACGAAAAATGTGGATGCTTCAGGGGTCCAAAAACAGACGTTCACTTCGCGGAAAAGTATTAGACCTCGATTCACGAGGGGGCTTCCTACCGTGGCAGGCGAATCGTAAAGCGGCTGCCGACGCCCTCGACCGAGGTCACACCGATGACGCCGCCGTGGCTGTCGACGATCCACTTGGCGATAGCGAGCCCCAGGCCCGAACCCTGTGCACCGACATCGCGCGCGTTGTCGGCACGGTAGAACCGCTCGAACGCGTGAGCTGCGGATTCCTGGTTCATGCCGATACCCTCGTCCTCAACACTTATGTCGATCGTGCCCATGCCCGCATCGGGTGTTATGCCAAATGTGACGGTCGTTCCCGCACTCGAGTACTTGGCGGCGTTTTGCACGATCACGCGCAGAGCCTGCTTCACGAGCGCGACATCGACGGATGCGTCGCAGCGCGGGTCACTGGCAAACGCAGTATCAAAAGCCAGTCGATACGCGTGCGCGGCATCAATCATCTGCGATTCTTCGCATACCTCGCCGACCAGTGCAGCCAGGTTGGTATTCACGCGCCGCAGCACGGTGCGGCCGGCATCTCCGCGTGCCAAAAACAGCAGTTGTTCCACGAGCTCCTGCATATGCTCGCTTTCGGCCTTGAGCGAGGCGATGGACTCTGCCAGCACGTCTGGGTCGTCTTTGCCCCAGCGGTCGAGCATGTTTACGTAGCCCTGAATCACCGCGATGGGCGTGCGCAGTTCGTGACTCGCGTCGTTGACAAAGCGCATCTGCTGCAGCTTGGCCTCTTGCATCTGGCGCAGCAGGCGGTTGAGCGCGACCTCGATGCTCGCCAGGTCGGCGTCGCCGGTGGTGACGCTCGGCGAGTCGACGCTTGCGCGCTCGATGGCCTGCTCCGGCGTTTCCATCTTGCCGCCGGAGAGCTGCATACGGCCGAGCTCGTCCACGCGTAAGGCCAGGTCGTTGAGTGGTGCCATGGTACGGCGCACGCGGCGGGCGCCGCCGAGCATGTTGAGCACGCTGATGACCTGCCAACCCACAACGACAAGGTAGAGAGGCCATAGCGCGACGAGGTCCTGCGCGAGCGGGAAGGTCTTGCTGGTGTGCGCAAGCTCGACGGTATAGGCGAGCGTTGCCAGGTCCCAGCCGCGCGCGGGCGTCAGCGACATGCCGTGAACGGTGGCGCCGGGAATCCAGCCTGCGGTAAACGCGCCTTCGGGCAGCGTTTGGTTGTAGCCATAGACGAGGATCGCCGCCGCAATCACCACCAGTAGCAGGTCGAGCCAGACATAGCTCAACAGGCGGCGCCACATATAGCTCCAGTTGATGGCGCGGGCGATGGAGGTGACGCGCTTGGCCTCGGCGTTACGCACGGCAGACATAGCCCACCCCGCGCACGGTCTGGATGATGCGGGCACCGCCGGCGTCCTCGATTTTGGCACGCAGGTGCGCGATGTGTACGTCGACGTTGTTGGTGTCGCCCACGTATTCGTAGCCCAGCGCTTCGTGCGCGATGCGCTCGCGCGTGAGCACAGTCTCGGCATGCGCCATAAGCAGGGCGAGGACGTCGAACTCGCGGGCCGTGAGTGCGATGGGCGAGCCGCCGACCGTGACTTCGCGGCGGTCGGGGTCGAGCGCGACCGAACCCACGGTGAGCGCGGCGGGGGAGGGAGAGGCAGAAGCCTGGGTCGAGTCGCTGACCGGGGGTATCGCAGCGGCGCTCCCGGTCGCGCCGCCCGCCATGCCCGTCCCGGCACCGACGCCGCCAACGCCCGAAGCCGCCCGCACGGCCTCCGAGCGCTTCAGCGCCACACGGATCCGTGCGAACAGCTCCTCAATGGCAAACGGCTTGGTCAGGTAATCGTCGGCGCCGGCATCGAGCCCTGCCACCTTGTCCATCACGGCATCGCGTGCGGTGACCATAATCACCGGCACATCTTTGTGCTTGCGGACGCGCCGCAGCACCTCCATACCGTTGAGCTGCGGCAGCAATACATCGAGCAGAATCAGATCGTAGTTGCGCTCCAGCGCCAGGTCCACGGCGGTGCGGCCGTCGGCGGCGTGCTCCACCTGGTAGCCCTCGTGCTCCAGCTCGAGTGTCACAAAGCGGGCGATTTTCTCCTCGTCCTCTACGATCAGGATTCGTGCCATACGTGCCCCCGTCTGCGATTACTTGTCGTCGTTCAGATTTTGCTTGATGCCGTCCGCGGCATCGGCGGCGTGATCCATCAGGTTGTTGATGCTGCCGGGCACGTCGCCGTCGCTATCGATGCGGTAGCGCATACCAAAGAACAGGCCAAGCAGCATCAGCCATATCGTGGCGCCCCAGGCAAACAGCGCGACGATGGGAATCAGGATGGGAATGTTGAGGATGATTGCATCGCGGCGCGTGGCGATAAACTTGGTGTCCAGGCTCAGGCGGAAGAGCTTTTTGAGGTACTCCCACACGCTGTCCATCTTCTTGGAGAAGTCGGTCTTTTCGCTCGACTTTTCGTAGGCGGCCTGCGCGGCGACCATCTCGGCCGAGGGCTCATCGACTGGCGCGGACTCGGTGGCGGCATGCGCCGACGTGGTCTGGGTCTTGCCCTGCGACTCGAGCCAAATGATGGCATCAAGGACGTTGCCGTCGGCGGCGTCGAGCGCTGCCTTGGCATCGGTGTAGCTCACGTTGTACTTGGTGCGGATGGTTTCAACTTTTTCGAGGTCGTCCATGACCTGTCCTTTCGTTCGATGGGCGCGACGCCAGGCGATCTGCCCGGGCGCGAGCGTTGCGTTCGGCGGCCTGCGTTGCGCGGCGCCGCCCCGCCCTTGGTCGAACTCTATAGTGCAGGTTATAGATTAAGTGATTCTTGAGCCAAGATTAATGGTGGATGAGTTTTTGGGTGGCGAAGCGCGTGACGCGGGGCGCGCAGGCAAGGGGAAGGCCGGTTTTGCGTGGCGTGGGGAAGGGAAGGACAGGTCTTTGGGGCGGCCGACAGCGAGGTCTAATACTTTTCCGAGAAGTGAACGAGTGAAAGCGGACCCCCGAAGCATCGACACTTAAGAGGTGCCGCTTCCTGCGGTTTTGATGCCAGAATCCTGCGTTTATGCCGTTGAAAAATGCGGATGCTCCAGGGGTCCAAAAACAGCCGTTCACTTCGCGGAAAAGTATTAGACCTCGATAACGGGGATGGGGCGCCGGTGCAAAACGGCGTCAAGGGTTGGTCGAGCAGGCGGTTTCTCCATTGATGTCCGCACGACATGTGACACTTTCCCTGCCGCCCTGCTCTGCCGCGGCGGCATGCATCTGAACGACGACCCTCTAAGGAGTTCGATATTGATGAGTGACAACACCAAGCATCTCGCAAAGAAGTGCGTCAGGGACGCAGGGCCGTGCCTCGCGCTGTGCCTTGCCGGCGCAGCGGTCGCGCTGCTGGCTGTTCTGGGGCCATTCGACGTGCTCCGAAGTGCCAGCTCTCTGCACGTTTGCATGGCCCTTGCCGGCGCCATGATGACCGGCGGCGTGCTCGATCTGGTTTTTTGGGTGCTTGACCCGTTTGGATGGAAGAACGAAGGGTAAGCCCTAAGGGATGGATGCCCCGCAGCAACAGGAGGTCCCCGTGATCTGGTTTACCAGCGATACTCACTTTGGACACGAGAACATGCTGCGGCTTAGCGATAGGCCTTGGCCGACTGTTGCGCAGATGAACGACGTCATGGTCGCTAACATTAACAGCAAGGTCGCTGCGAATGATGAGCTCTACATCTTGGGCGACTTTAGCTTTAAGATGACTGCCCAAGATGCCTACGAGCTGCGCAAAAGCATTGCCTGCAAACGCGTCCACCTGCTGCCCGGCAACCATGACAAGGACTGGACGCAGCCTGCGGTAGCGGATGCTTTTATCGTCGAGCCGCCCATTTGCGTGCTCAAGATCGACCGCCAAAAAATCGTGCTGAGCCACTATCCTATGGTCGACTGGCAGGGCATGTCGCACGGCGGCTGGCATCTTCACGGGCATATCCACAGTTGCGGCGGCGCGTACAACAAGTTCAACCTCAGACAGGGGCTGCTGCGCTATGACGTGGGCGTGGACGCTAACAGCTACGCCCCGGTAAGTCTGGATGAGCTCAGGTCGTGGTTTGCGCAGGTAGACGAGCCGATGTGTTGCGTTAAATGGCCGTGGTGGGTCAACGCCACGGGTGACGAGCAGGTCGAGCACGATCTCGAAGCCTATAAGAGTGAAGTGGTGATCCGATGACGGTCTATGTGACGGGCGATATTCACGGCGGCCTCGACATGCAAAAGCTGCGCGATTGGGACCTTGGGGATAGCCTGACGAGCGACGACTATCTCATCGTCGCGGGCGACTTTGGCTTTCCGTGGGATTTCTCTGCCGAGGAGTGCGCCGACATCGCCTGGCTGGAATCGCGTCCCTATACCGCGCTGTTCGTCGACGGCAACCACGAGCGTTTCGATCATTGGGCGGAGCGCCCCATGGAGTTGTGGCGCGGTGGGCTGACGCAGCGCCTATCGGATACCTCTCCCATCCGACGCCTGACGCGCGGCGAGGTTTTTGAGCTCGATGACTCAACGATCTTTACTATGGGCGGTGCCACGAGCGTGGACAAGGAATACCGCATACCGTATTCCAGCTGGTGGCCACAGGAGCTGCCGGACGAGCGCAACTTTGAGGAGGCGCGGGCAAAGCTCGACAGCGTGGGCTGGAAGGTCGACTACGTGATCACCCACACCTGCTCTACGCGCATGCTTTCGCCCACGCTTTATCCGGCACCCGGCTGGAATTACCCCGCCGTTGATCGGCTTACGGCATTTTTCGATGAGCTGGAAGACCACTTGGATTACAAACGCTGGTACTACGGGCATTTCCATCGGGATGCCAACCCGGCCGAGCGCCACACCGTGCTCTACGACTGCATCGTTCGCTTGGGCGACGAACTCCAGCCCTGGGATGTTGCGTAGGGGTGGGCATAGCGAGCGCTTCATACGATGTCTTGGGTAGTTACCCTACATTTCAGTAGTAATCTTTATTTGTAGGGTAACTTAAGGCGTGCAGGGAACTGGAGGAGATGTCGCCCGACGATCTAGAGTTTCAGCGCCATTCGGTTGGTGCCCGGTAGGGTGGCGAAGCCAAAATGTTCATAGAATGCTGCCGCCTCATCATCTACTGGATCGACAACCAATGCTCGCGCTCCTGCTAGGGCAGAAATTTTCAAGGCGTTCTCGATGGCATCTTTGAGCAGCGAAGCTCCAAGACCAAGCCCCTTGAACTTCTCATCGACCCCCATCATTCCAAGCAGCACTGTGGGGACTTGGGAGGGGGAGTTTCGCACGAACCATCCTCCATCAACATTTTCGCGAGCCACGGAGTGCGTACACAACGTATAAAACCCAGCGACTGCGCCGTCGCAATACGATGCGTATATAACTGCTGATCCTCTTCTTCGCGCCGAGGCTGATCTATTTTTAGCCCATCCGTCTACAAGAGTGTTTCCGCAGTGGAAAGCCTCGATGCCTTGGCCAACGGGGAGTTGAACGGGCTTGGTAAATGTGCTCATTCCCAAACCGCTTCACGGTCAAGCAGCGCTTTTGCGGCTTGGGGCATGGGGGAATCGAGCATTTCGCAAAATGCATCGAAACCATCAGGAGAAAGATAGGTTGTTGACGCCTCGGCGATATCACGTGCGGAGCTCTCGTCAAGGTGAGCTGTGGCCCATTGGGTGAGAGTTTGGCCACGTAAGGCCGCGGCGCGCTCGTAAGTAAGGCGTTGACGTTCGGTCAACCTTAGATCCATACGGCGTTGTTTCTCAATCGTTGGCATGGCAAAAACCTCCTTTGCATAATTGTACGGAATTATTCCGTACATAACAAGACACAGAATTATGTCCTCGTTGAAGGGGGACGAGGGGGCGGGGCGTATTTGGTTACTGGACCGTTACAGTGATGTTCTCCCGATGTGCGCGGATGACATCCCAGCTAAAGTGCTCGACCAGCTGCTCGGCAGAGCGCGGTGTGGTGTCCGGTGCGATGCCCGTTTGCCCAGCGAGCCAGCCCAGCAGTGCCTCGGGTGTGCCAAAGCGGGCGCGGAGCTCGCCCAGGTCCAGATCGCGATCGCGCTTGGAAAGGCGGCGGCCATCCGGCGACATGAGCAGCGGAATGTGCGCGTAGTGCGGCGTGGGAAGTCCCAGCAGATGCTGCAGGTAGATTTGGCGCGGTGTGGAGCCAAGCAGGTCGCATCCGCGTACGATCTCGGTAATACCCATGGCGGCGTCATCGACCACCACGGCCAGCTGGTAGGCAAACACACCGTCGCTGCGGCGCACCAAAAAGTCGCCGCACTCGGTGGCGAGTGCTTCGCATTGGGCGCCGTACGTGCGGTCCACGAATTCGATCACGTCGTCCGCGAGGTCGTCGACGGCGGGCACGCGCAGGCGCGTGGCCGGAGCACGCAGGATGCTGCGGTGGGCAACTTCCTCGGCAGAAAGGCCTCGGCAGGCGCCGCGGTAGATGGGCGTGCCGTCGCTGGCGTGCGGTGCGCTCGCGGTGTGGAGCTCGGCGCGCGTGCAAAAGCAGGGGTAGGTGAGGCCGGCGTCTTGCAGCTGGCGCAAGGCGCTCTCGTACAGGTCTAGGCGATCGTGCTGGTAGTAGGGGCCTTCGTCCCACTCCAGCCCCAGCCAGGCTAGGTCGTCGATGAGTTGGGCGGCAAGTTCCGGGCGCTTACAGCGATCGTCTAGGTCCTCGATGCGCAACACAATGCTGCCGCCTTGGCTGCGGGCCGAAAGCCACGCGCACAGGCAGCTGAACACGTTGCCCAGGTGCATGCGGCCCGAGGGCGACGGGGCAAAGCGGCCCACGACAGGCGCAGGAGCGGAGGCGGGCAGCGTCGTTGGCGCGTTCGCGGAGGGCGCTGCTATGTTGCGTGCGTTGATATCCATGCGGACGAGTATAGCGCGGGACACGGTAGGGAAGGCGTTGCCGTGGCTCGCAAGTTGGCGGCGCTGCGCATTGCGCGCGGCGGGTTTGCGGCTCAACGTCTCGATCGCCGCGCACTGACTCAGCCTCACAAACGACAGAAACCCCGGCAGCTCTTCGCAACTGCCGGGGTTTCCGCGGAAAAGGGGGACATGATCCTCGAGCGAACGGCAAAGGGGCAAACCGTTTTCGCTCAACTGCTTTATGCCCCTTGCCCGCGGGCTCAATCAGAGCGCGTCGCAGCAACACAAAGCCACTACACCTGTGACGGAGCTGTGAAATGGTATCTATCGTTGCCGCGTGCCATGCCAAAGAGTGTCCCTAACGACTAGTCATTTAAGAACGTCCCCAATGACTAGCTGCTGGCGGCGGGCGTGACTTTCATCCCGTTTGGCGCTCCGGTCGCCTAGATATTCGTCATGTGCGCCCGTAAACGTGGGACAATGGCGCTGTTGGTATCACAGACAAAGGATGTGCCTATGAACGCCCCCGTTGCCAAGACCTGTCGGCAGCGCCGCCTATTCGCGCGATTCGCTTCCGTCTGCGCGCTCGTCGCGCTTGCGTTGTTGCTGCTGCCCGCCGCCGCGCACGCCGACGGCTACTCCATGAGCCAAACCTACATCGGCGCCACGGTCGAGGCCGATGGGTCGTTGACCGTTGTCGAGGGACGCCAGTTTGATTTCGATGACGACGTCAATGGCGTGTATTGGGATATCAATACGGGCACCAACCAGCAGGGCGGCGCGGCGGGCGTCGACGTGCTGAGCGTCGAGGAAGACGATGCCGCGTTTAACAGGGTCGACTATGCAAACAAAGGTGACAGCGGCGTCTATACGGTTGAGCAGTCCGACGGCGGCGTAAAGATCAAGGTTTTCAGCCCCCACGAGAGCGGCGATAGCGTGATCTATTACGTGAGCTACACCATGACCGGTGCGGTCATGAACTGGGCCGATACCGCTGAGCTCTACTGGAAATTTGTAGGTGACGGCTGGTCCGCGGATTCCGACGATGTCGAGATGGAAGTGTACTTCGCAAATGCCGCTGCCGGGACGGCGGCCGTCAAGGGCGATAACTTCCGCGCATGGGGCCACGGTCCGCTGACGGGCGACGTGTCACTCGATGAGGACGAGCCCATGGTCACCTATACCATTCCCTGCGTGCATCAGGGCGAATTCGCCGAGGCACGCATCGCCTTCCCCAGCGACTGGGTGCCGCAGCTTGCCGCCTCGGGCGAAGAGCGCACGTCAACGATCCTGAGCGAAGAGAAGGAATGGGCTGACGAAGCTAACGCCCGCCGCGCTCACGCTCGCATGATTGCCAATGCACTTGCCGTGCTAAGTGTTGTCGCGGCAGTGGCCTTTACCGGCACAATCGTTGTGCTCAAGCTGCGCCGCCGCAAGCCCAAGCCGCTTTTCCAGGACGAATATTTCCGCGATGTGCCTTCGGCCGACCATCCCGCCGTGCTTTCGGCCCTCATGAGCTGGAACGAGGTGCCCGATCAGGCATATATCGCCACGCTCATGAAGCTCACCGACGATCGCGTGATCAAGCTGGAAGAAGCGACCGAGACCAAGAAGAAGGGTCTGCTCCGTCGCGAAAAAGAGGAGCAGACGTATCGCATCACAGTGACCGACGAGGCCTGGAAGGCTGCCAAGAAGGACGGCATCGATCGCGATGTGCTCAAGGTCTTCTTCGCCGGCGTTAAGCCCGATAAGGACGGAGTCCGTTCGCGCACGTTTAGCGAGTTGGAGGAGTACGCTAGCGAGCGCACCACATCTGTTGGCGACAAGCTCGAGGACTATCAGAACACCGTTAAGGGCAAGTTGGCCGATAGCGAGTACGTTGCCTCGGACGGCATTGTCGCAATGGTGTTCTGCCTGGTTCTTGGTATTCTGATCGCCTTTGTTCCCATGGGATCCATTTTCTTTACCGACGGCGCACAGGCGAACATTATCGCCGCGGTTATCTCGGTGCCGATTGTGCTGGTGGGTATTGGCGTGGGCCTTACGTTCCGCCGCTTTACGCCGGAAGGTGCCGAGGTAGCGGCCCGCTGCAAGGCGCTCAAGCATTGGCTCGAGGACTTCACGCGCCTCAAGGAAGCCGTCCCGGGCGATTTGGTGCTGTGGAACAAGCTGCTGGTGATGGGTGTGGCGCTGGGCGTTTCGAAGGAAGTCCTGCGTCAGCTTGCCGAGGCGGTGCCTCCCGAGGTGCGCGAGGCCGACGGTTTCTACGACAATTACCCCTGCTACTGGTGGTACTACCATCATTACGGCATCGATTCGCCGCTCGATTCGTTTAACGATGTGTATCACGAGAGCATCCGTGAGCTGGCTTCGAGTTCCGATAGCTCGGGCGGCGGCGGAGGCGGTGGCTTCTCGGGCGGCGGAGGAGGCGGCGTCGGCGGAGGCGGCGGCGGAACGTTCTAACGGTCCTAAATTACGGGATGGGCTTTTCTCGGCAGCCATCGGGGAAAGCCCATCCCCTTTTTATGCGCTACCTACGAAGACTGTCCCCAGCGACTAGTCATTTAAGACTGTCCCCAACGACTAGGTATGGCTGCTGGGCCTAGACGGTTAGGTCCAGTTCGTAGAGGAAGCTTTCGCGCGGCATGGCGTGGCGGCGCTCTTCGCGGTTGGCGCGGTGCGTGGCCGTGCGCTTAAAGCCGTGCAGCTCGTAGAACTTCCACGAGCAGTTGGAGTCGGTGTACAGGTGCGCCCTCGTCGCTCCAAGCGAGGACAGGTGCGAGACCGCGGCGTCGAGCAGAACCGTGCCAACGCCCAGGCCATGGACATCGCGATCCACGGCAAGTAGCGTGACCTCGTTGTCGTGTGGCAACGGGCTGCTCTCGAGCAGGCGGTTGTTGGTTCGAATGGTGGTGCGCACAAACGAGAGATACTCGGCGCACGACTCGGGTTCTAGCTCGCGCATCTGCGACAGCAGTGCACGCTCAGTATCCATCCAATGTTCGTTGACGCTAGCGCCGGAGCTCTGTCCTGCGCGTGCAAGTGCAATGCCGCGCGCCTGACCGTCGATTACGGCAACCTGCGAAAACGTCGATGAAGAAAGGCAGTAGGCAAGATCGCACGCGGCTTCGAGGCGGTTGTACTCATCGTTATCCGAGTTGTTGTGCCAAAGCTGCTGCAAGATCAGCGCGATGGCGTCGAAATCTTCGGTATCAAACGGTCGGTAGAGAACCCGCGAGACCATGGTGCCTCTTTCTATTGCGGATGCATATCGAGCACAATTCTACCACGCCGTTGGCATCTAATTATGGTGCCCCTGTGTTCCATCAACTCACCGTGCCCAGTGGCGCTCCTGCAACCCCCGCTCGAAGCTTTTTCTGCACAGCCGCGCGTTGCGGGGTGCATCGTCGCGCTCGATGCGCTACATTAAATCAGTATTTTCAATGCCGCTGCGCGAGCGCTGCAGATCGACGTATCACCGACTCACAGAGCACGGCGGCGTACCAGACAGGAGGACTGCATGGGATCTGATGTGAAGATCGCACGCGCGTTGATCTCGGTTACCGATAAGACGGGCGTCGTCGATTTCGCACGGACGCTGGTTGACGACTTTGGCGTCGAGATCATCTCTACGGGCGGCACGGCTCGTGCCATCGAGGACGCGGGCGTTCCCGTAACCCCCATCGAGGAGTTCACGGGCTATCCCGAGATGATGGACGGCCGCGTCAAGACGCTGCACCCCAAGGTCCACGGCGCGCTGCTTGCCCGTCGCGATTCCGAGCAGCACATGCAGGAGGCCGCTCAGCACGGCATTAAGCTGATCGACCTGGTCGTCGTCAACCTGTACGAGTTCGAGAAGACCGTCGCCAACCCCGAAGTCACCTTCGCGGATGCCATTGAGCACATCGACATCGGTGGCCCCTCCATGCTGCGCTCTGCCGCCAAGAACGCCGCGAGCGTTACCGTCATTTCCGACCCGGCCGACTACGACGCCGTCCTGGCCGAGATGCGCGAGACCGGCGGCTGCACCACGCTTTCCACCCGTCGTCGCCTGCAGGTGAAGGTCTACCAGACCACCGCCGCCTACGACACGGCCATCTCCCGTTGGCTTGCCGCCCAGGCAAGCGACGTGGCGGACACCTCTGCCAAGCTCGAGATCTCGCTGGAGAAGGTCGACGACCTGCGCTATGGCGAGAATCCTCAGCAGAAGGCTACGGTCTACCGCTTTGCCGAGGGCTGCGAGAACACCGCGAGCTCGCAGTTCCCGCTCGTGGGCTCCGAGCAGATCCAGGGCAAGCCGCTCAGCTACAACAACTATCTGGATGCCGACGCCGCCTGGAACCTGGTCCGCGAGTTCGACGAGCCGGCCTGCGTGATCCTCAAGCACCAGAATCCCTGCGGTTCTGCCGTTGCCGAGGACATCACGGCCGCCTACGACCGCGCCTTCGCCTGCGATCCCAAGAGCGCCTTTGGCGGCATCATCGCCTGCAACCGCGAGGTTCCCTTTGATCTGGTTGAGCACTTCGCCGATCAGAACAAGCAGTTCGTCGAGGTCATCATCGCCCCGAGCTACACCGCCGAGGCACTCGAGCGCATGGCTAAGCGCCCCAACCTGCGCGTGCTGGCTACTGGCGGCGTGGATCACGGCGCCCAGGTGGAGCTGCGCTCCGTCGACGGCGGCATGCTGGTGCAGGAAGTCGACCACGTGACCGAGGACCCCGCGACCTTTACGTTCCCCACTGACCGCAAGCCCACCGACGCCGAGATGGCCGAGCTCGAGTTTGCCTGGAAGGTCTGCAAGGGCGTTAAGTCCAACGCCATCCTGGTTTCCAAGGGCAAGGCCGGCATTGGCATGGGCCCCGGTCAGCCCAACCGCGTGGATTCTGCGCTGCTGGCCTGCGAGCGTGCCGAGGACTTCTGCGAGCGCGAGGGCGTGGAGAAGGGCGGCTTTGCCTGCGCAAGCGACGCGTTCTTCCCGTTCCGCGACAACGTCGACGTGCTTGCCGCGCACGGCGTGACCTGCATCATTCAGCCCGGCGGCTCCAAGCGCGACGACGAGAGCATCCAGGCCTGCAACGAGCATGGTATTGCGATGGTGTTTACGGGCGCTCGCCACTTCCGCCACTAAGTAGGGAGGTGGCGCTGCGGCTTGCCCAGCCACCGCACCTTGCCGTTCATTCGTTGCTCGCGTACCCAAGTGCGCGTCGCTCCTCTTTCACGGCAATCTGCGGCACCTGGGCAACCCTCGCCGACCTGTTAGGTTGACTGGGGAGGACGGGATGTTATCTCGTCCCTTGGACTGGCCTCGCTTCTAAAATAATCTCCGCAAAAGACGGCTGCTCCGTTTGGAGGGCCGTCTTTTTGGTATAAGAGGACGGAATGACTAACACGAAAGGTACAACCATGCCCCAGATTGATGATGCCGAGCTGTTTGGCAATGCCGAGGATCAGCGTGCGTACGAGGACTTTTGCGCCAATCAGGAGGCGGTCGAGAAGTTCACGCTCGACAAGCCCGCGCTCATCTGCCGTTGGCGTATGTCCAACAAAAAGGTGCCCATGCTCAACCGTCACATCCGCGCACTGTCCGAGCGTCTGGTGCAGGGCGAGCCGCTTACCCATAACATGCTCAGTTGGGCCAAGCAGCACGTTGAGTGGTCACTTGCCGAGGGCGATTACACCGCCCACGACGGTGTGCTCATGCTGGTGATCGACGTTAACGGCAACGCCGCCATGACGGTGGGGGAGTACGAGCCGCTGTCCGACACGTCGGCCAAGGCGCTGCGTGCCCGTTCTGCCGAGGCTCGCTCCGAAGCCGACGAGACCGGCGTGGCGCCCGAGCTGCTCGCTGCCGTCAACGACGGTGAGCTGGCCTTTGTGGCGCCGGCGGACGAGTGCCTGTGCGGCACGGCGACGCTCATCGAGCAGCTGGCCCAGACCAAGGGCATCCCGGTCACGCGCGTAGATATTCCCGCGCAGCTTAAGGGCGCGCTGTTCCTAGTGAGCGACGAGCACGGCGTGGTCCCCGCAACCGAGACGGACGCCGCCGACGCCGACGCCGCCACGGTCGCCTTCTTCGCCGAAGGCTACGAAAAGCTCTGTGCCCGCCGCTAAATGATTTTTCTGGGACGGGGATTAAGAATCATGTTGGTCCCCGCCACCGCTGCGAGTGCGAGGCGGACAAAACGCCCCCGCTCGCGAACAGTTCTGTCACCTTGGTACCGCGCGCGGTGCACACCTGCAGTTTCGCGGCCATAATGGTGGCAAGACAACCAAGAGGGGAGCGGAATCCATGGCGCTGATCTATATCGTTGAGGACGACGAGCCCATCCGTCGCGAGCTCGCCGACATTTTGGCGCGTGCCGGTTTTGAGGTCGAGGCCTGCGAATCGTTTGAGCATGTCTCGCGCGATATTCTCGCCGCCGCGCCCGACCTGGTGCTGCTCGACCTCACGCTTCCCGTCAAGGACGGCCAGCATATCTGCCATGAGGTCCGTCGCGAATCCGAGGTTCCCATCATCGTCCTCACGTCGCGCACGACCGAGATTCACGAGGTCATGGCCATGACGCTCGGCGCGGACGACTTTGTTCCCAAGCCCTACAGCGCCCATGTGCTCGTGGCGCGCATCAACGCACTGCTGCGTCGCACCGCGGCGGCAGGTGAGCGCAGCGCACTTGTCCACAAGGGGCTGGAGCTCGACCTCGCCCGCTCAATGGTCACCAACACGCAAACCGGCACTAGCACCGAGCTCACCAAAAACGAACTGCGTATCCTCTCACTGCTTCTGAGCCGCGCGGGCAAGATTGTTTCGCGCTCGGCCATCATGCAGGACCTGTGGGACTCCGACGCCTTCGTGGACGACAATACGCTCACCGTCAACATCAACCGCCTGCGTACCACGCTCGAAAAAATCGGCATCAAGGGGTATTTGACCACGCATCGCGGCCAAGGCTATTCGGTCTAGGGGCCGGCTATGTCGTTTGGCAAATTCTTTAAAGATGCGCTGCTTCCCGTCGCCGTGTGGACGTGCGGCGTGCTGCTGAGCTGCTTTGTGCTGACGGTCGCCGGTGCACCCGTTTCTATTGTGGTCGTGGCGGTCGGCGTGTCCTTTATCTTTGGCATGCTCGGCATCGTGATCGAATACGCGCGCCGTCGCTGTTTTCTGCGCCAGCTGGAGCGTGCGGCAGAGGAGCTCGAGAGTCCCGCATGGGTGCAGGAGATGGTGCAATGCCCGACCTATGCCGAGGGCGAGCTCGAGTACGAGGTCTTGCGCCGGGTGGGCAAGGCGGCATGCGACGAGGTTGCCGAAGGCCGGCGCCAGACCGATGACTATCGCGACTATATCGAGAGCTGGGTCCACGAGGCCAAACTGCCCCTGGCGGCGGCCCATCTGATTTTGGAAAACCTGGACGGCAGCGAAGACGATCTGTCGCGCGTAGATGACCTCGGTCGCGAGCTTGCCCGCGTGGAGCGCTATATCGACCAGGCGCTGTACTATGCGCGCTCGGAGGTTGTGGAGCGCGACTACCTGATTCGCCGCTGGGATCTCAAGACCTTGGTGACGGGCGCGATTAAAGCCAACGCGCGCGAGCTCATCGCGGCGCACGTGGTCCCGGTGTGCGAGAACCTCGACTTTGAGGTCTTTACCGACGAGAAGTGGTTCGAGTTTATTCTGGGCCAGCTCATTCAGAACAGCATTAAATACGCACGTGAGGATGGTGCGAAGATCACGTTTTCGGGCGCGTTGCTGGACGAGGGCCTGGCAAGCGAGCGCATCGAGCTTACCGTTGCCGACAACGGCTGTGGCGTGAGCGCGGCCGACCTGCCGCGCGTGTTCGAGAAGGGTTTTACCGGCGACAACGGCCGCATCACCAAGCGCGCAACGGGCATCGGCCTCTACCTGGTGGCGCGCCTGTGCTCCAAGATGGGCATCGACGTCACCGCGGCATCCGACTCCGGCGAAGGCTTTGTCGTAACATTTGCCTTCTCGACCAACAAGTTCCAATACTTTGAGTAGTCGGGTCGTATGGCGTAGCCGTTCAGGATCTTCCCATTTAAGAAGAAATCAGGCTTTTCGGCAGCTATATTCCTGAACGGGAACATTGCTAATGTAGTCAACACTATATTCCCGTACATGAACATAGTGCTACAGTTTTATACTATGTTCACGGACAGGAATATAGCTGGAGGCGTCATGAGAACGGTGACAACGATTAAAAAGCTGGATGGGCGCATCAGGCTCAAACCGTCGGAAGTCGCTTTCTCGGAGCGCACGGTTTTCGATCCCGCCGAGATAGGGAAGGCCCTTAGGCTCAGAAGGCGTGAGCTCGGTTTGACTCAACGTGACGTCGCGACTATGACGGGTCGCAGCCTTCGTGTGATTGGTGATATCGAACGGGGGCGGACAACGGTCGAAATTGGTGTCATTTTCGATTACGCCTCCATCGTGGATATTGATTTTATTCTGAAGGTGAGGGGGAAGTAATGGATGGCACGCTGTTCGTTCACCGTGAGTTTAATGGGTCTTACCAGCTGGTTGGCATATTGGAGGAACATGCGGGGTTTCCGGCATTCACCTATAGCCCCAAATATCTCGAGAGCGGTGATGCGGCGCCGATTTCGATCTCGCTGCCGTTGTCGGCCGAGACATTTAGTCCGGACGCAACGGGCTCCTTTTTCTCTGGCATCATTCCGGAGGGGCAGCTCAACAGGGACCTTGAGAAAAGGGCGCGAGCGGAACGCGGAGATTACTTCAAGGTGCTCGATTTAGTCCGCGATGAACCTGTCGGCGCTCTGGTTTTGACGCGAGAGCCTTCGGCCGACAGTCTCGAAATGGGCTATGAAGAGATAGGTGAGAAACGGCTAAGCGGGCTGGCATACGCGCCGGCGGAGGTTGCTTTTGATTTAGCGCTAGAGAGTCGAATCTCCCTTGCAGGTGCTCAGGCGAAGGTCGGTCTCTACCATACGGGCGATGACCCATGTGGCGGATGGTACCTGCCTCATGGAGCGGCCCCATCCACGCACATTCTCAAGGCGGGATCGAAAACGTTCCCGGGTGAGACGGTGTGCGAAGCGATGTGCGTGAGAGCTGCCTCTCTGATGGACCTATCGGCCGAAGAGTGTTTTCTTGTCCGAGTTGAGGATGCCGAGCCAATTATCGCCGTGAAGCGATTTGACCGAGTAACGCCTGATGCTGGACGCTCGGTTGACGGATTGCCAATTCCGTACCGTTTGCACCAGGAAGATGTTTGTCAGGCCAAGGGTATCTCGCGTGAGCTTAAATATGAGCCGACGGGTGTCAATTACCTGGGGCTTATCGTCGATGCGGTGCGAAGGGCGTCGACGAATCAAATGGAGGACAGGTTCCTTGTCGGCTATAACCAGCTGTTCGACTATGCCGTAGGTAACTGCGATAACCATCTAAAGAACTGGTCGCTCGTATGGGACGAAAGTTGGAAGCAGGTGAGGTTGGCGCCGCTCTATGACGTGCTGTGCACAACGGTTTACCCCAGTCTCGTTCGTGAGATGGGCGTCTCGTTTGGTGGGAGCCGCAAGATTGACGACGTAACGCGTGGGTCGGTGATGAGCCAAATGATTGAGGCGGGTTTGCCCGGGGGAATTGTCGCCGGAATGATTGCTGATACCTGCAATGAGGTTCCAGACGCGCTAAGAGACGCGGCGCGCGGTCTCAAAGAAGAGGGTTTTCCCGAGGCGGAGGTAATGTTCGAGAAGATCATTCCAGAAGTGCAAGCTCGTCTAAGCAGGATCGCCTTATAACAAAAACGTGCCGCCCCAAACAAAACGTGCCGCCCCAAACGGGGCGGCACACCATTCCTCTATTCAGCCAACTCGCTGAAGTACGGTGACGAAGGCGCAAGGCCGGGAGGGGTTATCTAAGCCGACATCCCGCAGCCGCGAAGCGGCGAGGACGTCGGCGTGATAACCCCGCAGGCCTTGCGCCGGCGGGAAGGAACCTACTTCACGACCAAAATGTCGCAGTCCGTATTGCGCAGCAGGAACGTTGAAATCGAGCCCAGTAGCGCGTACTTAATTGAGGACAGGCCGCGGGCGCCGCAGAGCACCAGATCGGGCTTGACCACGTCGAGCATCTCATCCTTGAGCGTCTCACGAATGCGGCCGGTACGAATCATGACCTCGACCTCGGGAATGTCGGGATTGGCCTTGGCCTCCTCGAGTTGCTTGGCGATGGAGTTGTTAAAGGCCTCCTCCAAGCCGTTGACCAGGTCGACCGGATAGGAACCGGCGCTCTCGAGCGCAGTGGAGTCGATGACGTGGCCGATGATCAGCTTAGCGCCGTTGTTCGCGGCGACCTTGATGGCGCGTGCGAGCACAAAATCCTGCTGCTCAGTACCGTCGAGTGAAACAAATACCTTGGTATAGCCCTCGTTCATGGTTTCCTCCTTGGTCTATCGCACGGGCGTGGGGCTCGTGCGTCGGGCGGGCGCGGGCGCGTTGGCCGCCGGACACTTTATCTTGTTGCAGTTATACCCAAGGATTTCGGTTTGACCGCTCGCAATTCTGTGAACGGGCGAGTTTTTTGGTAAGGGTAGGCGCAGGTGCGCCGCCAACGGTTGATAATGGGACATCGCCCGCACCGTCCGCAGAACAATATCGGCGGGTGTCTAACGAGGGGGTCCCTTTGGATATCATCGAGCTTCTAAAATCTGCCTTCATGGGCCTGGTCGAGGGCATCACCGAATGGCTGCCTGTTTCGTCGACCGGTCACATGATCTTGGTGGACGAGTTCGTCAAGATGAACGTGAGCGAGACGTTCTGGAATATGTTCCTGGTCGTGATTCAGCTCGGCGCCATTCTGGCTGTCTGCGTCCTGTTCTTCCATGAGCTCAACCCGTTCTCGCCCAGCAAGGGCAAGGAGGGCCGTCGCGACACCTGGGTGCTGTGGGGCAAGATTGTGCTCGGCTGCATTCCCGCCGCGGCGATCGGTCTGCCGCTCAACGACTGGATGGAGGAGCATTTCTACAATGCTCCCGTCGTGGCGCTGGCGCTCATTGTGTACGGCGTGCTGTTTATCGTGATTGAGAACTGGCGCGCGAACAAGCGCGAGGAAATGGCCGTTGCCGGTTCGTTTGGTTCGCGTGCTGTGGTGGCGGGCGGACGTCCCGCCGGTGCGCACTTTGCGGCGCCCGCCGCGGCTACCGCTGAGGATGAGGACGATGACGAGAATTTGGACTTTGGCTCCATCGCCACGCTCGAGGACCTGAGTTGGAAGACTGCGCTGGGTATCGGCTGCTTCCAGGTGCTTTCGCTGGTGCCTGGTACGTCTCGTTCCGGTTCTACCATCATCGGTGGCCTGCTTTTGGGCTGCACGCGTTCGGTGGCGTCCAAGTTTACGTTCTTCCTGGCCATCCCTGTCATGTTTGGCGCGAGTGCGCTCAAACTGGTCAAGTACTTCATCAAGGGCGGTACGTTCGGCGCCAACGAGGTCGCAATCTTGGGCGTGGGCTGTGTTGTGGCCTTTGTGGTTTCGCTCATCGCCATCAAGTGGCTCATGGGTTTCGTCCGCCGTCACGACTTTAAGTGCTTCGGTGTTTACCGCATCATCCTGGGCATCGTGGTGCTCGCGTACTTCTTTGTCCTGGAGCCGATGCTCGGCCTGTAACTTGGTTGACGCTGCGTGGCGGCCAGAGCGACAACTTGTCATTCAAAGAGGGCGGCATGACCAAAAGGTCTATGCCACCCTCTTTTCATGTCAATTTGTTCGCTCTGGCCGCCGCTCGCTGGCTGCTGCCATGACATCGGCGGTTTCGTGATTGTCAATAGATTGGTGCAGACTAACCTGACCCCATTGCACCAAATTCGCTGGGGTGGGCCTGACGGCGGCGCACGGAGTCGCGGTGTGATTTGCGTCGGTGTCCGCGCGGCTCGGTATACTGGTACGGCTCAAACTATGGCGCTGCCCGCAGGCGCGCCGTCCGTCAGATGAGGAGTCGCCCATGACCCAGCCCCTGCCCTGGGAAAAGAACACTGCCGCACCCGTGCCACCCGCGCCGGAACCCGTGCCGCTCGATGCGTACACCGTCCCCGCCGCGCCGGAACCCGAGCTCGTTCCGCTCGACATCTACGACGCTCCCGCGCCGGCACCCAAGCCCGCAAAGCCGCTCGTCGATATCGATAGCCTGAACCCCGCCCAGCGCGAGGCGGTCCTGACCACTGAGGGCCCACTGCTGGTCCTTGCCGGTGCTGGCTCGGGCAAGACCCGCGTTCTGACCTTCCGCATCGCGCATATGCTTGGCGACCTGGGCGTTAAGCCCTGGCAGGTCCTAGCCATCACGTTTACCAACAAGGCCGCGGCCGAGATGCGCGAGCGTCTGGCGGCACTTATTCCCAGTGGCACCCGTGGCATGTGGGTATGCACCTTCCACGCCATGTGCGTGCGTATGCTGCGCGAGGACGCCGACCTGCTGGGATACACCGGGCAGTTCACCATCTACGATGACGATGACTCAAAGCGCATGGTGCGCGACATTATGCAGGCGCTCGGCATTGAGCAAAAGCAGTTCCCCATCAACATGATCCGCAGCAAGATCAGCTCGGCCAAAAACGCCATGATCGGCCCCGAGGACATGCTCAAATCCGCCGACAGCCCCAACGACAAAAAGGCCGCGCAGGTCTACCTAGAGCTGGAACGCCGCCTGCGTGCCGCCAACGCGATGGACTTCGACGACCTGCTCGTGCGCACGCTCGAGCTGCTGCGCACCCGCCCCGAGGTGCTCGACAAGTACCAAGAGCGCTTCCGCTACATTAGCGTCGACGAGTATCAGGACACCAACCACGTCCAGTACGAGATCGCCAACCTGCTGGCCGCCAAGTACCAAAACCTCATGGTCGTGGGCGACGACGACCAGTCCATTTATAGCTGGCGTGGCGCCGACATCACCAATATCCTGGACTTTGAGAAGGACTTTAAAGACTGCAAGACCGTCAAGCTGGAGCAGAACTATCGCTCTACGGGCCATATCCTGAGCGCCGCCAACGCCGTGGTGCGTCACAACTCGCAGCGCAAGGACAAGCGCCTGTTTACGGCCGAGGGCGATGGCGAGAAGATCCAGGCCTTCCAGGCGAGCGATGAGCGCGACGAGGGCCGCTGGATTGCTGGCGAGATCGAGAAGCTGCACGCCAAGGGCACGAGTTACGACGACATCGCCGTGTTCTACCGCACCAACGCCCAGTCGCGCATTCTCGAAGATATGTTCCTGCGCGCGGGCGTGCCCTACAAGATCGTGGGCGGCACGCGATTCTTCGACCGTGCCGAGATCCGCGACGTTATGGCATATCTCAAGATGATCGTGAACCCGGCCGACGAGATGAGCGTCAAGCGCGTCATCAATACGCCGCGCCGCGGTATCGGCTCCACCTCGATCCAAAAGATTGAGCAGCTGGCGCGCGACAACCGTTGCTCGTTCTTCCAGGCCTGTGAGATCGCGTGCGCCGAGACCGGCATGTTTAGCGCCAAGGTCCGCAATGGCCTGTCGGGCTTTGTGTCGCTGGTGCGCGAAGGTCGCCGCATGGACGGCGAGCTCAAGGACGTTGTCGAGATGATCGTCGACAAGACGGGCCTTCTGCAGGCCTTCCGCGCCGAGGGCACCATGGAGTCCGAGAGCCGCGCCGAGAACATTCAGGAATTCTTGGGCGTTGCTGCCGAATTTGAAGAGACGCACGAGGATATCGAGGGTACGCTCGAGAGCTTGGAAGAGCTGCGCGCGGCTGGCGTTGCCGATGTACCGGTCGGCGCCGAGTCCGAGCCCGTCGTGGTGAGCGCGCCTGCGCCTGAACCGGGGCCGTCTGCCCCGGCATCCTCGTTTGAGGCGCTCGTCGGCGCGCGTGATGCCGCGGGTTCCAATCCGCTCGATAGCCTGGCGGCCCCGGCGCTTTCTCCGCAGGATGCCCTGGCCGCCGCCATCGCGGGCAACGCGTATGCCGCGCCGACGGAGTTGCCGGCGGGCGCCGTGCATGCCGACGAGATCGAGCGCACCTACGGTCCGCTCACCTGCAAGGCGCTGCCGGCACTCATGGAGTGGCTGGCCCTGCGCTCCGACTTGGATTCCCTGGCCGGCGAGACGCATGCCATCACCATGATGACCATCCACTCCGCCAAGGGCCTGGAGTTCCCCGCGGTGTTCGTGGCCGGCATGGAGGAGGGCATCTTCCCGCACGTGCACGACTTTGGCGGCAGCGATGACCCGGGCAAGCTCGAGGAGGAGCGTCGCCTGGCCTACGTTGCCATCACGCGTGCCCGTAAGCGCTTGTTCCTGACCTATGCGGCCACGCGTCGCACCTACGGCTCGACTTCTGCCAACCCGCGCTCACGCTTTCTCAACGAGATTCCGTTTGAAGATATCGAGTTTAGCGGTATCGGTTCTGCCGGTTTTGAGGGCACGGGCTGGGAGAAGCGCGGCGACCGTCACGGCACCTTTGGCTCGGGCATGGGCTCGGACATGTATGGCGGCAAGGTGTTTGGCTCGCATACGCGCTCGACCGGCGGTTCCGGTTCGCGCGGCGGATCGAGCTTTGACGATTTCTTTGGCGGCAGCAGCTACGGGACCGAGCGCCATCGTGGGGTTTCGCCCGATGCCGGCCGTGTTGCCTCGACCTTTGGCTCGGGCGCGCCGCGAGCCAAAAAGCCCTCGTCCAAGGTGTCCCCGACGGTGGAGCGCAAGGTCGATCGCGCCAGCGCATCGCAGGACTTTGCCGCGGGCGATACCGTGAGCCACAAGACCTTTGGCACGGGTACCGTGATCTCGGTCGCTGGAGACATGATCGAGGTCCAATTCGAAAAGACCGGCCAGACCAAAAAGCTTATGAAGGGCTTCGCACCTATAGTGAAACTGACCTAGGCGGCTTTCCCAGGCACGGCACCTCGGCCTTCAATCGTCGGGCATGACCTCAAGGTCTATGCCCTCCTCTTTCAGGCCGATCTGCCGCACCTGGAAAACCCGTACATCCAGCTAGGCGGGCGTATGGGGCAACATCGCCTGCTCGGGCAGTCCTGCGCAAGACGGAGGCCACATTAAGTGGCCTCCTTTGCGTGCGGAACTCGCGATCGATGTTGCCCCATACGCCCGCCCAGGTCCTTAGTTAACGTTGCTGCGCAATCGTCGCTCTGCTCGTTCGCTTTTTGGTCTGGAGAGCCGGGTGGGCTGATATATATGGACAAGGGGCTCCCCCGTTGGTGAACGGGGGAGCCCCTTGTTGCGTTTGGGTTGTTGGTGCGACCTAGAGGTGCGAGACGATCAGTTCCATCTTGCCTTCGAGGTCGATGGAGCTGACGGTGCTCGGGGCCAGCAGGTGGCTTCCCTTGTGGACGGGGTCGCCGCAGACGGTGCCTTCGCCGTCGATGACCGACAGACACATGAAGGGCCAGCGCTGGTCGAGGGTCTTGCTGCCGTCGACACGCACGCGATCGACGGTGTAGCAGGAGTTAGACTCGAGCTCGGTCACGCCATCGACCTCGGGTGCGGTTACCGTGCCGTCGGTCGGAGCCTGAGCATCAAAGTCGATGCAATCGAGGCTCTGCTCAATGTGCAGTGGGCGCAGCTTGCCGTCGGTGCCGGGGCGGTCGTAGTCGTACAGACGATACGTCACGTCGCTCGACTGCTGCGTCTCCAAAATGAGCGTGCCGGTCTTGATGGCATGCACGGTACCGGAATCAATCTGGAAAAAGTCGCCCTTGTGGATCGGCAGCACGTTGAGCATGTCGTCCCAACGGCCTTCCTCGATCATCTGTGCGGCCTCGACGCGGTCCTTGGCGCGCTGGCCGACAATGATCGTGGCACCGGGCTCGCAGTCCAGCACATACCAGCACTCGGTTTTGCCCAAGCTGCCGTTCTCGTGCTTGGCGGCGTACTCGTCGTTGGGGTGAATCTGGATCGAAAGGTCGTCCTTGGCGTCCAGAATCTTGATGAGCAGCGGGAACTCCTGGCCTTCACAGTTGCCAAAGAGCTCGCGGTGCTCGGCCCACAGCCATGACAGCGTGTGACCGGCGTACGGGCCCTCAGCGATCTGGCAGTCGCCGTTGGGGTGGGCCGAGATGGCCCAGCACTCACCGATGGGACCATCGGGAATGTCGTAACCAAATACGGTTTCGAGCTGGCGTCCGCCCCAGATCTTCTCGTGAAAGATCGGCGTCAGCTTAATCAAATCGGACATGTTTATACCCCCATTGTGTTGTGCGGGCGCTGTACAAAACAGCTCAAAGCGAGCGCCCGGATGACTACAAAAACCTATGCCAACGTTACGTTGTGCAACTCAAAGCGGTCGCCAACGTTGCGCGAGACCGAATACTCAAAGGCGGCGCCGCTGTCCAAAAAGCCAATCTGGGTGAGCTCGAGCAGGGGAGAGCCAGGTTTGGTGTCCAGGCGATTGGCTTCTTCCTCGGTTGCTGCCACGGCGCGAATGGTACGGTGGAAGCTCGAAATTTTCAGCCCGCATTGCTCGCGGATGAAATGGTAGACCGATCCGTACAGGTCCTTCTTTTTAAGGCCTGGAATCAGCTCGAGGGGCATGTAGGTGTACTCGATAACGATGGGCTTCCCATCGGCCTGACGCACGCGCACGACGTGATAGGCAAAGTCATCCTCGGCAATTCCCAGCTGGGCTGCGATGTCCGCTGGTGGATTAACAATCGAGAAATCGTAGACCACCGAGGTCACCTTTTCCCCGCGGTGCTCATACGAAAAGCCCTGGGCACGGTCGTTTTTGCCCTGGAAAAACGCCTGGCCGGGAAGTCCCGCCGTGTCCTTAACGTAGGTACCCGATCCGCGCCGGCTGGTAATAAGACCTTCCTCGGTGATTTGCTCGATAGCTCGTTTGACGGTGATTTTGGAAACGCTATAGAGCTCACAGAACTCAACGACGGTGGGAAGCTTGTCGCCCGGTTTAAGAGCGCCATCCTCGATACTTCGACGAATATCTGCAGCTATCGCCTCGTATTTGGGAATCATGGAACCTCCTTTCCGACATATATGAATACAAAAAGTAAGTATAACCCTCAACAGGGCATCCATATTACTTTTATCTAAGAAGTTCGAGAAAGAAAAAAGAAAAAGACGCTTTACTTTTAAAATTAGAGCGCTATAGTTTAAGCAACGAACGGAATCCTTCCGCACAACAGGATCGACCGTTTGGGGACGGTTTTGTTTTGGCGGGTTGGATATCGGTATGGCCGGTGCGCGCCCGCGCCGGATAACCTGCCAAAGCAAACCCGTCTCCAACCGGAAGCTCTAGAACACGAAAGCGAGGACTTTGATGGCACAGTATCAGCTGCCCAACGACTTCTTCTTTGGCGCTGCTATGTCCGGCCCGCAGACTGAGGGTCAGTGGAACCAGGGCGGCAAGCTCGAGAACCTGTGGGACACCTGGTCCATCCAGGATCTGGGTTCGTTCTACAACCGCGTTGGCTCTTACGCCGGCAATGACTTTATGGCCAAGTACCAGGAAGACCTTCGCATTTTGAAGGACTTGGGTCTGAATACCTATCGCACTTCCATCCAGTGGAGCCGTCTGCTCGATGCCGACGGCAACCTCAACGAGGAAGGTGCCGCGTGGTATCACGAGTTGTTCCGCGCCTCTCGCGAAGCCGGCTTGGAGCCGTTTGTCAACTTGTACCACTTTGACATGCCCACCTACCTCTTTAACCGTGGCGGCTGGGAGAGCCGTGAGGTTGTCGAGGCTTACGCACATTACGCCGACGTCGCCTTCCACGAGTTTGGCCAGGAGATTAAGTACTGGTTCACCTTTAACGAGCCCATCGTCGAGCCCGAGCAGCGCTATCAGGAGGGCGTGTGGTTCCCGCAGCTCCACGACTTCAACCGCGCCCGCACCGTGCAGTATCACATCTCGCTGGCGCACGCGCTGGCCGTGGCCAACTATCGTCGCGCCTATGACGAGGGCGCTATTCGCGCCGATGCCAAGATCGGCATGATCAACTGCTTTACCCCGGTCTACACCAAGGAGAACCCCAGCGAGGCGGACCTCGAGGCCGTGCGCATGACCAGCGGCATCAACAACCGCTGGTGGCTCGACCTCATCACCAAGGGCGAGCTTCCTGCCGACGTGCTCGACAGCCTGGCCGAGGGCGGCGTTAAGCTCCCGTTCCGCGCCGGCGACCAAGAGATCCTCAAGCAGGGTGTTGTCGACTGGCTCGGCTGCAACTACTACCACCCCACGCGTGTTCAGGCGCCGGCGAGCAAGGTCGACCAGTACGGCCTGCCGCACTTTGCCGACGAGTACGTATGGCCCGACGCCGTTATGAACGAGAGCCGCGGCTGGGAGATCTACCCGCAGGGCCTCTACGACTTTGGCATGGACTGCGCTAAGAACTACCCCGATCTTGAGTGGTTCGTTTCCGAGAACGGCATCGGCATCATGGACGAATACAAGAACCGTGACGCCGAAGGAACCATCCAGGATGACTACCGCGTCGACTTTGTACGTCAGCACCTGGAGTGGGTGGCCAAGGCCATCGACGAGGGCGCCAAGTGCCGGGGCTATCACTACTGGGCCGTCATCGATAACTGGTCTTGGGCCAATGCCTTTAAGAATCGTTACGGCTTTGTCGAGGTCGATCTCATGGACGGCTACAAGCGCCGCCTTAAGAAGTCGGCGGCCTGGCTCAAACAGGTCGCCACGACCCACGTGGTTGATTAGCGACCGGGCGAACGCCCAGACCGCGCGCCGCCGCGCGCAACACATGGCACATCTGGTGGCAGAGGGCGACAGACCACCGTGCGCATAGGAAAAGGCCGGATTTGAAAGTTAGGAGCAATCATGGCCAGTGACAACGGAAAGAGCTTCCTCGACAAGTTTGCCGAGGTCTCTGCGAAGGTGGGAAACCAGGTTCACCTGCGTTCCCTGCGTGACGCCTTCGCGACCATCACGCCGCTCTATATCCTTGCGGGTATCGCGGTTCTTATTAACAACGTCGTGTTCCCTCTGTTCCCGCTCGATGCGGCGGGCCTTGCCAACCTTCAGACGTGGGGCTCGGCAATTACGCTGGGCACCCTCAACGTCTCTGCCATTATCTTGGCCGGATTGATTGGCTACAGCCTCGCCAAGAACAAGCGTTTCGATAACCCGCTCGCTTGCGTGGTCGTCGCCATCTCTGCCTTCGTCATCATGATGCCGCAGCAGATCACCGCCTCGCTTGCCGCCACGAGCCCACTGCTCACCGACAAGATCACCTCCGCCGAGGTCACGGGCGCCCTTTCGACTGCCAACACCGGCACCAACGGTCTGTTCTCGGCTATTATCATCGCCCTGCTTTCCGTCTCGCTCTTCATCAAGATTTCTAGCGTCGAGAAGCTCAAGGTTAAGCTGGGCGAGGGCGTGCCTCCCGCGGTCTCCAACTCCTTCAACGTCATGATTCCGATGCTGCTTAACCTCGCGGTCTTCGCTCTTGCCGCAGCCCTTCTCGCCGTGTGCGCCGGCACCGATCTGTGCACCATCATCTCCACGTGCATCTCCAACCCGCTCAAGAGCATCATGAACGCCGGTCCGTGGGCTGTTATCCTCATCTACACCCTTGCTAACCTGCTGTTCTGCGTCGGTATTCACCAGTCCACCATCTCTGGCGCTACCGTCGAGCCGATCCTGACCATGCTCATCGTCGACAACATGGCTACCTTTGCCGCCGGTGGCACCATCCAGCCCGATCACTACATGAACATGCAGATCGTTAACAGCTTCGCCCTCATCGGCGGCTCGGGCTGCACCCTCATGCTCCTGCTCGACACGCTCCTGTTCTCCAAGAACAAGGCTTCCGAGACCGTTTCCAAGATGGCTATCCTGCCTGGTCTGTTCAACATCAACGAGCCGGTTATCTACGGTTACCCCATCGTGTACAACCTGCCGCTCATGATCCCGTTCGTTCTTCTTCCCGATCTGTTCATCGGCATCACCTATGGCCTTACCTGCGCAGGCATCATCAGCCCCTGCATCGCCCAGGTGCCCTGGACCATGCCTCCCGTCATCAATGCCCTGCTCGCTACGGGCTTTGACTGGCGCGCCGGCGTGTGGCAGGCTATCGAGATTGTCATTGGCATGGCCGTCTACCTGCCCTTTATGAAGATTTCCGAGAAGGCAATCGCCAAGCAGGAGGCTTTCGCCGAGTAGAACGCCTAACGTTCGTCCCTTTCACCTTTGCGGGCGCCGGTACGCGGTGCCGGTGCCCGCAGCTCTCTCCCTTGTGTAAAGATGCAGGGGGGGTGGGCACAATAGCCGCAAGGAATAAAACCAGTTGTCGTCTGCGCGCCGCGCAGTTATAAGGAGGAAACCATGAAGAAGATCATGCTCTGCTGCAATGCCGGTATGTCCACGAGCCTGCTGGTCCAGAAGATGCAGGCCGAGGTTGCAAACCGTGGTCTGGATATTGAGGTCGAGGCTCGTCCCATGAACGAGGCCCACGATCACCTGGACGAGTGCGACATGTTGCTGCTTGGTCCGCAGATCGGCTACACCAAGGGCGATTTTGAGAAGGAGGCCGCCGGCCGCTTCCCGGTCGAGGTTATCAACATGGTCGACTACGGCCGCATGAACGCTGCCGGCATCATCGACCACTGCGTCAGCGTGATGGGCTAGGTGCTCTGCATGGAGGATATGAACGAACTGCAGATGACCTGCTTTGAGATCATCAGCTACGTCGGTACCGCCAAGAGCATGTACATCAATGCCGTGCAAAAGGCCAAGGAGGGCGATTTTGACGCCGCCGAGGAGCTTATCAAGCAGGGCGACGAGGCCTATAACGGTGGCCACGATGTTCACATGGGGCTTCTGAAGAAGGAGGCCAACGGCGAGCGTAACGGCGAGGCCCCGTTGATTTTGCTGCATGCCGAGGACCAGATGGCCGGCACCGAGACCATGCGCGTCATGGCGACGGAGCTCATCGAGGTTCACAAGCAGCTGCAGGCACTTCAGGCCTAGTCGGCGTTATCGCCGCGACGGACCGTGCGGTCCAACAGACAACATAGTCCCTTTGACGGGCGCCGGGAGCCTCCGCCTCCCGGCGCCTTTATTTTTGGGGATGGTCTTGCGCGGCCCTGTTGGGCAGCCAATTGCGTTACCCCAGATAAAACCTGCCAAAACAAACCTGTCCCTTTTTGGTAGGTTTTTGCCTTGGGAGCGGTACCATACAGGCAATGTTTAAACGAGAAAGGTGGGCTCTCATGGAACCTAAGCAGTACTACATCGGCATTGACGTCGGCGGCACTTCGGTTAAGGAGGGCCTGTTCGACGAGGACGGAAACCTGCTTGCCAAGGCCAGCGTGCCCACGCCTCCCATCGTTGACGCTGCGGGCTTTGCCGCGGTGACCGAGGCTATCGACCAGGTGGTCGCCAAGGCGCAGATTCCGCGTGCCTTTGTGGCAGGCATTGGCCTGGCCGTTCCGTGCCCCATCCCGGCGTCGGGCGATGCCAAGGTCAAGGCCAACATTGCCATTAACCTGCCCGAGCTGAGGATTGCCATTCAAAAGCACTGCCCCGACGCGGTCGTTAAGTACGAGAACGATGCCAACGCCGCTGCTATGGGCGAGGCCTGGCTCGGCTCTGCCAAGGGCGTACAGAACGTGGTGATGGTCACCATCGGTACCGGGGTGGGCGGCGGCGTTATCGTTAACGGCGACGTGGTATCGGGCGTTGTGGGCGCCGGCGGCGAGATTGGCCACATGTGCCTGAACCCGGCCGAGGAGCGCACCTGCGGCTGTGGCGGCCATGGCCACCTAGAGCAGTATTCCAGTGCCACCGGCGTGGTGAGCAATTACCTGGCCGAGTGCAAGAAGGCGGGCGTCGACCCCATCGAACTCACCGGCCCCTCCGATTCCAAGGACGTGTTCCAGGCCTGCCGCGAGGGCGACAAGCTCGCGCTGGCCGCGGCCGATACCATGGCCGACTATCTCGGTCGTGCTCTGGCACTTATCGCCAACGTGGTCGACCCCGAGATGTTCCTGATCGGTGGCGGCGCCTCCGCCTCGGCCGATGTCTACCTCGACAAGGCTCGCGAGTACTTCCAGCGCTACGCGCTCTCTGCCTCGCGCGAGACGCCCATTAAGGTCGCTTCGCTCGGAAACGACGCCGGCATCATCGGTGCCGCCTACGTAGCTCTGCGCGCCGCCGGCAAATAGCTGGTGCAAAGGGGGGCAGGTTACTTTGCACCAACATGGTGCAAAAGGGACAGCCTTGGCCCCCCATGCCTGCCCCAAAATATGCCGTGGCCCTTCCGTTTGCGTGGGCTCGGCATCGGCGTGCTACCATAGCTACGTCCAAGTACACATATCAAGTGGAGGATATCCATGGCAAACGTTCTTGTCTTTGGTCACCAGAACCCCGATAACGACGCCATTATGAGCGCCGTCGTCCTGTCCCAGCTGCTCAACCAGGTTGAGTATGCCGGCAACACCTACGAGGCTTGCGCTCTGGGCCAGCTTCCGGCTGAGTCCGCCAAGCTGCTTGCCGACGCCGGCATCGCCGAGCCTCGCGTGATTGATTCCGTCGAGGCCGGTCAGCTCGTCGTTCTCACCGACCACAACGAGTCCGCCCAGTCCGTCGCCGGCCTTAAGGACGCCACGGTCTTTGGCGTCGTCGATCATCACCGCATCGGCGACTTCGAGACCGCCGGCCCGCTGCACTACATCTGCCTGCCCTGGGGCTCCAGCTGCACCATCGTCACCAAGCTCGCCGGCGTGCTCGGCGTCGAGCTTTCCGACGTCCAGGCCAAGCTGCTGCTCTCGGCCATGATGACCGATACGCTCATGCTCAAGAGCCCCACCACCACCGCCGTTGACCGCGTCGCCGCCGCCAAGCTCGGCGAGCAGGTGGGCGTCGACCCGGTCAAGTTTGGCATGGATGTCTTCCTTACCCGTCCGTCCGGCTCCTTCACCGCAGCCGAGATGGTCGGCAACGACATCAAGATGTTCGAGCCCGCCGGCAAGAAGCTGCTCATCGGCCAGTACGAGACCGTCGACAAGAGCCGTGCGCTTGGCATGATTGACGAGATCCGCGAGGCCATGCGCGCCTACGCCGCCGAGAAGGGTGCCGACGGCATCGTCCTGTGCATCACCGACATCATGGAGGAGGGCTCGCAGGTCCTGCTCGAGGGCGAGACCGAGGCCGCTCAGAAGGGCCTGGGCATTGCCGACGAGCACGACGGCGTCTGGATGCCGGGCGTCCTCTCCCGTAAGAAGCAGGTCGCTGCCCCCATCATGGCCGCCTGCTAGGTTTAGTTGACCAAACGCCACGACCGGATCGCGGACGCCCCGCGCTCCGGTCGTTTTTTGTGCACGGCGCCGCGTCGTCTCCCGGACAGGTGTGCCCGTGCCGTTGAGCAAATAATGTTCAACCTGTGGTTCCGCTTTTCGGCCACGCCTGCGTGCTTGTCGTGCAGGGTAGGCTAGATGCAAGCGTAATACGTTAGAGCGCGGCGCCGCCACTTGGGCGGGCCGTGCTTTTTTAAGACGGGAGCTTTCCCGTGAAAGGAGCCGCCCATGGCAGCAACTGAGCAGCTGTTCAACGTTCGTGAGCGCAAGCGTTTTGAGCGCCACGACATTTGGGAGCGCATCACCGAGAACGGCACGATTTCCGCCGCTGTCATGGTCTTCGCCGCCATCGCCGCCGTCATTTGCGCCAATACCGATGCCTACGAGGCCATCCATCACTTTTTGGAGACCCCGCTGTATGTGGGTCTGGGCAACCTTACGGCCGGTCTCACCGTTGAGCTTTTCGTCAACGACTTCCTCATGGCGATTTTCTTTTTGTTGGTGGGCATTGAGCTTAAGTACGAGATGACGGTCGGCGAGCTCAAGAATCCGCGTCAGGCCATGCTTCCCATGCTGGCGGCCGTGGGCGGCGTCGTCGTTCCCGCCTGTATCTACCTGATCTTCAACCATGCCGGCGCCCGCAACGGTTGGGCCATCCCCATGGCAACCGATATTGCCTTTGCGCTGGGCGTGCTATCGCTTTTGGGCAATCGCGTTCCCAACGGCGTGCGCGTGTTCTTCTCGACGCTCGCCATCGCCGACGACCTCATCTCCATCGCCGCCATCGCCATCTTTTACGGTCAGAGCCCCAATCCGTTTTGGTTGGGCGCCGCCGCGCTTGTGACCTGCGCGCTCGTGTGGCTCAACAAGACGCAGCATTACCGCCTTGCCCCGTATTCGGTACTGGGTCTGCTGTTGTGGTTCTGTATGTTCAAGAGCGGCGTGCACGCCACGCTTGCTGGCGTTATCTTGGCCTTTACCATCCCGGCCAAGTGCGGCGTCAAGCTCGATAGCCTCACCGATTGGTTGGGCGAGTGCCTGCCACTGCTCGATGACCGCTACGACGACGAGGCGCACATCTTGGGCCAGCATGACTTTACCGTCTCGACCACCAGGGTCGAGCGCGTCATGCACCGCGTAACCCCGCCGCTCATCCGCATGGAGCGTCTGATCTCCACGCCGGTCAACTTTGTGATTCTGCCGATCTTTGCGTTCGTGAACGCACAGGTCCGCCTGGTGGGCGTGGACATGAGCACGTTGCTCACCGACCCGGTGACGCTCGGCGTGTACTTTGGCATGCTGCTGGGCAAGCCGATCGGCATCTTTGGCATGACGTTTGCCCTGGTTAAGTTTAGGGTCTGTGAGCTGCCGCACAATGTCAACTGGCACATGATTGCCGGTGTGGGCATTCTGGGCGGTATCGGCTTTACCATGTCGATTCTCATCAGCGGCCTCGCCTTCCCGACGGCCCAGTTTGAGGTTCTGGCTGCCAAGGCCGCCATCCTTGCCGGTTCGGTCACCGCTGCCGTGCTCGGCATGATTTACATGAGCGTGGTCTGCAAACACCCCGCGCCCAAGGGCGAGTAAAAGCTCGAAAACAGACACCAGAACCGGTTTGGATGCGTTCGAAACTCGGATCAGGGTGCTACTGGCCCACTGCCAGATACCCCCGTGGCCAAAAAACGCCGTTTGTGAGTACTGTCACAAGCGGCGTTTCATTTTAGGCGCGAAAAATAATGTACAGATCTATTCTGTCTGTGCATTAACGATTGTGTGGCTGGACGAAAAATGCCGAGGCATCCTTCCAAAACCGGACACACAAGGCCAAGACTGGCCTTTTTAATTCAAAATCGCTGTTGCTAAAAAGGTAACAGTACTCATATTTGCTATTTTTTGACCACAGGCCTCAAGCTAGTCATTGGGGACGTTCTTAAACGACTAGTCGAGAGGGACACTCTTCGCGAGCGACCGAAAAGGACCGTCCCCAAGTGCCGCATGCCATCTGGGAAGACTGTCCCCAACAACTAGTCGTTTAAGAACGTCCCCAATGACTAGGTTTATTCCACGGTGCCGTAGACGGCGCCCCAGCCGTGGGCGGCCAAGGCGGAGTTGAGCTGGTCGCAAAGTGACTGGCGGTCGTAGTAACCGGGCGGCAAAAGGTTCACGATTTCCATGAGATCGGGCGCCAGGTCCAAGATCTCGGCCTGTACGATGAGATCCAGGCGGTCGATGGCGCGGCGGTCGTAAAACAGCCCGTCGACCAGGCGCTGCAGGTCGCCGAATTCCTCGGCCTGGAACGATCCGTACTCCATAGTGCCTCCTTGGGCGCCTCACGCCGGCATGCGCGGCGATTCGTAATTCATTGCGATGGACTTAATCTATCACGGCTTCATACCGTTGCGGCAGTGGCGGTCTATACTTAGACGAACTGCAACGTCCCGCTTCGCGAAAGGTCGCACCCATGCAGACGATCTACCAGAAGATGGAAACCACCGAACTCGATGCCGCCATCGAGGCGCTCAAAGCCGAGGTCGCCGAGGTCAAGGCCAAGGGCCTGGCGCTCAACATGGCCCGCGGCAAGCCGTCGCCCTCCCAGGTGGACATCTCTCGACCCATGCTCGATATCCTCAATGCCGATGCCGATCTGCACGACGGCAACGTCGACTGCTCCAACTACGGTTGCTTTGAGGGCATTCCCTCGGCACGCAAATTGGCGGGGGAGTTCCTGGGTTGCCCCGCCGAGCAGACGCTCGTACTGGGTTCGTCGAGCCTGCTGATCGAGCACGATATCGCCGGCATGTTCTGGCGCTGCGGCTCGTGCGGTAGCGAACCTTGGGAGGCTTATGAGGCCGCGCATGACGGCAAGAAGGTCAAGTTCCTGTGCCCTGTTCCCGGCTACGACCGCCACTTTGGCATCACTGCCGACTTGGGTATCGAGAATGTCCCCGTCGCGATGACCGACAACGGCCCCGACATGGACGAGATCGAGCGCTTGGTTGCCGCCGACGACTCCATTAAGGGCATCTGGTGCGTGCCCAAGTATTCCAACCCCACGGGCATCACCTTTAGCGAGGACACCGTGCGTCGCCTGGTCGAGATGCCCACGGCCGCGCCCGATTTCCGCATCTTCTGGGACAACGCCTACTGCGTGCACGACCTGTACGACGAGACCGACGAACTCGCCAACATCTTTGACCTCGCTCGCGCGGCGGGCACCGAGGACCGCGTGGTGGCCTTTGCATCGACGTCCAAGATCACCTTCCCGGGCGCCGGCATCGGCTTTATCGGTGCGAGCCCCGCGGTTATCGCGGAGTTCTCCAAGCGCCTGAAGGCCGGCCTCATCAGCGCCGACAAGCTCAACCAGCTGCGCCACGTACGCTTCCTTCCCACCATCGAGGCAGTCAAGGAACACATGAAAAAGCATGCCGAGTTCCTGCGTCCGCGCTTTGAGGCCGTCGAGCGCAAGCTCACCGAGGGCTTGGGCGACACAGACTGTGCCACCTGGACGCACCCCCGCGGCGGCTACTTTGTAAGCTTCGATGGTCCCGAGGGCTCGGCCCAGAAGGTCGCCGCGCTTTGCGCCGACCTGGGCGTCAAGCTCACGCCGGCCGGTGCTACCTGGCCCTATGGCAAGGACCCGCGCGACGCCAACATCCGCATCGCGCCGAGCTATCCCACGGTCGAGGACCTGGAGGCCGCGCTCGATGTGCTGGTGCTGGCTGTGAAGCTGGTCGCTGCCGAGCTTGCGCGTGCCGAGCGCGTCTAACGCGCGGCTTCCCGTACTATCCGCACTTTCGATATGTAAAGGAGCGTATACATGGATTTGGGAATTTCTACCAACCCCACGCCAGAGCTCTACACCATTAAGGTAACCGGCGAGATCGATATCTCTAACGCCGATAGCCTGCGCAATGCCATTGACCTGGCGCTCGAGCAGCCCACTGAGGCCGTTGAGCTCGATTTTGCTCAGGTGAGCTACATCGATTCGACGGGCATTGGCGTGCTCGTGGGCGCCGCGCACCACGCGGTCGACCACGGCAAGCGCTTTAGCTGCACCAATGTGCAGCCCCAGGTGATGCGCGTGGTTCAGCTGTTGGGTGTCGACCAGGAGATTTCGATCACCGCTGCATAATCTTTGTCCCCAAAAGTGCGTGCCGTTTGGCATATGTTTGTGATGCGCTCGGACGTTTTGGCGTCCGGGCGCTATACTTGACCGAATGAATAGACGAGTTCCGGCCGAATGGCGCGGTGCGGGCTCGACTCACATCGAGCCTTGGAGGTATGTGTGTTTGGTATTGGAGAGGGTGAGCTCGCGATCATCGTGGTCTTCGGCTTTTTGCTGTTTGGCCCGGATAAGCTCCCGCAGATGGGCCGCACAATCGGCCGTGCCATCCGTCAGTTCCGCGAGACGCAGGAAAAGATGACGGCCGTTGTTCAGTCCGAGATTATCGATCCGGTGAGCGAGGCCGCGTCGGCCCCGGTCAAGCCCAAGAAGGCTGCCGTCGATGACGATTCCGATGCGGACGAGGGTGCCGTCGAGACGGCTGCGCCCGCAAAGAAGGAGACTTTTGCCGAGCGCCGTGCCCGCCTTGCCGCCGAGAAGGCTGCGAGCGAGGGTGCCACCGAGGGCGAAGGCGCTGCTGATGAGGCCGAGAGCGCCGAGTCCGCCAAGACCGAGCCTGCCGCTGCCGTCGCCGAGCCCGAGCCTGCTGCAGAGCCGGAGCCCGAGCCCGAGCCGGCAGAGCCCACGACGGCTGACCTCTACGCCCGCCGTCCCCGTAAGCGCAAGGCTGTCGTCGACCAGCTCGCTCGCGAGCTCGAGGCCGAGGACGACGCCGCTGCCGCCGACGCCCCGAAGGGAGGCGATGAGTAATGCCTATCGGACCTGCGCGTATGCCGCTCTTCGATCACCTGGGAGAGCTCCGTCGCCGTCTGACCATCGTAGTCGTGTCGGTGTTTGCCGCCGCTATCGTGCTGTATTTCGCCACACCCGTGGTGCTCGACATCCTGGAAGACCCCATCCGCTCCTTTGTACCGGACGGTAAGTTCTACATCACCACTACGCTCGGCGGCTTTGGCCTGCGCTTTTCGCTGGCCATCAAGATGGCCGTTGTCATGTGCACGCCCATGATCATCTGGCAGATTCTGGCATTTTTCCTGCCGGCGCTTCGCCCCAACGAGCGCAAGTGGGTCGTGCCCACGGTGCTCGCCTCGACGGTGCTGTTCTTCCTGGGCGCCATTTTCTGCTACTTCATCATCATTCCTGCGGGCTTTGAGTGGCTCATCGGCGAAACCTCGGCCGTCGCTACGGCGCTGCCCGATCTGGAGAACTACGTCAACATGGAGCTGCTCTTTATGATCGGCTTTGGCGTGGCGTTTGAGCTGCCGCTCATCATCTTCTACCTGTCCGTCTTCCACATCGTGTCCTACGCTGCTTTCCGCGGTGCCTGGCGTTACGTATACGTTGGCCTGCTTGTGGGCTCGGCTGTGATTACGCCTGACGGCTCGCCCGTTACGCTCGGCCTCATGTATGGCGCCCTGCTCTCGCTTTACGAGATTTCGCTTGCCATCGCCCGTGTGGTCATTACCGCGCGCGAGGGCAAGGAGGGCTTGTTCGTGAGTCGTCTGGACCTGTTCTCGGACGACGAGGACGACGAGGAGTAAATCGGTATGCACGAGGTTGGCATTGTCAACGGCATACTCGATACAGTGATTCGCGCGGCGCGTGGGGCGGGGGCCTCGCGCGCCGTTTTGGTAACGCTGCGTATCGGGGATATGACCGAGGTCGTGCGCGAGGCACTCGACTTTGCATGGGAGACATTTCGCGACGAGGACCCGCTCACGCGCGGCTGCGAGCTTGCCGTAGAGGAAGTCCATCCACAAAGCGAGTGTCTGGACTGCGGCGAGGTCTTTGAGCACGACCGCTTCCATTGCCGTTGTCCCCAGTGCGGTGGCGCCAATGTGCGCCTACTGCACGGCCGCGAGCTCGACATCGCCAGTATAGAAATCGAAACCCCCGACGATTAGCCCGCCAGCCACCTGGGGACGGGGTATAAATGTTGGAAATTAAGGAGTGCCGAATATGGCCGAGAAAACGATTGATATCGCGTCGCCGATTCTGTCGCGCAATGAGCGCCTGGCAGATCAGCTGCGACAGCGATTTAAAGAGACAAACACCTATGTGATCAATGTGTTGTCGAGCCCCGGCTCGGGCAAGACTACCGCGATCCTGGGCGCCAACGAGCGTCTACGTGACAAGGCCGGCCTGCGCTGTGCCGTCATCGAGGGCGATATCGCCTCGGATGTCGACGCCATCACCATGAAGGAAGCCGGCATGCCCGCCATCCAGATCAACACGGGCGGCCTGTGCCATCTCGAGGGCAATATGATCATGGAGGCCGTTGACGCCTTCGACCAGGCTGTGGGTCTTCAAAACATCGACGTCATCTTTATCGAAAACGTGGGTAACCTGGTCTGCCCAGTCGACTTTGACCTGGGCGAAAACCTGTCCATCATGATTCTCTCGGTGCCCGAGGGCGACGACAAGCCCATCAAGTACCCGGGCATCTTCCAGCACGCCGGCGCGCAGCTGCTCAACAAGGTCGATGTGGCCCCGGCTTTCGATTTTGACATGGATAGGTATACTAAGACACTCGATGACCTCAATCCGCAGGCGCCGCGGTTTGCCGTGAGCGCGCGCAAGGGCGAGGGCATGGATGCCTGGTGCGATTGGCTCATCGGGCAGATTGAGCAAGCAAGGGCGTAAATCGGCCGCCATACGGGCGGGCGTAGCCGCAGAGACACGAGATAGGAGCCTCTTTTGAAGCTCATCATCGCCGAGAAAAACGACGCCGCGCGTCAGATCGCCGAGCGTCTGTCCACGGGCAAACCCAAAAAGGACAAGGTGTACAACACCGCCATCTACCGTTTTGAGTGGAAGGGCGAGGAGTGCGTGACCATCGGCCTTGCCGGTCACATCCTAGCGCCCGATTTTTGCGACAGCGTGCTGTTCGATAAAAAGCTGGGCTGGTATTCGGTCACCGAGGACGGCGAGATGCTGCCGGCCGACATGCCCGATGGCCTGGCTCGTCCGCCTTACGACACCAAGCGTAAGCCGTTCCTTGCCGACGGCATTTCTATCAAGGGCTGGAAGCTCGAGAGCCTGCCTTACCTCACCTGGGCGCCCGTCATTAAGCTACCGGCCGAGAAGGAACTCATTCGTTCGCTCAAGAACCTCGCTAAAAAGTCTGACAGCGTCATTATCGCCACGGACTTCGATCGCGAGGGCGAGCTAATCGGTTCGGACGCCCTTAACAAGGTGCGCGAGGTGGCGCCGGACTTGCCGGTTGCCCGTGCCCAGTACTCTTCGTTTACCAAGGCCGAGATCACGCAGGCCTTCGATAATCTCGTCTCGCTCGACCAGAATCTGGCCGACGCCGGCGAGAGCCGCCAGCACATCGACCTCATTTGGGGTGCGGTGCTCACGCGCTACCTGACGCTCGCCAAGTTCGGTGGCTTTGGTAACGTGCGCTCTGCCGGCCGCGTGCAGACGCCGACGCTCGCCCTAGTGGTTGAGCGCGAGCGCGAGCGCATGGCGTTTGTGCCCGAGGACTATTGGCAGATTCGCGGCATGGGTGCCGCGCAGGGCGCTGCCGAGGACGACCGCTTTAAGATCGCGCACAAGACGGCGCGTTTTACCGACAAGGATGCTGCCGAGACGGCGTACGGCCATGTCGACGGCGTCGCGACGGCGACCGTTGCCGCGGTGACCAAGCGCTCGCGCAAGCAACAGCCGCCCACGCCGTTTGCGACCACCTCGCTGCAGGCTGCCGCCGCGGCCGAGGGTATCTCGCCTGCGCGTACGATGCGCATCGCCGAGTCCCTCTACATGGCCGGTCTCATCAGCTACCCGCGTGTCGACAATACCGTGTACCCTGCGACGCTCGATCTGGGCGCCGTGGTGAGCGACCTGGCAAAGATCAACCCGGCGCTGGCGCCCGTGTGCAAAAAGGTGCTCGCCGGTCCCATGAAGCCCACGCGCGGCAAGGTCGAGACCACCGACCACCCGCCTATCTATCCCACGGGCGAGGGCGATCCGTCCACGCTCGATGGCGGTCAGCGCAAGCTCTACGATCTCATCGCCCGTCGCTTCCTGGCAACGCTTATGGGTCCCGCGACCATCGAGAACACCAAGCTCGAGCTCGACGTCAACGGCGAGCCGTTCGTGGCCTCGGGCGACGTGCTCGTGACCCCTGGCTTCCGCGAGGCCTATCCGTACGGCCTTAAGCGCGACGAGCAGATGCCGCCGCTGGAGCAGGGCGATACGGTCGACGTGTTCGACATTAAGCTCGAGGCCAAGCAGACCGAGCCGCCCGCGCGCTATAGCCAGGGCAAGCTCGTTCAGGAGATGGAAAAGCGCGGCCTGGGTACCAAGTCCACGCGCGCGAGCATCATCGAGCGTCTGTACGCCGTGCGCTATCTCAAAAATGATCCCGTTGAGCCGAGCCAGCTAGGCATCGCCATCATCGACGCGCTGACGCAGTTTGCCCCGCGCATCACGAGCCCCGATATGACCAGCGAGCTCGATGGCGATATGACCCGTGTGGAGCGCGGCGAGGATACCGAAGAGCATGTCGTGACGCATTCGCGCGCGCTGCTGGCCGGCGTGCTCGACGAGTTGCTCAAGCACACGCAGGAGCTGGGCGACGCCATCAGCGATGCCGTCACGGCCGATGCGCGCGTGGGCGCCTGCCCCAAGTGCGGCAAGGACCTGGTTATGAAGACGAGCGCCAAGACCCGCGGCAGCTTTATCGGCTGCATGGGCTGGCCCGACTGCGACGTGACCTATCCTGTGCCGAGCGGCGTCAAGGTGAGCCCGCTCGAGGGCGAGGCGGCCGTGTGCCCCGAGTGCGGTGCGCCGCGCATTAAGTGCCAGCCGTTCCGCCAGAAGGCTTTCGAGATTTGCGTGAACCCCACGTGTCCCACCAACTACGAGCCTGACCTTAAGGTGGGCGAGTGCAAGGTGTGTGCCGAGGCCGGACGCCATGGCGATCTGATCGCGCACAAGAGCGAAAAAAGCGGCAAGCGCTTTATTCGCTGCACCAACTACGATGACTGCGGCGTGAGCTATCCGCTGCCGGCGCGCGGCAAGCTCGAGGCGACGGGCGAGACCTGCCCCGAGTGCGGCGCCCCCATCGTGGTGGTCAACACGGCGCGCGGCCCGTGGCGTATCTGCGTCAACATGGACTGCCCGACCAAGGAGAAGAAGCCCGCCCGCGGCCGCAAGACCACGACCAAGGCGAGCACGGCAAAGAAGACTTCGACGGCAAAGAAGGCCACGGCTAAGAAAGCCACTGCCGCCAAGAAGTCGACCGCGAAGAAGTCGACTGCCAAGAAAGCAGCCGCTGACAAGTAACCGAGCACATAACCGAGCACATATAGACACGGCGGGGCCGGGCGCGCAAATGCAAATGCGCGCCCGGCCCCACTTCTAAGTTGCGGTGAAATAGGGACTGTTTTTGCTGGCAAAAAGCCTAATTAATCCCTATTTCACCGCAAGTTTTGATCAGTTGTTGGGATTACTTCACCTCGACGGGCGCGGCGCCGGGGTAGCGGTCCTCAAAGTCCAGACGGTATTTGTTGTCGTTGGTGCCCGCTACGTTGTCGCGCGCCAGCGGCGCCACGATCTCGTCCTTGTGGTTGGCGGGGCTGGAGTACTCAAGGCTGATCTCCCAGGCATCGCAAATCACGTCGATGCGGTTCTCCAGATCGTCGTAGAGCGTGATGATGTCTTTCCACGAGCCGTAATTCTGCGAGTCGATGGGAACGTCCAGGTCCTCGACCTCGTCCTTCAGGTCGCCGATCTGATTCTCGAGCGCCTCGGCGGCATCGCTGGCAGATTGGCGCGAGCTGCGGTCATCCTTAAGGTAATACGTGTTGAATGCGGTGGCGCAGTCGCGGACTTGCTGGTCAAGATCGGAGAGCCTGCTGTAGTAGGAGCTCAGCTGGTCGTAGACGTTCTGCTCGCTGATGGTGGCGGCATCGTGGGCGTCATCGTCATCATCGTCAAACTTGTTGGGGTCGCCCTTAACGGAGACGTCATCGTCGTCGTGGTCGATTTTGACCTTCTCGATGGTTGTGCCCTTGGAATCGTCGGCGTTCTTGTTGAACGGTCCGATCATAAAGAATGCGACCAGCGCGATAATCACGACGACCAGCACGGCGATGATGCCGATAAACAGAGCGTTGTTGTTTTTGGGCGCGGCGGGAGCACCGGCCTGCGGAGCGGCGGTCGGTATGGGCTGCTGCGGCGCGGAGCCGGCTGGCGTCGCCCATTGCTGCGTCGCGCCAGCTTCCGGCTGGGGAGCGGGCGCGGGCTGATGGGCGGACTGCACGGTCACGTCCGCCCGCGCATCCTCTTGCGACTGAGAGGCCTGGCCATCATCGGTTACCGGCGTTCCGCAGCTGGTGCAGAAGCGCTCGTCGTCATTCAGAAGCTTGCCGCAATGGGTACAAAACCGGGGCATGATGGTTCCTTCCATTCGATGTGTTGGCTAGATTATAAGGTAGTTCAGGTGCGGTTGGGCCGCGCCGACCCAACTGGTTATGTGAGGATGATCATGTCGCGCAAGCCCTGTCGCATGCGTCACAATGAGTGCGGCGTGCTGGGTGTCCGGCGTGGCCGTTTATCGACGGCTCGGTAGAATGCGATGGTGGGGAGTGAGTCTGTGTACTGCGGCGAGCAAGGTCGGGGTGGCGGCGACAGCGTAGAGGCGTTCCGGTTCCCGCCGGGGGATGCACCCCTCACTGCGCGCGATTGCTCGCGTCGAGTGTTTTGTGCCGGAATGTTGACCGGAGCGCTTGCCTCGGTGATGAGTCTCGGCGGTTGTGCCGCGCGCCGCAACGAGGCTGAGGGCTCCGCTGTCCCTGTCAAACAAACGTCAAAGCGGTCATCCGCGACAAAAGCGACGGCCGCTCCTAAGTCTTCTTGGATCGCCGCCATTCAGCAAGATATCGAGGCCCTGGTCGAGCCGTATGGCGACTCCGTCTCGGTTTACGCCGTGGCGCTTGATCCTCAAACGTTCGCGTCGCTCGATGGTGAAGTCGCTGTGGCGCCGGACGCGCGACATGTGGCGGCAAGCATCATCAAGCTTCCCGTTCTCGCTTGTGCGCTCGAGACCGTGGCGGCGGGCGAGCTGTCCCTCGACGAGCAGATAACGGTAGCGCAACAGGATATCGTGGGTGGCAGCGGCAACATTCAGTCGCGCGGCGCGGGTGTGTCGTACAGTATTGACGAGCTACTGCACGCTATGATCGCCCAGAGCGATAACGTGGCTGCGAACCTTGTTATCGGCAGGCTTGGCATGGATACGGTCAACGAAACGTGTGCCGCATTGGGGCTGACCCAGACCGTGCTCGCTCGTTTGATGATGGACACCGAGGCCCAGGCACAAGGTCGCGAGAACTATACGAGCGCCCGTGATGCTGCGGCTGTGTTGCAACGGCTGGCGGCGGGGACAATCGCGACGCCCGAGCTATGCGAGCGAGCGCGCGGATATCTGCTGGCGCAGGAAGACGCGCGCGGTATTGTCGAGGGCGTTCCCGGCGGCGTTTTGGTCGCGCACAAAACGGGCAGCCTGGCGAATGCTCAGCACGATGTCGCAATCGTCTACGCCGAGCGCCCTTACGTGCTGGCAATCCTCACCCAAGACCTCGAACGCGAGCAGGCCCTAGCCCTTGAGCGCGATATTTCCTTCGCCATCAACGCTCGCGCCCACTCCTAACTTGCGGTGAAATAGGGATTGTATTTGCTGTTAGAAGGCGTATTCAGTCCCTATTTCACCGCAACTTAGAGGGTCGGCAGTTAAGGACGTTCCTCTTCGGCCGGCACTTTAGGAACGTCCCTAACTGCCGCCTAGCGACCAGGTCGTATTTGGGGCGCGCCGGACGCTGGGGTATCATGGCTTGGTTGCTATAACTTGCACTTTCGCGCCTTGTGGGAAGGGGATGCGCCCATGGCTTCTGAGCCCGCTCAACATAGCTTTATCACGCTCGAGGGCGTCGACGGCGCCGGCAAGTCCACGCAGGCGCGCCTGCTTGTCCGTGCGCTCAAGCTCGCTGGCTACCAGGTTGTGAGCCTGCGCGAGCCGGGCGGCACCGCCATCAGCGAAAAGATCCGCGCCCTGCTGCTCGACCCCGCCAATACGGCGATGGGCGACACCTGCGAGCTGCTGCTCTACGAGGCCGCGCGTGCCCAGCTGGTGCACGAAGTCATCGCGCCTGCCCTCGCTGCCGGCAAGGTAGTCCTGTGCGACCGTTTCTACGATTCCACGACCTGCTATCAGGCGTTTGCCGATGGCCTCGACCGTCAGATGGTGCGCGATGCCAACAACCTGGCTGTCGCCGGTACGCATCCGGCGCTCACACTCGTCTATCACATCACGCCCGAGCAGGCGGCGCTGCGCATGGCGGCCCGCGGTGCGGCCGATCGCATGGAGGCAAAGGGCATGGCGTTCCAGGAGCGCGTCTATCAGGGATTTTGTGTTATTGCTGCCGAGGAGCCAGACCGCGTAAAGCTTATCGACGCCACCGCGTCGATCGCAGACGTCTTCGCGCAGACGGTCGAGCAGGCTCGCGCGTATGGCCTCGATGTCCCCCAAGATGCCGTCGCCGCCGCGCTTGCCCAGGAGGCTGAGTAACATGGCCCCCGCGCAGACAAGCCTGCTGGCCAAGCTCGACACCCAACAGCGCGTGCGCGACTTTTTGACCAACGCCATCGCAAGCGGCCGCGCATCGCACGCCTACCTGTTCTTGGGCGCGCCCGGCGCCGGTAAGCTTGACGCCGCATGGGCGCTTGCCCAGGCATTCCTGTGCGAGCAGGACGGCTGTGGTTCGTGTGACGGCTGCGTGCGCGTCGCGCGCCATACGCACCCCGACGTGCACTATTACACCCCCGAAAGCGCTACGGGCTACCTCATCGCGCAGACCCGCGAGTTGCTCGACGACGTGCCCTTGGCGCCCATCCGCGCCAAGGCAAAGGTCTACATCATCGACCGTGCCGAGCAGCTGCGCGCCAACACCGCCAACGCGCTGCTCAAAACGCTCGAGGAACCGCCCGAGGGCGTCATGTTCATCCTGTTGGGCACCTCGGCCGACGTGATGCTGCCCACCATCGTGAGCCGCTGCCAGTGCGTACCGTTTCGGCTGGTGTCGCCCACTGTGGCCGCGCAGGCCGTGAGCCGCGCCACCGGCCAGGATCCCGCGCGCTGCCGTATGGCCGTCGCTGTGGCGGGAAGCCCCACGCGTGGTATCGAGTTTCTCAAGAGCGCCGAGCGCCAGGACGCCCGTCGCCAGATGGTCCGCGCCATCGACTCGCTCATCGCCGCCGACGAGGCCGATGTGCTCAGCCGCGCCAAGTCGCTCATCGTCGCCGTCAAGGCGCCGCTCGCCGAGGTCAAGTCCACGCAGGAAAAGGTGCTCGAGCAAAATGCCGACTATCTGTCGCGTGGAGCATTGAAGCAGCTTGAGGACCGCAACAAGCGCGAACTCAACGCGCGCGAGCGTTCGGGTATCATGGAAGCGCTGGCGAGCGCGCGGACGCTCATGCGCGACGTGCTGCTGACGCTTCAGGATGAGGCGGCAGACGTTGTGAACGAGGACGTGCGCGACACGATCGGGCGGCTTGCCGTGGCGACCAATGTTGCGGGTGCCACTCAGGCGCTCGAGGCGGTTGCCACCGCTGAGCGCAACATCGCCAGAAACGTTACTCCCCAGCTGGCCATCGAGGTCATGCTGTTCGATATCAGGAAGGCACTGAAATGCCGTTAGTCGTACCCGTTAAGTTTACCTACGCCTCGCGCGACCTGTGGTTCGACCCACAGGATCTGGATATCCTCGAGGCCGATTATGCCATTTGCTCCACCGAGCGCGGAACCGAGATCGGCCTGGTTACGGCCGATCCCTTCGAGGTGCCGCTCAACGAAATCGGTCAGCCGCTCAAGCCCGTGTTGCGCGTAGCGAGCGACATCGACCTGCAGCTTGCCGATGACCTGGCTATCCAGGGTGACGAGGCCATGGTCGACTTCCGCCGCCTGGTCAAAGAGCTCGATCTCGAGATGAAGCCGGTCGGCGTCGAGTACCTGTTTGGCGGCGAGAAAGCCGTGTTCTACTTTGCGGCCGAGGAGCGCGTCGATTTCCGTCAGCTCGTCAAGGACCTGTCCTCGACGCTGCACATTCGCGTCGACATGCGCCAGATCGGCGTGCGTGACGAGACCCGCCTGGTGGGCGGCTATGCCCAGTGCGGCCAGGAGCTCTGCTGCACGCGCTTTGGCGGACAGTTTGAGCCGGTTTCGATCCGCATGGCAAAAGAGCAGGACCTGCCGCTCAACTCGTCCAAGATTAGCGGCGTCTGTGGCCGCCTGATGTGCTGCCTGCGCTACGAGTTTGAGGCGTACAAGGACTTTAAGAGCCGCGCGCCCAAAAAGAAGACGCTTATCGATACGCCGCTTGGCAAGGCGCGCATCCAGGAATATGACACGCCGCGCGAGCAGCTGGTGTTGCGCCTGGAGAACGGCAAAGTCTTTAAGGTCAACCTGGCCGATATGACGTGCTCTGAGGGCTGCAAAAAGAAGGCCGCCGAGCAGGGCTGCAACTGCCGCCCCGACTGCGTGACGCGCGATGTGCTCGAGCGCATCGAATCGCCCGAGATGCGTCTGGCGCTTATGGAGCTCGACCGCGAGAACGGCGTCGACGTGGGCGATGGCCTGTCGAGTGCCGACCGTCTGGCTGGCACATCGATGCCCAAGCGCCGCCGTCGCGATGCGGACGCCGATACCCGTGCCGGTCAGAGCCAGGGCGAGGGTCGCGGCCGCGGTAAGGGTCGCGGCAAGGCCGAGGCACCCGAGGCTGAGGAGACTGCCGGTGGACGTCGCCGCCGCAAGCGCTCGGGTTCGGGCGATGCCGGCGAGGCCGCTCCCGCAGGCAAGAATTCCCCCCGCGAGCGCGAGGCTCAGCAGCCCCAGCAGCAAAACCGCGGCGGTGGCATGAATCCCACGCGCCGTCGCCGTCGCCATTTGTCGAGCGAGGAGCGCGAGGACGCCTTCCGCGCCGCAGCCGCTCGCGAAGCCGGTGCCGCCCCCAAGGGTGGTTCGGGTTCCGATACGCCTGCCGACAAGGGTGGCAAGCAACGTAACGATGACGAGCGCGCCCCGCGTCCGCGTCGTCGCCATTCCTCGGGCACGCAGCAAAAGCCCTCGGTGCCCTCCGTGGCCGATCAGGTCTCGGATGGCGAGGTCAAGGTCACACGCCGTCGCCCCGGAGATGGCGGAGGGGCGGCTGCCAAGGCCGCGCGCGGCGCTGCTCGCGACGAACGCGGGTCGCGCGAAGATCGTGGTGGCGAGGGTTCGGCCGACCAGGGCCAGAAGCGCCGTCGCCGTCGCCGTTCCCGCAAGCCGCGCCAGGATGGAGGCGAGGGCTCGACCCAAAACTCGTCCGCACCGCAACCGCCCACCGGCGAATAGCGCCCGCAAACGGATTTAACCTGCCTGACCCCAAACGCGTCGGGGTACCATAGCGCTGAATCAACAACCCTCCCTGCGACCGAACGTAGGGAGGGTTGTGTCGTGAAGAGACATTTGAATGTGTTGGGATGCCTGCAAGGTGCCGACATCCTACCGTTTGCGGATGAATTGCTACCGTTTGCCGAGCGGGCGGCGCACGAGGCGCTTGAGGCGTTGTCGCCCACGCGATGTGCCGGCTGCGAGCGCTCCGGCGCGCTTATTTGCCAAGACTGCTTGGCGGCGCTTGCGCTCATCGACTCGCGGCATAGCTGCACTCGATGCGGCGCCCCGTTTGGAGACTTGCTGTGCACCGAGTGCTCGGTCGAGGGTACGTCCTCGGCGATGGCCGAAGCTCTCGACCGGTGCCTGGCATGTGCCGTTTACACGCATCCGCTGCCGCGGATCATTAAAGCGTACAAAGACGCGGGCGAGCGACGCCTGGCGCCGTATCTGGCAGAGCTGCTATACGATACCGCCTTACATGCCCAGGTCGCGGCACCCGAACGCTTAGGCGGTGTGTTGTCCGGTGCCGATGCGGTGGTGTTTGTGCCCGCGACGGCGGCGGCGTTTCGGCGACGCGGCTTCGATCATATGGAAGCCATCGCGCGCCCATTTTGCGAGCTGTCGGGTGTTCCGCTGCTCGACGCCCTCGTTAAGTACGGCCATGGCGACCAGCGTGAACTCGGTCGTGAGGAGCGCCGTGAGCGTGCCCAAGGCATGTACGAGACGGTTGAGGACGTGCACGGCCGCCGCTTGCTGCTTATCGATGACGTTATCACCACGGGCGCGACGATGGCAGCGGCTTCGGCGGAACTCAAGCGCGCCGGCGCCGCAGCAGTCGATGGCCTCGCTATCGCACGCGTTTGGTAGGGGTGGTTTTGTGGCAGTAAAGATTGAGCGGTGCAACGAGCCGACAGGCGAACAGCTAGCGGCTTCCGTAATCCTAACAGGCGCCTCGGCGCTACGCATGATGCGCTCCGAGCGCCGGCAGATGGGCTACATAAGCTGGAGGGACCTTGATCCCGATGAAGAGCGCCATGTGCTGCGCACGTCGTCGCCCTCGACCGAGGACATCTATCTTCCCGACTTGGTGCGGATTGGGGCCGCAAGCGGCGAGGTGCAAGAAGATCTTTGCTTGCTGGTGGGATCTGCGGCGCAGCGCCGCCGCATGCCTGGCGTGGGCTGGTCCGTATGCTCCGGGTTGCCCGTCGGCTCGATTCTAGAGGTGGAACCGGGGGTGTACAGTCTATCTCCCGAGGCCCTTTGTGTTGCCGTTGCGCGCGAGGTCGGCTGCATCCAGGCATTTGCCCTGGCTCAGGAGCTGTGCTCTAAGATTTCGCTGAGTGACCGCGGGAAGTATCTGCCTCCCTACACCTCGCCCGTTACGAATAAGCTTGCAAAGGACAAGGACCAGCCAGCAGACGTGGGCTACTTTGAGGTTGAGCCGGTGCTGACGCCCGATCGTCTGGCAGATTACCTCGCGGTATGCAAGGGGAGCGCGGCCAAGCAGCTGCGGCGGCTGTGTCCCTATCTGTCGGAAAACCTGCGTTCACCCATGGAGTGCATCATGCTTGCCATGTTTTCGCTTCCGTTTTCCTATGGCGGATTTGCCTGTGGTCCCTTTAAGACCGACTACAAGATCGAGTTCAACGACCGTGCACAGGCGATCTCGGGGATGCCGCATGTGGTTTGCGATGCCTTTCAGGAAGCAGCCCGGTTTGACTTGGAATACAACGGTGAGCTGGGCCATTCTTCTCGGAGGGGACGTATCCATGATGAAAAGCGCAACACGGGCTTGATTACTATGGGAATCGAGGTCGCGACGGTCAACAACGAAATGCTCTGTGACATGGAAGCGATGGAAGCACTCGCATGGCGCATGCACCAGCGTATGCGAAAGCGGTACCGGAATCGTGTCGATGCCCGCAGGAAAAAGCAAGAGGCGCTGCTTAACACGCTGCGGGCGTGTTTTGGGCTTAAACCCGCCTAACAATGCTCTGAAACAGGGGGTTGGATATATGCTCTGGCCAAAATATAGCAAATATGAGTACTGCTACAAATTCAGTAACAGTAAAATCAGGGATTTTGGGACTGGAAGATGGGGTAAATTAGAAAGTTATTAAACAAATGTGGAATATCCTGGCATCAATCTGACGTTATAGAGCGTGAAAACAGCTTGCAGAGCCAAAAACTCCTGCTACTAAATTGGTAACAGTACTCATATTTGCCGTTTTTTGCACACGGCACCCTGAGACGGGTGCCCCGGAGCTCCCCGTGGGGGAGCTCCGGGCTTCATGGGGGCACGAATAGCCCGCTCCGACCTGCGAAATCTGTACTCGCGATGCGAATGACGCCCCTAACCTTAAACTTTAGCTTGAACTTAGCTATAATGCGCTTCGTTCCTACCAGGCTGTGGTTGCGGACGGACGAAATGCCCGTCCTAGTCCAAGACAGACGCGGTCAAAGGGATCCACGTAAGCGACCGCGTGCGCGCGGCGCGATCATGGCGCGTCCTAGATGTAAGCCGCACCGTCCGTTCTACTTTCTTTGGGGCAATACCGCCTCGCGGGCGAGCGGGTCAGTCGTGAAGGTGGCTGCGGCCTCCCGAGCAAACACCCCGGTGCGCAAGTGTGGGGTCAAATACCAGGTCAGCTGGTGGGAACAACCTGATATTCCGCGCAACGCACGGATTGTATACGACACAGAAGGCAGGGTAGTGGACATGGTGAGGGGCAGCTTGATGCACGCGGCTCGGTTAGGTGCTGGGACCGCGGCGGTCATTGCCGTATTGGGCTTGAGCGGATGCGCGTTCAACCCACTGTCCACGTTCACGACGCCCACGATTGACCAGATCGAGCGCGAGACCGTCACGCCGGCGGTGTCGGACGATGCCCTGGTCACTCCCGGTACCCTGACGGTTGCCCTCGATACCTCCGATGCCCCGCAGGCCATGCAGGGCGCCGATGGTAACCTCACGGGCTACGCGGTCGATGCTGCCCGCGCCCTTGCAAGCCGTATGGGCCTTAAGGTTGCCTTCGTCGATGCGTCTTCTGCCGATTCCGCGCTTGGCGACAAAAAGGCCGACATCTTCATTGGCGACATCAATTCCACGGATGGTGACATCAGCACGCTTGGTACTTGCCTGTACGACGCTGCGGCAGTGTTCGGAAAGACGAGCGACGGCGAGTCGCTGAGCGTTTCCACCGAAACGCTTAACGCCGCTACCCTGGGCGTTCAGACCTCTTCGGCCTCGCAGGAAGCGCTCGCCAAGCAGAGCATCACGGCCAACCAAAAGACCTTCTCCAACATCAACGAGTGCTTTGAGGCGCTCGAGTCCGGCGAGATCGACTACGTGATTTGCGACTCCACGGCCGGCGGCTACCTTGCGCGCCTGATGAGCCAGATCTCTTACGTCGGCGCGCTCGAGACACCCTCGACGCTCGGCGTCGCGGGCCTCGCGGCCAACGATGAGCTATGCCGTGCCGTGAGCGATGCCCTCGACGGTATCACGGTCGATGGCACGCTCGAGGCGGTCCACTCCGTCTGGTATGGCACGATGCCCTATGACCTCACCACCAAGACGGTCTCGGGCGCCGACGTGCAGTCGACCGACACCGGATTCAGCGAGTCCGGATCCTCTGATTCGAACAGCGAGGGTGCAACCTCCGAGGATAAATCGTCCAGCCAGGAGGGCACTATCACCGACGACGACATTAACAAGCTCAATAGCTAGCTATTGCTAGGGGTGGCGTCTCCTATGCGCTAGGAGAGATGCCTCTTCACGGTTTCAACACGCACTGCCGGGCTTCCCCGATGGGGGAGCCCGGCTTTTTCATCCCAATAAAACCAGCAGGTCAAAGCCAATTTTCGGGACCAAATACAAAGTCGCCGTCGCCCTCCCATAGCGCACTTTGCCACAGAAAAGTGCGAGACTTCGGTATGCGGTATCAAGCAATCGTTATTCGGGTCTTTGGGAATCCGCGTGATTAAATGCACGGCAATGGGTACATAGCCAGTACAGTAAGTTCCCGAGGCAGATTGGAGCCACGTATGGATATCAAGGTTTCTGGACGTAAGACGACGGTAACCGATGCTCTGCGTGCGCATGTGGATGAGAAGATCGGCGAGGCGCTCAAGGTTTTCGATATCGAGCCCATGACGGTCGACGTTGTACTTCGCTATGAGAAGAACCCCTCGAACCCCAACCCGGCAATCGTCGAGGTTACGGTTCGTGCCCGCGGTTCGGTGATTCGCGTTGCCGAGCACGGTGCGGATATGTACGCCGCCATCGACCTCTCCGCCGATAAGGTCACCCGCCAGCTGCGCAAGTTCAAGACCAAGGTCGTGGACAACCGCCAGGGCGGTGCCAGCGCAGCGGATGTCGCGCCGGTCGAGCGCGTCGAGGATCTGGCCGACCTGCTGCTGCCCGAGGAGGACGACGACCTGCTCGTCCGCGAGAAGGTCATCGATGTCACCCCGATGACTGAGGAGCAGGCGCTGGTGCAGACCGATCTGCTGGGCCATGACTTCTACGTGTTCGAGAACGCGACGACTGGCCTCATCAATGTGGTGTATCACCGTAAGAATGGTGGATATGGCATCATCAAGCCCCGTATCGAAACACTTGACGAGTAAAATACGTTAACTTGCATGAGTTAACGGTTGGCGGCCATCCCATGCGGATGGCCGCCTTTTTACGTAAGGAGTCGCTTTGATGGACAAGGCTGCATCTACCGGCCATTCTGACCGCTGCCGCATCGTCGTCGATACCTGCTGCGACTTTAGCCCCGAGGTCGCCGCGAACCTCGATGTCGATATCTTGGGCTTCCCCTTTATCATCGATGGCGAGGAGCGCACGGACGATATCTGGTCGAGCATGAGCCCTAAGGAGTTCTACGACCGCATGCGCGCCGGCGCTCGCGTGTCTACCTCCGCCGTGTCGCTCGGTCGCTATATCGAGTTCTTTACCGAGTGCGCCAAAGAGGGCACGCCCACGGTCTACCTGTGCTTTACCTCGGCGCTGTCGTCGAGCTACAACTCCGCGTGCCAGGCGGCAGATGCCGTGCGCGCCGAGTATCCCAACTTTGAGCTCTACGTGGTCGACAACGCTCTGCCCTGCGCGACTGGCGCGCTCTTGGCGCTCGAGGCCGTGCGCCAGCGCTCAGCGGGACTGACCGCCAAGCAGCTGGTCGATTGGGCAAACGAGGCAAAGACCTACGTCCACGGCTACTTTACGCTCGAGAGCTTCGACGCACTGGCTGCCGGCGGCCGCATTCCGCCCGCGGCAGCGCAGCTCACGGCAAAGCTCGATGTCAAGCCTGAGCTCTCCTACGACCTGGCCGGCTCGCTGTCGCTGATCGGCGTCAACCGCGGCCGCAAGAAGGCACTCAAGTCCATCCTCAAGTCGTTCCGCGAGAACTACGTGCCCGACCGCACCATGCCCATCGCCATCATGACGGCCGATGCCGAAAAGGACGGCGACTGGCTCGAAGCCGCCATCCGCAAGGAGGAGGGCTGCGCCGACGTCACCATCATCCGTAGTTCCGTCGGTCCCACCATCGGCTCGCATGTGGGCCCCGGCATGGTGGCTTGCGCGTTTTGGGGCAAGAACCGCGCCGAGAAAGCCTCGCTTTCCGACCGCATCGCACGCCGTGTGCGCGGTGAGTAGACAGGCGCTGCGGCTGCAAGTGCCCTCAAGTCACGGCCGAAACGCTGGCACCGAGTATTTAACCTGGTAACAACACCCAACCCAAAAGGAAAGGTTTCATGGCAAACAAGCTCTCCGTCGCATTTATCGGCACCGGAATCATGGGTGCCCCCATCGCCGGCCACATCCTGGATGCCGGCTATCCCGTCACGGTCAACAACCGCACCAAGTCCAAGGCCGCCGCGCTTATCGAGCGCGGCGCTGTCTGGGCCGATACGCCGGCAGATGCCGTGGCGAACGCCGACGTCGTCTTTACCATGGTGGGCTATCCCTCCGAGGTCGAGGAGCTCTACCTGGCGGGCGACGGCCTGCTCGCGTGCACTAAGCCCGGCGCGGTCTTGATCGACCTCACCACGAGCTCGCCCGAGCTCGCCCGTGACATTGCCGAGGCCGCCCAGGTTTCTGGTCGCATGGCGTTTGACTGCCCCGTCACCGGCGGCGAGTCGGGCGCTATCGCCGGTACGCTCACGGCTATCGTGGGCGCCACCGAGAACGACATCGCGCCGGTCTGCGATATCCTTTCCACCTTTGCGGCAACCATCTGCTGCTTCGACGGCGCCGGCAAGGGCCAGGCTGCCAAGCTCGCCAACCAGGTGTCGCTGGGCGCCTGCATGGTTGGCATGGCAGACGCCATGGCATTTGCCGAGCTGAGCGGCCTTGACGTGGAGAAGACCCGACAGATGATCCTGGGCGGCACCGGCAAGTCCGGCGCCATGGAGAGCCTGGCCCCCAAAGCGCTCGACGGCGACTACAAGCCCGGCTTTATGGTCGAGCACTTCATTAAGGACCTGCGTCTGGCACTCGCCTACGCCGATGATCGCGAGCTCGCGCTGCCCGGCGCCGACGTGGCCTTTACGCTCTACGACATGCTCGACGCCATCGGTGGCGCCAAGCTGGGCACCCAGGCCATCACGGTCCTCTATAAGGAGGAGGCCGACGCCATCGCCGCCGGTCTGGACTGGTCGCAGTATCGTCCCGAGGAGCATGGTACCCACGAGGAAGGCTGCGGTTGCGGCGAGCACGGCGACGACCACGAGTGCGGTTGCGGACACCACCATGGCGAGGACCACGAGTGCTGCGGCGGCCACGGCCATGACGACGGCCACGAGTGCTGCTGCGGCCATCATCACGAGGAGTAGCGCCCATGAGCTGGACGTTCGTGGTGCTCGCGCTGGCGCTCTTTCTCTTTGCGATTTACATCGGCTTTTTGTGCGGCCAGTGGGCGTGCGAAAAGCGCGTCATCACCAAGCGCGACTACTGGATCGCCAATTTTGCAGGTGCGGCGGCAGTCGTCCTGCTAACCTGGGTGTTTTCGCTGTTCCCGCTGGTGCAGTTTGCGCCGATCGGCTGGCTCGGCGGCTTTATCGCCGGCCTTAAGATGAGTTTTGGCGAGTCCGTCGGCCCGTGGCGCAAGCACGACGAGGTCTTTAACGTCAACAAGGCTCACCGCGCCGCCGCAGACGCGGGCGACGCCGAGGAGCGTCGCCGTGCGCGTCACAATGGTGCAGCCGACCGACAGCTCATCTCGGTCACCGATGACAGCAAGGGTGCTGGCAAGCACGCTAAGAAATAGTAAGAAGAGGTAACTATGGCAGAAAACAAAGACGAACAGCTCACCGACGAGGAGCTGGCACAGCTCCAGCTGGCAGAGGAGAACGAGAACGCCGTCGACCGCCTGGTCAAGGAGCTCGGCTGCCCCACGCGCCGCATCCGCCAGTTTGCCGCCCGCGTGCTGCACCTGCTTGCCGAGCGCGATCCGCAGCGCGTCGTGCCCTGCGTGCCCGCGCTGATCGAGGCGCTCGACCGCCCCGAGGCGCAGACCCGCTGGGAGGCCCTCGATGCCCTGGCGGCGCTCGCCACCACCTGCCCCGAGCAGCTGGGCGATGCCTTTGAGGGCGCCGAGACCGCGCTGTTCGACGAGATTTCGTCCACGCTGCGCTATGCCGCCTTCCGCCTGCTGTGCGTGTGGGGCGCCACGAGCGTCGAGCGTTCGTGCGAAGCTTGGCCCATCCTGGACGAGGCCATCCAGTGCTACCACGGCGACCTCGAGTATCGCGACATGCTCGGTTGCCTGTACGAGTTTGGCCAGGGCGAGATTGACGCCGAGGTTGCCGAGAAGCTTGCGCTGCGCCTTAAGTTCGATGCCGAGAACGGTAAGGGCAGCTATCTCAAGGCCCGTTCGAGCGAGATTTGCGAAATGCTTGTTAAACGTTTTGGCCTGGATCTCTCCAAAAAGAAGAAGCGTGCTAGCGTTAAAAAATCTGACGACGCCGAAGACGAGGAGTAACAGATTATGGCGCACGATGTAGTCCTGATTCCCGGTGACGGTATCGGTCCCGAGATTACGCAGGCCATGCGCCGCGTGGTCGAGGCTGCCGGTGTCCAGATCAATTGGAACGTCCAGGAGGCCGGTGCCGGCGTCATGGACGAGTTTGGCACGCCGTTGCCCCAGCACGTGCTCGATGCGGTCGCTGAGACCAAGGTTGCCATCAAGGGCCCCATCACCACGCCGGTCGGCACGGGTTTCCGCAGCGTCAACGTGGCCCTGCGCAAGCACTTCGACCTGTACGCCTGCGTGCGCCCCTGCCTGTCGCAGCCGGGCGACGGCTCGCGCTTCCGCGACGTCGACCTGGTCATCGTGCGCGAGAACACCGAGGACCTCTACGCCGGCATCGAGTTCGATGAGGGCGCTGCCGAGGTCGAGGAGCTCTCGCAGCTCGTCGAACGTTCGGGCCAAAAGACCTTCGCCGCCGATTCCGCGATCTCGATCAAGCCGATCTCTATCGCCAAGAGCCGCCGCATTGTGGAGTATGCCTTTGAGTATGCCCGCCGCTGCGGCCGCAAAAAGGTGACGGCCGTGCACAAGGCCAACATCATGAAGGCGACCGACGGCCTGTTCCTGCGCGTGGCGCGCGAGGTGGCCGCCAACTATCCCGATATCGAGTTCAACGACAAGATCGTCGACGCCACCTGCATGGGCCTGGTCCAGAACCCCAACGACTTCGATGTCCTGGTGCTGCCCAACCTGTACGGCGACATCGTGAGCGACCTGTGCGCCGGCCTGGTGGGCGGCTTGGGTATGGCCCCCGGCTCCAACATCGGTGCCGACTGCGCCATCTTTGAGGCCACGCATGGCTCCGCACCCGATATCGCGGACAAGGATATCGCCAACCCCACGGCCGAGATCCTCTCTGCCGCGATGATGCTCGATCACCTGGGCGAGAACGATGCTGCCAATCGCATTCGTGCCGCCGTATCTGCCACGCTCGACGAGGGTGAGCAGGTTACCGGCGACGTTCGTCGTGCCCAGACCGGCTCCGTTGAGGGCGCTGTGGGCACGCAGGCCTTTGCCGATGCCGTTATCGCGCACCTGGCCTAAGGCATGCAGACTGCAAACGCCTAAATAGTACTTAAGTGTTTGCGTATAACCTGAGAATCAATACGCCCGGCGCTCTGTCGGGCGTATTCTATTGCGGACTATGTTTCCTAACAAGGAGTAACTGATATGGGTCTGATTCAAAAGAAGGACGAGAAGGACGAGATCGACGGCATCCAGATCATCGAGCGCGGCGAAGGCCCCGACGGTGACGAGGACGAGAAGATCGATCTGGTCGCCGGTACGTCTGCCGAGCACATTGCCGCCGGCACGACGGCCGAGGAGGAGGACGCTCGCCTGGAGGCAAAGATCGCCGCGGACGCCGCCGACGAGAACCTCATGCCCGAGGAACAGGACGAGGACGACGACTCCGACGCGGACGACCATGCATCCAAGCACAAGAAGACGATGATTGCCGCCTTTGTTGTCGCTATCGTGATCGCTGCTGTGGTCGGCTTCTTTATCGGCAACGGTGGTTTTGGCGGCAAGGGCGTCGGCTCGGCGACCCTCACCGAGGACCAGCTCGATTCGACCGTGGCAAGCTACAGCTACAACGGCAAGAAGAGCGACATCACCGCGCGCGAGGCCATCGAGAGCCAGTACAGCCTCGACACCGTCAAGGATGGCGATGGCAACTACACCGCTCCCTCTGCCGACGTCATCCTGTCCTACGTGCGCAACAAGATTCTGCTCGATGCTGCCGAGGACGAGGGCATCACCGTCTCTTCCAAGGAGATGAAGAAGTACGCCGAGGATTCCATCGGCACCTCCGACTACAAGACCATGGCCACGCAGTATGGCGTGTCCAAGGACCAGGCCAAGCAGATCGTCCGTCAGTCCGCGACGCTGCAGAAGCTCTACAAGAAGAAGGTCGGCGACAGCTCCGCAAGCATGCCGACCGCTCCGACCGAGCCTGCTGATGGCAACGAGGAGACCGCGAGCAAGGATTACGCCGACTACATCATCAACCTTGCCGGTGACGAGTGGGATAGCGAGAAGGGCACCTGGAAGGATGCCGACAGCACCTATGCCAAGGCCTTCGCTGACGATGCCTTTACGGCCGATAGCGCTACCTACAAGCAGGCCATGACCGCCTATTACACCGCCTACCAGCAGTACTCTTCGCAGGCTTCGAGCGCCAGCTCCAAGTGGACCGAGTATGCTAACGGCCTCTACGCCAAGGCCAACATCAGCATCTACGGCCTGTTTGCGTAAGGTTTGCCTGCACTACTGCGCGTTAACCGATCACCTGATTAAGCCCGCTAGAACGGACAACGTTCTAGCGGGCTTTTTGTTGCCGAAATCAATAGGATAGGCCTCGCGCCCGCGCAAGCGTTCCATCGCGTTTCCCTAATTCATCTGGGAAAACAACTGCAAACGATTGCAAGTGACCGGTGAACGGTCGAAAACTACCGTTCACCGATAATCTCAAAACTGGTTCTAACTGGTATTAAGTCAAAAAGACCAATTCACATATCTTCACAATGACCTGCAATTTTTCTTTACGCTATTTTTAGCCGCCCTGCGTTGTATTGACACGAAAAGAGTTCCGATCTTTTGCCAAAGCATTTCGAAACGGTTTCAAAACCGTAGGTAGAAGTGTTAACGACCGGTAAACGGTCGATTTATCACCGTGAGCGGTGCAAAAACGTTTTACCGTATGAATCAAGGAAAGCGACCTCTTCTGGGGTGATATAGTGACAACAACACGTCACGTGGTTACTACCAGTTTAGAAACCACTGGTCTTCAAAGAACGCTTTCCAAGAAGCTTTAAGGGCGAGCGCCCGCTGGCTTCCGAAAATCATCGGACTCAGATTGTACACACCTTCGGAAGGGAAATTTGAATGGTTGGCTTTATTCTTACCGGTCATGGACAGTTCGCACCCGGCCTTGCAAGCGCTATCGCGATGGTTGCCGGCGACCAGCCTGCTTTTACCGTCGTTCCTTTTGAGGGCGACCAGGCCGCATCCTACGGTGAGGATCTCCGCGCCGCTATTACCGCCATGCGCGAGGAGTGCGATGGCGTGCTCGTCTTTACCGACCTGCTTGGCGGCACCCCGTTCAACCAGTCGATGATGATTGCCCAGGATGTCGACAACGTCGAGGTTCTGACTGGCACCAACCTTCCCATGGTTATTGAGCTTCTGTTCCTCCGAGGCAATGCCACGCTCGCCGAGCTTGGCGAGCAGGCCGTGACCGTTGGACAGACGGGCGTCACCGCCCAGACGGTCGCATCCGTTGCCGGCTCCGAGGAAGAGGATATCTTCGGCGACGAGGACGGCATCTAATGGCCGATTTCGGAGCCAACGTCCTGAGCTCCTCGGTCGCCCTTTTAGGCCTGCTTGTCATCATGGGCTTGATTTACACCATCTGGTCGCAAATCAACATGAAGAAGAAGCAGAAGTACTTCAAGGAGCTGCACACCGAGCTCAAGCCGGGTCAAGAGGTTCTTTTCGCCGGCGGTATCTACGGAACCGTCAAAGGCATCGAAGGCGAGAAGGTCCAGATCAAAGTCCGATCCGGAGCCGTCGTAGATGTTTCGCGTTACGCGATTCAGGAGATCAAGTAACTGTCGTCAGCAAATAACGAAAGGAAGCTGATCAACATGGCAGAACCCAACATTCTTCTTACCCGCATCGATAACCGACTGGTTCATGGTCAGGTTGCCACCCAGTGGAACTCCACCCTGGGCTCCAACCTCATCCTCGTCGCCAACGACGACGTGGCGTCCAACACCATGCGCCAGAACCTCATGAAGATGGCCGCTCCCGCCGGCGTCGCTACGCGTTTCTTCTCTCTGCAGAAGACCATCGACGTCATTGGCAAGGCGAGCCCGCGCCAGAAGATCTTCATCGTGGCCGAAACACCGGAAGACGTGCTTACGCTCGTCAAGGGCGGTGTGCCTATAAAGAAGGTAAACATCGGCAACATGCACATGTCGGAAGGAAAGCGCCAAGTCGCCACCTCCGTCGCAGTTAACGACGAGGATGTCGCTGCGTTTAAAGAGCTGCAGGAATTGGGGGTGGAGTTGGAGATCAGGCGCGTTCCGAGCACGCCTGTTGAGGACACGAGCAAGCTCTTCTCGTAATCCTCGTGATCCACGTTGTCAGGAGTGAAACCCTGACGTTCTGTACGTGAAATCCAAAGTGCGTACATACATTTTGAAAGGAGGAGCAAGATGGAATACTCGATCATCCAGATCGCTCTGGTCTTCGTCGTCACGTTCATCGCGGCAATCGACCAGTTTGACTTCCTCGAGTCTCTCTATCAGCCCATCGTCACCGGCGCCGTCATCGGTCTTATCCTTGGCGACCTTAACACCGGTCTTCTCGTGGGTGGTACCTATCAGCTCATGACGATCGGCAACATGCCGATCGGAGGCGCTCAGCCGCCTAACGCCGTCATCGGCGGCATCATGGCAGCCATTCTCGCTATCGCCACGGGCCTCGAGCCCAACGCGGCAGTCGGCCTCGCCATTCCGTTCGCTCTGCTTGGCCAGCTTGGCGTTACCCTGGTCTTCACGCTTATGTCCCCGCTTATGTCCACGGCCGATAACATGGCTCACAACGCGGACACCAAGGGCATCGAGCGCCTGAACTACTTCGCCATGGCTCTGCTCGGCCTGATCTTCGCTGTCGTCGTCACCCTGTTCTTCATCGCTGGCGCTACCATCGGTCAGACCATCGCTTCTGCCATCCCGACTTGGCTGCAGACCGGTCTCTCCGCTGCAGGCGGCATGATGCGCTTCGTCGGCTTCGCCGTCCTGCTCAAGGTTATGATGAACCGCGATATGTGGGGCTTCTTCCTCATGGGCTTTGGCCTCGCGCTCATCACCGTTGCCAACGATTCGCTGGCAACCCCTGCTCTGCTCATCCTCGCTCTCATCGGCTTCGGCATCGCTTTCTGGGACTTCCAGCAGCAGACCGAGCTGAAGGGTGCAGCTGTTTCTGACGGAGGTGACTTCGAAGATGGCATCTAATGAGTATGTGATCCCGGAGCACTACGAGGATCTCACTCCTGCTCCGCAGCTCGACCAGAAGACCCTCAACAAGATGGCTTGGCGCTCCTGCTTCCTGCAGGCATCGTTCAACTACGAGCGCATGCAGGCCGCTGGCTGGCTTTACTCCATCATCCCCGGTCTGGAGAAGATCCACACCAACAAGAACGACCTCGCGGCTTCCATGAGCCACAACCTGGAGTTCTTCAACACCCACCCGTTCCTTGTCACCTTTGTTATGGGCATCGTGCTTTCGCTCGAGCAGAACAAGGTTGACATCCCCACGATCCGCGCCGTCCGCGTCGCCGCAATGGGCCCGCTCGGTGGTATCGGTGACGCCCTGTTCTGGCTGACGCTCGTGCCTATCACGGCCGGCATCACCTCCAACATGGCCATCAACGGCAACGCCGCTGCACCGATCATCTTCCTGGTGATCTTCAACGTCGTCCAGTTCGCTCTGCGCTTCTGGCTCATGAACTGGTCCTACAAGCTTGGCACCAGCGCTATTGACGCTCTGACCGCCAACATGCAGGCCTTCACGCGTGCCGCTTCCATCATGGGCGTCTTCGTCGTCGGTTGCCTGGTCGTCACCATGGGTGGCACCCAGATCAACCTCCAGATCCCCAACGGCACCACCCGTGGTCTCTCCGCTACTACCGTGATCGTCTCCGAGAAGGAGGCCGAGAACTTCACCGGTATGGAGGGCATCGATACCGAGACCGCTGAGGCCGGTACCATCGCCATGACCGATAAGGACGGCAACGCCCTTACCGCTTCCGATGCCGACGGCAACGCTGTCGAGTGCGGCGTCACCGATCTGGGTAACGGCATGGAGTCCGTGACCTACGGCACCGTTACCGAGGATCCGGTCAACTTCTCCGTTGCCGACACCCTCAACACCATCGTCCCGAAGCTCGTCCCGCTTATGCTTACGCTGCTGCTTTACTACATGTTCGCTAAGCACAGCTGGACCCCGACCAAGGGCATTCTCCTGCTCTTCGTCCTTGGCATCCTGGGCGCTGGCCCGCTTGGTCTCTGGCCGAGCATCTGGTAAGGCTCTAGCTTGAGGGGTGTGTCCCTACGCGGCTCACACCCCGACCCCTTAAGCCATGTGTATGTTAAAAGCCGCGTGCTCGAAAGAGCGCGCGGCTTTTGTTTTCTTAATGATTCGGGTGTGGCAGACAGATAATGCATAACACCCTAGGTAGTTAGCCGAATTCGAGCAAAAGGGAAGATAGGATGGCGATCGGAGCGCGTAAGCAACCGCTGTACGATCAGCTGGTCGATATTCTGACCGAAAAGATTGACCATGAATATCGCGCCGGTGACATGATTCCTTCCGAGCGCGAACTTTCGGAGCGCTATGGTCTCTCGCGCACTACGGTACGCCTGGCTCTGCAGGAACTGGAGCGTTTAGGACTGGTGGTTCGGCAGCACGGTCGCGGTACCTTTGTGACCGACCGTTCGGCAAAAGCAACCAATCTTATGCAGTCCTACAGCTTTACCGAGCAGATGCGCGCGATGGGTCGAGAACCCGAGACCACGATTCTCGAGTTTTGCGAGATGGAGGCCGATAAGAATCTGGCCGAGCATATGGGATTGCGCATCGGTGATCGCATTTTTAAGCTCAAGCGTCTTCGCTCTGCCGACAACATGCCCATGATGGTCGAACGCAGCTATCTACCGGTTCGTCAATTTCTGTCCCTAAAGCGACCGCTGCTGGAGCGTAAGCCGCTTTACGATGTGATTGAGCAGGACTTTCAGCAAAAGATTCGCGTGGCCGAAGAGGAGTTCTATGCGAGCATAGCCCGTCCCACCGATGCCCACCTTTTGGGAATTGTCGAGGGCTCGCCTGTGCTCGATTTGGTCAGGACTACGTATAACGAGTCAAACGAGGTAGTGGAGTACACACTCTCGGTTGCTCGTGCCGATCAGTTTAAATACAAGGTTTACCACCAGCGCAGTAACTAGTGCTCGCATCGTTTCCATATGGTGATTCTTTGCATTTAACTGGTTACTACCAGATAACCAACCGAAGTGTATAATTGCACGTCAGAGGATTACTTCTAGAGAGAGGTATTAGAAATGTTCGAGAAGAGTGTCGAGGAGCTCACCGAGCTCGGCGCCCAGATCACCACGGCCGAGATTGCTCAGCAGCCCGAGCTTTGGCGTGATACGCTCAACATCTATCGCGAGAACAAGGAGGCCATCGAGGCCTTCCTGGCCGAGGCTCGCGCTATGGGCGAGGGTCGTCTGTCCGTTGTCTTCACCGGTGCCGGTACGTCCGACTACGTTGGCGATACCTGCGCCCCGTACCTGCGTCACGCTGGCAACACTGATCTCTACGACTTTAAGCCCATCGCCACGACCGACATCGTGAGCGCCCCGCGCGACTTCCTGCGCGCCGAGGATCCCACGCTCGTGGTTTCCTTTGCCCGCTCTGGCAACAGCCCCGAGAGCCTTGCCGCCGTTGCCGTTGCCAAGGAGCTCGTCCACAACGTCAAGTTCCTCAACATCACCTGCGCTCCCGAGGGCAAGCTTGCCGTCGAGTCTGCCGATGATCCCAATGCGCTGACGCTGCTCATTCCGCGCGCCAACGACAAGGGCTTCGCCATGACCGGTTCTTATTCCTGCATGACCCTGCTCTCCACCCTTATTTTCGACACTGCCTCTGACGAGCAGAAGGCCGAGTGGGTCGAGACGATTGCCAAGATGGGCGAGGAGGTCATCTCCCGTGAGCCCGAGATCGCCGATTACCTGGCTGGCGATTTCAACCGCGTGACCTACTTGGGTTCTGGCTCCTTCGGTGGCCTTGCTCAGGAGAGCCAGCTCAAGATCCTCGAGCTCGCTCACGGTCTGGTCGCTACTTCCTACGACACCTCCATGGGCTATCGTCACGGACCTAAGTCCTTCGTCGACGATAAGACGCTCGTCTTCGTGTTCGTCAACAACGACGCCTACACCCGTCAGTACGACATCGACATCCTCAACGAGATCGGTGGCGACGAGATCGCTCAGCACACCATCGCCGTTCAGCAGGAAGGTGCCACCGTCTATGAGGGTGAGTCCTTCACCTTTAAGGGCTACGAGGCACTTCCCGAGGGTTACCTTGCTCTGCCGTTCGTGATGTTTGCCCAGGCTATCAGCCTGCTCAACTCCGTCCGCGTGGGCAACACGCCCGATACGCCGAGCCCCACCGGCACGGTCAACCGCGTGGTTAAGGGCGTGACGATTCACCCCTTCACCGCTTAATCGCGTCCCCCTGTAAGGGCGCCCGTCCGCTCATAACGGCGGGCGGGCGCTTTTTGTTTTACGTGAGCTGGGTATAAGCATTACCACAGTCAACTGCTTTAGAAGCGAGGAGTGCATATGAGCACGTACGCAATTAAGGCTGACAAGTTCTTCTTGCCGGCAGGCCCGCAACTGGGCGGCTATCTTATGGTCGAGGATGGCGTTTTTGGCGCCTGGCAGGCCGACGAGCCCTCTTGCGAGATTAAGGACTACACGGGATCGTGGATCGCACCGGGTATGGTCGATACTCACATCCATGGCTTCTACAACCACTCAACTACCGATAACGATCCCGAGGGCATCGATATCAGCTCAACCGAGCTCGCCCGTCGCGGTACCACCAGCTGGCTGCCCACGACGTTCACCGATGGCGTCGAACAGATCAAGGACGCCTGCGCTGCTATCGCCAAGGCGGACGAGGGCCGCGGCCCCGACTTCTGCGGTGCCCGCATTCAGGGCATCTACCTGGAGGGCCCCTTCTTTACCATGAAGCACGTGGGCGCGCAGAACCCCGCTTACCTGATTGACCCCTCCGAGGAGGTTTTCGACCAGTGGCAGGAGGCTGCGGGCGGTCGCATCGTTAAGAGCGCCATGGCCGCCGAGCGCGACGGTGCCGCTGCTTATGCGGCTGCTCTGAACGCCAAGGGCGTGGTGACCAGCATCGGTCACTCCGACGCCACCTACGATGAGTGCATCGCCGCTATCAATGCCGGTGCCAGCTGCTTTACGCATACCTATAACGGCCAGCGCGGTCTGCATCACCGTGAGCCCGGTGTCGTGGGTGCTGCCATGTCCACGCCCGAGACCTACGCCGAGATCATCTGTGACGGCAAGCACGTAAACCCTGCCGCCATCAAGGCACTGCTGCAGGCAAAGGGCTGGCAGCACACGGTGCTCATCACCGACTGCCTGGGCTGCGGCGGCATGCCCGAGGGCAGCTACACCAGTGGTGGCATGGACGTCATCATGAAGGACAACCTGTGCTGGCTCGCCGACGGCAAAAGCATTGCCGGCTCGGTGCTCACGCTTGCCCAGGGCGTCAAGAACATTGTCGATTGGGGCATCGCCAGCGCTGATATCGCCATTCGCATGGCAACCGAGGTGCCGGCTCGCTCTGCGCACATCGAGGATAAGTGCGGCAGCATCATGCCGGGTCGCGACGCCGACTTTGTCGTGTTCGACCATGAGCTCACCCTCGTCGAGACGTATGTTGGCGGCCAGAGCGTCGGCAACGCCTTTACCGATTAACGATAGAAAAAGACGGCGGGCCCGAATCTGCTCGGACCCGCCGTATGGGTTAAACGCTCAAAAGCACCTTAACAGTTACAGCTTGTTAACGATCTTCTTTGCCGTGCGCTTGACGCCGGCCACAAGACCCCCCGCGGGATGCTCCTTCTCGTATGCTAGACGCTTCTCGCGCTTGGCGTACTCTTCGACGATGATGTCGCCATACTCGTCTTCGATCTTGTCGAAGAAGTCGACGGCGCCCTTAATTTCCTCAGCGGTCGGGTGTCCCTTCTGGACGCCGCCGGTGAGTTTGAACGGCCCCCACGTATCAAAGCCGGGACAGCCGTAGACGCCCATAAAGATGGCCTGCCTCATGCGGCAGATGCCATCGATATCCTTGCCGTACCACTTGTTTTTGCCACCGTAGGTCATAAGGCCAAACACCTTGTCCTGCGGCTGCAGCACGTTCGTGAGCACGCGTGCCATGTCCTTGTCGATCTCGGAGTAATAGATGCCCGTGGCGACACCGATCAGATGGTATTCGTGCAGGTCGGGGTACTCGTTTTTACCGAGTGACTTCACGTCGAGGGTATCGATCTCGGGGTGCGCCTCGACGATGGCGTCCACGAGCTTTTTCGTATTGCCGTGGTGGTGTGAGGCATAAAGGATGATGGTTCGCATAAGAAGGCCTTTCAGCTGTAATTGCATCAATGTCTGTATGGTACCCCGTTGCATGGCTGGGAAACCGGACGCATCGATGAACGTGCGGGTTTGTCCTTTGGTCAGGGCCGAGACGGGTTCTTGCGAGCAAAAAGCAGTTGTTCGAAAGGATGGACAATGGAATACGCTCTCTCCAACGATTCGATTTCTATCAAGGTCTCCACGGCCGGTGGTTCGTTTACCTCGATTGAGGCTGGAGGTCGCGAGTACTTGTGGCAGGGCGATCCCGCCGTGTGGTCCGACCAGGCACCGATTTGCTTCCCGATTTGCGGAGGTTTGCGCGATAACAGCGCCATGACGTTTGCCGGACATCATGTGAAGCTCGCCCGCCATGGGTTTGCGCGCAAACAGGAGTGGAAGCTGCTGAGCCAGAGCGAGAACGAGCTGGCGATGTGCCTGGCTTCGGAGGATAACGCCGCGCTGCTGAGCGATTATCCGTATCCGTTTAAGCTTGTCGCCCGCTATACGCTCGAGGACGCCGCCGTGCGCGTCTCCTATGAGGTTACCAACGAGGGCACCGAGGACATGCCTTTCTTTATCGGTGGACACCCCGGCTTTAGGTGCCCGCTCGATGAGGGCGAGGCCTATACGGACTACGAGTTGCGTTTTGAGAAAGACGAGGCTGCTGAGCTTTGCGCTGCCGTCCCCTCGACTGGCTTGATTGACGTGACCAACCGCTCCAAGAACCCCATGGTGGGAAAGACGCTGCCTCTGTCACATGAGCTCTTCGATTTTGCGGAGACCATCTTTGACATGCTCGAGAGCCGTCAGGTCACGCTTTCCAAAAAGGGCGAGGACAAGGGTGTTCGCCTGAGCTTTGAGGGCTTCCCGTACCTCATTGTGTGGAGCAAGCCCGAGGGTGATTTTGTGGCGGTTGAGCCCTGGGGCGGCCTTTCGACCTGCTCCGATGAGGACGACGTGCTTGAGCATAAGCGCGGCTGCCTTGTCGCCAAGCCCAAGGAGACCGTCGTTCGCTCGTTCACGATTGAGATTCTGTAATTCCGTTTTGTCGACTCGTATCGCGAGGCATAAGGAGCCTGCGAGATAAGGAGCTAAAAATGATCCTCACCGTTACGATGAACCCGTCTGTCGATACGCGCTATCAGCTCGATGAGCTCATTATCGACGACGTCAACCGTGTGACGCCCGAAAAGACCGCCGGCGGCAAGGGCCTCAACGTGGCCCGTGTACTGGGTCAGCTGGGCGACGACGTTGTGGCAACCGGTCTGCTCGGCGGCCACATGGGCGCCTACATGGCCGAGCTCATGGACGCCAACGGTATTAACAACGACTTTGTGCCCATCAAGGGCGAGACCCGTATTTGCCTCAACATCCTCCACGCCGGCAACCAGACCGAGCTGCTCGAGAGCGGCCCGACAATTGCCCCCGAGGAGCTCGATGCCTTTACCGCCAAGTTTACCGAGCTTGCGGGCAAGGCCGACGTCGTCACTATTTCGGGGTCGCTGCCCCGCGGTGTCGAGGCAGACTACTATGCCAAGATCACGGGCATTGCCGAGAACGCCGGCGCCAAGGTGCTGCTCGATACCTCGGGTGCTTCGCTCGAGGCCGCCCTTAAGTCCGAAATTAAGCCCGAGCTGGTCAAGCCTAACTTGACCGAGATCAACGGCCTTCTGGGTACGAGCTTTACCACCGACGATGTGGATGAGCTCCGCGCCGCGCTCGCCTCTGACGCCCGCTTCTCCGATATCCCCTGGGTCGTCGTATCCATGGGCGCTGCCGGCTCCGTTGGTTTCCATAACGGCCGTGCGTTCCGCGCCAAGACGCCCGACATCCCTGCCGTTAACGCTACGGGCTCTGGCGATTCGACCATTGCCGGCTTCGCACATGCGATTGCTGCCGGAGCCGACGACGAGACGGTGCTGCGTACCGCCAACACCTGCGGCAAGCTCAATGCCATGGATCCCATGACTGGCCACTTGGTTATGGATCGTTGGGACGAGGTTTACAACGGCGTTGTCGTGACCGAGCTGTAGGAGCTTGTGCTGCGGCCCCGGCATCGGTTGCTAGCTCATGTCGACGACAAGTGCAGTAGCATTATGCCGGGGCGCGACGCCGACACTGTCGTGTTCAATCCCGACCTTACCCTGGTCGAGACGCATGTGGGTGGCAACAGCGTCGGTAATGCGTTTGCCGAGTAGCCGCCAAAGAAACGATCCGAGAGGGGATTTAGATGATTTACGGTGCATTGGGCGATATCGAGGAGTACCGTGGAATGCTCAAGGGCCTCGACGTGCTGATCGATTGGCTCGAGGAGAACGATCCGGCGAAGCTCGAGGTCGGCAGCCATCCGATTCTGGGCGACAAGGTCTTTGCGAACGTCATGGCTCCCACGACGCGTCCCGAAGCCGAGGCTCACTATGAGACGCATCAGCGCTATCACGACCTGCAGATCGACGTCGAGGGTCGCGAGGCCTTTAAGGTTGCCACGGGCAGCCTGACGCTGGTTCAGGAGTTTGACGAGAAGGACGACTACGATCTGGTCGATTCCGACGCCTCGATCGCCGGCGATCTTGCTGACGACAAGTTTGCGCTGTTTGTTGCCGGCGAGCCTCACATGCCCACGCTCGAGTTCCCGGGCGATGGCGCGCAGCCGGTCAAGAAGATCTGCTTTAAGCTGCTTGCAGACGCTTACTGGGAGGAGTAGCGCACTGCTCGTGAGCTAGCGTGGTTCCCCTTGGGGAGCGCGTTTAAGCCCCGCTGATCGTGGTTCCTTTGGGGATTGCGGTTGACGGGGCTTTTTGTTGAGTAGGGGAGTTGCCGGCGGCGTTGTGCCTGGATTGGCGGATGTGTGCCCGAAATCGGCAACAAAAAAGCCGCCCGAGGGCGGCTATCTTGTGCAATGGAGCCAGCGACCGGGCTCGAACCGGTGACCCCCGCTTTACGAGAGCGGTGCTCTACCAACTGAGCTACGCTGGCGGCCATGTGGTGACGCAACTGAGGCGTCAACGGCTGTCTATGATACGGGACATCGCACATCCGCGCAAGGGTTCTGACGGCTTTTCTCACTTTAAATGCACTAATATTGGTGACGTGATGTCTTGCTCTTGCGGATCTCAAGCAGAATGGGGCAGCGATGGCTCAACCCAAGATTCTTCTCACACGTATCGACGACCGTTTCATTTACGGGCAAGACGTTGAGCTGTGGAACGAAGCCGTGGGTTCCAACCTTGTTTTAATCGTCAACGATGAGATTGCGGCTGATTCGCGCAAGTGGGCCCCTATGAGGGTGGCGACACCCGAGGGTGTCTGGACGCGGTTTTTCTCGGTGCAAAGGACTGTCGACATCATTCATACCGCAACGCCGCGCCAATGGATTCTCATCATGGTGGCGTCGCCCACGGATGCACTCGCGCTGGTTAAGGGTGGAGTGCCGATCACCAAGATCAGCATTGGCCATATGCAGGCAGGGGAGGGCAAGCGCCCCATAACGCCCGCGGTTGCCGTGAGCGACGCAGACGTTGCTGCCCTCAAAGAACTGCAGGCGCTCGGCATAGAGCTAGAAATCCGCTATCTCCCCAGTTCCGCCCCCGACCCCATCGGCAATCTGTTCAACTGATCCCTTGGGGACGGAGGAAAACGGATCATTTTGCCCTTGCGAGGGACGCGTGCGATGCTGCCTGTCAAAAACAATGCCCATTTACTACGTTTGATCGGCTATCGCCGAGCATGTCGAATTTGAGAAAAACATAACCGCAGGTAGGCGGCTCGCGAATTTAGCAAAAACCGGTGCATGGTCGAGCATCCCGGGCTAAACGTAGTAAATGGGCATAGTTTTGATATGTCACTCATACAGTCACAGCGAAATTGAGCCCAAAAGATGAAAAAACGCCCGTCGGCGGTGGTGCCGGCGGGCGTTGCTGTGCAATATGTCGCGTTGTGGGCCTAGTGCCTCATAAAGTGGTATTCGATCACATTGCTGTATGGGTGACCCGGGCCCACAATGCCCTGCGGGAACAGCGGCTGGTGCGGCGTGTCGGGGTACATCTCTGCCTCGAGGGCAAAGCCGGCGCCCCAGCTATAGTTGGCATCGTCCTTGGCGTGCTCGTCGCCCAGCCAATTGCCAGTGTAGAGCTGCACGCCCGGGGCGGTGGTGTAGTAGTCCAGCTCGCGGCCGGTCCACATCTCCTCGACATGCAGGGCGCGGCGTAGGTTGCGACCGTATTGATAGTCATCGATGCACAGGCAGTGGTCGTAGCCGCGTGCCTGCTTAATCTGCGGATCGTCGGCCTCCATGCCAGGCGCGACGGGGCGCAGCTCGCGAAAGTCAAACGGCGTGCCCTCGACCGGAGCAATCTCGCCGGTGGGGATGTTCTGCTCGTTGATGGGCAGGTAGTGGGCAGCGTTAGCAACAAAGAAGTGCTCACAGTCCATTCCGGCGTTATGGCCGGCAAGGTTAAAGTACGTGTGGTTGGTCATGGCCACGTAGGTGGCGCGGTCGCTCTCGCAGCCGTATTCGATACGGAAGCAGCCGGTGCGCGTCACGGTAAACACGGCCGTAAAGGTGCGGTTGCCGGGCAGGCCCAGCTCGCCATCCTCAAGCGAGGTGGTCATGCGCACGGCATTGTGGACCTCGTCGAGCTCAACATCCCATACGCGCTTGTGCAGGCCGTGCTCAAGATCGCTGTGCAGGTTGTTGACGCCCTCGTTGGCCGGCATATGCCAGTCCGTGCCGTCGATGGTGATCGTGGCGCCCGCGGTGCGGTTTGCCACGGGGCCGATGGTCGCGCCAAAGCAGGCGGGGTTGTCAAAGTAATCCTCGAGCTTATCGAAGCCCAGCACCACATCGCGCACGTTGCCGGGAATGTCGGGCACATCGATACCCAACACGGTGGCGCCATAGTCCATAATGCGAACGCAGATCTCGGGCCCGTTGAGGGTGTAACGATGAACGGGGGTACCGCACGGCGCGGTGCCGAAAAGCTCGGAAGTGATCATTTGGTTCCTAACATCGAGGTATTTCCGACAAACTGTAGCGCGAACAGGCGAGATTATCACTACACCCCACTAAAGCAGGGGGTATTTTTCTCAAAAAAGTGATGATTAGAGCTGTGCGGGCGTTCATTTCTGACGCGCGCGAGTCTGATACAATTTGTTCGTTATTGTTTGAATTGACGTGAGCGTGGAACAGCGAGGACTCATCGTGATTAAAGCGGAGCGACAGGATAAGGTTCGGCAGCTGCTCGAGGAACAGGGAACGGTCTCGGTCAAGGAGATTTCGGATGCGTTAGGTGTCTCGGATATGACGATCCGCCGTGACCTTGAGGAGCTTGCGAGCCTGGGCGAGATCGAGCGCGTGCACGGCGGAGCCCGCAGTGCACAGGGCCGTCCACACGCTATGCTGCGCCATGAGTATTCGCACAGCGAAAAGCGCACGAAGCATGCCGAGGAAAAGTTGCAGATTGCGCGCCGTTCTGTGGAGCTTATCGAGGAAGGCTCGACCATCTTTTTGGGCACGGGCACCACGGTTGAGCAGATGGCCTCGATGCTGCCGGCGTTTCGCCTGCGCATTGTGACCAATTCGCTTTCGGTGTTTAACCTGCTCGAGGCGCGCGAAGACTGCGAACTGTGCCTGGTGGGCGGCGTGTACCGCCGCCGCACTGCCGCCTTTGTGGGCCCCACGGCCGAGGATACCTTGCGTGCGCTGGGCATCGATGCAGCCTTTATCGGTGCCAATGGCATTTTGGACGGCGACGTGTCTACGTCTAACATGGAAGAGGGCCGCATCCAGCAGCTCGCCTTTAGCAAGGCCGACTCGCGCTATCTGATTGCCGACTCCAGCAAGATCGGCAAGCGCGACTTCTACACCTTCTGTCGCCTGGACAGTTTGGACGCCGTGGTGTGCGAGCCGAGTATCTCGGTCGAGGACCGCGCCGCCATCGAGGAGCACACACAGGTCATCTGCTAGCTAACGCTACGGGATTGCCAACAGGCGATGCGGGAGGACTTTTACCTCCTGTCATTGTGGAAACCAGCGCGTCAGCGCTACGCAATATGACGCGCAAATGAGGACCCCACAATCAAATCGTCTCAACCTGTAACATCTAGACGTCCAAAACCGGTCTAAGTGTTACAGATTGAGACAATTCGGCGGGGTCTACCTTGTTTGTCTCGATCTGTAACGGTTAGGACTTAAAAACTCGGCTACGTGTTACAGATCGAGACAAAAGAAAAAGAACATTAGGACTTGAAAATAAAGTTTTGATAAGGGATTCGCCCAGTTAAGACGGTGCGGCAGACAATTGAGATTAGTTTGCCTCCGGAGTCGTAAGCATAATGAGTCAGTTCGATGACCGGAAGTTTTGCAACACCATAATTACTGGCTTCGGAATCGCTAAGCTGACGTGCTCTATAGCTTTCCCTAACAGATTGGATAGACTTGGACAAGTCGTCCATGATTCTGCTAAATGCCTGAAAATCTAACTGGTTATTCGGAACGCGCGACTTTGAAATGAAGAACGTATCAGCGCCTATGAAGCTGCCTTCAAGTTCGTAGGTCAATTCAAGACGCTGAATTTCATCGCGACTTTGACATCCAAATTGTTGGAGCATCATTACGGAAATTGGACGACCTGATGTGAGGCCGCCGAAATGTTTGGTGATGGCATCCGGATCAACGCCATCGCAATGGCTTGCAAAGTCAAAGTCTAAAAGTGAATTGAGCTCGCTAACGCGTTTCGGTGCAACAAACGACCCCTTACCTTGGATTCGATAGATACTTCCACGACGCTCCAGCTCACTCATGGCAAGTCGGACGGTTGTTCTGCTTACGGCGTATTCGTCGCAGAGTTCCATTTCTGTTGGAAGTTTATCGTCTGCTTGATATTCATCGACGATCTGCTTGAGCAGCGCGTCGGTGAGCTGTAAATAGAGTGGCCGTTTTTCGTGTGTATCGAGCATTAGAGCCTCAGTTTGCATGTTGGTTATACCTGATGGTTGCCTCAGTCGGGATGTAACGTGGGCAAGGTAACCTTAACGTATCACAGAGCGGCTCAGCATGACGATCTGATGCCTGTATCCACGAAGGGCTTGTCCGAGCGTGAAGATATTCTGGGGCAGGCAAATACCGTTCATGGAGTCCCCGATATGTTGGAGGTCAGCGCCGGCTGCTTTTGCTGCAAGGCCTATTTTCTTAATGGTCTCGCTGTCGCAGGAGTCTTGACTCGTCCCGTTCGCCGCCATGACGAGAACCTTCTCTTCAATTGACTTGCCTACGTTGTGGGATCGTACAAAGTCTACGATGGCGCGCAGGTCTGCTTCTTGGAAGCAAGGGACGGTGTAGGGGGCTGGTACGAGAAGGATATCGACGCCGAGGTCAACAAACTTGCGCGCAATTTCGAGCGTCATGACAGGTTCCGCAACGCCTGCTCCATGCATTTTTCCGGCTATGATCAGGCCATTGAAATGCTCTTTGGAGAGTTTGATCGAATGGGCGATTGCATCGTTGGAGACGCCAGTTCCAGGGTTGCCTGTGAGGCAAATAAAATCAAATCCGAGTTCGTTTGCCTTTTCTAAGGTCTTGGGAGAGACGCGACGACCCATGGGGATTTCCGTACGGGATTCAGACATCTCTGCCTCGTTATCAACTGGCTCTAGATTGACGCCAATGGGCCTTCCGCATGCTCGCTTCACCCAAGTGACCGGGTTTTCATTGAGATCATCTGGAATACCGGCAATAACTGGATCGAACACATCGAGCGCGTTAAACAGAAGCAGGTCGGCACCTGCGGCACGTTCGATTTCTGCATTAGTAACGCCGCCGAGAAATTGGGAAGAGGGTACGTTTTCCGCCATGATGGTACGTCCCTCGGAAGCCAGAATTGCCTGCTTTAGATCCATGGGTGACGTGGCGGCAAAATCGGATGCGGACATGTTCAGTAATCGTTTGGGCATTGTTACTTCCTTTGACTAGAACGACAGGCTTGTGACATTGTCTCTAATATTGTTACAACAATATATTCAATATGTTATATCCAATCGGTGAACGGTTGCAAGCTTATTGTATTGCTCGGAAAAAATAGCCTTTAGCTGGGAAAACCTTAAATTAATCAACTACCGTTCACCGAATAAGTATTTGAATTCTTGACATATCGACAAAGCGGAAAAAGAATTGGTTATGACAAATCGCGCAAATGATATTACATTTCGCACAAGAACGTATTCACTTACATAAGTGGATACAAACGGGGACGACGACGGTTGAGTCCGGATAAATCGTTGTGTGCCCGGGAATCATGAAAGGATGTGTTATGGACGCTATCGTCAAATTCCTTGAAAAACACCAGCCCCTCTTCGACAAAATCTCGAGGAACATTTATCTGGTGGCGATTAAGGATGGCTTTCTCTCGAATATGCCAATTGTGCTGTTCTCGAGCCTGTTCCTTCTTCTTTCGACGCTCCCTGCCTATGTAGGCATCACGCTTCCGTCTGAGGTGCTGGATTTCTTCAATAAAATCTATGCATATACCATGGGACTTCTTGGCATTATGGTGGCCGGCACCACGGCGAGCTCACTTGCCATGTCGATGAACCGTCGCATGCCTTCGGGTAAATCTCTCAACCCCACCTCGTGCATGGTTTGTGCCATGTGCGGCATGCTCTTGCTATCGGTGACGAACGATGTTGTCTCGATTGGCGGAGCAGATACATCTGTTTTTGAAACCGGCTATATGGGAACCAAGGGTTTTCTCGCTGCGTTCGTAGCCGCATTCTTGACCGTTAATATCTATAAGGTGTGCATTAGCCATAATGTGACGATCAAGCTTCCCAAAGAGGTCCCTGGCTCTATTGCGCAGAGTTTTCGCGATATCTTTGCATTTGGGTTTTCGATCCTTGCGTGCGCTTTTATCGATCTTGCGAGCCGCAAGCTGCTTGCTGTGCCGTTCGCCAATTTGGTATCCGCTCTCATCTCGCCGCTGTTCTCCGCGGTCGACACCTATCCTGGCATGGCGCTTATCGAAGGCGCGGTCGCACTTTTCCAATTTATGGGTATCCACGGTGCTTCGGTTGTCATGAGTCCGATCAATGCTGCGCTCTACGGCAATACCGTTACCAATCTTGAGGTTTTCCAAGCAGGTGGACACCCGTCAATTGCTCTTACGCAGGACTTTACAAGCTTCATCGGCGGTCTGGGCGGTTCTGGCTGCACGTTCATCGTTCCTATTATCCTGATCATGTTTATGCGTTCCAAGCAGCTTAAAGCCATGGGCAAGGCATCGATTATCCCGGTGATTTTTGGAGTTAACGAGCCCGTTATCTTCGGTATGCCGATTGTTCTCAATCCCTATATGTTCGTGCCCTTCCTAGTGGCTCCTATGGTCAACGCCATTATCGGTAAATTTTTCATTGACGTCATTGGAATGAACGCCCCCATGTATACCATGCCGTGGGCGCTTCCCGGCCCAATCGGTGCGTTCCTCACCACGGGTCTCGATCTGCGTTCTCTCGTATTGATGGCAGTGCTGTTGGTCGTTGACTTTGTGATTTACTATCCGTTCTGCAAGGCGTATGACCATCAGCTTTGTTTGGAAGAGTCTGCAAAGGAGACTGCAGGAAACTCGGATGCAGATGCTATTGCCGCACAGGAAAATGTCGCAAAAGCTCTCGAGGCGGTAAAGGACAAGGCGGAGCAGATCCGCGTGCTTGTGCTTTGCCAGGGTGCCGGCACTTCGACTCTCTTGGCAAATGCTCTTCGCGAAGGTGCCGCTGCTAAGGGTGTCGATCTGGTTTCTCAGTCCGGTGCGTACGGAAGCCACTATGAGACGATGGATCAGTACAACGTGATTGTTCTGGCGCCCCAGGCACGCATGTACTATGACGCTATGAAGGCCGATACCGATCGCCTTGGAATTAAACTGCTCACCACAAGGGGCAAGGAGTATATCGACCTTACCAACGATCCCGAAGGTGCAATTGACTGGATCGTTCAGGAGCTGGCCAAATAGTGGATGCACTCTGTCGTTAATTCGTCGGTGTATAGTACGGCCCCGCAGCTTATTGAGCTGCGGGGCCGTATTTCGTTGAGTATCTAATTGAGACAATGAACGCAACCGTCGTGAGATCGCATTGGCGCTCTCCGAGTCACCGACAAACTGCCTTCCATCTATGTGACCAATTCGCTTTCGGTCTTTAGTCTGCTCGAGGCGCGCGAGGATTGCGAGCTGTGCCTGGTGGGCGGCATGTACCGTCGCCGCACCGCTGCCTTTGTGGGCCCCATGGCCGAGGATGCCCTGCGCGCACTAGGGATTGACACGGCGTTTATCGGTGCCAACGGCATTCTGGATGGCGACGTGTCCACGTCCAACATGGACGAGGGCCGCATCCAGCAGCTCGCCTTTAGCAAGGCCGATGCGCGCTATCTGATTGCCGACTCCAGCAGGATCGGCAGACGATACTTCTGCCCCCCCAGCCGGCGCAGGGGTACCGCTTTAAAATGACGCGCAAATAATTTTGGGCAACAAGGATGAGGCTATTCTGGGATATGACTAGACTCCGTATTTCGTCTTTATGTCCCTTGAGAATGAATCGTAGTCTTCATAGAGCCCCTCTCTGCTTTCATCCTCGGCGTGGCTTACACGTTCAAGGAGCTTATCCTTTGGGGCCTCTTTTGTTATTGCGGCCTCGCTATCGGGTATTGTGGATTGCAAGAATAGTTCTAGAGCATGGACGTCTTTGAGTATGTAGCCCGTCGAACGACCCGCCCCTGTTTTTTCGATTGCGCTGCAACTAACAAGCTGACTGAGGGTTCGTTTAACGGTAACCTCGCTGATATCGGGGCAGTTGGATCGGATGTCTGATTTCTTAATGACGCCGGGTCTCTGTTGAAATAGAACGGCGATGCGCGCTTGCTTCGACATGGGACGAGTGCTTGATTCAATTAAGGTACGCTGTTCGAGCTGTCGGTAGGCGGCCAGGGTTGTTCCGAGCATGAAACGGATAAAGGGTGCTTCGGTGTTTTGATTTTCATTCCATCCAGTGGAGCTTGCAGCGAGGGCGTTGTAGTAAAGCGCTTTGTTGTCTTCAATAAGTCGTTCGATGCTGATGTAACGCGCAACGTCGTATCCAGTCTTTTCGAGCAGCAGCGTTGTAAGGAGCCGGCTCATCCTGCCATTGCCATCGTTGAAGGGATGAATACTGACAAAATCGAAGATAAAGCGGAGCGATATAAGGAGGGGATCGCAAACTTGGCGAGATAAAGCATCGTTGAGGGACTGGCAGGCTTCTTTAATAAGTCCCGGGGTTGCTAGAGCCGAAGGGGGCCTAAAGCGCACAAATCGATTACCTTGATCGTCAATGGAGACGATTTCGTTATCGCTATCCTTCCAATGGCCTCCATACGAGATTGCCGTGTGCGCCATGAGGTCACGATGCAACTGCAGAATGACCGATGGCGTTACGGGAATGGAATCGTGTTGCTCGTGAATAAGCGACAGCACATCTCGGTATCCAGCGATTTCTTCCTCTGCGCGGGAGCTTGGCTTGGCGGAATACGCCATGATCGCTTTGAGTCTTTTTTGGGTGGTAACAATTCCTTCAAGTCCGTTGGAGGATCGGGTGCTTTGGATCTTAGCCTCCTCCATTAGGGACGATAGAAGCTCGGGTTTGACTTGACTCAGAGCAAGCTGTCGGCCTTTATGCTCGCGTATCGAGAGGAGGAGGTTGGTGATTGGAGTTGCTTCGAGTTCCGCTGGGACTGTGGTGTAATCGAACTGGCGCATGCGGCTCCTTTCGGTATCACGAACATACTTTCGATATCATAATACCATTAAATGATACCGAAAGTATGTTCGTGATACCGAAAACTAGAAACCATGCTTCATAACTGCTTGGAAAGTTTGGATTTGACTATCTTATTGTCTTGATCTGTAACAGGTAGACGGTCGAAAGTGGGCTACGTGTTACAGATTGAGATATTTCTGCTCGGGCGTTCTGTTTGTCTTGATCTGTAACAGCTAGGGCCGGAATACTCGGTTACGTGTTACAGATCGAGATCTTCAAGTTCGGGCCGCTCGTTTGTCTTGATCTGTAACAGGTAGGGCCGAAATACTCGACTAGATGTTACAGATCGAGACAAACGGCCTGCTCGGGTCGAGCCAAAACAAAAAAGGCCGCATGCGAACCCGTGGAGGGATTCGCATGCGGCCGACAGGGAGTATGCGGCAAAAGTTAGGCCATGAGCAGGCCGGTCTCCGCGACGTTCTTGTACCAGTACGCGCTCGCCTTGGGATAGCGCTTCTGGGTCTCAAAGTCGATGTAGAACAGGCCGTAGCGCTTGTTGTAGCCGTTGGTCCAGGAGAACTGGTCCTGCAGCGACCACACAAAGTAACCGTCGACGTTCACGCCGCCGTCGATTGCCTTGAGGATCCACGCGAGATGCTGACGCATGTAGTCGATACGAGGGGCGTCGTCGATAAAGCCATCCTCGAAGTCGTCCTTATAGCCCATGCCGTTCTCGGTGATGTAGATCTTCTTGTAGTTGGGGTAATCGTTTTTAATGCGGAGCAGTAGGTCGTAGAGACCCTCGGGATAGATGATCCAGTCCCAATCGGTGGTGGGTACGCCTTCGCGCACGCATGACTCGCCCACGCCCTTGAGGAACCAGCGCGAGGAGCCCTTGTCGCCGGTGCCATTGTGGTTGATGTCGTTTTCGCCCTCGGCGGCACGCAGGAACTGGCACTTGTAGGTATTGACGCCCAGACAATCGTTGTAGGGGAGCGCGGCGGTCAGCGCGGCGATGTCCTCGTCGCGGACGTCGAGCTCGCCGCCGGCGATATGGGCCAGCTTGGTTGCGGCTTCCATGGTGTCGGCTGCATAGTGGCCGCGGAAAGTGGCGTCGAGCACCCAGCGGTTGTTGATGACATCGGCCATGCGAGCTGCCTCGCAGTCGGCAGCACTGTTGGGATCGAGGGGATACTTGGGCTCCAGGTTCTGGACAATGCCGATCTCGCCCTCAAAGCCGCCCTCATGGAAGGCGACGACAGCCTTGGCGTGGGCCACCATCATGTTGTGCATGAGCTGGAAGGCCTTGTCCAGGCGATACTTCTCGCCGTGCGGCCAGTTGCCGACGATAAAGCTGCCCTCGGCGGTCGCGGGAATCTCGTTAAAGGTAAACCAGTGCTTGACCTCGGTGAACTCGGCAAAGCAGAACTTGGCGTACTCGACAAAGGCGTCGATCGTCGTGCGCGTCAGGAAGCCCTCGCCGCCGTTCTGGTAAAAGGCCTCGGGCGTATCGAAGTGATCGAGCGTGACATAGGGGATAACGCCAGCTTTGTTGCAGGTGGCGAAAAGCTCGTGATAGAAGGCGACGCCCTCGGGGTTGATCTCGCCAGTGCCGTTGGGGAAGATGCGGCTCCAAGCGATGGAGACGCGGATACCGTTGATGCCGAAACGCTGGCACAGGTCGATATCGACCGGGTACTTGTTGTAGAAGTCGCTCGCGGGATCGGGGGAGAAGCGACCCTGAGCAGCCAGGAAATCGTCCCAGGGCACTTTGCCCTTGCCGTGCGTACGGGTCTCGCCCTCAACCTGGTAAGCAGCGGTGGCGCCGCCAAACACAAAGCCGTCGGGGAACTGCATGGGGTTGGTCATGAGTCATCCTTTCTGTGGGATACGAATAGGGAGAGGTGCCCGAACTGGGGATCCGGGCACCAACAGAGGGAGGAACTAGTCGAGGTTCTCGCGGAGCCACTTGATGGCGCCAGTGGGGTCGCGGGTAAGGTCGATATATTCCTTGCCGCGCGGGGCGAGCAGCTTAATGCCCAGACGATCGGTGTCGGCCTTCATGTCGTTGTAGTAGCTACGAACCTGCGGGGCGAGCACGATGACGTCGTACTGATCCATGATGGCAGTGTGCTGACCATAGGCGCCTGCGGAGGAAGCGATGTTCTCTCCGGTCTGCGCAGCACCTTCCTTGATGGCATTGGCAAGCATGGCAGAGGTGCCGGCGCCGGCGCACAGGACGAGGACCTTCAGACCGTCGACGTCCTTCTTAGCGGATGCGTCGGCGGCGGGCTCGGGCTGATCGGCGACAGGCTTGCTGTCGGCGGCAGCGGCGGTCGGCTCGACGGAAGCGGTGACAGCGGCGGTCTGCTCGACAGCGGGCGCAGGGGCGTTGGCAGCGATGGTGGCAGCACCATCGGATTCGAGACCCAGCTCGGCGGCGCGCTCGGCCTCCTGGTCGCAGAGCAGCTTATCGTATGCCTTCAAGAACGGCAGGTAGATGATAGCGTCCAGCAAGATGATGATTGCAACAAACACCAGGGCGATAAGCTGGAAGTTTGTGGTGATGAAGATGCCGATGGGGGCAGGGGTAGCCCAAGGCACCACGAAGGAGAAGCCGTTCATGCCCACATTGTCGATAAAGAACTTGGCAACACTCACGTTGACGCAGCCGGCGGCAACAAAGGGGATGAGCATGTAGGGGTTAAGGATCATCGGCGCGCCAAAGAGCAGCGGCTCGTTGACAGCAAAGGCAACAGGAACAATCGAGGCCTTACCGACGGCTTTGAGCTGCTTGGACTTCATAAAGAGAATCAGCAGAAGCGGCACGATGAACGTAGCGCCAGTGCCGCCGAACTCACCCACGAGCGACATGTTAAAGGTGAGGGAGTGGGCGGGGTGGCCACCGGCCAGCAGAACCTGCAGGTTCTCGGCCTGGTTGGCAAGACGGATGGGGTCGATGCCCGGCTGGACAATCGAAGGGCCGTGGACGCCGATGAACCAGAAGAACGCGGTGGCTGCCTGGATAAGGATGAGGCCAGGATAGGTTTCTGCCGCAGTGAAGAGCGGGGAGAGCAGCTTGATGAGCAGCTCGGAGAACGGAACGCCCATGAGGTTGCGCACAACCACATCGATGATGCCGCAGATAATGACAGCGCCGCCAAAGGGGATAATGTCGCGGAAGTTCTGAGCGATGGCGCCCGGGACCTCCTTGGGCAGCTTAATGGTCAGATCGCGCGAGACGCAGAATTTGTAGACCCACACGGTGATGAACGCGGCGATATAGGCCGAGAACAGACCGCGCGTACCCATGCTGGTGCAGTCGAAGACCGAAAGCTCGGAGCCGTTGAACTTGGTGGTGAACTGCGTAACGGCGAGCAAAAGCATACTGCACTGGGCGGCCACCATGGTGGAGCCGTCGTTGAGCACCTTGCCGGCGGGCATGCGACGGTTCATGGAAGCCGTAAAGTTCTTGGCAGTGGTGCCGGCAACCATGATGCCCATGACGCCCATGGTGAAGTTGTACAGCTTGTTGCACCAGTCGATGAGCGGCTGGGGCAGCGTGATACCGACTACGCCGGGAAGGGTGGCAATGAGCAGAAAGATCGAAGAGGTGAGGACGATGGGCATGCACCCAAGGAATCCGTCCTTAATAGCCTGGAGGTAGATGTTCCTCGAGATCTTCTCAAAGAACGGCTGATGCTTTTCGAGCATCTTTACGATGGCGTCCATAGAGTTCCTTTGCTACTTGATGCGCGATGCATGTGGATGGAACTGGTCGTCGATGGATGGTCAGGACTGCCCGGAAACCTTCCTGCTCAAGGAAGGCATTGCGAAATGACAACGTTGTCATTTCGTTAATGACAACGTAAGACATTTTTGGAAGAGCAACAAGGATATACGGGTGAGCGGTCGATATTGTCCGGTAAACGGTTGATTTATCAGTCAGGCAGGTGGTGTATGCTAGAACGCAAAAAACAAGCGATAGAGAACCGAGTGGAGAAGTAGTGGCAACGATGGACAAGAAAAATGTCTCAATGAACGATGTGGCGATTGCCGCGGGTGTTTCTCTCAAGACGGTTTCGCGTGTGATTAACGAGCCCGGTAGCGTGCGAGAGTCGACACGCGATAAGGTCCATTCCGCAATGGAAGCGCTCGGGTTCCGGGCGAACTTTGCCGCGCGTTCGCTCAAGTTGGGCCGTTACGGGTGCATCGGCGTGGTGCTGTTCCACTTGTCGGGCGGTGCCGTGGACATGATTGACGGTATCGCAGATGCCGCCGAAGAACGCGGCTTTGCGCTCACGATGATCAAAAAGCGGGCGGGGGAGAAGATGACCCTTGCCGAAGCGGCGCGTAGGATGTCACAGCTGCCTGTTGATGGCATGATCTTCAACCTGCGTCAGATGGTCGATGACTTTGATACTTTTGAGGCACCGAAAGACCTCAAGACGGTGATTATCACACCGATGGAACATCCTACCTGCTCCACCGTCAGTGACGATCAAGAGGGCGGCGCGCGCATGGCGTGCGAGTACTTCTTGAATCACGGGCACAAGAACGTGTACTTCGTCTCTGGTAAGAAAGAAGCGCTGTCGAGCCAGTGCCGTATGAAAGGTTGGCGAGCGGCACTCGAGGCGCATGGCATTGAGCCGCCCGAGCCTCTGCAAGGCGATTGGAATGCGGATAGTGGCTATGCCGCGGGCCTTGTGCTTGCCGATAAAGCCGATTGCACGGCGGTCCTCGCTGCTAACGACTGCATGGCAAACGGCGTGATGATGGCTCTACGTGACAAAGGGCTCAGTGTGCCCGACGACGTGTCCGTGATCGGCTTTGATGACGAGCTTTACAAGACGATTCCCAACTCGATTCTGACGTCGGTGAAGTTCCGTCACCGCGAGCTGGGCGTCCGTGCGCTTAACGAGGTCGTCGCAGGTCTGGAAGCCCCGAGCTCCAGAAGCCGTACGCTCGTCTCGGGCGTGTTGGTCGAACGTTCCAGCGTAAAGGACCTGCGGGCGTAGGGTTTTTCGGCCCGTTCGTCTCAATCTGTAACAGTTAGGACCGAAAAACTCAGCTAAATATTACAGATTGAGATATTTCTGCTCGGGCGTTCTGTTTGTCTCGATCTGTAACAGCTAGGATCCAAAAACTCGGCTAGATGTTACAGATTGAGATGAACAGGAGGGCGGGTGCGGTCTAAACAAAATGGCCCGCGCATCACGCATCGATGCATGGGCCATTTTTTGTCTGCGAGCGGCAGGTGGCGTCAGCGTCTTATGCCTTGAGGTTTTCCTCGATCCAGGCGACGGCACCCTTGGGATCCTTAGTGAGGTCGATGTACTGTTTGCCCTTGGGCGACAGCAGCGTGATGCCCAGGCGGTCGGTGTCGGCCTTCATCTCGTTGTAATAGGTGCGAACCTGCGGAGCCAGGACGATGACGTTGTACTGGTCCATGATGGCGTAGTGGCTGCCGTAGGCACCGGCGTTGGCGGTAATGTCGATGCCCAGCTCGTCGGCGCCTTCCTTAAGCGCGTTGGCGAGCAGTGCAGAGGTGCCGGCGCCAGCGCACAGAACCAGAACCCTCAGATCCTTGCCCTTAAGGGCGGACGGAGCTGCGGAGGCCTCGGTGGCAGAAGCGGTCTCGACAACAGGAGCCTCAACGGCGGGGGCGGCAGCGGTCTTGACGGCCTTGGTCTCCTCGGCCTCTTCTTCGGCCAGGGTCTCGGCCTCCTGCTTGCACAGGACGTTGTCGTAGGCCTTGCAGAACGGGTAGTAGATCAAGAAGTCAACGACCAGCAGGACGACAACCAGGACCAGAGAGATCGGCTGGAAGTTGGTGTCGATGAAGGTGCCGATCGGTCCGGGGAGTGCCCACGGCATGGCATAGATAAAGCCGTTCATGCCCAAAAAGTCGATGAAGAACTTACCAATGAGGACGTTGGCCACGGGGGCAAACAGGAACGGGATCAGGAAGTACGGGTTGAGGATGATGGGCGCGGCGAACAGCAGCGGCTCGTTGACGGCGAACATCACGGGTACGACAGAGGCTTTGCCGACGGCCTTGAGCTGCTTGGAGCGCATAAAGAGCAGGAAGATGATCGGGACAATGAACGTGGCGCCGGTGCCGCCGAGTTCGCCGATGTAGTTACCGAAGTTCTCGGTCAGGGCGAGGGCGGGGTGACCGCCGGCCTGCAGCGTGGCGAGGTTGGTGGTGATGTTGCCAAACAGCGCGGCGTTGAGGGCAGGCTTAACGACCGAGGGGCCGTGGATGCCCATGAACCAGAACAGCGGGATCATGAACCAGATGAGGGCGAGGCCGGCGTAGGAATCGGCAGCGGCGAACAGCGGGCTCACCAGCGTGGAGATGACGTTGGCAAACGGGACGGCCAAGCAGGTGCGGCAGATAACGTCGATGACGGCGACAAACAGGATGGAGAAGCTGAAGGCGAAGATGTCGCGGAAGTTCTGGGCGATGGCGCCGGGGACTTCTTTGGGCAGCTTGATGGTGATGTCTCGCTTAATGCAGAAGGCATAGATGTTGACCGTGGCAAATGCGGCGACAAAGGAGCTCAGCAGGCCCTTGGTGCCCATGTTGTCGGTAAAGAACACCGAGACATCGGCGCCGTCGATCTTGGCACTCGTCTGGGTAACGGCCAAGATGAGCATAGCGCACATGGCGGCGACCATGGTGCTCGTGGCGTTGATGGCCTTGCCGGCAGGCATGCGGCGGTTCTTGGAGCCGGTCAGCGCGCTTGCGGTGGTGCCGGCGACCATGATGCCCACGACGCCCATCGTGAAGTTGTAAACCTTGTTGCAGAAGTTCACGACGTCGACGTTCCACCAGTCGGGCAGCGTAAAGCCGCCGACCGTGGCGACAACGCCCGGCAGGGTCGAAATAAGCAGGAAGACAGAAGAAGACAGGATGATGGGCATTGCTGCCAAAAAGCCGTCTTTAATGGCCTGAAGGTAGATGTTCTTAGAGACCTTGTCGAAGTACGGCTGACCTTTCTCCAAAAACTTAACGATCGATTCCATAGTTCACGCTCCTCTTTGCATGAAATCTTAATGGCATGGACGTTGAAAACCTATATGGTCTCCCGCTTGCTAAAAGCCCGGGTGCAGGCGGGGTCGGTCCCAGGGGGAGAGAGGGGAGCGGCTGGGTTTGTATCGCATAGGGCCGCTCCCTTCTCGGGGGAAAGCGAGGCGATGCGCTACTGCGCGTCCGCCATAGTGTCGGCGAGCTCCTTGTACCAGAGTGCCGACTGCTTGATGTAGCGTTTTTGCGTGTCGAAGTCGATGTAGAACAGGCCGTAGCGCTTGTTATAGCCATTGGCCCACGAGAACTGGTCCTGCAGGCTCCAGATAAAGTAGCCCTGGACGTCGACGCCCTCGGCGCGCGCCTGGAGCACCTTCTCCATGTGCTGGTCGACAAAGTCGATGCGCTCGGGATCGGCGACGATGCCGTTTGCGTCGGGCTCGGGGTCCTTGTGGCCCAGGCCGTTTTCGGTGATATAGATGACGGGGAGGTTGGGATAGGTGGCGCTGATGTGCTTGAGCGTGTCGTAGAGGCCTTGCGGGTAGATGAGCCAATCCCAGTCGGTGGTGGGGATACCCGGCATATCGACCTGCTGCCCGACGCCCTTAAACTTAAAGCACGAGGTGCCCTTGTCTCCGGTGCCGTTAAAGCTGTTGGTGGACTCGCCATCGTAGGCGGCGATAAACGCCGACTGATAGTAGTTGAGGCCGAACATATCGTTGCGGGGCGCCGCCTTGGCGAGCTCCTCCATGTCGCTGTCCTCAACCGTAAGTGTGGCGTTGTTGGCACGCAGAATCTCGTTGATGAGTGAGAGGGTGCGCGCGGAGTAGTGACCCAGGAAGGCGCCGTCCATGATGAAGTCGGTGTAGAAGGCGTTGTACAGGTCGGCGGCGTGCTGGTCGGCGGGCGAGTCGGTGGCAGGATATGCCGGCGTCAGGACGTTGACCATGCCAATGCGTCCGCCCAGGTGCTCGGTCTCGTCAAGATCCTTATACAGGTTGACGGCGCGGGCGTGGGCAACGAGCTCGTTGTGCTGGCTCTGGATGCCGCTCGTCACATCAAAGTGATGGTTGGGCGGGAAGTTGCCTTGGATGTATTGGGAGTGCGAGAGGCTGATGAGCTCGTTGATGGTGAACCAATTCTTGACCTCGCGGAACTCGCGGAAGCAGAACTCGGCATAGCGCACATAGGCGTCGACGGTCTTGCGGTTGAGCCAGTCGCCCTGGTTGAACAGGGCGGCGGGGGAGTCAAAGTGATGCAGGGACACATAGGGCTCGACGCCATACTTTTTGCAGCAGGCGAACAGCTCGTGGTAGTGCTTAACGCCCTCGGCGAGGGGTTCGGCATCGTCGCCGTTGGGGAAGATGCGGGTCCAGGCGATGGACACACGAATGGCGTTGAGTCCATGCTCGGCAGAAAGGCGGATATCCTCCTCGTAGCGGTTGTAGAAATCACTGGCCGGGTCGGGCAAAAAGCGACCCTGGGCGACAAGGTAATCGTCCCACATGGTCTTACCCTTGCCTGCCACCTTCGTGGAACCTTCCGTTTGGTACGCGGCGGTTGCGGCGCCCCAAACAAAGCCCTTCGGCAGCTGCTGTACGCGGTTTAGCAAAGACATATGCATACATCCTCTCGTCTCGCTGTTCGATATTGTGCGTTTGCGCTCAGGAGGCTCCCTGGTTAGCGTTCAGCGGTGAAAGAGACCGATAAACACTATCTTAAAATGATTAGAACCAAAATGAGCACGTGAACATTTGACAATGAGCACGTTAACATCCGGCTGGGATGTATAGAAACAAAACAACTTCAAACAGCTGCGAACGGTTGTATTTGTTCGGTAAGCGGTTTTGATTGACAGAAGTTTTCATGTTGTGGTATATGGCTCGGGTATCATGAGCACGTTATCAATGTATGTACGATGCGCCATGGGCGCGGGGAATAGTTGGGAAGCAGGTTAGCGTGGAAGGCATGGATCAGCAGACAAGGAATGGTCGTTCGGCGAGCGCGGCAGAGGTTGCGGCGCTCGCTGGCGTGAGCCGCCAGACTGTGTCTCGCGTGGTCAACGGTATGCCCAACGTGACGGAAAAGACGCGCAAGCGTGTGCTGGCCGCCATGGAAGAGCTGGGCTTTCGTCCCAATTTTGCTGGAGCGGCGTTGCGCGGCGGGTCGTATCGTTCTATTGGCCTGTGCATGTACAACATCACACGTGTCGGTAACCTGGCGACGCTCGAGGGTATCATGCAAGCGGCGCGCGAGCATGATTTTGCCGTCACTATGATCGAGATGGGCGGCGACAAGCCCTATGCACTTGCCGATGCCTCGCGCCGCATGGTCGAGCGACCCGTCGACGGCATGATTCTCAACATGAACCGCATGGCTCCCGATTTTGAGGAGTTTGTTCCCCAGCCGGGAGTGCGAACGGTCATCCTGTCCATGTATGCGCATCCGCGCTGCACGACGATCGACTCCGACCAGTATGGTTCGTGCGAGCTGTTGACCAATTATCTGCTGGAACATGGTCACTCGAATATGCGGTTTGTGGCGGGTCCGGAAAACTCGATTTCCTCGCGTTTTCGTGAGGCCGGTTGGCGCGATACGCTGGGTCGTGCTCATGTCGATGCCGCTCCGATGCTGCGTGGCGATTGGAGTGCGGACAGTGGGTACGCCATGGGCGAGCGGATTGCGGCCGAGGTGCTTGCCGGCGGGTCGCAGACGCCGACTGCCGTGCTTGCGGCAAATGACCAGATGGCGCTGGGCGTTATCGCCGCGCTCGAGAACGCGGGCCTGTCCGTGCCCGACGACGTGAGCGTGGTTGGTATCGACGACGCACTCGAGGGACTTGTTCCTCACAATCGGCTGACGACGCTGCGATTTGATTTGCGCGGTGTCGGTAAGCTTGCGTTTGAGGCGGCGATTGGAGAGAGCTCGTCTATCGAGGCGATTCATGTGCCGAGCACGCTGGTCGAACGCTCGACTGTTAGGGACATACGGGGTTAGGTCCTACTCCGTCTGTCTCGATTTGTAACAGGTAGACGGTCAAAAGCGGGCTACGTGTTACAGATTTAGATTCTTCGGAAAGAGCAATCCTGTTCGTCTCAATCTGTAACAGCTAGGACCCAAAAACTCGGCTAGATGTTACAGATTGAGACAAACGGACCCCAAACCGCCCAAAAAGGCCGGGGGCGGCGCGCCGTGTGACGTGCCGCCCCCGGCTGAGAAATGGGGACAGGTTATGTGGGCGGTGCAACTCCGCCAACCGCTCGCCGCAAGCCGCTAGTCCAGACGACGGGTCTGCGCCACGTGCTTATACCAGTAGGCGCTTGCCTTGGGCGTGCGCTTCTGGGTTTCAAAGTCAACGTAGAAGAAGCCGTAACGCTTGTTGTAGCCATTGGTCCAGGAGAACTGATCCTGCAGGCTCCACAGGAAGTAGCCGCCTACGTTGACGCCAACCTCCATGGCCTTGAGCAACCAGCGCAGGTGCTGCTCGATGTAGTCGATGCGCGGCTGGTCGTCCACAAAACCGTCCTTGTAGGGGTCCTTGTAGCCCATGCCGTTCTCGGTGATGAAGATCTGCTTGTAGTTGGGGTAGCGCTGCTTAATGTAGACGAGCAGATCGAACAGGCCCTCGGGATAGATGATCCAGTCCCAGTCGGTGGTGGGGATACCAGGCTTGTTCACATGCTCGCCAATACCCTTAACGCGCCAGCGGCCGGTGCCCTTCTCGCCCGTACCGTTGTGGTGCAGGTCGTTCTCGCCATCGTAAGCCTTCAAGAAGCGGCACTGGTAGTTGTTAACGCCCAGGTAGTCGTTGTAGAGCGCGGCCTCGCGCATAATCTCGAGGTCCTCGTCCAGGATCTCGATGGTGCCGCCTGAGACGGCAGCCAGGCGGTTGGCGCACTCGAGGGTGTCGGGGGCATAGTCGCCGCGGAAGGTGGCGTCGAGCAGAAACTGGTTCTGCAGCACGTGCTCGTTGTTGGCGGCTTTGATGTCGGCGGGGTCGTTCTCGTTGAGCGGATACTTAAACTCCAGCGACTGAATGACGCCGATCTTGCCCTTAAAGCCGCCGTTGTGGAAGGCCAGCACGGCCTTGGCGTGGGCGAGCATCATGTTGTGCTCGCACTGGAAGGCCTCGGCCAGATGCGCCTTGACGCCACCGGGGAAGGTGCCCTCAATGTAGGTGTTGGAGGCGTCGGCCCAGATCTCGTTAAAGGTGAACCAGTAGGTTACCTGGTCGGCGTACTCCTTAAAGCAGAAGGTGGCAAAGTCCACAAAGGCGTCGATGGTCTCGCGGTTGAGGAAGTCGCCCTTCTCAAAGAGGGGAAGCGGCGTATCGAAGTGATGCAGCGTGACAAACGGCTCAACGTGGTGCTTGTGGCACTCGGCGAAGAGGTCGTGGTAGAACTGGACACCCTCGGGGTTGATTTCGCCGGTACCGTTGGGGAAGATGCGGCTCCAGGCGATGGAGAGGCGGATGCCGTTGATACCGAACTCCTCGCACAGCTCCAAGTCGACGGGGTACTGGTTGTAGAAGTCCGAAGCGGGATCGGGGGAGAAGCGCCCCTGGGCCTCCAGGAAGTCGTCCCAGGCAACCTTGCCCTTACCGTGGGTGCGGGTCTCGCCCTCTACCTGGTAGGCAGCGGTGGCGCCGCCAAAGACAAAGTCCTCGGGAAACTGCGCGGGCGGGTTGGTGACGCTAGCAGGGTTAACGGACATGATGATCCAATCGTCTAAATCGAAGGGCCAGCCGGCTGTGGATGGTCGGCTGGCCCTGAGCGTTACTTACTTCGAAAGCTGCTCGGAGACGAAGGCGAGAGACTTATCGCCGTTCTGGGAGAGCTCGATATACTGCTTGCCACGGCAGGCGACGCACTTGTTGCCCACGCGCTCGCAGTCCTTCTGCAGGTCGGCCAGGTAGCTTGCGGCCTGCGGGGCCAGGACGACCAGATCGAAGTCGGGGAGCATGTCCACGTGGTTGCCATAGGCCTCGGCAGCGGTCTCAAGATCAATGCCGCGCTCCTTGGCGGCCTTGGCCAGCGCGTTGGCGAGCAGGCCCGAGGTTCCGCCACCCTGGCAGAGCACGAGTACGCGCTTGCCGTTGAGGTCGCTGGCGGTCGTTGCCTCAACGGCGACAGCGGCGGGAGCATCGGTCTTTACAGCCTCGGCAGCGGCGCCGGCGGCAACGCTCTTGGCATCGGCCTTGCCCTGGAAAGCGTCGTTGAGCTTAGCGGCCTTCTCGGCGTTCTTGGCGGCGAGCTCCTCCTGGGAGATCTCGGCCTCCTCGGCGCACTTCTGGGCGTCATAGGCGCGGAAGAACGGATAGTACAGAGCGAAGTCGACGACCAGGATAAGGGCGAGCATCACAAAGGCGAGCGGCTGGAAGCCCAGGCCCATGATAGTGCCGATGGGGCCGGGGACGGTCCAGGGCAGGGTGTACATAAAGCCGTTCATGCCCAAGAAGTCGATAAAGATCTTGAGGATCCAGATGTTGGCGATCGGGGCAAAGACAAACGGGACAAAGAAGACGGGGTTGAGCACGATGGGCGCGGCGAACAGCAGCGGCTCGTTGACGGCAAAGCAGACGGGGACGATGGCGGCCTTACCGACGGCGCGCATCTCCTGAGACTTGGCCAGGAAGCAGAACATAAAGACCAGGACGAGCGTGGCGCCGGTGCCGCCCATGCAGACGACGAAGTACTGGGCACCCTGGGTCAGGACAGCGGAAGCGTGCTGGCCAGCCTGGAACGCAGCCAGGTTGTCGGTCATGTTGGCAACGAGGGCGGCGGCGATGGCGGGCTCGACGATCGAGGGGCCGTGGACGCCCACGAACCAGAACAGGCTCATGGCGCCGTAGATCACAGCGAGGCCGATGTAGCCATCGGCAGCGGTGAACAGGGGCTGGAACACCTGGATGACGCCCTGGGCAAAGCAGAAGCCAAAAGCAGCGCGGAAGGCGATGTCAAAGACCCAAAAGACGGTGATGCAAACGGAGAAGGGGATGATGTCCTTAAAGGTCTGCGAAATGTTGGGCGGAACCTGCTCGGGCATCTTGACGGTGATGTTGCGCTTAATGAAGAACTTGTAGATGATGCCAGTCACAAACGCAGCGATGAAAGCGGTCAGCAGGCCCTTGGAACCAAGGTAGGTGGTGTTGAAACCGCTGGCGGCGTCCGTGGCGATCGTGTCGCTCGAAAGGAGCAAGAAGCCGATGATGGCCGCGCACATGCACGAGATGAAGTTGATCTGGTTGTTCTTGGGCAGATCGCGGTTCTGAGCGTCGGCGAAGTGCTTGGCCGTGGTGGCGGCGCAGGCGATGGCCAGGATGCCCATGGAGTAGTTGTAGCACTTCCACAGGGCGTTGTTGATGTCATCGGGCCAGTAGAAACCCCAGATGTTGGGGACCGAGGCTACCAGGCAAAAGATGGACGAGAAGATGATGATGGGGATGACGGAGATAAAGCCGTCGCGGATCGCCTTGAGGTACTTGTTGCGGGCGATCGCGTTGAAAAAGGGCTGGCCCTTTTCGATGATGGCGATGAGTTGCTCCATGCAAAGCTCCTAAGAGTCGGTGGGTTGGCAACGATGGTAGCTTTTGACGTTTGGTTGCCAAAATGTTGACGTTGCCATTTTGCGACACAAAATAAGACGCGAACCGATGGCCCCTGTGCCTGTGGACCGTCGATTCCTTGCGCGTAAACGTTTGAGCCGCCCGGTGGCTCTGTGTTTGCACAATGGCAACGTTAACATTTGGGCGACAAAAGCCGTTCGGGGAAGCAAAAATGTCGGTGAACGGTAGGTTTTGGGTGGTGAGCGTATGGTGGGGGAGGCGTTGGATATACTTGAAGGCGTTAAAAATGACTGCGCAAGGTGCCACCAATGGCATCGTTGACATAGAAAGATCGACCTATGGCCGCTGTTAAAAAATCGGTATCCGTCAAAGACGTAGCGCGCCTCGCGGGCGTCTCGGAGCAGACGGTCTCGCGCACCGTGCACGATTCGCCCAGCGTGCGCCCCGAGACCAAGGAACGCGTGCGTGCCGCCATGCGCGAGCTGGGGTATCGCCCCAATTTTGCCGGTCGATCGCTGCGCCGCGGTAAGTTTAAGACCGTCGGCGTCGCCATGTTCAACATTACCGGCACCGGCAATCTCGACCGTATGGAGGGCTTTGCCGCCGCGGCCGATAAGCACGGCTATGCCATCACCCTCACTAAAGTAGACGGGCATCCGTATACCCTCGAGAGCGCATCGTCGCGCATGAGCGCACTGCCAGTGGACGGTATGGTTGTGATCATGAATCGCATGCCGGCAGACTTTGGCACTTTTGAGCCGCTGCCCGGCATGCAGACGGTGCTCGTTACGATGTTGGAGCACCCGCTCTGTTCAACGGTCGATAACGACCAGTTCGATTGCTCGCGCCAGGTGGTCGAGTACTTGCTGGAGCGGGGGCACAAGACCGTGCACTTTATCTCGTGTCCCGAGCGCTCGCTTTCGGGCATGCGGCGCGAGGAAGGCTGGCGCGAGACATTGCGCGCGCATGGCATTGAGCCACCGCGACTTATCCGTGGCGATTGGACGGCGCAGAGCGGATATGCCGCAGGTCAGGCCCTGGCGGATGATCCGACCTGTACGGCCATTTATGCTTCCAACGACGCCATGGCCTACGGCTGCATTCGCGGGCTCGAGTCGCGCGGAAAGCGCGTGCCCGAGGGCGTGAGTGTGGTGGGTGTTGATGACAGCCTGGGCGATATCGTGCCCGACCGTCGCCTGACCACGGTGCGCTTTGACAACAAGCGCGTCGGCATGTGGGCGGTCGACAAGATTGCCGGCGCCGAGGGCGTTGCGCCCGGTGTGGAGCACATGCTGTTTCCGGGCGTGCTCGTCGAGGGCGATACGGTGCGCGATGTACGCTAGGGGCGCAGGTCTGTTTGGGTTGCCGCTAATTGTGTTCGATATTGTTCAGATTGGTTTAAAAACCGTTCACGGGCGAAAAGCGACCGTTCATAGCTCGAAATCACGTTTTGCGCTGTTCTTTTTTGTTTGAATGTTAATGTTTCTGTCATACAGAACGCAGCGCGTATGCCCGGACGCGATGCTCTCCATTGGTTCATATGTGAAAGGAACGCAATATGGCAACCAAAGAAGAAATCTCGATGGTTGGATTCGAGATTGTCGCATACGCAGGTGACGCCCAGACCGATCTGCTTGCAGCGCTCGATGCTGCTCGCGAGGGCGATTTTGAGAAGGCCGAACAGCTGCACAAGGATGCCAGCGATGCACTTATCGGCGCCCACGACACGCAGACCAAGCTGCTTTCGCAGGAGGCCGGCGGTGGCGAGATGGAGATGACCTTCATCATGGCTCACGCTCAGGACACTCTCATGACCACTATGATCCTGGAGAAGCAGGCCCGCTTTACCATCGATGCCTACAAGCGCATCGCCGAGCTCGAGGCCAAGCTCGCCTAACGAGCCCTCACAACCAAGTCCCCTTCCAAAAGCTCTGCCGCTACCCGCGGCAGGGCTTTTTCTGTCCTCCTCCAAGTTGCGGTGAAATAGGGACTGAATAGGGGCCGACGGGCGCAAAACAATCCCTATTCCACCGCAACTCATCCGGAGATAGTCATTGGGGACAGTCTTGGTGCGCTCTGTTCGTCTTCCCGTTCGTTTTTTGCTCGGTGGGTATACTTCCTTTCGCATTAAGCCCCGGACTGAGGAGGTATCCAAATGCCGGATAACGGGTCAATACAAAAAAGAGACGCGCACGAGATGGCTCATGGGCGTCCTGTCCAGATAACCGAGCACACGACGGTAACCGAGCTGCAGCCCAGTCTGTCCGATGTCGTGTGCGCAAACAAAAAGCTGCAGATTGGCTTTATCGTTGCGCTCGTGGTACTGGCGCTGCTGTCGGGCTTTGTAGCTCGTCCGCATTTCGCCGATACCAAGACTTGGGACTCCACCATCGAGGTCATCGATCAAAAGAAGGGCAATGTTTTGGCGCTCACGACCTCGTGCGTCGCCCTATCTGCGGGTATCACTGCGCTGCCGGGCGATACGGGAACGCCGGTTGCCGAGCAGCTCGCGCAGCTTTCGGGTAACTTGGGCATCGTGCTTGCCGTGCTCTACCTCGAGAAATACCTGCTGACCATTTTGTGGTCGGTTGGCCTGGGCATCCTGATCCCGTTTGCGCTGGTGCTCCTTGCGGTGTCGCTCGGCATTCACGGGCGCTGGAGCACGAGCGCCGTCCTGCGCCGCGTGGCGACTCGCGTGCTGGTGGTCGCCACGATCGGCATGGCGTTGGTGCCTGCAAGCGTATGGGTGTCGCAAAAGGTCGACGAAACGTATCGAGTGAGCATCGAAGCGGCCGAGCAAAAGGCGGCCGACGCTGCGGGTACGGCAAATAGTGATAGCTCCAAAGCAAGCAAGAAAAAGACCGAGTCCACAGAGTCCAAGAACGTGCTTGAGCAGCTTGCCGACGGTGCCTCAAGCCTGGTCACGTCGGTAACCAGTGGTGCCAAGCAGATGACCGACGAGATCGTGCAGCAGGTGACCGACCTTATCGAAGGCGTCATCGTGATGATCGTGACCTCGTGCGTGATTCCATTGCTGGTGCTCGCGGCGTTTTTGTGGCTGGGGCACACCCTGCTGGGGATTGATATTTCCGGCCCGGCGAACTATTTGACGGGTCGCTTTCTGAGCGCTCCGTCCAAGCACGCCAAAAAGGGCGGGCAGTCCGAGTAGCTAAAACAGCTGTATATACCGGGGAATACCGCCGAAGGGCGGCCGAGACACGTTCTCGGCCGCCCTTTTGTTTGTTGAATACGTGGCAGGGTGGGCTTTCCCCGATTCCAAACGGTCAGCAATCATCCGCGAACGGTATTTGTTCAAAAAAGAACAAAGACAAACAAATAATTCTTGCAGTTGATGTTCGAATGTGTTCAAATAAACATGAACAGTGAAGAACCGCACATTCAGATGCCCGGACCTGAACGCGATTCAACACTTCCAAACAGAAACTACGCACCTGCGTATCTCTCAAGGAGGATGTCATGAGGGTTGTAATCGCTTCCGATGCCGACGGTATGTCGATGAAGGAGTCCATCAAGGAGATGCTCATCGCCGACGGTCACGAGGTCGTCGACTATTCCGAGACCCCTGCCGCGGACTTTGTCGATTCCGCGACCGCCGTTGCCAAGGACCTGCTGGAGCACAAGGATTCCCAGGGCTTCGCATTCGATAAGTACGGCGTCGGCTCCTATATGGCCGCCGTCAAGATCAAGGGCATGGTCGTCGCCAACATTTCCGACGAGCGTTCCGCTTACATGACCCGCGAGCACAACGGCTCGCGCATGGTCACCATGGGCCCGGGCGTTGTGGGCACCGAGGTCGCCAAGAAGATCGCCCGCGAGTTCCTGCGTGCCCAGTACGCCGGCGGCCGTCACCAGATCCGTGTCGACATGCTCAACAAGATGGCCTAACGAGAGCCACCGAGAACTCGAACTTCTACCTCAACTTGTGAATTCAGACGAAAGGACGTTCTGATGAAGAAGACCATCGCAATCGGTTGCGACCATATCGTTACGGACGAGAAGATCTATCTGGCCGACCGCCTGGAGCAGGCTGGCTACAAGGTGCTCGACTGCGGCACCTACAGCCACACCCGTACGCACTATCCCATCTACGGTAAGGCCGTGGGCGAGGCTGTCGCCAGCGGCAAGGCCGATTTTGGCGTGGCCCTGTGCGGCACCGGCATCGGCATCACCAACGCCGTCAACAAGGTTCCCGGCGCCCGCTGCGCCCTGGTCCGCGATATGACCTCTGCCCTGTATGCCCGTCGCGAGCTCAACGCCAACATCGTGGGCTTTGGCGGCAAGATTACCGGCGAGTTCCTGATGGCCGACATCATGCTTGCCTTCCTGGAGGAGCCCTACGAGAAGACCCCCGAGCACGATGCCCTGATCGCCAAGATCGATGCCTGCAACAAGGCCGACGCCGAGGCTCAGGCTGACCCGCACTTCTTTGACGAGTTCCTCGAGAAGTGGGACCGCGGCGAATACCACGACTAAGGGGTTCCGGCGTTCTACCGAACGCCGGACCGGCCGACGCTGCGAAGCCATCTGGCGGGCAATCTGCCGTTCAGCTTCGACGGCATGACCAGAAGGTCAATGCCGCCTCGCTTCACGGCACCTTGCCTCACCAGCTGGCTTCTCGCTGACGTTGAGCTGACCTGTAGGGTTACCGCTGTTGTTGCGAAGCTTTCTGGCTCGGTAAGCTGCTCCGATAACACGTTTGCTTGCTGAGCTTGTGTGCTTCGTTTTGGTGGTACCCGGCATTCTGCAGCTTTTCAATTGACGGCTCGCGTTTCTGTGAGGGGGCGCGGGCCGGTTTTCTATCAGCCCTATTGACTTGGCGGGCTGTCGTAAGAAAGGGAAGGCTCCTATGGAGTTTGTTCTTGATAACGGTTCTATCCGCGTAGCACTGAGCACGGCGGGCGGGTCGTTCACTTCTATTGCGGCCAACGGCCGTGAGTACCTGTGGCAGGGTGACCCGGCGGTCTGGTCGGGCCAGGCACCCATTTGTTTCCCGATCTGCGGCGGCCTTCGTGACGGTCGCGCAATGACCACGGGCGGCCGCGAGGTCAAGCTCGCCCGCCACGGCTTTGCTCGCAAGCAGGAGTGGAAGCTCGAGGAGCAGGGCGACAACATGGTCGCGCTGAGCCTAAGCTCTGCCGACCATGCCGAGTTGCTCGAGCAGTACCCGTATCCGTTTAAGATCGTTGCTCGTTACACGATCGATGCGGAGAAGGTGGCCGTGTCGTACGAGGTGACCAATGAGGGCACCGAGGACATGCCGTTCTTTGTGGGCGGTCACCCTGGCTTTAAGTGCCCGCTTGACGAGGGCGAGTCCTACGACGACTACGAGCTCCGTTTTGAGCAGCGCGAGGCCGCCGAGCTCTGTACTGCCGTTCCCTCGACGGGCCTGATTGATGTTGAGCATCGCAGCAAGAACCCGATGGTTGGCCATGACCTGCCGCTGACCCACGAACTCTTTGACTTCGCAGAGACCATCTTTGACGTGCTCGAGAGCCACGTGGTTACGCTTACCAAGAAAACCGAGGACAAGGGCGTGCGCCTGACGTTCCCCGATATGCCATACCTGATTGTGTGGAGCAAGCCCGAGGGCGACTTTGTGGCCGTGGAACCGTGGGGCGGCCTGTCCACCTGCTCCGACGAGGACGATATTCTGGAGCACAAGCGCGGCTGCCTGGTGGCCAAGCCGGGAGAGACCGTCACCCGCGGCTTTGAGATCGAGATCCTTTAACGAGCTATCGTATGTTTGGGGCGGGTTATGCCGCCCCGGAACAGGAGTTCAACATGATTCTGACCGTTACCATGAACCCGTCGATTGATACGCGCTATCAGCTCGACAAGCTGATCATCGACGACGTGAACCGTGTGACGCCCGAAAAGACCGCTGGCGGCAAGGGCCTCAACGTGAGCCGTGTGCTGCTGCAGCTGGGCGACGACGTGCTCGCGACCGGTCTGCTCGGCGGCCACATGGGTGCCTATATGGCCGAGCTTATGGATGCCGATGGCGTCAAGAACGACTTTGTGCCCATTGCCGGTGAGACGCGCATTTGCCTGAATATTCTGCACGAGGGCAATCAGACCGAGCTGCTGGAGAGCGGCCCGCAGATCGCCCCGGCCGAGCTCGAAGCCTTTACGGCCAAGTTCGCCGAGCTTGCAGCGAAGGCGGACGTTGTGACGCTTTCGGGCTCGCTGCCGCGTGGTGTCGATGTCGGCTACTATGCCGAGCTCGTCAAGATCGCCGAGGAGGCGGGCGCCAAGGTACTGCTCGACACCTCGGGTGCATCGCTGGAAGCCGCGCTGGAGTCCGACGCTAAGCCTGAGCTCGTAAAGCCCAACCTGACCGAGATTAACGGTCTGCTGGGTACGTCCTTTACGACCGACGATGTCGATGCCCTGCGCGAGGCGCTTGCCGCCGATGGACGCTTTGCCGGTATTCCCTGGGTTGTTGTCTCGATGGGTGCTGCCGGTTCGGTGGGCTTCCATGAGGGACACGCGTTCCGCGCCAAGACGCCCGCGATTGCGGCTGTGAACGCGACGGGTTCCGGCGACTCGACCATCGCCGGCTTTGCGCATGCCATTGCTGCTGGTGCCGACGACGTCACGGTGCTCAAGACCGCCAATACCTGCGGCAAGCTCAACGCCATGGATCCCAAGACCGGCCACCTGGTCATGGACCGCTGGGACGAGGTCTACAACAGCGTTGTCGTGACTGAACTCTAGGAGTCGCGACGCCGAACACTCAAAAACGGCGCCCGTCGGCGATGTTGCCGGCGGGTGCCGTTGCCTTGAGGACGAAACGATCCGTTTTCCTCCGTCCCCAAGGGATCATTACAGTGAGTCGATAAAGCGCTGTTGGGCGGCGCGGCCGGCTTCGTCCCACTTAAAGACGCCGGCGTTGTCGAGCACGTGGCCAAACACCACGCCGACCTCCTCGTGCAGGATATCGATGGCGTTGTCGGCCGTAAGCTCGTCGGCGCGGCGGGCAAAGACGTCCTCAGCCCATGCGGCGTGGCTGCGGCAAAGATCATCGCCCTCGAGCGCACCGGCAAGGTCGTAGCTGGCATCGACCTTGGCTGCCAGCAGATGCTCACGGACAGCGCCAAGCTCGGGAACCAGGCGCGGCGGCAGAATGGCAAGGCCCATGACTTCGATCAGGCCGATGTTCTCCTTCTTAATGTGGTGGTACTCGGCATGTGGGTGGAAAACGCCTAGCGGGTGCTCGTCGGTCGTGATATTGCAGCGAAGCGCCAGGTAGGCCTCGTAAATCTCGCCGCCGGCGTTGCCGCGGGAGTCCACACGGCGGATGACGGGCGTCACGGTGTTGTGGGCCACGCCGTCGGCTGTGTGCGCGATGACGCCCACCGACTCATCGGTCCACTCGCGCCAGGCGAGGATAATCTTCTCGGTGGCGTCGAGCAGCTGGGCGCGGTCGTGCGAGCGCAGTCGCAGCACCGAAAGCGGCCACTGCAACACGGTACCGCTGACCTGGTCAAAGCCGGGCATGCTAAACTGCGAGACCTCGGCGGCGTGCATCATGGGGAACTCGTGCGCGCCGCCCTGGAAGTGGTCGTGCGACAGAATCGAGCCGCCCACGATGGGCAGGTCGGCGTTGGAGCCAATAAAGTAGTGCGGGAACAGGTCGACAAAGTCGAGCAGGCAGGTCAGCCCCTTGCGGTCGACGTGCATCGGACGATGCTCGGAGCTCATGGCAATGCAGTGCTCGTTAAAGTACGCGTACGGGCTGTATTGGAAGCCCCAGCGCTCGCCGTCGAGCTTAATGGGGATAACGCGCAGATTCTGGCGGGCGGGGTGAGCGCCACCGTCGGCTGCGGCGGAGCGTCCGGGGTAGCCCTCGTTTTCAATGCAGAGCTGACAGGCGGGATACTTCTCGCCCGTGTTCTTTGCGGCGCCGGCCGCGGCAATGTCGCGCGGATCCTTTTCGGGCTTTGACAGGTTGATTGTGATCTCCAGGTCGCCCCAGTTGGTGGGGGTGCTCCATTTGATATTGCGCGCGATGGCGGCACGACGCACGTAGCCGGCGTCGCAGCACAGACCGTAGAACCAGTCGGTCGCGGCGCGGGGCTCGTTGACGCCCATACGGCCGTTGAATTCCTCGTTTACAACCGAAGGCCTCGGCATCAGCACACCCATGATGCGCATGGCGATGCGATCGCGGCCCGATGCCGTATCCTCGGCAGCACCGTTGGCAACGGCGGCCTCGGAAAGCGCGGCAAGTGTGCCTTCAAGGTCAAAGTTGGGCAGGGTGTCGGGGTGCAAGAGCGAGAGTTTCTCGACCTGGAGCGCCCAGGCCATGTCGAGCGCCGGGCCCGTAGCACCGATGCACTCGAGAATGGTGTTATACGCCCAGATGCGATCGTCCTGGCCGATCATCGATCGGTGGATAGCGTACTCGATCAGGTTCTGCGCGGCCTCGCGCACGTCAGTCATTACAGCCATGCCGCGTAAGCCCCCTTGTCAGAAATTGCGTAGTGGCGGGCAGAGCCCTCGCCTAGCCAGCCGTTCATCTTGGTGATAAAGGTGTCGACCAGGTCGAGCGGCACGAAGGCCTGGATGGTGCCACCAAAGCCGCCACCGTGGATACGGACGGCGCCACGGCCGTCGAGCACGTGCTCGGCCAGTGCCAGGGCATACATCGAGGGCTGCTCGGAGCCCAGCTTGGCAACGACATTCTGTAGGTACATGGCAGAGCTGGCGCCGGACTCGCGCGTCAGGACCAGGAACTGATCGATGTCGCCGGCGTTCAGAGCAGCCCAGCGCTTGTCGACCAGGCCGTTCTCGTACCAGTAGTGAACGGCGCGCAGGCAGGCGCGGTCGCCCAGCTTGGCGCGCAGCTCGGGGAGCTTGGCGTCAAAATCGGCAACGTCGACCTCGCACAGGCGTGCCTTGCCAAACTCGGCGGCAACGTCCTGCATCTCGCGCGGAACTGCGGCGTAGTCGTCGGTGGCGGCCACGTGGTCGGCGCCAACCTTAACGAGCACGAGTGCGTAGCCGTGATCCTCAAAGTTGAGTTCGAGCTTCTGGGTCTTAGGCTGGGCCTGATCCTCAAAGTCCATGCAGGCGAGGCCGCCTAAGCAAACGGCGGCCTGGTCCATCAGACCGCAGGGCTTGCCGTAATAGTTGTTCTCGGTGCGCTGGCTCATCTGGGCGAGCGCGACGGGCTCGATGGCGGGTGCGCCCCAGAGCGTCTCCATGGCGCGACCGTACGCCGCCTCGACAGCAGCAGAGCTGGAAAGGCCGCCGCCCGAGGGGACGGAGCAGGTGAAGGCGAAATCAAAGCCGTGGGGCTCAACGCCCAGGGCTGCGATCTCGTGGGCCATACCACGAACGAGACTTGCGGACGTGCCCTTCTCGGACTCCTGAACGTCTAACGTGTCGAGCGTGATCTCAAAGGTGGGATAGCCCTCGTCGGCAACGCGGACCTTGTTGGAGTCAGTTGCCACGGCGATGCCGTCGACAGCGACATCGAGCGAGCCGGCGATAACGTGGCCGCCCTCGTGGTCGGTGTGGTTGCCGCTGATCTCGGAACGGCCGGGCGCGTGCACGTAGAGCACCTGGCGGTCGCCGACGGGGCCAAACTCCTCCTCAAACAGCTTGGTGAGCGTGGCGAATGTCTTATCGTCGGGGGTGGTCATGGGAGTCCTTTCCTTGGCGCGCGAGGGTAAGTTTTGCGTCATTATGAGTACGTTAACAACTTGAAGCGGCATGAACCAAGTGTTCACGATACCGCACGTTACGGGCTATGTTAACGTACTCATAACACAACGCTTGTCACTTTTTGAGAATCCGGTAATCGGTAGAAATACAGCCGTGAACGGTACTGCCGTATGGACTTATAAAGCAGAAGAGATGCAGATAGAAAAAGTAGAGTACGTTAACATGCGTCCGACGATAGCGGGCCTCGGCGCGGGGTGTATTTCTGCCCGGGCCGGCATTCACGCTATTCAGATCTCGCAAGGGTGAAGGTGATCCTGTGGCAAGGCGTCCGTCCAACGATACCAGTTCGCGTCCGGTCTCCATGGCCGACGTCGCTCGCGCTGCTGGCGTTTCGCAGCAGACGGTTTCGCGCGTCGCCAACGGCTTGCCCAACGTTAACGAGCAGACACGCCAGCGCGTGCAGACTGCTATGCAGGAGCTCGGCTTTCGTCCGAGTTATGCCGGTCGCTCGCTGCGCGACGGCCGTTACCATTCGGTCGGCCTGTGCGTCAACGATGTCACCAAGTTTGGCAACCTCTCAATGATCGATGGCATCGCCAGCGCTGCTCGCGAGCATAATTGCGCCATCACGCTGGTCGAGATGTCCAAGACCGAGGAGTTTTCGCTTGCCGAGGCCACGCGTCGTATGGCCGCATTGCCGGTGGACGGCATCATCATCGGCATGAGTCGCATGGCACCCGATTTTGAGACATTTGATCCACTGCCGGGCATTGGCACGGTCATCGTTACCATGTACGCGCACCCGCGGGTGACCACGGTCGACTCCGATCATTACGGCTGCTCGCTATTGCTTATGGATCACCTGTTTGAGCTGGGGCACGAGCAAATTCGCTATATTGGCGGCCCGTCGTTCTCGGTCGACGAGCAATTTCGTCGCGCCGGTTGGCAGGATGTACTCGAGCGTAATCACATCGAGCCGGCAGAGCCGCTCGAGGGCGACTGGTCTGCCAACAGCGGCTACGAGGCCGGCAGGTACCTGGCCGAGCACGATCGCACCATGACGGCGATTTACGCGGCAAACGACCAGATGGCAAATGGCGCAATTGCAGCGCTGCGCGATAGCGGTCTGCGCGTGCCCGAGGACGTGAGCGTGGTGGGCGTCGACGATTCACTCGATGATTTTGTGGCACACAACGAGCTCACGACCGTGCGATTCGATCTACATCAGCGCGGACGCGAGGTGTTTGAGCATGCGGTTCCCGAGGCGGGTACGGCGGGCAAAACCGTTGCCATTCGTATTCCCGGCCAGCTCATTATTCGACATAGCACGGCAGCTCCGCGCGCATAGTTTGTGCAGGTAAACGGCGCTTTATCGCATCTCAATAACAATCGGTAAGGATGCCGGCAGATAGCCGTGGCTATGAAGACGAGTGCTATGATAGACGGGCTCTTTTGTCTATCTAGGAGGCTTTGCCTGATGGAGATCACCAAGGATATCCGCTACATTGGCGTCGACGATCACGACATTGACCTGTTCGAGGGCCAGTACGACGTGTCCGAGAACGGTATGGCATACAACAGCTACGTTATCTTGGGCGATAAAATCGCTGTCGCCGATTCGGTCGACGCTGGCTTTGTCGACGAGTGGCTCGGCAACCTCGAGGCCGTGCTCGATGGCCGTACGCCCGACTATCTGGTTGTCCATCACATGGAGCCCGATCACTCTGCTGGCATCGCCGCCTTTATGGAGCGCTATCCCCAGGCGCAGATCGTGGCGAGCATGGGCGCTTTCCGCATGATGGTCAACTACTTTGGCACCGACTTCCCCGAGCGCAAGATGGTCGTCAAAGATGGCGACGTGCTCGACCTGGGCGGCCACAGCCTGACGTTTGTCGGTGCTCCCAACGTGCACTGGCCCGAGGTGCTTTTCTCCTACGAGTCCACCGACAAGGTGCTCTTTAGTGCCGACGGCTTTGGCAAGTTTGGCGCCAACGACATCGAGGATCCGGAAGGGTGGGCTTGCGAGGCGCGCCGCTACTACTTTGGCATCGTCGGCAAGTTCGGCAAGTTCGTGCAGGCCGTCCTCAAGAAGGCCGCAGACCTGGACATCCAGATCATCTGCCCGCTCCACGGCCCCGTGCTGACCGAGAACCTGGGCTACTACCTCGACACCTATAACACCTGGTCGAGCTATCAGCCCGAGGACGAGGGCATCACGATTGCCTATGCGAGCGTGTACGGCCATCTGAAGGCTGCCGTTGAGGAGCTTGCATCTGCGCTTGAGGCTCGCGGCCAGAAGGTTTCCGTCTTTGACCTGGCTCGCGACGATATGGCCGAGGCTGTTGAGGACGCGTTTCGCTATGACCGCCTGGTGCTCGCCTCTATCACCTATCAGGGCGAGATCTTCCCGTTCATGAGCACCTTTATCCACACGCTTGCCGAGCACGCCTATCAGAACCGTACGGTGGCACTCGTTGAGGCTGGCTCCTGGGCGCCCGCTGCCGCCAAGGTTATGACCAAGGAGCTCGAGGGCATGAAGGACATCACCCTGGCGCAGAACAAGGTGACCGTGCTGGGCTCGCTCAACGACGCCTCGCGCGCTCAGATTGAGACTCTCGCCGACGAGCTTTCCAAGTAGCGACACGTTCGCTTTTGACGCTCAGCCACCACAAAGGGGACAGGCGCCTTTGTGGTGGTTTTTGTTTAAGCGCCGGCGATGAGGAGATTTGGGCGGGCGTCGTCGACGATCTCGGCGATTGAGGTGGCGACGGCCTCGTCGGGATCACGGTCCATCACGATGGTGTCAACGTCGGCAAGCTCGGCAAAACGGTACATGCCGCGTCCGTTGACCTTGCTGGCATCCATGAGGGCGACGCTTTGACGGGCGGCACCGACCATAGCCGTTTTGGTCTCGGCCATCTGGGGAAAGTCGGTCGTAAAGCCGCAGCCGGGAACAAAAGCGCCAGGGCACATGACGGCAAGATCGGCGTGGACCATTTGGAGCGCCTGCATAGTGAGCGGGCCGTACAGATAACGATGGCCTTTGCGCAGTGCTCCGCCCAGCATGACGACATCGACTGAGGGCATGCTCTCGTCGATGTAATCGGCAATGGTAATGTCTGCCGTGATGACGGTGATACCGTCGCGCTGATCGAGGAGCCGGACGAACTCGAGCGCCGTGGTGCCCGAGTCGACGAGCAGGGTGTCACCATTGCCGACGAGTTTAATGGCGCTTTGTGCGATGGCCTGCTTGGCGGCGACGTTGACATTGATGCGGCGATCCTGGGTGGATACGGTCAGCCGCTTCTGGAGTGACACGGCGCCGCCGTGCGTGCGGCGCAGCTTGCCGGACTCGGCGAGCGCGTCCAGGTCGGCGCGGGCGGTAACGGAGGACACGCCAAAGGTCTGGGCGATTTCGGCTACCTGCACCGAGGCGTTATGTTCGAGCATCTCCATGATGGCGGCACGACGCTCATCGGCAAAAGCGCGGGTTGTTGTGTGGGTCACTGCTGCTCCATCCCCAACCGAAATTTGCAGGAATTGTGTTGACTCTATTTTCGTTCATTTTCTTTTTGAGTAAGAAAACACCTTTCGATTACTTATCTTTTCTATAAAAGAAAGATGATCCGCTTGAAAACTTCAATGTCGTATAGAGGAATCCGGCGCGAATCTCTTCCGTTTGCTTTTCAAAAACGAGCATCTTGACCTGCGTACCGGTGATATCTCGTACGTGCGAAGCCGTCGAATTTCATACAATGGGCGCAGTAAAACGCAAGGTAAAACGCCTTGTGAACAACTACGCCCGATGTCCAGATGCGGGCGAGGGAGAGGAGCAAACGCTCATGGCACTTGTTACCACCGAAAAGATGCTCAAGGACGCTCAGGCCGGCCACTACGCCGTCGGCGCGTTCAACGTCGAGAACCTCGAGTTTGTTATGGCCGTTCTGGCCGCTGCCGAGGAGACCAAGTCCCCCGTCATCATGCAGACCACCCCGGGCACCATTAAGACCGCTGGTCTGGACTACTTCTACGGCATGGTCAAGGCTGCCGCCGAGCGCGCTTCCGTGCCCGTCGCTCTGCACCTCGATCACGGCGATGGCTATGACCGCTGCATGCAGGCTTTCCGCACTGGCTACACCTCTGTCATGATCGACGGTTCGCACGAGTCTTTCGAGGACAACATCGCCCTGACCAAGTCCGTCGCCGATGCTGGCCGCGCCATGGGCGTGCCCGTCGAGGCTGAGCTCGGTAAGGTTGGCGGCAAGGAGGACGACGGTCCCGCGGTTGAGGGCGAGAGCCCCTACACCGATCCTGCTGAGGCCAAGGAGTTCGTCGAGCGCACCGGCTGCACCTCGCTGGCCATTGGCGTTGGCACCAGCCACGGCGTGTACACGAGCGATCCGCACATCGAGCAGTCCGTGGTCAAGGCCATCCGCGACGCCGTCGACGTACCGCTGGTTCTGCACGGCACCTCCGGTGTGCCCGATGAGCAGGTTGCCGAGGCTGTGAAGAACGGCATCTGCAAGGTTAACTACGCTACCGAGCTGCGTCAGGCCTACACCAAGGGCTTCATGGCCTACATGGCCGAGAACCCTGCCTGCTTCGATCCCAAGAAGCCGGCCAAGGAGGGTATGCGTGAGATCACCGAGCTGGTTAAGATCCGCATGACCAACCTCAACTCTGTGGGCAAAGCAGAGTAACAGCAAGGGTACTCTGATCCCACCGGACGGCTTGGGCAGGTCCCCGTACTTAGTTTCCAAAACGTCCTCGCGCATGAAGGCCCCCGTTGCCTCGCTTCTACGAAGCGTTGGCAACGGGGGCCTTCGCGCTGCGGAATGATTTTGGAAACTAAGTACGGGGACCTGCCCAAGCCGTCCTGCTCGATCGCCCTTGTGGCGTTGGGGCGGGAAGGATGGTGCGCGAGGGGCGCCTTGTTGATGAGGGGTTAGTATGCCCGGGCTTGGTTGGGGAATGACTTGTTTAGGGATACTTGGAGCTTTTCGAACGATGCTCGCAAGTTGAGATTCTGGTCGGTTGAGCGTTTGGCTTTTGTGGTGGGGGAGTCGAGGAGGCCGTTTCTCTGTGTCGGGGGGAAGGAGAAAAGGTCTGCATGTTTTAGGGATGGCTGCTGTGCTGCGTCATTGGAAGAATGCATGCTTATGCGGCCTCCTCGATGTCCACCAAAAGGTTGCGCACGGGGTGTGCTGCTAGGTTCCGTGCGTTGGCAGTATTATGCCGCGGCTGTTGCAAAGAAGCGCTAAAGAAAGGCTTAATGAGGTTTGCGATTACGATGAAACCGCAGGTCAAAGCTATCGAGTAACATACTTGAAAGGTTTTAAGCTTAAGGGCTTTCTAAGGTTTGTGACGTGGATGTGGCGCAGACGTGCGGAGCGTGTGAATGCTCGCTGTTAGCGCTGCGGCTCTGCGGCGCGTACTTGTTCGATGACCTTTTCCATCGTGCCGTCGATGCGGTCTTTTTTGAGCTCGCATTCCCAGATGGTTATGGGTGTCCAGCCCATTTGGGTGAGTGCGTTGATGGCTGCTCGGTCGCGCTCGACGTTGCGACGGAACTTTGCCTCCCAAAACTCAACGTTGCGCTTGGGCTGGCTAGGGTTGCACTTGGGGCAGCGGTGCCAAAAGCAGCCGTTGACGAAGATGGCGATCTTGCGTCCGGGGAAGGCGATGTCGGGTTTGCCGGGAACCTTCCATTCCAAGCGATAGCCCGTAAGGCCCGCGGCGCGCAGGCGCTGACGTACGAGTAGCTCGGGCTTGGTGTTGGCGCGCTTGTTGCCCTTCATGGACTTTTTGATGGCGGCGCGACGGCGGACCAGTTCGCGCTCGTCAGCGGAGAGGTCCGAGGTATCGATGCCGTCGAGCAGGCCGGGCTTGGGACGCTTCTTGCTGCGGCGCTTAGGTGCGCGCTTGGGTTTGGTGGTGGGCTCGTCGGTCGTGGTGGCCTCGGCATCGTTGGCAGTGCTGTTGGCCTCAAGCCGATCTTCCTTCAACTCAATCAGAGCATCGATAAGCCCTTTGTCGGCGGGCATCCATTCCACCGTGGCAAGCGAGGTGCGTGGAATCCAGCGGATATCGAGCTGGCGGTCGTGCTTCTGAGGCTCATCGGATTCATCGGCGAGCGAGCAGTAGTAACACTCCATCGAGAGATGGAAATCGGGGTAGTCGTACTCAACGGTGTAGAAATCGCGCAGGTTGGTGACTTTTACCTGCAGCTCTTCCATGAGCTCGCGGCGCACGGCGTCTTCGGGCGTCTCGCCGCGCATGAGCTTGCCACCGGGGAACTCCCAAAGTCCCTGCATGTCGCCATAGCCGCGCTGCACGGCCAGTAGCTCGTCGGATCTTTCCTTGCGAATGATCCCAGCGGCAACATGAACAGTCTTCAACAGGAGTCCTCTCTCAATATCAACACGTGGCAGGGCGGCTACCCCTACCTTACACAACGGTAAGGCAAGCGTAAGCCATATCGATGGTAGCCGACTCGTCTTCTTGCGACTATAGATGCCGTAGACTAATTGCAAGAAAGGACTCGGTATGCAAACCACGCACATGGCGACCCCGGTACTGGAGGTCGCGCATCTCGAAAAGGTATACGGAGCGCTAGGCAACGTGACCCGCGCGCTCAACGATGTCAACTTTACGGTCAACCGCGGCGAATTCGTGGGCATCATGGGCGCTTCGGGCTCGGGCAAGTCGACGTTGCTCAACTGCGTTTCGACCATCGATAGCGCCACGAGCGGCACGATCCGCATCAACGGGCAGGACGTGACGCGCATGAAGCAGGCTAAGCTTTCGCAGTTCCGCCGCGAGGAGCTCGGCTTTATCTTCCAGGACTCCAACCTGCTCGATACGCTCACGGCACGCGAGAACATCGCCCTGCCGCTCACCATCGCCCGCACAAACTCGGCAGAGATCTCGACCCGCGTGCAGGATGTGGCAGCGCGCCTGTCCATCAGTCAGGTGCTCGACAAGTATCCCTACCAGATGTCCGGCGGTCAGCAGCAGCGCGTTGCCGCGGCTCGCGCGCTCGTCACCGACCCCACCATGATCATGGCCGACGAGCCCACCGGCGCCCTCGATTCTAAAAGCGCTCGTCTGCTGCTCGAGAGCCTGGAGGCCCTTAACCGCCGCCTGCGCGCCACGGTGCTCATGGTCACGCATGACAGCTTTGCCGCCAGCTACACGAGCCGTGTGCTGTTTATCCGCGATGGCAAGATCTTCACCGAGCTGCGCCGCGGCGACACCGACTGCCGAGAGTTCTTCGACCGCATTATGGAGGTCGTTGCCATGATGGGCGGTGAGGGCTCCGATGCTCTGTAAACTCGCTTGGGGCAACGTCCGCCGCGCCGGCCGCGACTACCTCGTCTACCTTTTGACGCTCACCCTGGGCGTCACAGTCTTCTATGCCTTTAACACCATCTCAATGCAGGTCGACATCGCCGGAATCGATGAAAAGGGCTTGGCGCAGGTTATGGGCAGTATGCTCGGCGACCTGACGTACTTTTTGGCCGGTGTCATGGCCTTTTTGATGGTGTATGCCAATAACTTCATCATGAAACGCCGCAAGAAGGAGTTTGGCCTGTACCAGGTGCTCGGCATGGGGCGTGGGCGCGTCGCCACGATCATGGCGCTCGAGACCGTGATAGTGTCGGTCGTGGCCTTTGTCGCCGGCATTGTGCTGGGTGTGGGACTCTCCCAGCTCATGACGTTCTTTACGGCCTCGCTCTTTAAGACACAGATCGCCAATTTCCACTTCTTTTTCTCGGTGCATGCGTTCAATCTGACCCTTGCCTGCATGCTCGTAATGTTTGTGCTCACGCTACTGCTGAACCTCCGCGCCGTGCGTCGTACCAAACTCATCGAGCTTATGGGTGCCGAGCGTCGCAACGAGAGCATCAAGACACGCAACCCCTGGATCGCGATTGCCATCTTTGCCGTGGGCGCGGTGCTTGTAGGCGTGGCCTATTACCGTCTGCTACGTGATGGGTTCCCGCTAACCGCGACGGACAGCAAGCTGCAAGAGGCCATGAACCAGTTTGGCATTACGACCGCTATGGTTACCGTGGGCACCTTTGCCCTGTTCTGGGGACTCTCGGGCATGCTCATTAAGCTGCTGCAGAGCCTGCGCGGCGTGTATTGGCGCGGCCTCAACATGTTTACCGTGCGCCAGCTTGCGGCCAAGGTCAACACGGTGTGCTTTTCGATGGGCGTCATTGCGATGCTCCTGTTTTTGGCCATCACCTCGGTGACGTGCGGTATGTCGATTGCCAATGTGATGAACGAGAATCTGGAGCGCTATAATCCGGCCGACATGTCGCAGACGTATGTCTATTACACGCCCGATACGCTCGACTTCTACAAAGAGTCTTTCAATCCGTCTGAGGCCGATCGAATGGTGCTGGCCGATAGTACGGTCGATTTGTACTCCGCATGGCACGGCGATCGTATCGATCACGATAACGTTGCAGACGGTATTAAGGGCAAGTCGGCGGACAACAACGACGAGACCGGCAAGAAGGTCAATATCGCCGATGTTGCCGGTGAGCATGTGCAGATCGATTCGTATCTGAGTTACCCGCTTGGCGGCTCGGATCCTTCGGTGACCCCAAGTGAGATGTGCAAGACCATGGGCGAAAAGCTTCCCAAGGCGTTCGGGGGTAGCAATGCCGATGCGATGGGTCTGTTTGTGACGCCGGCGAGCCAGTACAACAAACTGCGTCAGATGATGGGCGAGGAGCCGGTGCATATCGGTCACGACCAGTATCTGCTCACGTGTGATATGGGCGGCGAGCTGGTCGACATGTACACCATGTATATGGCTGGCGGCCATGCCCTTACCTTGGGCGGGCATGAGCTCAAGCCCGCAACCGATAAGTCGGACGAAGATACGGCGGCCATCGCCAACTCGTCGATGGGCAGTAATCCGGGTACCGTCGTCGTTGCCGACGAGCTGTTGTCCCAACTTAATCTGCAGCCGTATTCCAGTAGCCTGCTCGTTAACTACAAACAGGGGATGGATACAACCGAGGCAGACGAGAGCATTAAATACACTGTGCTCGACAATCTGCTCGTTGACGGCAAGGAGTCGGGGTCGTGGGGAACCTTCATCACACGCTCCGAGATGTACACGCAGGCAGCGCAAATGAACGGTCTTATTAGCCACCTAGCCATCTACATCGGCTTTGTATTGGTCGTTGCATGCGCGGCGATACTGTCGATCCAGCAGCTCTCCAATGTGGCCGACGGCAGCCGCAGCTATCGTGTGCTGGCACAGATCGGCTGCGACGACCGCCAGATTCGCCATTCGGTGATGGCGCAGCAAGCGGTATTCTTCCTGTTCCCGCTGGCAGTGGGCCTGGCGCACTCCTTTGTGGCACTTAAGGTGATCATCGAGCTGGTGAGCATTTTCGGAAATATGAGCATCGGCGGCACCGTTGGCCTCACCTGTGCAATCTTCCTGGCAGCATACGGTGGCTACTTCCTGGTGACTTACCTCATGAGCACCGGCATGGTGCGAGCCGCCATCGCCACCCGCTATAGCGAGTAATTCGTTCAGCTTGGAATTATCGTAGGTTGAGCATAGGTCAGCGAAAACGCCCCTAAGCGAGCAAGGTGACGTGAAAGAGGAGGGAAGCGTACTTCGGTACGCGACCGACGATTGAACGTCAGATTGCCGCTTAGGGGCGTTTGCAGCGTCGAGCCGTTACGCGGTTTGGTAAAACCGCGTAACTTCATCGTAGAAGCACGTTTGCGGGCGGCGGATGCTCGTCTCCTGTCGCCCGCTCACCGAGGCCCGGCAATTGCCTTAATATCTTAAGGACCTCGATTTGTCCAAGACTGAGCGAAGGAGCTCATCATGAGCGACGGAAAGAAAAAGCTTTCCTTCTTGACGGTCATCTCGACCATCATCTGCGTCGTCTTCGTTTGCGAGGCCGCCGCACCTGCTGCTGCCATTGGCAACCAGCAGTTCTTCTGGTGGATCTTCCTGATTCTGACCTTCCTGCTCCCTTATGGCATGGTCGTTGCCGAGCTCGGCACTACCTATGACGGTGAGGGCGGCATTTACGACTGGGTACGCGATGGCCTGGGCGACAAGTGGGGCGCCCGCATTTCGTACTACTACTGGGTTAACTACCCGCTGTGGATTGCATCGCTGGCCACTATGTTCCCGGACATTTTGGGCATGGTCTTTGGCGTCGAGTTCAATCTGATTGCCAAGATTGGTATCGACCTTGCCTTTGTGTGGATTGTCTATCTTATGGGTCGCTCAAAGGCTGCCGACTCCGAGTGGGTCCTGAACGGCGGCGCCATCATCAAGGTCGCCGTTGCCGTTATCGTCGGCGCTTTGGGCATTTGGTACGCCATGGAGAACGGTTTTGCGAACGATATGTCCGCTGTCACCTTCTTGCCCGAGCTCACCAACACCAACGCGCTCGGCTACCTGTCGATCATCATCTTTAACTTCATGGGCTTCGAGGTCATCTGCACCATGACCGACGATATGGCCGATCCCGCTCGCGATATCCCCAAGGCTATCATCGTCGGCGGCCTGTCCATCGCCGTGATCTATCTGTTCGCTGGCTTTGGCATCGGCGCTGCTGTGTCGGCCGATTCCATCGATCCCGACTACGGCATGATTTACGCTGTCCAGACTATTGTGGGCGATTCCATGATCTTTAAGGTCATCTGCATCGCCTTCCTGATCACGCTGTTCGCCAACATGGCTGCCTGGTCCTTCGGCGTCAACTCCGTTGCTCGCTATGCTGCCGAGCATGGCAACATGCCCAAGGTCTTCGCCTCGATGATCTCGGATGACGACATGCCCAACGGCGCCAACCTGGTCAACGCCATCGTTGCCTCCCTGGTGCTGTGCCTGCAGCTGGTTCCCATCGACGCCATCTCCAACGGTGTCTTCTGGATGCTCTTCGGTACCTCCGTTGTCTTCCTGCTGCTGACCTACATCCCGATGTTCCCGGCATTCCTCAACCTTCGTAAGAACGACCCCAACCGTGAGCGTATCTTTACGTTCCCGTTTAAGGGCGCCAAGATGAAGGTCATGCTGGCTATTCCCTGCATCGAGCTAATTCTGGCTATCGTTGCAACGCTGATTCCGTTCTCTGTCGATGAGATTGGCGATAAGGTCCCGATGATCGTCATCTTCATCGTGCTCTTGCTTATTGGCGAGGTTGTCCGCGTCGTCAGTGCTAAGGGCCGCGAGACCGAGTACAAGGGTCTCACTCCCGAGCTGGCTGCTCAGCGCCTCGCTGAGGAGTCCGAGGAGGACTAGAGCACCCGGATTCGGGGCTCCAACCTTCCTCGCGTACCAACGTACGCTTCGTCGGGCTTGTCGCTCCCGACTCGGGACGTTCTAGCCTCTTCGGAGGCGTGCCCAAGCAACAGGTTTGCTAACCTTTCTCTGAGGTGGGTGTGAGCTATTGCTCCGGTAACCACCGCCCGCCCCAATCTCTCTTCCGTATCCTTCGTGCGTTTTGTCTCCGCGCACCGGGTTACGTCGTCGCTTGCCGGTGCGACATCCGTGAAAACCGGTGCCAGGCGCCCCGACCTTTGCCGGGGAACGGGCGCCTACCATCTCTTGGTTTTAGGCTGCGGGTAACCCGCCCGCAGCAAGCGATCGTTCGATTTGGAGGAAATCTTATGCGTACGATCACCGAGTCCGAGTCCACCCCTAAGGCCGATGGCTTCTTTATGCCTGCTGAGTTCGCCCCACAGGATCGCGTGTGGATGGGCTGGCCCCATCGCACCGATACCTGGGCCCATGGTGCCAAGCCGGCTCAGAAGCAGTATGCCGCCATCGCTCGCGCCATCGCCGAGTTCACCCCGGTCACCATGTGCGCCAACCAGGCCGACTACGCCAACTGCAAGGCCGCCTTTGAGGAAGACGAGAACGTCACCGTTATCGAGATGACCACCGACGACGCTTGGTTCCGCGACACCGCTGCCACTTTTGTTATCAATGGCAAGGGCGATAAGCGCGCCAACCACTGGCACTTCAACGCCTACGGCGGCCTCGTCGACGGCCTCTATTTCCCGTGGGACAAGGACGAGCAGATTGCCCTTAAGATGGCTGAGCTTTCCGGCTGCCGTCGCTATCGTCCCGATGACATGATCCTCGAGGGCGGTTCCATCACCGTCGACGGCGAAGGCACCGTGGTCGTGACCGACCAGTGCCTGCTTTCCCCGGGCCGCACCTGCTCTGCGGTTCTGGAGGAGGAAGAGGATCCCGAGTCCATCTGGCCCAAGTTCCACAAGAAGTTTGAGCCCTGGAGTGAGGAACTTCGCGCCTATATGGACGAGCACCTCAAGGATTACCTGGGTGTCGAGAAGGTCATCTGGGTTAAGGAGGGCATCGACCCCGAGGAGACCAACGGCCACATCGATGATGTCGCTACGTTCATCGCTCCGGGCGTCATGGCTTGCATCTGGACCGACGATCCCGAGTATCCGTTCTACGAGCAGTGCCACGCTGTCTACGAGACTCTCTCCAACGCCGTTGACGCCAAGGGCCGCAAGATGAAGGTCTACAAGCTCTGTATGCCTGTGAACCCGCTGTTCATGGACCAGGCTTCCTGCGACACCATCGACGCCGACGAGAACGCCGAGCCGCGCGTTGCCGACGAGCCGCTGATTGCCTCCTACATGAACTACCTGGTCACCAACCACGGCGTTATCGTCCCGCAGTACGGCGACGAGAACGATCAGCTTGCCGTTGACACACTCCAGAAGATCTACGACGAGGTCTGGGGCGAGGGCGTCTACAAGTGCGTCGGCGTTCAGTCCGAGCAGGTCGTCTTCGGTGGTGGAAATATCCACTGCATTACGCAGCAGGAGCCCTCGGCGTAACTGTCTGTCTTCCCGAGGCACGGCACCTTGCCCTTCAATCGTCGGGCATGACCCTTAAGGTCTATGCCCTCCTCTTTCGCGGGAATCTGCCGCACCTCAGAAACCCAGCCGGTCAAGCGGACCGACGTAGCTAGTTACCGCATTAGTCATTGGTGCCAACCTTGGCAACAATGCAGGTCGAAAAAACGTCAGCGAAAACCCGCCAGAGCGAGCAAGGTGCCTTGAAACGAGGCGGCATTGATCTTTTGATCATGCCGCCGAAGTTGAAAGGCAGATTGCCGCCCTGGCGGGTTTGCAGCATCGAGCCGTTACGGCGTTTGGCAAACGCCGTAACTCTAAATACGTTCCGCGATCTCGTGGATGAGGTAGTCGGTCTTTTCCCAGCCCAGGCACGGGTCGGTGATCGACTTGCCAAAGACACCGCCGTCGACCGGCTGGTTGCCGTCCTCCAGGTAGGACTCGATCATAAAGCCCTTGACCAGCTTGGAGATGGACTCGTTGCGGCGGCAGCTGTCGAGCACCTCCTTGCAAATGCGATACTGCTCCAGCGGACGCTTGCCCGAGTTGTCGTGGTTGCAGTCGATGACCGCTGCCGGATTGGCATAGCCGGCATGCTCGGTATAGCGTTCGGCCAGGCGTTCCAGGTGTTCGTAGTGGTAGTTGGGGTAGGTGCGCCCATCGAGACCGATGTAGCCACGCATAACGGCGTGTGCGAGCGGGTTGCCGTCGCACTCGACCTCCCAGTTGCGGAAGATGAAGCTCTGGTGCGCCTGCGCGGCGTAAATGGAGTTGAGCATAACGGTGGTAGAGCCGGCAGTGGGATTCTTCATGCCGACGGGTACCGAAATGCCGCTCGACACCAGGCGATGCTCCTGGTTCTCGACCGAGCGTGCGCCCACGGCAACATAGCTCAGCAGGTCAACGAGGTATTGGTAGTTGGACGGATAGAGCATCTCGTCGGCGGTGAAGAAGCCCGTCTCCTCAATAACGCGCAGGTGCATATGGCGGATGGCCTTGACGCCCTCGAGCAGGTCGTCGGGAGCCTCGGGGTCGGGGTTGTGCAGCAGGCCCTTGTAGCCGGTGCCCTTGGTGCGCGGCTTATTGGTGTAGACGCGCGGAATGATGATGAGCTTGTCCTTGACCTCTTCGGCGGTCTTGGCCAGTCGGTTCATATACTCGAGCACCGAATCCTCGCGGTCGGCAGAGCACGGGCCGATGATGAGCACCTTACGTGCGTCCTCGCCGGTAAAGACTTTGGCGACCTCGGCGTCAAATGCCTGCTTTTTGGCGGTAAGTTCGGCAGAAAGCGGCATTTCCTCGCGGATCTCCATGGGGATCGGCAGCCTGCGTTTGAATTCCATGGCCATAGGGGTCTCCTCAATCTATAGAAAGAGCAAAAAGCGTATTGTCGAATGCTCGGCATTATCCGCTGTCGCACGCTAAAGTGCAAGCCCTTGTCACCCCGAAACCTACCAAAAAGGGACAGGTTTATTTTGGCAGGTTTTATCTGGGTAAACGTCGGCGGATGCCGGGAGGGAGCGGCGCCGCGCGGGACCCTAAGGCTGTTGTCGGTTCCCCAGGAAATACCCTGTGGGCAAAAAATGCCAAATATGAGTACGGTTGATATCTTAGTATCATATTGCCTTCGCAAAATAATAGACATAACAGCAAAATATGTTCATTAACGTAAACACATATAAGTTCGCTATAGGGCTGTTTGATCAATTTAGGGACGCGTGTAAGCCGTGGGAGCGGCATTTGAGGCGGTTTTGGCTGTTACTAAAAAGGTAACAGTACTCATATTTGCCCTTTTTTGCCCACGGGGTCTGGAAAGCGCCGTCAGTGAGGTCTCAGGGAAGGCGTTTCGAGGCTCGAAGGACACAAAACGGGGGCGCAGGTTGTCCTGCGCCCCCGTTTTCTTGGCATTGCGGTTGTTTGCCGCCGGTTTTTACGCCGCTTCGTCGAACTGCGAGTTGTACAGGTCGGCGTAGAAGCCGCCCTGGGCGAGCAGCTCGTCGTGCGTGCCCTTCTCGACGATGTCGCCGTCGCGAATCACCAAGATCACGTCGGCGTTGCGGATCGTGGACAGGCGGTGCGCGATGACAAAGCTGGTGCGGCCCTGCATCAGCGCATCCATGGCGCGCTGAATGAGCTCCTCGGTACGGGTATCGACGTTGGAAGTCGCCTCGTCCAGAATCAGTGCCGGGCGGTCGGCCAAAATGGCACGGGCGATGGTCACGAGCTGGCGCTGACCCTGCGACAGGTTGGTGCCCTCCTCGTTGATCATAAAGTCGTAGCCACCGGCGAGCGTATGAATAAAGTGGTCGCAGCGTGCGGCGCGCGCAGCGGCCTCGACCTCGGCATCGCTCGCGTCGGGGCGTCCGTAGCGGATGTTCTCGCGGATGGTGCCGTTAAACAGCCAGGTGTCCTGCAGCACCATGGCAAACTCGCCGCGCAGTGCCGCGCGGTCCCAGTCGCGCACATCGACGCCCTCGACACGCAGCGAGCCGCCGTCCACGTCGTAGAAGCGCTGCAGCAGCTTAATGAGCGTGGTCTTGCCGGCGCCGGTGGGGCCGACGATGGCGATGGTCTGGCCGGGCTGCGCCTCGCAGCTAAAGTCGTGGATGATGATCTTGTCGGGCGTGTAGCCAAACTTGACATGGTCAAACACCACGTGGCCGGGGCGCTTCTCGGGAATCTGCGCGTCGGCCTTCTGCTCCTCCTCGGGCGCGGCCAGGAACTCAAAGACGCGCTCGGTGGCGGCAGCCATCGACTGCATCGTGTTGCTCACGTTGCCCAGCTGCTGCACGGGTTGCGTAAAGTTGCGAACGTACTGGATAAAGCTCTGGATGTCGCCGGGCGTGGCATTGCCGGTCAGCGCGAGCTGCGCGCCCACCACGACGACGCCCACGTAGCCCATGTTGCCCACCAAGCTCATAAGCGGCATCATCAGGCCCGACAGGAACTGCGAGCGCCAGCCACTAATAAAGAGGCGGTCGTTTTGACGGTCGAACTCCTCGATTGAGGCCTCGGCGCGGTCGAACACCTGGATGACGTTCTGGCCGGCAAAGTCCTCCTCGATAATGCCGTTGACGGCGCCCAGAACCTGCTGTTGCTCACGGAAGTACGGCTGCGAGAAGTGAATCATCACGGTCAAGATAATCGCGGCGGCCGGCAGCGTGAGCACGGTGACGCCGGTAAGCGGTAGGCTGATCGAAAGCATCATGACGAGCACGCCGATAATCTGCGTCACCGACGTGATGAGCTGCGTCACGCTCTGGTTGAGCGACTGACCCAGCGTATCGACGTCGTTGGTGATGCGGCTGAGTACGTCTCCCTTGCTGTGGCCGTTGAAGTAACTCATCGGCACGACGGCAATCTTGGCGGCGATTTCCTTGCGCATGCGGTAGCAGATCTTTTGCGTGACGCCGGTCATGAGCCAGCCCTGGATGAGGCTGCAGACAGAGCTCGCCAGATACAGGCAGAGCAAAAAGCCGAGCGTCTTGGCGATCCAGTCAAAGTCAACGTCGCCGGTACCGTTGACCTTTGCGACCAGGCCTTCGAACAGCTTGGTCGTAACCTGGCCGAGCACCTTGGGTCCCACAATGTTAAAGATGACCGAGCACACGGCAAAGGCGACGGCGGCAAACACGGCAATCTTGTGCTGGCCGATATAGCCGAGCAGCTGCCTCATGGTGCCCTTAAAGTCCTTGGCCTTTTCGCCGCGGCGCATGCCACCCATGCGGCCCATGGGACCACGCTGGCGGGTGGGCTTGGGAATCTGAGTCTTGGTCTCGTCTGCCATTAGCGCTCGCTTCCTTCCATGACGGCTGCAATTTCTTTTTGGGTAAGCCCCAGCTCCTCGGCGGAAAGCTGCGACTGTGCGATCTCCAGGTACGCCGGGCAGCTGCGCAGCAGCTCCTCGTGCGTGCCGGTGCCCACTACGTGGCCGTCGTCGAGCACGATGATCTGGTCGGCGTGCATGATGGTCGCGATGCGCTGGGCTACGACCACGAGTGCGGCGTCGGTAACGTTTTTTGCCAGCTCCTCGCGCAGGCGCGCGTCGGTCTTGTAGTCGAGGGCGCTAAACGAGTCATCGAACACCACGACCTCGGGCTTTTTGGCCAACGCGCGGGCGATGGCCAGACGCTGGCGCTGACCGCCCGAAACATTGGAGCCGCCCTGGCTGATGGGGGAGTCGTAGCCGCCCTCGCGTTCGGCGATAAAGTCCTCGGCCTGGGCGATGCGCGCGGCCTGGCGCATGTCGTCATCGCTTACCATGTCGCCGGCAAACTTGAGGTTGCTCTCGACAGTGCCCGAGAACAGGCGACCCTGTTGCGGGATGTAACCAATGCGTCGGCGTAGCTCGGAAAGGGTCATGTCGCGCACGTCGATGCCGTCGAGCGAAATGCTGCCGCCCGTGACGTCGTACAGGCGCGGAATCAGCTGCACGAGCGTGGACTTGCCCGAGCCCGTGGAGCCAATGATGCCGAGCATCTGACCGGCATGCGTGGTGAAGTTCACGCCGCTGATGACATCGGCGCGGGCATCGGGATACTGGAAGCTCACGTCGCGGAAGGTGAGCTCACCGCGCGGCGCGCTGGCCGCGGGCAGTTTGGGCGAGGCGGGGTCGTTGATGCTCGTGGGGCAGGTGATGACCTCTTCCACGCGCTCGGCTGCGACCTCGGCGCGGGGCAGGATAACCGAAACCATGGTGAGGATCATAAACGCCATGACGATCTGCATGGTGTAGGAGATAAACGCCATCATGTTGCCGACCTGCATCACGCCGTCGGACACGCCCTGCGCGCCAAACCAGACGATAAGCACGGTGATGCAGTTCATGACGAGCATCATGAGCGGCATCATAAAGCTCATGGCTCGGTTGGTGTAGAGCTGCGTGGTCATTAGGTCGAGCGATGCCTTGTCAAAACGCTCGAGCTCATGCTCTTCGCGGTTGAACGAGCGGATGGGCATAAGGCCGTCGAGCAACTCGCGGGCGGTAAGGTTCACGCGGTCCACAAAGCTCTGCATCTTTTTGAACTTGGGCATGGTGAGGCCCATGAGCACGCCGACGACGGCCGAGACCGCGATGATGGCTACGGCGATGGTCCACTCCAGGCCGGTGTGGTTGGCCAGGACGCGCATGACGGCGACGATGCCCATGACGGGGGCCATCAGGCACATGCGGATAAACAGGGTTGCGGCCATCTGGATCTGCTGAATGTCGTTGGTGCAGCGGGTGATGAGCGAGGCCTGGCTAAACTTGCCCACCTCGGCCGGCGAGAAGTGCATAACCTTGTTGAAGGTCTCGCGGCGCAGGTCGCGGGCGATGGAGCAGGCGGTGCGCGAGGCCACGGCGCCGGTCAGGATGGTGGCGACCAGCGAGATCAGACACAGGCCGAACATCGTGGTCGCCATGCGGCTCAGGTAGGCGTTTTGCACGTCGGCGGGGTCGATGCCCTGCGCCTTGTACTCGTCCTGCACATAGCTCACGGCGCGCTGGGTGACGATGGAGCCCGACATGGAGCCCATTTTGTCTGCCATATCGTTGGCGCCCTCGACGAGCTTGCTTTGGTCTACCAGACCGCCCTTGACACCTAGGCGCAGACTCTTCATGGTGATCTTGCCGCCGTCGGCATCAATCTGCTTTTGCATGTTCTGCGCCGCTGCGGCCTTCTGCTGCATCTCGGCGAGTTGCTCGGGCGTGGGTATGGCCTGGGCGCCGCTGTTGTCTTTCTCACCGGACGTGCCCATCATGTCACCCATGGAGTTGGCGTCAATACCCTGGTTGAGCGAAAGGACGACGGTCTCGGGCAGACTCATGATATCGGCGAGCTTGCTGCCGTCGGCGCGCTCCTCCTCGGTGCCCTTGTACGTTCGAATGCCATTTTTGTCAGCCTTGCTAAACACGGCCTCCACAGCTTTGGCGTCCTTGGCGCTCATAAAGAGTTCGAGGTCGTCGAGCGATTCGGCGCGGATGGTGTCGGGTACGGGCGAGGCGATACCGCCTTGCTGCACGCCCACGTCGACGATGTCGCTCATATAGGTAGGCAGCGCCAGATCGGCGTTGCAGCTGATTACGATAAGTGCGATAGCTGTGAACAGTGCCAGGATATGCTTTTTAAAGAGCTTGAGAATCCTCACTCGGCATCTCTCCTTTCTTGATTGCGGTCGATAATTTCGTTGGCGCGCCTTAGAAGACGCACCATCTCTTGGGTATCTGTTTCGCCGAGCTGCTCGAGGAAAGCCGCAGTGCGGGCCTCGAATTCCCGACGTTTGATTTCGAGATCCTGGAATCCCTTGTCGGTCACTATGACGTGTACGCGACGACGGTCAGTCTTTGAGTGCTCGCGCTCGACCCAGCCCTTGGCTTCGAGAGCGCGTAGGATATTGGCGATGCGGGCACTCGAGACCCAGGCGCGATCAGCGAGTTCGCTCGGCGTGAGCGAACCGCCGGCGAGTATGAGGGCGCGCATAACGGCCATCTCGCCGCCGAGGGCTTTGTCCGCAAAGCGCGAGATGCGCTGATGCATGCTGCCGAACTCGGTAAGGAGCTGACGCCCAAGTTCACGGAAATCGGTATCTTCCACCGAAAACCCCTAACACTAGAAACTATTTTCGGTGAAAGATGATACCCTTGCACGCGTGCCCTATGCGGTAGATTTTGGGACATGTCTAGAAAACTACCTTTAGGCGACCTCCGTACACCGTCGGTGCCAGCAAAGTTAGGGGCAGATCGTTAGGCATGTCCTAAAGCCTACTCAGAGGCACTTTACTCTGCTAAAGCTGGCATAACAGCTAGGGTGAACGTCGTACAAATGCAAGGAAAAAACCAAACAAATAGGTGAACGGTAGTTGTT
>DBGBCW010000017.1:0-112580 GCA_048478035.1 Collinsella aerofaciens | reverse complement strand
GGGGGGGGGAAAGGTGTTGAAAAATGGGGCGGTTCCCCATATTATTGATGACGTCGACAGGCGGGGTGGTTCCCCGCGTACGTGCCATCTGAGTAACCGAGGGGAGGGCGCACATGGGAATGACGGGTGCATACGAGCGCAATCTCGATGCAAAAGGTCGTCTATCCCTGCCTGCACCCCTTCGCGAGGAGCTTGGAGAGCACGTTCGCGTGTTCAAAGCCCTGGATGTCGATGCTCTGTACGTGTTCTCTGCCGAGGCCTTCGATAAGTGGGTCGAAGGACTCTTCGCGGGTCGTGAGGGCCACGAGGGTTTTAACCCGCGTGACATCAACGACCAGAAGCTCATGAGGGCGATCAACAAGCGCACCACGTCGATGGACGTGGACAGCGCCGGTCGTATCGGTCTTTCCGAGTCTCTCCGCAAGCAGGCGAACCTCGACCGCGAGGTCACGGTTGTGGGCAACTACGACCACCTTGAGGTTTGGGATCGCGCCGCGGCCGATGAGGACGATGACGATGAGGCCCTGCTGGACCTCTTCTTCTCGTAAGGGCAAGGCACGGGTAACGGATGGAGCGTGGGATCTTGACACAAGAATATCGGCATGAACCTGTCATGCTCGGCGAAGTGCTTGAGTCGCTGCGGCTAAAGAGCGGCTCCGTTGTCTGCGATTGCACCCTTGGCGGTGCCGGCCATTCGGTAAAGATGGCCGCGCAGGTGGGGGAGACGGGCCTTTTGCTCGGCGTCGATCAGGACGACATGGCCCTCGAGGCCGCTGGTGCCCGTCTGGACCGCGAGGTTCCCGGCGTTCCGCACCAGCTGCTGAAGGGCAACTTCGGCGACTTGGACGAGCTGCTTTGCTCGGCCGAGGTGCCCGGGGTCGATGGCTTCCTGTTCGATTTGGGCGTTTCGTCACCGCAACTCGATATCCCTGGCAGGGGCTTTTCGTATAACGAGGACGCCCCATTGGACATGCGGATGGATCCGGGTAATAACACCTTAAACGCAGCTGAGGTCATCAACACCTATAACGAACACGACCTCGCCCGGATTCTACGCGTCTACGGAGAAGAGAAGTTCGCCTCGCAGATTGCGCGCGAGATCGTGCGCCGCCGCGAGCAAGAACCGATCGAAACCACCGGCCAATTTGTCGAGATCATCAAGGCGGGTATCCCGGCTGCCGCTCGTCGGCATGGCGGACACCCGGCCAAGAAAAGTTTCCAGGCCATTCGCATCGAGGTCAATCACGAGCTCGATGTGCTCGAACGAGGGCTTGATGCCGCCACCAGGTGGCTCAACCCGGGCGGACGTATCTGCGTCATCTCGTATCACTCGCTCGAGGATCGTATCGTAAAGAACCACTTTAAGGAGATGAGCCAGGGGTGCACGTGTCCGCCGGAGATTCCGGTGTGCGTGTGCGGCAACGTGCCGATACTCAAGGTCATCACCCGCAAACCCTTGGTTGCCCAGCCTGATGAGGTTGAGCGCAACCCTCGGGCGAGATCAGCCAAAATCCGCGTGGCGCAGCGTCTGTAGGCGCGACCGCGCGATATTGGACCTCCCGCTCGCACCATAAACGAAGCTTAAACACACTACCAACGTACTCGGGATGGGAGGCGGCATATCATGGGCTACAACACTTCAAGCGCAGCACTCGCCTATGATATGAACGCCATGCCCGCCTATCGTGAGACGCCGCAGGCCCCCGTTGCTCCCCGTGAGCAGCGCGCGCCGCGCTTTGATGTCTACACGGGCGCGGGCCGTCAGGCAAACCAGGCGGTAAGCCCGGTTTTCATGAGCGTTCTTAAAACGTTTTGCATCATTGCGGCTATCTTCATGACGATCGGCGTCGCCCGCGTGGCGCTCGCCGGCGTTACGGCCCAGGTGCTCAACAGCAACGCCGAGCTTACCAGCACGCTCGAAAAGGCGACCGATGAGAGCTCCGACCTGGAGGTCATGCATTCGGTCTATGGCGCCGACACGCGCATTCGCGACCTTGCGGGCGCTTATGGCATGGTGGAGCCCAGCGAGAGCGTTACACTTGACTTTTCGCAGGATGCAGCCGCGGGCGCCAACGCGACCGCGACCGCTCAGTAGCAAGACGGTAGCTGAGTATGACAAATGACTATCGCCGCGGTTCCGATGGGGGCCGCGGTTCTGGACGTCCCTCGTCGCGGGGACGTTCTGGTTATCAAGGAACGGGTCGGCAATCTTACAACGCCGGGCAGTCCCGTGGCAACGACCCGGCGTCGCGACTTCGTGGCTCGGACGGCCCTCAAATGCATAACACCAGGTCGCGCAAGAGTTCGTCGACCGAATGGCTCACAGGCACGCCTCTGCCTCGCCGCAAAGCCATCATGGGCTTCATCGGGCTTGGTTTGAGCTTGGGCGTCTTTCGCCTTGCCGACTATCAAATTGTCGAAGCCGATAAACTGCGCGAGCGTGCCGATGCGCGCCGCCTGCTTGCACAGACCCTCTATGCCAAACGCGGCACCATCTACGACCGCAACGGTAACGTGCTGGCGTCGTCGGTCGAATGTCGCAACATCGCCGTGAACCCGCAGCTTGTCGAGGATGTTGACAAGACGGTGTCGGCGCTGGTCAAGGCAACTGGAATCGATAAAAAGACCTGCCGCAAGCTCGTCGAGTCCGATGGCACCTGGGTGTATATCAAGCGCCAGGTGGACGAAGACGATGCTGCGGCGCTGGAGAAGAAGAACCTGCCCGGCGTGCTTTTTGAGCAGGCCATGAAGCGCGTATATCCATACGGCAATCTGGCATCGCAGGTGCTGGGTGTAGTGAATGTAGACAACGACGGCTTGACGGGTCTCGAAAAGCAATACAACAAGCTTCTGACCGGCACGAATGGTACCCTCGTGCGCGAGCGCGCGAGGGACGGCAGCTATATCGCGGGCGGTGCCTATAAAAAGGTGGCTGCGGTCGACGGCGTTGACATCGTGACGACGCTCGACGTCAATATGCAGCGAGCGGCTGAGGATGCTTTGGCGGAGGCTGTCGAGAAGACAAAGGCCAAGAACGGCTCGGCTTTGGTCACCGACCCCACGACTGGTGAAATTCTCGCCGCCTGCTCGTATCCGACTTACGACCAGACCGATCTGGAAAACGCCAAGACCGAGGATATGAACTTGCGCCTGGTCACCGACGCCTACGAGCCCGGCTCGGTCTTTAAGACGCTCGTGGCGGGCGCCGGCTTCGACTTGGGTGTCGTGCGATCGAGTACGTCGTTTGAGGTGCCGGCGAGCATCAAGGTGGGCGACGATACCGTCACCGATGCCGACAAGCGCGACTACGCCATGACCATGGATGTGCGCGAGATGATGCGCCGTTCGTCCAACGTGGGCTTTGTCCTGGTGGGGCGCAAGATCGGTGCCGACGACTTTGCCACCTATGTGGACAAGTGGGGCATCGGTCACAGCTCTGGTGTAGATTTTCCGGGCGAGAGCCTGGGTATCGTCAAGGAGCGTGACCAGTATGACGGCGCCACGCTGGGCTCGATGAGCTTTGGACAGGCACTGTCTGTCTCGCCGATTGAGATCGCACGTGCCGTGGGCGGCATCGCCAACGGCGGCGTGATGATGACACCGCACTTCTATAAGTCCAGCAAAGGCGACGAGAAGGACTGGGGCGAAGGCGAGCGCGCGATTTCGGAGGACGCCGCATCCCAGGTGACATCGTGCATGCAGACGGTCGTGTCCGAGGGAACGGGCGTTGGCGGCGCGGTTGACGGCTATGACGTAGCGGGTAAGACCGGTACGGCCGAACGTGCCGACGAGAACGGCGGCTACCTCAAGGAGAACTACATGTCGTCCTTTATGGGCTTTGCACCGGCACAATCGCCCAAGGTGCTGTGCTATATCACGCTCGACGGAACGCCGAGCGGCTCAGATGCCGCTGCGGTGCCGTTCCAGTCCATTATGGCCAACGCGCTCGACGTGCTGGGTATCCCGCACACGAAGTAGGGGGTTACAATCTTTGGGGCGTGGTTTGTTGTCCCATATGAGGGCGTTCACATGCCCTGCACCACGCATGTGCGGCGCTGGGATACAATACGCCGATAGCATTATTAGGTTTACAGGGGAGCTGCAATGATAGAGATCGCCGTCAACAACCTCGCGGCCGCAACAGGGGCCCGAACCGTGACGGGAGAAGCCGATCGGGTATGCCGCGGGTGCGTTATCGACTCGCGCCAGGTCGAGGAAGGGACGATTTTCGTCGCCTTTCCCGGTGAAAACGTCGACGGCAATGATTTTGCTTCCCGTGCCGTCCAGTCGGGTGCCGGCGCCGTCGTGATGACGCGTGAGCCCGAGGCCGAGCTGGTCTCGCTGGCGCAGGACAAGGGCTGTGCCATCTTGCTGACCGATGATCCCGAGGAGTTTCTGCTGCGTTTGGCGCACGCGTATCGCCTGGAGCTTGGCTGCCTGGTCGTTGGTATTACCGGTTCCATCGGCAAGACGACGACCAAGGACGTGCTCGCCGCCGTGCTCGCCAAGCGCTATCGTGTCTGGGCCACCAAGGGCAATTTCAATAACCTGATCGGCATGCCGCTCACGGTGCTTTCCGCTCCGGCCGATACCGAGGTCCTGGTGCTCGAGATGGGCATGAACCATTTCCACGAGATTGAGCGCCTGTCCAAGTCCGCCAATCCCAACCTTGCCATCGTGAGCAAGATTGGTACCTCTCACATCGGCATTTTGGGCAGCCGCGAGAACATCGCCCGCGCTAAGGCCGAGATTGTCCAGGGTATGTGCGCCGCCGGCGACTTCTTGCCGCTGCTGGTTTTGGGCGGTGAGGACGACTTTACGCCGTTCATTCGCGATACGTTCGCCCAGCCTGCTGGTATCGACGTTATGCTGGCCGGCGTCTCGGACGACGATGAGGTCCGTGCCCGCGACATTCGTGTTGATGACGAGGGACGTCCGGTCTTTACGCTCGATTTTGGCCAGGGTGAGACGATCGATACCATGCTTGCCATCCCCGGCGTGCAGTCCGTTCCTAATGCCGTTAAGGCCGCCGCGGTTTCCTATCGCCTGGGCGTGACGCCCGAGCAGATCGATGCTGCCTTTAGGGGCCTCACGATCACCGGTCACCGCCAGGAGATCAAGCGCGCCAAGAGCGGTGCCCGCGTCATCGACGATTCCTATAACGCCAGTGCCGAATCCATGGCTGCTGGCCTCGATCTACTGTGCTCGCTTTCGTGCACGGGGTCTCGCATGGCGATCCTGGGCGAGATGGGCGAGATGGGCGATGAGGCTCCTCGCATGCATGAGCTCGTGGGCGCCTATGCCGCCGCCAAGAAGCTCGACATGCTGGCGTGCGTGGGTGGTGAGCTGGCCCAGCTTATGGCCGATGCCGCGCGCATGATGGGCATGGACGAGGACCGCATCCAGGTGTTCTCCGATTATCAGCAGGTGCTCGACCGCATGGGCGGCGCGCTTGAAAAACATGATGTTGTACTGGTCAAGGGTTCCCGCTTTGTTGAGCTCGACCGCTTTGTGGAAGGTGTGTGCTAGCCCATGTTCGGCAATCCCTCGTATCCAACGTATCAGGCTTTTTTGGGGCTTGGCATCGCCGCTGCCATTGCGCTGCTGCTCATGCCGTGGTGGATCAAGCTACTCAAGGTCGAGGGTATCGGCCAGCAGGTTCGTGCCGACGGCCCCAAGCGTCATTTGGTTAAGCAGGGAACGCCCACCATGGGTGGCGTTGTCATCCTCGTCGCGATCTCGCTGACCTGCCTGCTGATGGGCAAGCTCACCACCGAGCTCGTGCTCGTGCTGCTCGCCACGCTGGCGACCGGCGTGCTGGGCCTGATCGACGACCTGACCTCCGTTACGCATGGGCGCTCGCTCGGTCTGACGCCCCATGCCAAGATGATCGGCCTAACCATTATCTGTGTCACCTTTACGGTGCTCGCCGTCAATTGGTGCGGCGTCGCCCCCGAGATTCGTTTTCCCGGCGGCCTGACGATTGACCTCGGTGTTCTTTCGACCACCATCTGCGGCCTTTCGTTCCCGTGGCTCTACATTGTCTTTTGCTGGCTGATGATCGCCGGTCTTTCTAATGCCGTGAACCTGACCGATGGCCTTGATGGTCTTGCTGGCGGCACCTCGATGATTGCCATGCTCGCCATGGCTGCCATGGCGTTTTTGCACGGAGACGTGAACCTGTCCATCTTCTGCACCGCGTGTGCCGGTGCCTGTTTGGGCTTTCTGTGGTTCAACTGCTATCCGGCGAGCATCTTTATGGGCGATACCGGCTCGCTTGCCCTGGGCGCCGCGTTTGCCTGCACGTCCATCATGACCAATACCGAGGTCGTCTCCCTCATCATCGGCGGCCTGTTTATCGTTGAGACCCTGTCGGTCATGATTCAGGTTGTCTACTTCCACTTTACGCACAAGCGCGTCTTCCTTATGGCGCCCATCCATCATCATTTCGAAAAGAAGGGCTGGGCCGAGACCAAGGTCGTCATCCGCTTTTGGATTATCGCTGCGGCCTTTGGTGCCGTTGGCCTTGCTTTGTTCTTCCAGTTGGGATAGTGGTCTTTCATGCCTCTTGCTGATGTCTTTAGCCTGCTCGTTTTGGGTCAGGGCAAATCCGGTCTCGATGTCGCCCGCTGGGCGCTGGCACATCCCGAGCGCGTAAGTGCCGTTACCGTGTATGGCGGCGGCACCTCTGAGCCCAATGACGCCACGCGTGCGCTCGAGGCTGCTGGTGCGTCGTTTGTCTATGGGACCGAACAGGTCGAGGGCGCCTATGACGTATGCGTGACGTGCCCGGGCATCTCGGAGTTCTCGGGCTTCTTTAAGGCCGGGCGCGAGCATGCCGCCCAGATTATGGGTGAGCCCGAGTTTGCCTATCGCCTGTCGCCCGATAACTGGATTGCCATCACGGGTACCAATGGCAAGACGACTACCACGTCGCTGACTGATTATCTGCTCAAGGCTGCCGGCGAGGCCAGCGTTGCTGTCGGCAACATCGGCGAGCCGCCGGTCAACGAGATTGACGGCCGAGCCCACAACGAGTGGTTTGTGGCTGAGCTCTCGAGCTATCAGATTGCTACGACTACCGAGCTCCATCCTCGCGTGGCGGTGCTGCTCAACATCACTCCCGACCACTTGGGCTGGCATAAGAGCCATAACAACTATGCGCTTGCCAAGATCAAACTGTTTGACAATATGGTTGATGACGATCTGGCGGTTGTCGACGTCGAAGACGCCGGCATTCACGAGTTCGATGAGTACATCTACACGCCGGGTCGTCGCATCTGCAAGGTTGCCTTTGACGAGCCTGAGGGCGAGGATGCCGCCTTTGTGCGCGATGGCAAGATGATCGTGCGTCTGAAGGGCGTCGAGACCCCGCTCATCGCTACATCCGAGCTCAAGATCTCGGGCCATCACAATGTTATCAATGCCCTGTGTGCTGCCACGGCTGCCTTGGCAGTCGGTGCCGATGTCGATGGTGTCTGCCGCGGTCTGGCCTCGTTCCAGCCGCTCGAGCACCGCGTGGAGCCGTGTGGCGAGATTGACGGCGTGCGCTACGTCAACGATTCCAAGGCGACCAACACCGATGCGGTCGAGAAGGCACTGACGGCATTTCCCGATGACGACGTGATCTTGCTGCTCGGCGGCCACGATAAGGGCACGCCGCTCACGGACTTCGCGCGCGTCGTTATGGACAACGTGCGCTCGGTCGTCTGCTTTGGCGATGCGCGCGAGCGCTTCACCGCCGCTATGGACGAGGCTGATGTCGATGGCGATGTGGATATCGCCCAGGCGGATGACCTGCGCGACGCCGTGGACGTTGCCCGTTCGCTTTCGAGCCGTGGCGATGTGATCTTACTTTCTCCTGCCTGCTCTTCGTTCGATGAGTTCTCGGGCTATGAGGAGCGCGGCCGCGTGTTTAAGGACTACGTGGCTCAGCTTGCCGCTACAGCGAAATCACAAATGGAATAGGGGTTGCGGTGAGAGAGGAGAGCCCCCGACAAGGTATGAGGAGGCCCGACTCGGACCGTGCTTCCTCACGTCGCACCACACCGCGTTCCAGCCACGGTGGGCAGTCGTTTAGCGAACGCTATATTGCCGGCGTTCCCGCCCGTATCATGCGCCCCCGTTTGATATTCATGGCCTGCTTGTTTACCTTGGTATGCTTTGGCCTGCTGATGGTGTACTCGGCGTCTTCGGTCGAGGCGCTGCACGAGAATGGCTCGGCGACGTTTTTTCTGGGTCGACAGGCCGCGTTTGCCGTGGTCGGTGTTCTGGCGCTGATTGCCATCGTGCGCGTTTTGCCGGACAGCTGGTTTGGGGAGGATGTGCTCAGGATCTTCCTTATCGGCATGATAGGGCTACTGCTTCTGGTGTTCTTGGTGGGCAGCGGCAGCCGTGGCGCCACGCGCTGGCTCAACATCGCCGGTATTCAGTTCCAGCCTTCCGAGTTTTTAAAGCCATTTGCCATTGCGTATTCGGCCATCATGCTTGATCGCTTCTTTTCGCCCGGTGGCAACATCAACGAATTCCTTCGCAAGATGGGCATCTACCTGGGCATTTCGCTCTTTCTGATCTTTATCCAGCCCGATTTCGGTACTGTCCTGATCATCCTGTTGACCCTCATGTGCATGGCGTTGTTTGCGGGTCTCGACCCCAGATTTATCATCGGCGTGCTAATCTTCGGCATTCTCGTGATCGTGATTGCGCTTGTCGCAGAGCCGTACCGTATGGTGCGTATTCAGGTTGCCTTGAACCCTTGGGCCGACGAGTATGGTGACGGCTATCAGGCCACGCTTGCAATCATGGCCTTTGCCTCGGGCGGTCTGTTCGGCCGCGGCATTGGCAACTCAACCATGAAGTACTCGTATCTGCCCGAAGCGCACAACGACTACATCCTGGCCATCATTGGCGAGGAAGTCGGTTTTGTCGGAACCGTGCTGTTCTTCTTGGTGTTTGCGATGCTGATCTACTCGGCGTTTCGCATTGCCGAGCAGGCGACCGATCGTCGGGGCGCGCTTATGGCGTCTGGCTCCGCGGTCATTCTCGCGGTGCAGTTTTTGATTAATGCGCTGGGCATCCTCAACGTGTTTCCCATGACGGGCAAACCGCTGCCGTTTATTAGCTACGGCGGTTCGTCGATTATTGTGTCGCTCATGCTTGCCGGGTTGATCTTGCGCGTTTCGTACGAGAGCGCCCGCCGCGATGAGTATGACCGCCGCCGTGAGAGCTTTGCCGTTATGGATGAGAGTACCGCCGGCGTGCCCCACGTGCGCGGCGAGCGATCTTCGCGTAACGGTTTTACCGTCCTGGATGGCTCTGCGACCGAGCCGGCAGCTCGTCCACGCTCGCGAACGGCTCCGCAAGGTCGTCCGCAGCGCCCCAGCCCTCGCAACGCGGGCGGCGGATATAATCGAATCGATTTGAACTCGGACCCGTCGGCGCGTCTGCGTACCGACGACCAGGGACCGCGTGTACGAAGGGACTACCATGACCGATAAAATGACCGTTGCTATTGCAGCCGGCGGCACGGCAGGACACATCAACCCCGCGCTCGCCTTGGCCGAAGAACTGCGTGACCGTGGCCACCACGTTGTGTTCGTGGGCCAGTCGCGCAAGCTCGAGGGTCGTCTGGTCCCCGAGGCTGGGTTTGATTTTGTGCCCATTACGGTCACGGGCTTCGACCGCTCCCGTCCTTGGACGGCGCTGACCTCGCTGTGGCGTGTCAACAAGGCCAAACGTGCGCTCGCCAATCATTTCTCAAAGGTCGGCAAGCCCGATGCCGCCATCGGTTTTGGTGCCTATGTCGAGGTTCCGCTGCTGGGGTGGTGCAAGGGCGCGGGCGTTCCGTATCTGCTGCATGAGCAGAACTCTGTTCCGGGCCTGGCCAACAAGATGATGAACTCCCACGCCGCCCGCGTGTGCATCTCGGTGCCGGCAGCGCGTTCGGTCTTTGAGCGCGAAGGTGACCCTGACCACGTGCTCATGACCGGTAACCCCGTACGTCGCTCGGTGATCGAGGGCAATCGCGCTCGCGGCCGCAAGGCACTTGGTGTTCCCGAGGACGCTACGCTGCTGCTCGTCTTTGGCGGTTCACTTGGCGCCCAGCACCTCAACGAGCGCGTGGTTTCGCTCAAAAACGAGCTGCTTTCGCGCAAGAATCTCTATGTGTTGCATTCGACGGGTGCCGACGGCTTTGAGGAGACCGAGCGCGCTTTGGCGCTGACGCCCGAGGAGGCGAAGCGTTACCGCGTCCAGACATACATCGACAACATGGGCGATATGCTGGCTGCTGCCGATTTGGTGCTCTCGCGTTCGGGCGCATCGAGCGTGGCCGAGATCGCTGCGCTCGCCGTGCCTTCGGTGCTCGTGCCGTACCCGCATGCGACAGCCGACCACCAAACCACCAATGCCCGTTATCTGGTCGACGCCGGGGCCGGCGTGCTCTGCGCCGATGCCGATATCGACGGTTCTGCCTTTGCCGATGAGCTGCTGCACCTGGTCGATGACGCGGCGGCACGCGACGCCATGCGTCAGGCGGCGCGTGGTCTGGCTCAGGATAGGGCCGCCGCTCTTCTGGCGGATGCGGTAGAGGGTTTGCGTTAGTTAGACGGGATATCGTCGGTCGCCCTCGCGCTGATGCGGTAGGTGCGGTACAGTTAACGGGTTACAGGCAGTGTTTACGCAAGGAGTACACGAGCACATGGCTGATTCCCAGACTGCAACCTCCGCGCCCGAGTTTAAGAGCGCCCACTTTATCGGTATCGGCGGCGCCGGCATGAGCGGCATCGCCCTCGTTCTGCACGAGCGTGGTTATGCCGTTACCGGCTCCGACCTTAAGACGTCACGTTATATCCGCCAGCTTACCCGCGCTGGTGTGAAGGTGCGTGTGGGCCATGAGGCCGCCACGATCGACGAGGTCAAGCCCGACGTGGTTGTTGTCTCCACCGCTATTCCGGAGTCCAACCCTGAACTCGTGCGCGCTCGCGAGCTTGGTATTCCCGTGTGGCCCCGTGCCAAGATGCTCTCTGCTTTGGGCCACGGCTACACCACCGTCGCTGTTGCCGGCACGCATGGCAAGACCACCACGTCTTCGATGTGCGCCACCATGCTCGACCGCATGGGCCTGGATCCGAGCTTCTTGATCGGCGGCATCGTCGAGGGCTATGACACGAACGGCAAGAACGGCTCGGGCGACTACTTTGTCGCTGAGGCCGACGAGTCCGACAGCTCCTTCCTGTTCCTGAACCCCAACGTGGTCATCGTGACCAACGTCGAGGCCGACCACCTCGATCACTACTCGGGTATCGAGGAGATCGAGGCAACTTTCGCCAAATTCATGAGCCTGGTGGGCGAGGACGGCACCGTCATCGTCTGCGGTGAGGACCCGCATCTGGTCGAGCTCGCCAAGTCGACGGGTCGTCACGTGCTTTCCTACGGTTTTGCCGAGAGCAACGACATCGTCTGCATGCACCCGGATGTCAAGGGCATCCAGAGCGATTTTATCGTTCGCTTTGAGGACGGCACTGAGCATGCTGTGGGGATCAAGAGCAATCCCGGTCGCCACAACATGCTCAACGCCACGGCGGTGCTCACCGTCGCCCATGTCCTGGGCCTTGACATCGACGCCGCCGCCAAGGCGCTCTCGAGCTTTGAGGGCGTCCGCCGTCGCTTTACCCACGTGGGCGATATCGATGGCATCACCGTGGTCGATGATTACGGCCATCACCCCACCGAGATCAAGGCGACGCTTGCTGCTGCTTCGTCGCTGGGCTACAAGCACGTCGACGTCGTGTTCCAGCCGCACCGCTATTCGCGCCTGCAGGCCCTGTGCGACGACTTTGCCGATGCATTTGCCAATGCCGATAAACTGCTGCTGATTGATGTGTTCTCGGCTGGCGAGATGCCCATTCCGGGTGTTACCTCTAAGATGCTCGCCGATACCGTGCGCGCCAAGCATCCTGGCAAGGAGGTCGTGTACTGCTCCAGCCGTCTTGAGCTCAATCAGGAGCTCGAGCAGATGGTGGGCGAGGGCGACCTGCTGCTTACTATGGGTGCCGGTGACGTTACGACCGTCGGTCCCGAGTTCATTGAGTATCTGACTGCCAAGAAAGACGCTTAAGTCTAATGGGTCTGTTTAACGCCGTCATGGCGCTCTCGGGCATGATCGACACGGATGTGATCGAGGACGAGCGCCTTGCGCGTCATACGAGCTATCGTATCGGCGGCAAGGCCGACCTCTTTGTGACGTGCCATAGCTATCATGCCCTTCGCCGCGCCGTGGCGGTGCTCGATCGCGAGCAGGTGCCGTGGGTCATCATCGGCAAGGGCTCCAATCTGCTGGTTGCCGATGGCGGTTATCGCGGCGCCGTCATTTCGCTCGGACGTGAGTTTCAGCGCACGGTTGTTGCCGATGACGGTTGTACGCTGACGGTCGGTGCGGGCGTGATGTTTGCGCGCCTGGTCAACGATGCCCTGTCGCGTAGCCTCTCGGGCCTTGAGTTTGCCGTTGGCATCCCTGGCTCGGTTGGCGGTGCGATATCTATGAATGCCGGCACACGGACCGAGTGGATTGGCTCGCTGGTCGAGGATGTCGTAACGTTTGACCCGGCATCCGGTATCAAGCATTATGCGGGGTCCGAGATCACTTGGGGCTACCGCGAATGTAGCCTTCCCCGCAATGAGATCATCCTCGAGTGCGTGCTCAAGCTTAAACCGGCGCCCAAGGCCGACATTCGCGAGCGCATGGAACGGTACCTGACGAGGCGCAAGCGTACACAGCCCATGGGTCGCGCATCCTGCGGGTCGGTCTTTCGCAACCCGCCCGATGCGAGTGTGGGCAAGCTTATCGAGGATTGTGGATTAAAGGGTTTTTCGATTGGCGGCGCGGAAGTTTCGCCCGTTCACGCTAATTTTATCGTTAATAACGGAACTGCCTCGGCCGATGACGTTGCCGCGGTTATCAGACATGTGCACGGAAAGGTGAGGGAGGCGTATGGCATCGAGCTCAGACCGGAAGTTAAATTCCTCGGCTTCTAGAGCATCGAAACCCACCTTCCGCCGCGCCGGAGGGCGTTCCGGCGCGCCTGCCAAACCTCAACGCAATACCGTCACGCACTCTAAGTCTGTCGGGCATGCTCGACAGACCAGTCGTCCGGTTGTCGGCTCGCAGCTCGGTAATCGTCCGGCCGCAAAAAAGTCCTCGCGTCCCTCGGTGACGTCAAAGCCTGTTATGGGCGCCAAACCTGCCCGTCCCATGGCAACTCCTAAGCCCTCGACGGGAACTAAAGCGCCGCGTCCAGGTCGCACGCTGGGCGCATCGAAACCGCGCTCGCTGACATCGGTGCCGGCTACCGCCAAGAAGCCTTCGGGTAAAAAAAGCGTCAACCCGTTGTCTTCACTTGGGGCGATGGTAAATAAAACATCAGACGCCGCTTCTGTCGTTACAGGCAAAGGCAAAATCGTTGGCGGCGTTCTGGCCGTCTTGGCCGTGCTCGTCGTCGTTGCCATCGTGGTGATTAACTCTGGATTGTTTACCGCCACTGATATTCAGATTCAAGGCAGCGAGCATGTGACGAAGCACGATGCTATCCAGCTGATCGATTTGCCCGAGGGAACGTCGCTTTTTAACGTCGATCCCGACCAGATTACCGAGGACCTCAAGCAGAACCCGTGGGTCTCGGGCGTAGATGTCCAGCGTCAGTTCCCGCATACGCTCATCATTACGCCGATGGAGCGCAAGGTCATCGCAATTGCCTATATCAGCTCCGATGACCTTGCCTGGGCCATCGGGGATGATGACACCTGGATCGCCCCGCTGTCGACGTCGGTCGAAGTGGATGACCAGGGCAACGTCATCACGACGGGGCAGGGCTCAAATACCCTGACCGGCATTGATGCCGCGCTGGCGCTCGCTAAGCACTATGGCGCGGTGTTGTTGACTGATGTCTCGGCGGATGTCGCTCCGGTTTCCGGCCAGGCGGTGAGCTCCAAGGCCGTTAAGGCTGGCTTGGATTATGTGCGTGGTTTTTCGAGCGAGTTCTTGGGACAAGTCAAGGATATTTCCACGCCTTCGGTCGAAGCCATCTCGGCAAACCTCAATAACGGCATTGAGGTGTCGCTGGGCGATTCGGACGATATCGTCAAGAAGGAACGCGTAGTCACCAAGTTGCTTTCGCAGGTAGAGGGCGTAACGTATATCAATGTGCGCTCTCCGGGTAACTATACATTTAGGAACGCTCCGACCTCGTAGCGCTGGTTGATGCTTTGTTGAGGGGCCATACCACGCCGTTTATCTGGTTTGTTTGGTTTTCACGGTCAATTATTTGACTGATACGTTCATAATGTGCAAACATAATACGGTTTACCTTTGCATTTACTTTCAACCTGAAGGTTAATGTGCGCAGGGGTCGACCCATGCTATGGCTATAACCTTTGTTCGGAGGACCGACATGCACGAGACAGAGATCAACAACTACCTTGCCGTCATTAAGGTGGTCGGCGTCGGCGGCGGCGGTACCAACGCGGTCAATCGAATGATCGAAGAGGGCATCCGCGGCGTCGAGTTTGTTGCCATCAACACCGATGCTCAGGCACTCGCGATCTCTGATGCCGATATCAAGGTGCACATCGGCACCGACCTTACCCGCGGCCTGGGCGCCGGCGCCAACCCCGAGGTTGGCCGCAAGGCTGCCGATGAGTCCCGCGACGACATTGCCGAGGCGCTCGCTGGCGCCGACATGGTGTTCATCACCTGCGGCGAGGGCGGTGGCACCGGTACCGGCGCTGCTCCCATCGTTGCCGATATCGCGATGAACGAGGTCGGTGCGCTGACCGTCGCCGTCGTGACCAAGCCCTTCACCTTCGAGGGCCGCAAGCGCAAGAAGAGCGCCGAGGAGGGCATTAAGACCCTCTCCGATTGCGTCGACACCATGATCGTCATCCCTAACGATAAGCTGCTCGACATCGCCGAGAAGAAGACCACCATGCTCGAGGCCTTCGCGATTGCCGATGGCGTCCTTTCCCAGGGCACCCAGGGCATCACCGACCTCATCACCGTCCCCGGTATCATCAACCTGGACTTCGCCGATGTTAAGACCATCATGAAGCAGGCCGGTACCGCCATGATGGGTATCGGTACCTCTTCTGGGGACACCCGTGCCGTCGACGCTGCCCAGCAGGCCATCTCCAGCCCGCTGCTCGAGAGCTCCATCGATGGCGCCACGCGCGTGCTGCTCTCCATCGCCGGTTCCAAGGACCTGGGCATCCAGGAGATCAGCGACGCCGCCGACGTTGTCGCCAACGCCGTCGACCCCGAGGCCAACATCATCTTCGGTACCGTTGTCGACGAGTCCCTGGGCGATCAGGTGCGTATCACCGTCATCGCTACGGGCTTCTCCGACTCCAACGTCAACCGTCAGGACGAGCTCTTTGCTGCTCAGCAGTCTCAGAGCAAGGCCGCTGCCTCCGCTGAGCCGCAGCGCACCGCTCCTGCCACGAGCCCGGCTCAGGCCGCTCCGACCCGCAACGTCGGTGGCACCGAGCTTCCTAACTTCGGCAACGATCAGTTCGAGCTTCCCGACTTCCTGAAGCGCGGTAGCTTCTAAGTCGTTCTTTGCATTGTTGTGCACAGGGGCGTATCCGTATGGACGCGCCCTTTTTATTTCGACTTTGTAAACTAGAACCTCCAATCTCTTTACGTTCCCTTTACGATTGCCTCCAGCGCAGCAGGTATCCTTTTAGAGAAGTATGACAGCCGTATAAACGCGGGCTGTAGCGGCGATGCCGCGGTACTTGTGTTATTAGGAGGCTTTAGTATGGCAGCACGTGCGGACAAAGTTTCGCGTGTCGACCATGATGGAGTTACGTTGGTGGAGGGCGCGACATCCGATGTTCGCTTTGCCTTCACCGAGCGCGCCGGTGGCGTTTCCGAAGATGCGTACTCCTCACTCAACTTGGGCTCGCATGTTGGCGATGACCCCTTTGCTGTTCAAGAAAATCGTCGTCGTGCGCTCGAGGCTATGGGTGCCGCCGAGTGCGAGCACAACCTGCTCGTTCCCAATCAGGTCCATGGTGATCATATCGTTGCGGTGACGTCGAACGGCGCCGATGACCTTGAGGACGTTCGCGAGCAGATTGCCGAGGGCTGTGATGCCATCGTCTGCACGGCGCATAACGTGCCCGTGCTGCTCTGCTTTGCCGACTGCGTTCCCGTGGTGCTGGTGGCCCCCGGCGGATTTGCCGTGGTGCACTCCGGTTGGAAGGGCACGATTGCACGTATTTCCGCCAAGGCGTGCCAGGCGCTTTGCGATGCTGCCGGTTGCGATGCGAGCGACGTTTCCGCCTATATCGGCCCCCATATCTTGGATGACGAATATGAGGTATCCCAGGAACTCATGGATCGCTTTGCCGCCGAGTTCTCTTGCATCGATGCGAATACCTCTCGCATGCTTGATCTTTCCGCTGCCATTCGCGAGGCGCTGGTAGATGTCGGTGTCGACGCGGATAATATCGTGGATACCCAGCTTTCGACCGTGCGTCAGAACGACCGCTTTTATTCCTACCGTAACGAGGACGGCACCTGTGGGCGCCATGCTGCGATCGGCATGATGCTATGAGAAAGATCGTATCGGTCCTGAGCGCCGCTGTGTTTACGCTTACGCTGTGCGCCTGTTCTTCGGGATCTTCTACCTCTTCCATTACCGTGGCCGGCTCCACGACCTGCCTTCCTATCGCCGAGATTGCGGCCGAGGGCTTTAAGGAGGAGACCGGCATCGACGTGCTCGTTTCCGGTTTGGGTTCTTCCGCTGGGATCGAGGCCGTCAGCGCCGGCACGGCCGATATCGCCAGCTCCTCCCGTGGACTCAATGCCGACGAACAGGATCTGGGCCTGACTCCCATCGTCATTGCCCACGACGGTATCGCGGTCATCGTGAACGACGATAACCCGGTCGATAACCTCTCGACCGAGCAGCTCCGCGATATTTACGCCGGCAAGATCACCAACTGGAAAGAAGTCGGTGGCGAGGACCTGAGGATTCAGGTCATCAACCGAGATGAGGCGTCCGGCACGCGTGAGGCCTTTCGCACCATCGTGATGGACGGCACCCCGTTCGATCGCCGCTCGGCCGTTCTTTCGGGCACGGGCCAGGTGCGCGACGTGGTATCTCGTTCGCGTGGTGCCATTGGCTACATTTCGCTGGGCTTCGTCGATAGCCTCAACGCCAAGACCTCGGTCAAGGCCGTCTCGGTCAATCATGTTGAGGCGTCCGAGAAGACGGTCGCGAGCGGCGGCTATCCCATCTCACGCGACCTTTACTTCTTTGTGAAGGGTGCGCCTTCGCAGCAGGCGCAGGATTACATCGACTACGTGACGTCCGAAAAGATGGACAAGCAGATTCGTGAGGCGGGCTTTATCCCCGTCACCAACGACGAGAAGGGGAGTGAGTAGCATGGAAGCACAGGAAAACTCCCAGACTGAGCAGAATGTTCAGACGCCCAAGAAGCGCGAGCTGGCGCTCGTATCGCGCAGTACCTATATCAAGGAGAAGGCGCTGCAGTGGATCTTCTTTGCCTGCGCGTTCTTGGCGGTCGTTACCGTCATCCTGATTTTTGTCTTTACCACGTACTCGGCGCTGCCCGTCTTTACCGACATCGGTCTGGCGGAATTCTTTAGCTTTACGTGGGCGCCCTCTGAGGGCCACTACGGCATCATGTCGCTGCTTGCCGGCTCAGGTCTGGTGACCGTCGGTGCGCTCGCCATGGGCGTGCCGCTGGGCGTAGGTACGGCCGTGTACCTGGTCGAGATCGCCAGCAAGCGCGTGCGCAAGCTCATCAGCCCTGCCGTTGACCTGTTGGCCGGCATCCCTTCTATCATCTATGGTTTCTTTGGCATGATCATCATTCGTCCGTTTATCGCGCAACTGACCGGTGGTCTTGGTTTTGGTGCGCTGACAGCGTGGTTCGTGCTCGCCATCATGATCGTCCCTACCATCACGACGCTTACCATCGATGCCCTCAATTCCATTCCCATGGGCATTCGCGAGGCATCGTATGCCATGGGTGCTACTAAGTGGCAGACCATCTATAAGGTCGTGTTACCTGCCGCCAAGCTGGGTATCGTGGATGCCATCGTGCTGGGTATGGGCCGTGCCATCGGCGAGACCATGGCCGTGCTCATGGTCGTGGGTAACGCCCCGGTTATTCCCGACAGCATTGCGAGCCCCATCTCGACGCTCACGAGCCAGATTGCGCTCGACATGAGCTATTCCTCGGGTCTGCACCGCTCGGCGCTGTTCGGCATGGGCGTGGTCCTGTTTATCATCTCCGCCACGCTGGTGGGCATCGTCCGTCTGATTTCCAAGAAGAAGAGGGGGTAGGCTATGTCCGATTCCGTTGACGCGACGGTCGATGCGACCTCGTCGCGCGAGCGCATCAAGCGTGCCCTTTCCCACGGCAAGAAGGGCCGCATCAACAAAGACCTGTCAAACAAGATCATGCTCGGCGTGTTCCGCGCCGCGGCCTACATCACCACGCTGGTGCTGGTCGCTATCATCGCCTACGTGGTTGTTAATGGCTTACCGCATATTTCGCTCGACTTTATCTTCGGTTGGCCCCAGGGTGTCAACGCCGAGGGCGGCATTTGGCCTACGATTGTCTCGACCATCTACGTGACGGCGCTCGCCATGCTCATCTGTACGCCGGTCGCCGTGCTAGCGGCCGTCTATCTGGCCGAGTACGCCAAACAGGGCAAGGTCGTCGAGCTCATCCGTTATGCTGCCGATGCTTTGGCCTCGGTGCCCTCCATCGTTATGGGTCTCTTTGGCTACGCCTTGTTTGTCGAGGCCATGGGCCTGGGCCTTTCGATGGTCTCGGCTGCCCTGGCGCTGGCGCTTCTGATGCTGCCTATCGTCATGCGCACCACCGAGGAGGCTATTCGCGCCGTGCCGCGCTATATCCGTTGGGGCGCATATGGCTTGGGCGCCACTAAGTGGCAGGTCGTTTCCAAGATCGTGCTTCCTTCCGCCTTTGGCCGCATCGCCACCGGCATCGTCCTTGCCATCGGCCGTGCCATTGGCGAGACCGCGGTTGTACTTTACACCATGGGCCAGGCCATCAATCTACCTATTTCGCCGCTCGATTCCGGCCGCCCCATGACGGTCCATCTGTACCTGCTTGCCAACGACGGCATCAACATGAACGCAGCCTACGGCACCGCGCTCTTGCTGATGGTGATCATTCTGGCCTTCAACCTGTTTGCGCGCTTCCTGTCGCGCAAGCGTCGCTAGTTAAGGAGTCCCATGTCCGTTTATCAGTCCGCTCCCACGTTGGAGCAAGCGGCCATTACGGCCAAGGATTTCAACTTTTGGTACGGTGACTTTCATGCGCTGACGGGGCTTGACCTCAACATCGCCAAAAACGCCATCACCTCGTTTATTGGCCCTTCGGGCTGCGGCAAATCGACGTTTTTGCGCTGCATCAACCGCATGAATGACCTGATCGAGGGTACGCGCGTCGAGGGCACCATGACGCTCGACGGCAATGATATCTATGCCGAGGGCGTCGACCCGGTCGATCTCCGTCGCCGCGTGGGCATGATCTTTCAGCAGCCCAATCCGTTTCCCAAATCCATCTACGAGAATGTCGCTTTTGGCCCTCGTCTGCAGGGCGTGACTAGCAAAAGTGACCTCGATGACATCGTGGAAGAATCGCTCAAGCGCGCCAACCTCTGGAAAGAGGTATCCAATCAGCTCAACAAGGATGGTTTGGCGCTCTCGGGCGGTCAGCAGCAGCGTCTGTGCATCGCGCGCGTGCTTGCGGTGCAACCCGATGTCCTCCTGATGGACGAGCCCTGCTCCGCCATCGACCCCACGTCTGTCTCTAAGGTCGAGGATCTGATGGCCGAGCTGGCGCCCGAGATGACGATCATCATCGTCACGCATTCAATGCAGCAGGCAGCTCGTATTAGCGACTACACCGCATTCTTCTTGCAGGAAGTTGCCGGCGAGCCCGCCACGCTCATCGAGTATGGTCAAACCGACGCGATCTTCACCAGTCCGGTGGACTCGCGGACGGAAGACTATATCACCGGCCGCTTTGGCTGATCGGTGCGACTAGTCCCAAGCCGATCGGATCTGGTCCGGTGCGTATTCACTGTGCGGGCGGCATGACCGCACCCAACTGATTGGAGTGAACCATGCGTAAACTGTTTTCCCGTCAGCTCATCGAGGCCCGCCACGAGATGCTGAGCATCTACGAGGCCGTCGATCTGGCCCTCCACGATGCCGTTAAGGCCTATGTGACCGACGACCGCAAGCTCGCCACCAAGACCAAGAAGCGCACGCTTTCGATTGACGCGCGCTGCGCTAACTTGGAGGCCGTGTGCTACAACCTGATCGCCACGCAGTCACCGGTCGCCTCCGACTTCCGCCTGCTTCAGACGATCATCTACGTCGACTTTAACCTGCAGCGCATGACCGATAAGGTCCGTCAGATCTGCCGCGCCACGCGTCATATGATCAAGGCCGACATCTCGCTGCCCAAGGAGCTTGTCGGCACGGTTGAGGCCGAGGCTGAGGCCGTCTACCAGGTACTGGGCTCTTCGCTTTCTGCGCTCGTCACCAACGACATGTCCATCATCTGCAACTTGGCCGTCGAGGACGAGCCAGTGCACGCCGCCTACGAGAAGTTCTTCCGCACCTTTAACCGCATGGACACGGGCGATTTTATGGACGACGACAGCAACTATGACGACCTGCGCCGCGCCATCATGGTATCGCGCTATCTCGATCGCATCGCCTCGATTTCCATCGATGCCGCCTGCCGTCTGACCTTCCTGTTGACCGGACAGCGTATGACTGCCGGTGATATCGCCTGCACTGATGAGGATGAGCTCGAGAGCATGCGCGTGCCTTCGGGCGAGGGTGTTATCATGAGGCCCGCCGTCGATGCACGCTACGTTGCCAAGGTGCCCGTTAACGAGGTCAGCGAGGGTCTTCGCTACCTGCTCGATCATCTTGAGGATGAGGACGATGGCGAGGACGACGAGGAGTAAGTAACCCCGTTCGTCGAAAGATTGTAAATACCTAAGTGAGCGCGGCCTTGCACATGCGGGGCCGCGCTCTTGCGTTAGCATGGGACTACTTGTTTGGCTGTCAGCGGAGGCGATTGGCAATGGATAACTATTTGGACTTGATGCGCGCTCGCCGCGAGCAGATTCTGGAACGTTTTTATGCGGCGCTCGATCGCGCGGGCCGTCCCCACGACGCCGCGAGCCTCATTGCCGTGTCCAAGACCGTTGGTGTCGATGAGACCGTTGCCGCCATCCAGGCGGGGTATCGCCATTTTGCCGAGAACCGCCCGCAGGAGCTGGTTCGCAAGCTCACGGGTCTGGCGGAGCATCCGGAGCTGCCCGAGGTGCGCTTCGATATGATCGGCAACCTGCAGACCAATAAGATCAATGCGGTGCTGGGCTCAGCCGAGCTGATTCACTCGGTGGGTTCGCTGCATCTGGCGCAGGCGATCTCGAGCCGTGCTGTTCGCAAGATTGAGGCAGGCGAGCTCGTCGGCCCCCAGCGTGTGCTCATTGAGGTCAATGTGAGTGGTGAGGAGTCGAAGGGAGGCTTTTCACCCGATGAGATTCGCGCCGCCGCGGGTGAGCTTGCAGAACTTGAGGGAATTTGCGTACAGGGGCTTATGACTATGGCGCCCCGGGGGAATAAGGATGTGGCACGCCGCACCTTTGCGGGGCTTCGTGAGCTGAGGGATGAGCTGGAGGCGGCGCATCCCGATTTGAACCTGCCTGAGCTTTCCTGCGGTATGAGCGAGGACTTTGAGTCTGCCCTTGAGGAGGGCTCTACGCTCGTTCGCCTGGGCAGGGTAGTATTTAGCCCGGAGTTTGCAGTAAAATAAGGCTCTGAAGTGCGCACTGATTATCGGGGCGCCTGCACTAAACCGCGAGAGGACACAACCATGGGCTTCCTTGACGAGATTAAAAATAAGATGCACCTGGGCGGCCAGCAGGGTTACGACCAGGGTTATGGCCAGGACGACGACTACGGCTACGATGACGGCTACGACGATGGCTATCAGGGCAACGGCTACAGTGGCGCTCCGGGCGAGGGCTTCTACACCCAAGACGAGCCGAGCAACGGCCTGCTTGGCCAGACGCGCCGCGGTGAAGCTGAGTCGGTTGCCGTGTATACGCGCTCCGGTCAGCTGGTCGGCGATGACTCCCGCCATGCCACGACGTATAACCCGCCTTCGCGCTCGCAGGACAGTGTTGCGAGCGGTTATCGTCCTGGTGCCTATGACACGCCGTCGAGCTACGCCGAGAATACCCGCGCCCGTGCCGCCGCTGCACCCGCGCCTGCACCGAGCGATGCCTCGGCCTATGCGAGCAATATCATCAACGCCACGCCGCAGCTGCCGGCCTATGTCCTGCGCCCCGAGAGCTATGACGACGTGGAGACCGTGGTGCGCCGCGTTCGCACCAAGCAGCCTGTCGCACTGATTTTTGTGGGCGTACGCACCGAAGTTGCCAAGCGCGTCTTGGACTTCTCTTACGGCTTTGCCTGCGGTCTGGGTGCCACGGTCAAGGAGGTGGGCGACCGCGTGTTCATTGTGCTGCCCGCCGGTTGCGAGGTCAAAGATTCCGATCTCAAGAAGCTTCGTGCCGACGGCTACCTTAAGTAAAGACAAGACGAGGAGATTCCCATCAACATCTACACTATCGTCCAGCTGGTCAACACGCTGTTCAACTTCTATTCCACGCTCATTGTCGTCTACTGCTTTATGACGTGGATTCCCATGAAGCAGGGTGGTTTGCTTCAGGATATTGCCGCGGTGCTTGATAGCGTGTGCGGTCCGTGGCTCAACCTGTTCCGTCGTTTCATCCCGCCGATGGGCGGTATCGATTTTTCGCCGGTCGTTGCGATTATTGCGTTGCAGTTGGTGCAGAGGCTGGTTCTGCAGCTTCTTATAGGTATACTCGTGTAGAACTGACTTAGTAACTTACGTCGGGCGTGTAGCGCCGAGGCGATGAAAAAGGAGACTTGTTATGGCTATTACCCCTGCAGACATCCAGGCTCAGACTTTCTCTGAGGCCAAGCGTGGCTACGATCCTGCCGAGGTCGACGTCTTCTTGGAGACGCTGTCCTCCGAGGTTGACGCTATGCTCGCTAAGATCGTTGACCTTAAGGGTCGTCTGACTGCTACCGAGCAGCAGCTTGCCGATGCACAGGCTCAGCTTGCCCAGGCTCAGGATACCGCCGACCAGGCCGTTCCTGCCGCCCCCGTGGCTGCTCCCGCCCCTGACTTCTCCGCTCAGGAGCGCCAGATTTCCGCCGCCCTGATCGCTGCCCAGCAGACCGCTGAGACCATCGTCAACGATGCCAACGAGAACGCTGAGCGTATCCGCAACGAGGCTGACGCCAAGGCCCGCGAGGTTATCCGCCAGGCTCTGACCGAAAAGCAGGCCGAGCTCGAGGAGATCGATCGTCTCAAAGCTTCCCGTGAGGAGTTCAAGGCCGAGTATCTCAAGCTCATCCAGCACTTTATGGACGATGCCCAGAACTCCTTCCCGGCCGATCTGATGGCCTCTACGCCGGTCGGTTCTGCCGCTTCTCCTGCGGTGACTGTTCCCGCCGAGCCGCTGCCCGTCGCTGACCCGGTTGTCCCCGTGGCCGATCCCTTCGCCCCGATCGACAACTTCGCTGCCGACGACCTGGACTAACATTCGGCCTACAATTTAGTGCCTAGAAAGGACCCGCAGCTTGCGGGTCCTTTTTTATGACTGTACCGGGGCGCGCAACATAAAAAACCGAGCCCTGCACATAGTGGCGCAGAACTCGGCGAACCGGTGAGCGGTCAAGGATAGGTTTTAGGGCATGTCCCAAAATCTACTTGAGGAGGAAGTCGGAGAGGGGAATGGTACGGGCCTCGCGATGCTCGGAATCGGCGATGTGGTCGGCAGGATATCCGCAGACGAGCATGTGATAGGGATAGACGCCCTCGGGCAGGTTGAACTGCTCCTGTGCCACCTCGGGCTTAAAATGGCATACCCAACACGTTCCCAGGCCCTGCTCGGTGGCCTCCATCATCATCTGATCGCACACTATGGACGTATCGATTTCACTGGAATTCATCTGGTCATACGGGCGCACCCAAGCGTCTTCGGTAACGCTACAAATAAGGAAGATGAGCGGAGCGCCAAAGATAGATCCATCACGAGCAAACCGAGGCTGACAAGCAGCAGCCTTCTCCAGAAGCTCAGGCGTATCCAGCACCATCACACGAGAAGGATGATTATTACAAGCAGAAGGAGCAATCCGCCCAGCCTCAACAATGGCATCCACCACAGCCTGCTCCACAGCCCGATCTTCAAACTCACGACAAGAATACCGACCCCGAGCCAGATCCAAATAAGACATACAAGCCCTCCAACAATTAAAAATCAAACAAACCCAAAGTAACCCAAACAGTACCCAAAGCGGCAATCAGCCAAACGCTCATCGAATACCAAAGTAAAACCTCGAGCAATCAAGGGTCATTACGGTAAAGGCCCCACCACGCGCAAACCATCAGCCAAAGTTCCAATGGTGGTACATAAGGGAGCGGGCCCGGCCACTTATAACCTTTTGAACGACTCTGCTTGCAGCCGGAGTGAAAAAGGTTATGAGTGGCCGGGCCCGCGACCGGTGGGACATGTACCCCCAATTAACTGTTCTTCATGACAATCGAATCCACGACATCGGCCACATTCTCACAGCAGTCAGCGCAGTACTCCAGGAAGGCGTACACGTCACGCCAGGCGATGACCTCGAGCGGGTCCTTGCCGTTAACGTGCAGGTTGCGCATGGCGTTGATGTAGAGCTCGTCGGCCTCGGACTCGATGGTGTTGATCTGGATGACCAGCTCGCGCAGCGTTTTGGACTTGCGGTAGTTGGGAAGCTCGACCATCAGGTCTTTCATGGCGCGGCAGGCGTCAGTCACCTTGTGGGCGATGACGATGGCGTCGGGATGGATGCTCTGAATGTTGGTGAAGTAGACGCGCTGCACGACGCCCTCAATACGGTCGAGCACGGTGTCGAGCGCGCAGCTCATCAGATCCAGATCCTCGCGCTCGAGCGGGGTGATAAAGGCGGTGAGCAGGGCGTCTTCGAGCTCGTGGTGCTTCTTGTCTGCCGCATGCTCAATCGCATGCATCTCCTCGAGCATGTCGTGGATCTGCGCGGGATCAAAGTTCTCAAAAATCTTGATGAGCAACTCTGCGGCCTGGACAGCAAGGTCGGCGCAGGCGACGTAGTTGTCAAAGTAGAACGAATCGGGTTTCTTTGCCATGGGTGGGTCCTTTCGAGGCGAAGACGGGTGGGCGAAGTGTTGCGGTCCAGATGGACGTTCGGTTTGACTAGAGGAACATCATGAACAGCTTGGCCATGACAAAGCTGATGAGTCCGCAGGCGGGGAAGGTGAAGAACCAGGTGAACATCATGTCCTTGACGACGCCGAAGTTGATGGCCGAAAGGCGCTTGACGGCACCGACGCCCATGATGGCGCAGGTCTTGATGTGCGTGGAGGACACAGGGATGCCGGTAAGGGTGGCAAGCAGCAGGTTCGCGGCGCCCGCCAGGTCGGCGGAGAAGCCCTGGTACTTTTCGAGCTTGACCATGCTCTGGCCGACGGACTTGATGATGCGCTCGCCGCCCACGCTGGTGCCGATGCCCATAGTGGCCGAGCACAGCAGCATAATCCAGATGGGGATGCCTGCATCGCCGACGCTCGTCTGGCCGCTGGCAAAGGCCACGCCTAAAAAGAGCACGCCGATGAACTTCTGTCCATCCTGCGCGCCGTGCATAAAGCTCATGGCCGCAGCGCTCGCGATCTGAGCGTATTTAAAGAAGACATTGGCACGTCGCCTGTTGGCGGCGGCGAAAAGGATCGAGACGAGCTTGCACAGGACCCAGCCCATGACAAAGCCCAGGCCGATGGAGAGTGCTAGGCCGTAGATGACCTTCATCCACTCGTGGACGTTGACGCTGCTCGCACCGCCGAGGGCGATGGCGGCACCGGTCAGGCCGGCGATAAGGCTGTGGCTTTGCGAGGTGGGGATGCCAAAACGCGACGCTGTGGCGCCGTAGACGACGATGGAGAACAGCGCCGCGCATAGGCAGGCGAGCGCCATGGTGCTGTTTCCGCCAAAGTCGACGATATGTGAGATGGTGTTGGCGACGCTCGCGTTAAAGTGCGTCATGATGAGCACGCCGAGGAAGTTGAATGCGGCGCTCATGAGAATGGCGGCGCGGGCGGGCATGCAACGCGTAGTGACGCAGGTCGCGATGGCGTTGGGTGCGTCGGTCCATCCATTGACGAAGATGGCGCCCAACGCGAGGATCACGGTGACGGCAAGGACTGGGTTCGACACAATTTGGCCGAGGAAGGTTGAGAACGTTACGTCCATATATGGGCTTTCTCGAAGTTTGCAGACACGTTACAAAAACATGATAAATCGTATCACCTCCTGCGGGTCTCTTTACCGAGTTCTGATGGGAGAAGTGAACTTTTTGGCACTAAAATTGAATATTAGCCCTGTTGACCGCGGGTGTTCTTTTTGCTAACACGCCATGCGGACACGTGCGATTACTACGACACTCCAAAACCACAGTCTGTTCGCTTTACAACATGCAAACATGCGTTCGATAATAGGAGGCATGGAATATCGACAGACAGATGGCAAAACTCGGCGCGTGCACAAGCAGTATGTGGACGTCGTGGCTCGCATCCTCGCGGGCGGACAGGTCGTGCCGGTCACCGTCTGCTGGGTCGACGGTCGTTGCTTTACGATTGACGAGATTGTCTCGACCACTGGGTTTGGCCTGACGGTTCACGGCATCCGTACGGCAACCTATAAGGTGCGTTTTGGCGGGCACGCGACCGAGTTGTATCTGGAGGACCAGACGCGCGAACGACCAGATGGTTCGCAGGCCCATCTGATGCGTTGGTGGGTGTGGGCATTCGACCGTACGCTCGAGGGCGAGCGCCGTGGGTAAGGACGTACGGCATTCGGGTACAATGACAGGAATCTTGTCACCTGCTGCGCCGTCTTTCACGGCACTTTTTGAAAGGACGAACCTATGAACGATATCCAGGGCTATCAGAACGGCCCCGTCGAGAGCGGCGCAAGCCGCGCCAAGGAGATGTCGCCGCGCGCGTACAACCTTGTCATGTCTGCCCTGATCTTTTTGGGCTTTTGCGCCATGGGCGTCGGTGCTTACTTTACGAGCACCATGTCGTTTGCGCGCATGATGATGAGCGGCGCCGCTTTGCCGCTGGTCTTTGGCTCATTTATTTTGACCATCGTCGGCATGGTCATGATGTCGGCCGCCGCCAGCAAGCAGTCCGTGGGCCTGTCCCTTGTGGGCTACGTAATCTTTGCGAGCACCTTTGGCCTGACCGCGTCGTTTGGCCTTGCCAACTACGACCTGCCCACCATCAACACTGCCTTTATCGCCACGGCCGCCATCACCTTTGTCTTTGGCGCCTTGGGCGTGACGTTCCCCAAGTTTTTCCAGCGCGTATATGGCATCGGTTTTGGCATTCTGCTCGCTACTATTCTGGTTGAGATCGTGCTGATGTTCATGGGCGTCTCACAGACCATCACCGACCTGATCGTGATCGTGGTGTTCGCCGGCTTTATTGGCTACGACACCTATGTTGCCACGACGGTGCCGCCTACGCTGCCCAACGCCGTGCTTATGGCCTCTAACCTGTTCGTGGATATTATCAACGTGTTCCTGCGCATTCTGAACATCCTCGGCCGTCGCGACTAGTGGCGAATTGCGGCGGTGCTTGCCGTGCGTGCAAATCGATGCGAAAGGCGGTCCTTCGGGGCCGTCTTTTTTGTACGCGGCGGGGTATCATGGATGGGAAAAGCCGATAGCGGCAGAGACCGAGAAAGGTGACCACTTATGGCAGACGTCGACAACAGGAACCGTAACCGCAGGTCCAACCGAGCGGGTCAGCCCAATCCCAAGCGCGAGGCCCGTGTCAAGGCCGCCGAGCGTCACGTGGCAACTGTGTCCGAAGCGTGCGCCAAGGATATCGAGCGTTCGCTTGCCGGTGTTCGCGAGTTTGACGGTATGCCTGCCGGCTTTGTCTCGGCGATGAAGGCCAAGGTTCAGAGTGCTGTGGCCACCGAAGAACAGGTTGCCGAGGACGTCGAGGGCGCGGAGGCTGCCGAGGTCGAGGCAGCGCTCGAGCCCGTCGAGGAGCCTGCCGAGGAAATCGCCGAAGCTGAGTCCGCGCCTGCTGAGGAGCCCGCTCCGGTTCTGCCCGAGGTCACCGTGCTCGATGCCTCCACCACGCAGGCCATCTTGGACAACGGTCGTGGCTATGCGCGGTTCTGCGACATGGCCGTGCTCGCCTTTGCCTCGTTCACCAATCCGGGCGGTGGCTATATTCAGGGTTATCTGGGCCAGGAGGCCACGCTGTGCGCCGATTCGTATCTGTACAACGTTCTCGATAAGCAGCGCAAATGGTACGGCGAGAACCGTCGCCGCAACATCAACTGCGAGCTTTACCGAAACCGTGCGCTGGTGGTGCCTGCGGTGCGCTTCGACCGCAACCACGTGCATGCATACGCCGACGTGATCGTGGCCGCCGCGCCCAACGTTAAGCGCGCCCGCCAGGAGTATCGCGTGAGCGACGATGCTCTGCTGGATGCCCTGCGCGACCGCATTCGCTTTGTGCTTGCCATCTGCGACGAGCTAGGTCGCGAGAAGCTCGTGCTGGGCGCTTGGGGCTGCGACAACAACGGCTTTGACGCAGAGGCCGTGGCCGAGCTCTTCCGCAAGGAGCTCGCGTCGGGCGACTTTAAGGTCAAGCAAGTCTTCTTTGCCGTGCCTTCTACGCGCTGGGATGAGAATTTTGCCAAGTTCGAGCACGTGCTGGCAAACTTCCCCGAGCGCAACGAGGAGTCCTATGCCCAGGTTGCCGCTCGCGCTGCGGCAGCTCGCGCCGCCGAGCAGATCCAAGCTGCTACCGAGGATGATGAGGACGAGGACGACTGGCGCAAGTACCTGTAATCGGTACGTGCTGACAGATGGGTCGAGCCGGCGGGAGAGGCTGCTTCCGTCGGTTTTTTACTGAGCGAGGGGCTTACGATGAAAAACGTTCTATGCTTTGGCGACAGCAACACCTATGGTTACGATCCGGCGGGCATGCGCGACGGCACCGCGGTGCGCTATGCGCAGGATGTGCGCTGGTGCGGCGTGGCCCAACGTGACTTAGGCGAGGGCTGGCATGTAATTGAAGAAGGCCTCAACGGCCGCACGACGGTACGCGACGACATGTGCCATCTGAACACCAATCTTAACGGCATCCGCGCACTGCCGATGCTGCTCGAGGCCCATAAGCCGCTGGATGCGATCGTTATTATGCTGGGAACCAACGATTGCAAGACGGTCTTTGGTGTGACGGCCTCCGATATTGCCCGTGGCACCATGGCGCTGATTCGCGCGGTGCGTGCATTTCCCTGGACCAATGCTGCACCCTGCCCGCGTATTCTGCTGATGGCACCTATCAAGATCAAGCCGCAAATCGCCGATGTATATATGACCGATTTTGACGAGCGTTCCGTCGAGGCCTCGGAGCATTTTGCTGAATACTATGCGCATGTAGCCGAGCAGTTTGGCTGCGACTTTTTGAATGCAGCGGAGTTTGCCGAGCCGGGCGATATCGACTATCTGCATATGATGCCCGAAAGCCATGAGAGCCTGGGTCACGCCGTGGCGGCCAAGCTCCAAGAGATGCTCGGAGAGTAGCGCGACCCCAAGCCACCGCAAAGGGGACGGGCGCCTTTGCGGTGGCTTTGGACTGCGAATCTTAATACTGCCACATGTGGTTGACGGGGCCGGAGCCTTTGCCCATGTCAAAGCCGGCGGCCAGAGCGCCGGTTAGGTAGGCCTTGCCGGCGTTGACGGCGTCGGCAAGATCCATGCCCTGAGCCAGCGCGCAGGCGATGGCGGACGAGAGCGTGCATCCGGTGCCGTGCGTGTTGTCGGTCTCGATGCGCTTGTGGCGGAACCACGTGGTGAGTGGATCTCCCAGATGGTTGCCCTCGTCATCGAGTGGCGCAGGTTCGGCCAGTACATCGTTGGCCTCGTTGACAAGATGCCCACCCTTAACGAGGGATGCGCAACCAAAGCGGCGGGTGAGGAGCATGGCAGCATTTTGCTGCGTGCGCTCGGAGTCGACCTCATAGTCGAGCAGTGCCATGGCCTCGGGAATATTGGGCGTGATAACCGTCGCTAGCGGGAACAGGCGGCGGGTGAGCGCCTCGGCGGCATCTTCGGCAATCAGCCGCGCGCCCGAGGTGGCGACCATGACGGGGTCGACGACCACGTTCGTTGCGTTCCAGGCGCTCAAGCGGTCGGCGATGACTTCGATAATCTCGACAGAAGAAACCATGCCGATCTTGACGGCGCTGGGGCGGATATCGTCAAAAACGGCGTCAATTTGCGCGGCTACGATATCTGGCGAGATATCCTGCACGGCGGTAACGCCCAGGGTGTTTTGCGCTGTGATGGCGGTGATGGCCGTCTCGGCATACAGGCGGTGCGCCGTGATGGTCTTGATGTCGGCCTGAATGCCGGCGCCACCGCTGGAATCGGATCCCGCGATGGACAGGACGGCAGGTACCTTACTACGATCCATGTTCGCTCCCTTGTTCGGTCGGAATCAAATGGGTCTTTAAGCCAGCATTATAAAGATGCCCGGGCCGACTCTATGCCGAACCCGGGCGGGCGATGCAATCTCTACGCAAGTGTAAGTAAATGTTCACAAGTCAACAATTGACAGGCACCAGCTCGCCGCCAGAAGCGGCCGCGGCGACAGGGTTAGTCCTCCATGCCGAGGTCGATCGTGGTGCCCTCGAAGATCTTGTTGACGGTGCGGACGGCGCACATCTTGCCACACATGGTGCAAGTGCCCTCGGTGGCGGCGGGGGACTCCTCGTAGCGCTTCTTGCCCGTAACCGGGTCGAGCGCGCACTTCCACATGGCGTCCCAGTCGAGCTTGCGGCGTGCCTGGCCCATCTTGTCGTCCATGTCGCGGGCGTGGGGCACCTTTTTGGCGATGTCGGCGGCGTGTGCGGCAATCTTGGTGGCCATGAGGCCGTCGAGCACGTCCTGGGCGTTGGGCAGGCACAAGTGCTCGGCCGGCGTCACGTAGCACAGGAAGTCGGCGCCGGAGCTGGCGGAGATAGCGCCGCCGATGGCAGCGGTGATGTGGTCGTAGCCCACGCCGATATCGGTCACCAGCGGCCCGAGCACATAGAACGGGGCGTTGTGGCACAGGCGCTTCTGCAGTTTCATGTTGGCGGCGATCTCGTCGAGCGCCATGTGGCCCGGACCCTCGACCATAACCTGGACGCCGGCGGCCCATGCGCGCTTGCACAGCTTGCCCAGCTCGATCATCTCGGCGGTCTCGGTGGCGTCGTTGGAGTCGTAGAGGCAGCCCGGGCGACAGGAGTCGCCGAGCGAAATCGTCACGTCGTACTCGTGGCAGATTTCGAGCAGCTCGTCGTAGAACTCATAGAACGGGTTCTCGTTACCGGTGACCTCCATCCAGCCAAACAGCAGCGAGCCGCCGCGGCTCACGATGTTCATGAGGCGGCCGGTCTCCTTAAAGGTCTTTGTGACCGACTTGTTGATGCCGCAGTGGATGGTCATAAAGTCCACGCCGTCCTCGGCGTGCGCGCGCACGACCTCGAACAGGTCGTCCTTGGTAAGCTTGACCAGCGGCTTTTCCATGTAGCCGATGGCGTCGTACATGGGGACGGTACCTACCATGAGCGGCGTCTCGTCGATGAGCTGCTGGCGGAACTGGCGCGTCTTGCCCGAGTTGGAGAGGTCCATGATGGCGTCGGCGCCAAAGTCCTCGGCGATCTTGACCTTCTTCCATTCCTCGGCGGCATCGGCCTTGTCGCCCGAGATGCCCAAGTTCACGTTGACCTTGGTGGACAGGCCCTCACCGACGCCAAAGGCGCGCATGCCTTTTTTGATGTGCACGATGTTGGCAGGAATGGCGATGCGGCCGTCGGCCACGCGCTCGCGGATGTACTCGGGGTCGCGATGCTCGCGCTCGGCGACCTCCTTCATCTGCGGTGTGATCTGCCCGGCGCGGGCGAAGTCGATTTGCGTGACGAGCTTGGGCTCGGTCTGTGTGCTCATTGGCACGGCTCCCTTCGTTGGCATTACCCATATCAGGTTTGCGGGTCAGGGCGGGCGCGCCCAATCTCAGCCTGCCGTCTTGTCCTGCAAGCCCCCCGTTTATGTAATGGGCTCAAGTATAGCTCGAATGGGTACGATTGGCCTAACGAGCGTGCCTGTGAGGAGGCGAACATGGAAGACAAGCATCTATATCGAGAGACGCAATGGGATGTATCGGCCGAGGAAAGCCGTGCGCACCATGGCCTTGTCGCGATCGGTTTTGCGGTGCTTGCCGTGCTGGTGATTGCCTTTTGTATCTGGACGTTTGGTGGTCGCGGCGGCGCTGCATGGGAGTTCGAGGCTGATGATAGCCTACCGATTATGACGGTGAGGAGTACTGGCGGTAATGCCAATACGCTCGCCGTTCCGGGCGATTATTGGTACCCGTGCGATGAGTTTGTGCAGTTGCAGCTGAGTGGTGGGTCTATTCCTGGTGAGGAAATCGAACGCGTGACGTATGATGCGACGTTCAAAACGTTGACGGTGAAGCTCAAAGATCAAGGGGATGTGCCCACGACGATGGATATCGCGCTGACGGAATGGCGCCTGGAGCCCCCGTCGGGTGTTGCGGTGTCCGAGGTCGAGCACGTCAAGATTGTCTATCAGGACGGTTCGACAAACGGGATTGCAAAGGCCGACGGTCTAGCAGAATAGGTGTCGAGCCTAGCAGCCAATTCATAAAAGTTGCGGTGGAATAGTTCCTGATTGTGCGAAAAAGGCTCAAATAGGAATTATTCCACCGCAAGTTATATAGAGAAGGCTGAGCGGGTCAGTGTTGGGTGCCGGCTCTAGAGCATCTGTTCGTTGATGAACATGAGGGTGCCTAGGTATGAGAGCTCGGGGACGTGGCGATAGCCGATGTTGAATGCGGTAAGTTCGCTTGCATCCTCGAGCTTGTTTTCTGCCATCCACCGCACCATGGAGCCGCGCGCCTTTTTGCTGGCGGTCGACCGTTGGATGGGCTTCCCGTTGCGGATACCCTCGCCAAAGAGGCACGTGACGGCTGTGGCGTCGCCCGCGAGGTGGGGCAGAACGGCTTTGGCATACTCTACGCTGGCGAGGTTGACGATCGTGGTGTTTGAACCTGCCGGGGCGATAGCCCGCGCGAGCTTATCGCTCCAAAATGCGTAGAGGTCTCGGGCACCGTCGACGACAAGCTTCGCGCCCATCTCCAGCCGATACGGTTCGACGGCATGAAAGGGACGAACGCACCCGTAGAGGCCGGAGAGGATCCACAGATGGTCTTGCAGCCATGCGAGCTGCGCGGAATCCATCACCTCGGGTGCCATGCTCTGGTATTGAATGCCGTGATAGGACATGGCGGCAGGGGAGAGGTGACGGGCGAGTGCGGGATTGTCGAGATCGCCGCTTTTCAGGATGGGCCCGAACTCATGCAGGGTGTTGAGGCAAGGTCCCAGCAGTTTGTCACTCACGTTCCACAGCGCCTGCAGGCCGCCGCTGCCTTCATTCCGCTCGATATCTAGCAGTGCGCGGTGGAGGCGAGCCGTCTCGCGCACAAAGGGTGGGATGCCCAGGACTTCAAAAGCATCTTGGGCCGCGCGCATCTGCTTGGCGGGCGAAATGATGACCTGCAGCATGGGCTCTCCTCTGCCAAAAAAGTTGCGGTGGAATACGGTCTGTTTTGGCTGTTTATGGGCCAGTTTAGTCCGTATTTCACCGCAACTGATGAAGGGTTGGTTAGGCTCGCTCGATGAAGGCCTTGTAACCGCGATATGCCTCGTAGATGTCGGCCTTGTTGGCGACCTCCCACAGGGCGTGCATGGACAGGACGGCAACGCCGGAGTCGATGACGTTCATGCCGTACTTGGCCATGATGTAGGCGATGGTGCCGCCGCCACCAGCGTTGACGCGGCCGAGCTCGCAGGTCTGGAAGTCCACGCCGGCCTCGTCCATGATGTCGCGGACGAGGGCCACATACTCGGCGTCGGCGTCGTTAGAGCCGCCCTTGCCGCGGCTGCCCGTGTACTTGTTAAAGCACAGGCCGCGACCCATGAAGGCGGCGTTCTTGGTCTCGAACTTGCCGGCATAGCCCGGGTCGAAGCCGGCGGACACGTCGGAGGAGAGCATACGGCTGCGGGCGAGCGCGCGGCGCAGAGCCAGCGGGCTGTCCTCGCCGGCGAGCATCATGATCTCGGCGACGGTGTTCTCGAAGAAGCGACTCGTCATGCCGGTGGCACCCACGGAACCGATCTCCTCCTTGTCGACGATGAGCGTGATGCTCGTGCGCTCCACGTTGGCGACGTCGATCTGGGCGAGCATGGAGGGGTAGGCACAGACGCGGTCGTCGTGGCCATAGCCCAAAATCATGGAGCGGTCGAGGCCCATGTCGCGGGCGGGGCCGGCGGGCACGACCTCGATCTCGGCGGAGAGGAAGTCCTCCTCCTCGACGTCGTACTGCTCCTTAAGGATGTCCAGGAACATTTGCTTGACGGGCTCCTTGGGGGCGTCCTTGTCGTCCTCATCGAACTTGACGGGACGGCCGCCCACGATCACGTCGAGGATCTCGGCGTCGACGGCGTCCTTGGCAGGCTTAGACATCTGCTCGCTCGAGAGATGGATCAGCAGGTCGGAGATGGTAAAGACCGGGTCGTCGGCCTTGTCGCCGATATTGATGTCGACGGTGGTACCGTCCTTTTTGCAGATGACGCCCACGAGTGCGAGCGGGGAGGCCACCCAGTGGTAGCTCTTGACGCCGCCGTAGTAGTGCGTGTCGAGATAAGCCATGTCGCCGGCCTCGAAGGCGGGGTTCTGCTTAAGGTCTAGGCGCGGCGAGTCCACGTGGGCGCCCAGGATGTTAAAGCCCTGCTCGAGCGGGGCGTTGCCCAGGTTGACGAGCATGAGGTCCTTGCCGTGATTGGCGGCGTACACCTTGTCGCCTGCCTTGAGCTCGCGGCCTTCGGCGATCACGGTCTCCAGGTCGACGTATCCCGCCTCCTCGGCCATCTTGATGCCGGTCTTGACGCACAGGCGCTCGGTCTTGTTCTCGCTCAAAAACTGCTTATAGCCGCGGCAAAGCTCCTCGAGCTCCTCGACTTGCTGTGGCGTGTACTTTTTCCATGCGCAGGGACGCTCCATGACGCAGGCTCCTTTCGGATCGATCGTGCTGGTTGATGTACCGTGAGCCATCGTATCACGCGCGGGCTCACGGTGGCGGGGGAGCTTGATGTGAGGTGGCCGCGGGGCGGGGAGCGTGTAAACTGGAGTGAGCAAACCGTGCCCAGCCTAAAGCGAGGTATTCAATATGTCTGACAAGCGCCGCACCTTTGCCGTTATCGACGGCAACTCGCTCATGCATCGCGCCTTCCACGCCGTGCCGCCGACTATGAACGCGCCGGACGGTCGCCCCACCAACGCGATCTTCGGCTTCCTGAACATGTTTCTTAAGATGATCGATGCCTTTAACCCCGACGGCGTGGTCGTGGCGTTTGATAAGGGCAAGCCGCGCGTGCGCATGGAGATGCTGCCGCAGTATAAGGCGCAGCGCCCGCCCATGGACCCCGATCTGCATGCGCAGTTCCCTATGATCAAGGAGCTGCTCGGTGCGCTCAACGTGCCGATTCTGCAGTCTGAGGGCTGGGAAGGCGACGATATCCTGGGAACCATGGCGCGCCTGGGTGAGGAGGCCGGCTGCGACATGCTGCTGGTGACCGGTGATCGCGATATGTATCAGCTCGTGACCGAGCACGTCAACGTGGTCTCGACCCGCAAGGGCCTGTCCGACGTGGCGATCATGACGCCCGAGAGCGTGGACGATCTGTATCACGGCATCACGCCGGCGCTCGTGCCCGACTTTTATGGTCTGAAGGGCGACACGTCCGATAACATCCCCGGCGTGCCGGGCATCGGCCCCAAAAAGGCGAGCGCGCTCATTGCGCAGTACGGTAGCCTGGACGAGGTCATCGCGCATGCCGACGAGGTCAAGGGCAAGATGGGCGAAAACCTGCGCGCACACATCGACGATGCTCTGCTGAGCCGCAAGGTCGCGACCATCCGCACCGATGCGCCCGTTGAACTCGATTTTGAGGCGACGTCCTTCCCGGCGTATTCTGCCGATGAGGTTTCCGCGGCACTGGGTACGCTCGGCATCACCGCCATGCAGAACCGTTTCTTGGCGCTGATCGGTGACGAGGGTGGCGCTGCTGCCGCTGCTAGAACGTTTGAGATGCCCACGATTGAGCGCACCGCTGCCGGCGATGCCGAGGCGCTTGCTGACGTGGCGTCCGAGGTTTCGCGTGCGATCGAGGCGGGCGAGTGGGTCGCCACCGTGGTGGACGATGACAAGGAAGAGGGCACGCTCTTTGGACTGACGCGCACGCTGTGGTTGGCGACGTCCAAGGGCCTCTTCGCGCTCGAGGAGGGCGACAGCTGCGCGGCGGCTGAGGTTGAGGGCTTCAACTTCGTCCACGGCGTGATTGCTGGCGTGCTCGCGCGTCTGTTTATGGAGGGTCGCGTGGCGAGCCCGGATATGAAGGTGCTGTTGCACGAGCTTTCGCCCATCGATTCTTCTGAGCCCGAGCTCATGGATCCGCTGGCAGTCGATTCTACGCGCATCTTCGATACCGTGGTTGCCGCCTACCTGCTGGATTCCGACCGCTCCGAGTTCGATGAGGCATATCTTGCCGATACGTATCTGCAGATGGCGCTGCCTGCGGCGCGCGGCGCAGAGGGTGCCGGCGAGGACGCTCCGGCACCTGCCGCCCGTACTGCGGCTCTGACGCTGGCGCTCGTGGCGCCGTTGCGCGAGTGCATGGCCCGCGAGAACGCCGCCAACGTGTTCGATGGCATCGAGATGCCGCTCGTTCCGGTACTTGCCAAGATGGAGCGCGCGGGCATGCTCGTGGACCCCGAGCGCCTGCACAGTCTGTCCGAGGGTCTGGCGACCCAGATTGCCGAGGTCGAGCGCAGCATTCGCGACCTGGCGGGTGATGAGACGTTTAACATCGGTAGTCCCATGCAGCTGTCGCACGTGCTCTTTGATGTGATGGGGCTTCCGACCAAGGGCCTCAAGAAGACTAAGCGCGGCTATTATTCGACCAATGCCAAGGTGTTGAGCGATCTTGCCCGCGACCACGAGATCGTGCGCCTGATTTTGGACTGGCGTGAGAAGTCCAAGATCAAGTCAACCTATCTGGACACGCTGGGCCCGCTGCGCCGTGGTGACGGTCGTGTGCACACCACGTACAACCAGACCATCACGGCAACGGGGCGTCTGTCCTCGAGCGACCCGAACCTGCAGAACATCCCGACGCGCTCGGAGCTGGGCCGCACCGTCAAAACGGCGTTTTCGGCAGGCGAGGGAAGCGTCTTTTTGGCGGTGGACTACTCGCAGATCGAGCTGCGTCTGCTGGCGCATCTTTCGGGTGACGAGCACCTGGTGCGCGCCTTTAACGAGGGCGAGGACTTCCATGCCGAGACGGCGGCGCGCGTGTTTGGTGTGCCGGTGTCCGAGGTGACGCCCGACCTGCGCAGCCGCGCCAAGGCCGTGAACTTTGGCATCGTGTACGGCCAGCAGGCCTACGGTCTGTCGCAGTCGCTGCATATCTCGATGGCCGAGGCGCGCGACATGATCGACCGCTACTACGAGGCCTACCCGGGCGTTCGTACGTTCCTCGACAACGTGGTGGCGCGCGCCAAGCAGACGGGCTACGCCGAGACCATGTATGGCCGCAGACGCCATATTCCCGAGCTCAAGGCCAAAAATCCGCAACTTCGCGGCTTTGGCGAGCGCACAGCCATGAACCATCCCATGCAGGGCACCGCCGCCGACATCATCAAGATCGCGATGGCCCGCGTAAGCCGCCGTCTGGAAGAGGAGGGCTTTGCCGCCCACATGATCTTGCAGGTACACGACGAACTGGACTTTGAGTGCCCCATCGACGAAGTCGAGCGCCTAACCACCATGGTCCGCGACGTCATGGAGCACGTCGTAGACCTCCGCGTCCCCCTAATCGCCGAAGCCAGCACCGGCATAACCTGGGCCGACGCTAAATAGGGAAGCATCCACAATTCCAAAGTAACCAAAACCAGAAGGGGGCTCCTTGCCAACAAGGAGCCCCCTTCATTCCAAAAAAATCAGCCAAGTATCTAGACGCCAAGACGCCATCCAGGCGGCAAGCAAGTCACCGCAGGACCTGGCCGGGCGAGGCGGGTTAGTTTTTCGTAGATTCCGCACGAGCCGGAAAGCACTTAATGTGCTTTCCGAGCGAGCCCAGGACCTGACCGAGCGAAAAACTTACCCGCCTCGCCCGGCCAGGTCCGATGAGCTACGTTAACGAGCCGCCAAGATGGCGTCGATGAGCGTCAGTACGCCCCCGTCGTTGTTGCTCGGAATGCGCCATTTGGCATGCGCGTTCATGTGCTCCTCGGCATTGTCCACGATAAAGCTGTGACCGACGCGCTCCAGCATGGGGATGTCGTTGTACGTATCGCCCACGGCGGCGGCGTCGGCGATATCGATGCCCAGGTGTTCGCACAGGTGCGCGACGCCGGCGCCCTTGTCGACGCCCAGGTTCATAAAGTCGATCCACTCGCGCCCGGCGTTGGTGACGTAGAGCTTGTCCGAGAACTCGGGGCTATAGGTCTCGCGGAAAGCGGGCTCGGCATCATAGGCCGGGAAGAAGATTGAGATCTTGTTGGACTCGATATCAAGGTCCTCAAAGCTGTCGACGTAGTTGATTGTGTTGTAGTAGACGCTGATCTCGTCGTGGTATTGATGGTCGCGGGCAAGCACGTAGAACTCGTCGAAGCAGCACAGGACGGGGACAGCGCGAGGATCCTCCGAGGCACGGCTCAAGACCTGCTGATACAGCTCCACGTCAATATTGCTCTTATAGATATAGCTGCCGCGATAGATCACGCACGCTCCGTTGTCGGGACAAAAAGCAAGGCGGTTTTTGATGCCCTCGAACATCTCCTCGAGCTTGGGGGCGGGACGTCCGCTGGCGGGGCAGAATACGATGCCGGCGTCGGCGAGCTTGTCCAGGCGCTCATCAAGACCCTGGGGCAGCACACGCTCGTCGGTCAGCAGCGTCTTGTCCATGTCGACGGCGAGAATCTTAATGTTTCCGATATTGGCGTCCGATTCGTAAGTTTGCATAAAAGCGAGCCTTTCGTTTCGAGATTGTTTCAGACGTTATAACCATCAATTCGTAGTCGGGCGTATTTTCGCAGGAACGGAGCGTATTTGCACCACGCTTCACAAAGTAATGAAAAAACTTTTCAGAAATTTGAATTTGTCGCTTGTGCTGCGGGCACTTTAGTGTAATATAGCGACCATCGAAAACGGAGACGGAAAAACAACCGCTTACCGAGGAAAAGGTACCGTTTACGATATTAGAATTGCGCCCGGCGATAGGTGAAAGGAGAGGCAGATGCAGTTCGTAAAGATCATCACCACTGCAGACAATGCCATCCGACGCCAGCGCGCAATTTCCCGACGACGATAACAATCGTCTCTGTCCGCATGGGGCGAATTGCCTCAACAGAGTCATTTTGAGGTCGTTGGGTTTTAGCACGACATTGCTACATGTTTCTAGGGCATGTATGTGCTGATTTTTGCTATTTAACCTGATATTGCACGGTATATGACCTTGAAATGACTTGCAACTGACCGATGTTCTAACTAGCTACCAAGGGCGAAAGGAAACAGCCATGAGCAAGGAAAAAGTCGTTCTCGCATATTCCGGTGGTCTTGATACATCCGTATGTGTCAAGTGGCTCCAGGACGAGAAGAATCTCGATGTCGTTTGCGTCTGCGGCAACGTGGGCCAGGAAGAGACCGGACTGGATGCCAAGAAGCAGAAGGCGCTCGACCTGGGCGTTCTTGATTGCCAGGTACTCGACCTGCGCGACGAGTTCTCCGATGAGTTCCTGACTATGGCCATCGCCGCAAACTCCATGTACGAGAACAAGTATCCGCTGCTCTCCGCCCTGTCTCGCCCGCTGCTTGCCAAGAAGCTTGTTGAGGTCGCCCACGAGTTTGGCGCGACCTACGTCGCCCACGGCTGCACCGGCAAGGGTAACGACCAGGTCCGTTTTGAGGCCGCCGTCAAGGCCCTCGACCCCGAGCTCAAGGTTATCGCCCCGGTGCGCGAGTGGGATCTGAAGTGCCGTCCCGACGAGGTCGCCTATGCCCACGCTCACAACGTGCCGGTTCCCGAGGGTGCCAACGACAACCCCTACTCCATCGACGACAACCTGTGGGGTCGTGCCATTGAGTGCGGTCACCTGGAGGATCCCTGGAACGAGCCGCTCGACGACGCTTGGGTTATGACCAAGAACCCCGAGGACACGCCGGACACCCCGACCTACACCGAGATTGAGTTTGAGGCCGGCAAGCCCGTCGCCGTCGACGGCAAGAAGATGAAGCTCTCTGAGATCGTCATCGCCCTCAACAAGATCTCCGGCGACAATGGCTTTGGCCGTCTCGATCTGGTCGAGGATCGCCTGGTGGGCCTTAAGAGCCGCGAGTGCTACGAGGTTCCCGGCGCCCTGACGCTCATCACCGCCCACAAGGCGCTCGAGGACATCTGCGTCGAGGGCGACCTGCTCAAGACCAAGATCAAGCTCGAGCAGGATTGGGCCACCGCCGTGTACAACGGCCAGTGGTACAGCCCGCTCAAAAACGCGCTCGATGCCTTTATGGCCGACACGCAAAAGTTCGTGACCGGCACTGTCCGTCTGAAGTTCTTTAAGGGCAACTGCCATGTCGTCGGCCGCAAGAGCCCCTTCAGCCTCTACGACTACGGTCTGGCTACCTACGACCGCGACACCACGTTTGACGAGAAGGCCAGCGCCGGCTTTATCGAGATCGATACGCTGTCGCTCAAGACGTGGGCAAAGGTCCAGGGCCCCAGCTCTGCTGCCGCTCAGGCCTAGCGCCTCCTTCCCTTGGTATCCGCGCGGCCCATCCGCGTGATACATAACGGGCGCATGGGGTCCCTACCTTTCGTTATGCTTGCTGACACTTCTTAACATCGGTGGCCCCTACGTTCCGCCCGCATATATGATGCCGCGACTGCGGCTGAGTCCGAGCCCCGCCGGGGTTGTCCGGCGGGGCTCCTTCTATCAATTTGGCGGCTCTGCGCCTATATATATGAGGAGTATCCATTATGTTCAATGCTATTGCGCATGCTTTGCTTGCCCTCGCGCCTGAGATCGATGCTGTAAGGGTCGAGGATGTCCCTATGAGCCTGAAGGCCTGGATCGATGGTTCGCAGGGCAACATCCGGAGGGAGACGTTGGGCGCCAAGTGCATGGTGCGTCACTTCTTTGCAAATTAGCTACATGGCCCCGCGCACGGTAGGGAGTGTGTAAAACTAGCGGTTGATAAATCGCTTTAGCGACAGGGCACATTGCTTTGGGCGCTTGTTTTGGTATTTGGAGAAAGGAGACGGTTCCATGGCTCTTTGGGGCGGTCGTTTTGAGGCGGGCGTGGCCGAGGTCACGCAGGAGTTTGGCGCGTCGCTGCCGGTCGACAAACATCTCTATAAGCAGGATATCGCCGGCTCTAAGGCGCATGCCAAGATGCTGGCCGCCCAAGGCATCATCAGTGCCGAGGACGAGCGCGCGATTGCCGAGGGCCTGACCGGAATCGAACAGGATATCGATGCCGGCAACTTCACCTTCGATATCAACGACGAGGACATCCATATGTCCATCGAGAGCGAGCTGACGTGTCGCATCGGCGAGGCCGGTAAGCGCTTGCATACCGGGCGTTCGCGCAACGACCAGGTGGCGACCGATACGCGCCTGGGCGTCAAGGCGCTTGCCAAGGAGCTCATGGAGGCCAATCTTGGGCTGCGTCATGTGCTGGTGGATGCGGCTAAGAAGTACGACAAGGTGATTCTGCCGGGTTACACGCATATGCAGCACGCTCAGCCCGTGCTGCTCTCGCATCATCTGCTGGCGTATTCCTGGATGTTCGCGCGCGACTTTACACGCTTGAAGGCCGCCTTTGATGCCGCCGACAACTGCCCGCTGGGTGCTGCCGCGCTTGCCGGTACGAGCTATCCGCTCGATCGCCAGATGACGGCTGCCGAACTTGGCTTTGCGGGCGTGATTCCTAACTCACTCGATGCTGTTTCCGACCGTGATTTCCTGCTCGATCTGCATTACGCCGGCTCCGTCATGGCCATGCACCTGTCGCGTCTTTCCGAGGAGATCGTGCTGTGGTCGAGCTCCGAATTTGGCTTTATCACGCTTTCCGACTCGTACTCCACCGGCTCGTCCATCATGCCGCAGAAGAAGAATCCCGACTTTGCCGAGCTTATCCGCGGCAAGAGCGGCCGTGTGTATGGCAACCTGGTGCAGCTGCTCGTGACCATGAAGGGCCTGCCGCTTGCTTATAACAAGGACTTGCAGGAGGACAAGGAGGGCGCGCTCGATACCGCCCATACGCTCATGCAGTGCCTGTCGGTTATGGCCGGTATGATTTCGACTTGGACCGTCAACGAGGATGCCATGGCGCGCGAGTGCGGCGTGGGGCACCTTGCCGCCACCGATGTTGCCGATTACCTGGCTAAGCGTGGTCTGCCGTTCCGCGAGGCACATGCCGTGGTGGGCCATCTGGTCCTGATGTGTGAGAAGCGTGGCTGCAATCTTGAGGACCTGCCGTTTGAGGTGTTCCAGGAGGCAAGCCCGCTCTTTGAGCGCGACATTACCGAGGCGCTCGACATCCCGTCGATTGTCGCCGCGCGCACGACCGAGGGCGGCACCGCCCCTGCCGCCGTTGCCGTGCAGCTGCAGCGTGCCAAGGCGCAGCTCGTGGCCGACGAGGGCGTGTTTGGATCGCTGACTAAGGTCGTCGAGATGGGCCACGGGGCAAAGTAGAGGTTTGGCTGAAGCCGTATTGTCCATTTATTGAGGAATCGTTTTTTGCTTTACGGGCGTCTGCTGATGTGGGCGCCCGTATTTTGTTGCTATGGGGGAGGGGCTTGTCGAGAAGTTCTGTAGGACCTTTGGGCAGGTTGTGAAGGGGGTACGTTCGCGGGCGGCAACCGACCGTCTGCTCTGCTCGATGCGGTTGATGGGCAGTCGGATGGTACTCTAATCGGGCTTCGAAACAGAAGTGACACATATGGAACGCTTCAATAAATTGCAACGTTTCAATAAACAGCTTTTTGTTTAACTGCAGCTAAAACTCTGTTACGATGCAGTCCAGGCGGGTGCCGGAATGGGACTTGGGCACGCGCGAACCTACTTGAAAGGCTACCTTATGGCTATCGAGAAGACCTTCATCATGATTAAGCCCGACGCCGTGCGCGATCACAAAATCGGCGAGATTGTTGCTCGCATTGAGCGCAGCGGTCTTGTTATCGAGCGCATGGAGATGACCACGCTCGAGCGCGCTACCGTCGAGGAGCACTACGCCCATCTGGCCGACAAGCCCTTCTTTGGCGGTCTCTGCGACTTTATGACGAGCGGTCCGGTCGTCAAGATGGTCGTTTCCGGTCTCTCCGCTGTTGCTAAGATGCGCACCCTCATGGGCGCTACCAACCCGCTTGAGGCTGCTCCTGGTACCATCCGCGGCGACTTTGCCGTCGATGTCAACGCCAACGTGATCCACGGCTCCGACTGCCTGGAGAACGCCGAGATTGAGATCAAGCGCTTCTTTGGCTAAACCAGCTTTGACTCCTTAAAGCTGTTAGCGTGTGGCTTGGGCGCCGCGGAACTCCATCCGCGGCGCCCTTTTATTCCAAAATCTATGCAGGGGCCCGCTCGGTCATGTGTTCCGAGCGGGCCCCTGCTGTTAGCTTGTGGCACTGAATAGTTTAGGCTTCGTCGACGATCTTAAGGCCGCGCGTGTGATCGATCTCGTTGAGGAGGTTAACGCGACGCTCGTGACGACCACCCTCAAACTCGGCGTCGAGCCACTCGTCGACGATCATCTTGGCGAGCTCGGAGCCCACGACGCGGGCGCCAAAGGCGAGCACGTTGGTATTGTTGTGCATGCGAGAGAGCTTGGCGCTGAAGGGCTCGGAGCACACAACGGCGCGTACGCCCTCGACCTTGTTGGCAGCCAGGCTAATCCCGACACCGGTGCCACAGATGAGGATGCCCAGGTCGACGTCGCCGTTGGCAACGGCCTTACCCACCTTGTAGCCGGCGATGGGGTAGTCAAAGCTCTCGGAGGTGTCGGTGCCAAAGTTCACGACCTCGCAGCCGCGCTCCTTCAGGTGCTCGGAAATGATGTTCTTGAGCTCGACGGCGGCGTGGTCGTTACCGATACCGATCTTCATGGATGGTTCCTCTCTGGTCTGTGCGGCGCAAATGCTAAGGGTGTTTACCGCGTTCGACTGCATGATAGCGCGACTTTTGCGTAAACGCTCGGGCGTTTTTTGGTCAAACGCTTTAGCATGCAACAAGACCGGCTTCTCGTGAATGAATGTCGTCAGTTTGCGCTTGAGCGCCGTCTGCCGGAACCATGGTTGCGGTTTTTGATGCATTGTTATCAAATAAAAGAACTAATTATTTTCGAGAGCCCAGTCCGTTATACAAGTAGGAGATACCTATGCCTACCGATTCCCTTCGTGATGCCGCGTTTTGCGATGTTTTGAACCGCGAGCTTGTCTGTGCGCTTGGCTGCACCGAGCCCATTGCCGTTGCCTATGCAGCGGCACTGGCGAGCCAGACGCTCGGTTGCGAGCCCGATCATATGGACGTTGCCTGCTCGGGCAACATCATCAAGAACGTTAAGAGCGTGACCGTGCCCAACTCGGGTGGTATGCACGGTATTGAGGCGGCAGCCGTGCTGGGTGCCGTGGGTGGCGACGCTAAGAGCGCTCTCGAGGTGCTCGAGAGCGTTAACGATGAAGACCGCGCTCGCGTGGCCGAGCTCCTCGCCGACGCCGGCTACTGCGATGTGTCGCTTGTCGAAGGTGTGCCCAACCTCTACATCAAGGTGACTGCGACGGCCGGGGACCATACCGCGGTCGTCGAGATTACCGATCACCACACTAATGTCACGTGCCATACGCTCGACGGTATTCCGGTATGCGGTAAGTCGGCGGGGGAGTGCGCCGCCTGCGCCGAGCGCGTGGTGGCCGAGCGTGCGGCAGATAACGCCGACACGCCCATGTCGATCGAGACCATCATCGACTTTATCGAGGACGGTGACATTGAGGACGCCCGCGCTGCCGTTGAGCGTCAGATTGAGCTGAATGGCGCGATCAGTGCCGAGGGTCTCGCGCACGCTTGGGGCACCGAGGTGGGCCGTACGCTGCTGGGTGCTCGTGCCGATGACGTCGCCTGCCGCGCCCGTGCCCGTGCGGCCGCCGGGTCCGACGCCCGCATGAACGGTTGCGCGCTGCCGGTCGCCATTGTGTGCGGCTCGGGTAATCAGGGCATTACCTGCGCATTGCCCGTCATGGAGTATGCTGAGTTCCTGCGCTGCGACCACGAGCGCCTGGTGCGCGCCGTGATGCTGTCCGATCTTATCGCCGTGCATATCAAGAGCTATATTGGTGCGCTCTCGGCGTTTTGCGGTGCTATTTGCGCCGCGTGCGGCGCCGGCGCTGCGATTACCTGGCTGTGCGGTGGCACGCGCGAGCAGATTGGCGCAACGGTCTCCAATACGCTCGGCAACGTGGGCGGCATCGTATGCGATGGCGCCAAGGCGAGTTGCGCGGCTAAGATTTCGGCAGCCGTTGACGCTGCGATTCTGGGTCACGATATGGCCATGCAGGGCCGCGGCTTCCGCGCCGGCGAGGGCTTGATCCAGGATACGGTGGAGGAGACTATCGCCAGCATGGGCTACGTGGGCCGCGTGGGCATGAAGGATACCGACGTCGAGATCCTCAACATCATGATCGGCAAAACCCAGGTGTGCTAGATATTAAGTTGCGGTGAGATAGTTCCTAAAATTACCCGGGTGAGGGGCAAACAGGAACTATCTCACCGCAACTGCGCTAGATGTTCTGGCGCCTACGATAGTTCGTCGGCTATTTGGTGCTCGTAGAAGGCCTCGATTACGGCGTTAAAGTCGTGGGCGAAATCTTCCATGGTTCCGCGCCAGGTGGCGCGTCCCGGTTTTCCTTGGCCCACAAAGGCGGTTTGGATGCCGCAATCGGGGGACGGGAAGTCGCGTTTGGGATCGTTGCCCACCATAAGGACCTCGTGCGGCTCGAGTCCCATCACCTGAAGCTGCTCTAGATAGTAGGTGGCATCGGGCTTGCAGCGGGTGGTGTTTCCCATGTGCGTGACGAGCTCAAAGGGAGCGTCGGCCAGGTCGCCCCAACCCATGCGGCACTCGATGGCCCCCTGGGGAAAGCTGGGGTTGGTAAAGAGCGCGCAACGCAGCCCTGCGTCCTGTACGGCCTGGAGCGCGGCGTGTGCGCCCGGCATGGCGTGGGCGTTAATGACATCGTCATTCTTGTACGGAAGAACTTCGCGGTCGTAGTAGGTAAACGCCTCGTAGATGAGGGGATCGGAGAGGCGGATCCCGCATCGGCGCTCGACCTCTTCTTGGTAAAACTCAAGATTGGTGCGGTTGTCCGTGCCGCTGCGGCGATTGGCGTTGAGGTCGACCAGGATGGTGCCGAGGCGTGCCATCGTGCCACCGCGGCTGCGGCGACCGATATCCGCGAGCATCGAAGAGACATCCTTAAAATAGCGAAGGATGAACGCGTTGAGGTTGATGCTGAGAAGCGTCTCGTCCATATCGAAAACGACTGCTTTGAGCACGCGGGCACCTTTCTCGAAAAATCGATCTAGAATCGTTGGCTCCGGATACTTTACCCCAAAGCCGAATGCCTAGCTGGTTATCGTCAAGTTGCGGAGACGTGTGTTCATAAGATTACGAAAAAGTCTCCACACGAGTAAAAAATCGCAGTTCACGCTTGAAATCGAACTCATTTCCCCGTAACCTATACGAACGTGATTGCATAAGCGTCACATTAGTATCTGTCGGCTCCCGAGTGTTCCTAAACGTTGTGTGCTTGTCGCACCCTTCTGTAGGTCCTAGCAATCGGGGCCCCGTAGTTCGAAAGGGGTCCACCTTTGAGTGAGATTCAGAACTCGTCCATTTTCTCTCTTGACGATGTCAACGAGGAGGAGATGAACAACCTCATCGACGGTACGATTACCGACTTTGATGAGGGCGATCTCGTTAACGGCACTGTCGTTAAGATCGAGCATGACGAGGTGCTCGTTGACATCGGATTCAAGTCCGAGGGCGTTATCCCGGTCCGCGAGCTGTCCATCCGCAAGGACGCTAACCCTGCAGACATCGTTGCACTCGGTGATCCCATCGAGGCTCTGGTTCTCCAGAAGGAGGACAAGGACGGTCGTCTGGTCCTGTCCAAGAAGCGTGCCGAGTACGAGCGTGCTTGGAACCGCATCGAGGAGAAGTTCAACTCCGGCGAGAACGTCGAGGGCGAGGTTATCGAGGTTGTCAAGGGCGGCCTGATCCTCGACATCGGCCTGCGTGGCTTCCTGCCCGCTTCCCTCGTCGACCTCCGTCGCGTCAAGGACCTCACCTCCTACATGGGCACCCGCATCGAGGCTCGCGTCATCGAGATGGACCGCAACCGCAACAACGTCGTCCTCTCCCGTCGCGTCGTTCTCGAGGAGTCCCGTAAGGCCGAGCGCTCCGAGATCCTTTCCAAGCTCAAGTCTGGCATGCGTCTCCAGGGCACCGTTTCCTCCATCGTCGACTTCGGCGCCTTCGTCGACCTCGGCGGTATCGACGGCCTCATCCACATCTCTGAGCTCTCCTGGAACCACGTCAACCATCCTTCCGAGGTTGTCAAGGTCGGCCAGGAGGTCGAGGTCGAGGTTCTCGACGTCGATCTCAACCGCGAGCGCATCTCCCTGGGTCTCAAGCAGACCACCGAGGATCCGTGGCGCGCACTGGTCAAGAAGTACCCCGTCGGCGCTATCGTCGAGGGCACTGTGACCAAGCTTGTCCCGTTCGGCGCTTTCGTCGACCTGGGCGAGGGCATCGAGGGCCTGGTGCACATCTCCGAGATGGCCAACAAGCACGTCGATCAGCCTTCTCAGGTCACCCACGTGGGCGACAAGGTTCAGGTCAAGGTCATGGAGATTGACCTCGACCGTCGTCGTATCTCCCTGTCCATGAAGTCTGCTGCTGAGACCCTGGGCGTCGAGATCGAGGTTACCCCGCTGCCTTCCGAGAAGAAGGACGAGGAGACCGACGCCGAGTAAATCGGTTTGACGATCACTTGTTTTAAGGGATCCGTTCGTAATGGACGGGTCCCTTTTTGCATTTGGTGCCGAGATACGCGATGCTGCCCATGCTGTACACAGGCTATTTGGTTGTCGGTGCATGAAAAAATGCCGACATCCCGCCTCGGGGAGGAGGCGGGAACACACCGAGTAGACGGAGGGGTGCGGAGCGCGGTCGCGTCTCGACTGACGACGTTGCCCATCGACAGGACCATTGTAACGCATGGCGGTTCTTGGTTTATCGTGTCGAGCGTTTGCGTTGTGCCATTGCCTGCGGCAACGGTGTGTTACACTCTTGCACTGCTGAGTGGGCCAGACGGTCGCGCGATGTGCTGCTTGCAGTACGCGTGAGGAAAGTCCGGGCTCCAGAGGGCGGGATGCCGGCTAACGGCCGGGCGGAGTGATCCGACGGAAAGCGCCGCAGAAAAGAAGACTCCCACCTGCGCCGCAAGGCGTAAAGGGAAAAGCTGAAACGGTGGTGTAAGAGACCACCAGCGTCGTGGCAACACGGCGGCTTGGCAAGCCCCATCCGGAGCAAGCGCGAATAGGAACGCTATGGGCCGGCCCGGTCCGCGTTCGGGTAGCGTGCGTGGAGCTGCATGGTAACGTGCAGACAAGATAAATGACCGTTCACGACAGAACCCGGCTTATAGGCCCACTCGGCACTTTGTTGACGCTGCGACGGCGTCAGCTGGCCGATTTGGCGCTCATTCGTCGGTCGCCGCCATAAGGCGTGCTCCCTCCTCTTTCGGGCCAAATCGACTCAGCTGACGTCGTCTCGCTGTCTTTGCCTGGTCATTGACGTTGCCGTTCTATTTACTGGGGCTAACGGTACGGGCTTTGCCTTATTATTGAGGCTGTTTGTTGCTTTGCTTGTTGTTGAGGGGCTTTGTTGGACAGCTATTTTACTCTGCAATCGAATATTGAGGCTTCGGGCGAGTTTGTGGACCGCAAGAGCCGGTTTATTGCCCAGCTGGTCCATATTGAGTCCGAGGATGAGGCGAATGCCTTTATCGAGACCGTTCGAAAACGTCATTACGACGCTCGGCACAATGTTCCCGCGTGGATTTTGGTCGATGGACGTGAGCGTCAGAGCGATGACGGCGAGCCGAGCCGCACGAGCGGTATGCCGACGCTCGAGGTGTTGCGCGGCGCGGCGCTCAAAAATGTTTGCTGCGTAGTGACGCGCTATTTTGGTGGCACGCTGTTAGGGCCCGGTGGCTTGGTGCGCGCCTATACCGCGGCGACGCAGGCGGCGGTGGCCGCGGCTCAGGAGGCCGGGCAGATTGTCGAGATGACGAGTGTCGTGCCTGTTGACGTGCATGTGGCCTATCCGCAGTATGAGCAGGTGCTTCGTTTGGCGCAGGATTCGGGTGCCAAGGTTTCGGATACCGATTACGCGGATACCGTGACGATTCATTTGGTGTTCAAAGCGGGGGAGCAGGAGCCGTTTTGCGCTAAGATGCGCGAGCTTATGGCGGGGCGTGAGGAGATTGAGGTCGGCGCTCCCGAATTTGCAGAGTTCTAACGGCGACGGCCGGCGCGCTTTGGATATATCCCAAGCGCGCCGGCCGTCGTTTTATGTCGCTGCCGTTTACTCGGCGAGCTGCTTTAGCACATCGCAGGCGATCTCGACGGCATCGTCGATGCAACCGGGGCAGCTGCGGAGCGGACCCTTGTCCGATCCGATGCCCTTGAGCGTGCCGCAGACGGTCGTCGTGTTCTTCTCGCCAAATCGCTTGGCAATCTCGCGCGACAGCTTGTAGGTCTGGCCCTTGGTCTTGGGGTTTTCCATGCCGTCGCTCATCACAAAGCCCATGATGGCCACGGCGCCCGAGATGGCACCGCAGGTTTCGGTCATGCCGCCCATGCCGGCGCCAAAGCCCTCGGTGAGGGTAAAGGCGGTCTGGGGGTCGAGCCCGACGGCAGGTGCGAGCGTGCAGGCGACGGCCTGGGCGCAGTTAAAGCCACGGGCGTGGTATTCGGCAGCCTGAGCCTGACAGGCGGTGATGTCGAGCTGGGCCGTATCGATTTGCTTCATCGTTGTCTCCTTGGTCACGGTGTACCTGCCTATGGTACCCGTGACGGGGCATGTAATCATCGAGAGCTTCATGTATGCCTCATTTTTATCTATCGAGCAAATGCCCAAGGCTTGAGATAAATACCCCTAATCAATTTGTCCCTTAACCTACCTTGGGGATGGGTTGAGAGGGGTGCAGGGTAGCGGTATCGTGAACCGAATAAAACTAAAACCCAGGCAAGGGAGCTAGATATGAGCGAGCAGACCATCGGTACTACATGTGTTCAGGGCGGCTATCACCCGGGAGATGCCGAGCCGCGCCAGGTGCCCATCTACCAGTCCACCACGTGGAAGTACGATACGTCCGAGCACATGGGCAAGCTGTTTGACCTAGAGGAGTCGGGCTACTTCTACAGCCGTTTGCAGAACCCCACGTGCGATCTCGTTGCCGCCAAGATCTGCGAGATGGAGGGCGGCACCGCTGCGATGCTCACGAGCTCGGGCATGGCTGCGAATTTCCTCGCGATCTTTAACGTGGCCGGTGCCGGCGATCATGTGGTCGCGAGCTCTGCCATTTACGGCGGTACCTACAACCTGCTCGCCCACACCATGGGCCGCATGGGCGTGACCTGCACGTTCGTCGCCCCCGACTGCACCGATGAGGAGCTCGAGGCAGCCTTTGAGCCCAATACCAAGCTCGTCTTTGGCGAGACGATCGCCAATCCCGCCCTCGCCGTGCTCGATATTGAGCGCTTTGCCAAGGCCGCGCACGACCACGGCGTGCCGCTGATGGTCGACAACACCTTCCCGACGCCCGTGATGTGCCGTCCCTTTGAGTGGGGCGCCGACATCGTTACGCACTCCACCACCAAGTACATGGATGGACATGCTGCCTACCTGGGCGGCGTGATCGTTGACCACGGCCAGTTTGACTGGATGGCCCATGCGGATAAGTTCCCGGGTCTCACCACGCCCGACGAGAGCTACCACGGCGTGACGTATGCCAAGAAGTTCGGTCGCGAGGGCGCCTTCATTACCAAGGCCACCGCGCAGCTCATGCGCGACCTCGGCCCCATGCAGAACCCGCAGGCGGCCTTCTTCCTGAACAGCTCGCTCGAGAGCCTGCATGTGCGCATGCCGCGTCATTGTGAGAACGGCCTGGCCGTTGCCAAGTTCCTGCAGAGTCATCCCAAGGTACGCTTCGTGAGCTATCCGGGCCTAGAGGGCGATAAGTACTATGACATCGCTCAGAAGTACATGCCCAACGGTACCTGCGGCGTTGTGAGCTTTGGCTTTAACGGTGGTCGCGCGGCGGCTGAGACCTTTATGAAGAGCCTTAAGCTCGCCCAGATCGCCACGCATGTGGCCGACGCCCGCACTTGCTGCCTGCATCCCGCTAATGCCACGCACCGCCAGATGAACGATGAGGAGCTCATCGCCTGTGGCATCTCCGCCGATATGGTACGCCTGTCGTGCGGCCTCGAGGACACGGCCGACTTGATTGCCGACCTTGAGCAGGCACTCGAGCAGTGCTAGGCTAGCGTTCGCATAAGGCGCCGATGCTGGCAGAAAGCTTCGGCGACCTTTCGTTCCGATTCCGTAGGCGGAGCCCCAATCGCGGCTGTTTGCTGGCGATTGGGGCCCCGTTTTTGCCTTGCGCCACTCGAAAGGATGGATATGGAGAAAACCGCAGAGCAGCTGCGCCGCGAGCACATTGCCCTTGAGGGCGACACCCATGGCAAGAACAAATGGGCGATTCTGTTTACCGTGCTCATCATGACGTTTATGTCGTGTCTGGATTCGACCGTCGTGACCGTGGCGTTGCCCGTGATGCAAAAGGAGCTGGGCGTGGGCCTCGACCGCATCCAGCTGGTGAGCTCGGTGTACCTGCTTGCGACATGCGTGGCTATGCTGCCGTTTGGCCGCTTGGGCGACGTGCGCGGCAAGGTGGGCGTATTCCAGCTGGGCGTAATCGTTTTTACGGCCGGCTCGCTGCTTTGCGGCCTTTCGGGTTCGCTCGAGGTTCTTATCCTGGCACGCATTGTTCAGGGCGTCGGTTGCGCGGCGGCCATGGCTAACAACATGGGCATCATCACCGAGTCGTTTCCGGCGCGCGAGCGCGGTCGTGCCATGGGTATTCTCGCGACCTTTGTGGCCCTCGGCATGATGTGTGGCCCCGTGCTCGGCGGCATGCTGGTGGCAAGCTTTCCCTGGGAGAGTATCTTCCTCATCAACCTGCCTATTGGCGTGATCTCGTTTATCGTGGGGCTCTACACACTGCCGCATGTTAGGCCAGAGGTCGGCGAACGCCCCATGCCCCTTGCCGAGGCCGCTCGTCGCTGCTTTGCAAATTCGGCCTTCACCATCAACCTTGCCTGCATGCTCATTGTGTTCGTTGGTATTGGCGCATCCGAGTTTATCCTGCCGTTCTATTTTCAGGACGCCCACGGCTTTGGTTCCGACATTTCCGGATTGCTCTTTTTGGCGCTGCCGATGGTGAATGCCTTTATCGGTCCGCTATCGGGTACGGTTTCGGACCGTGTTGGATGCGAGGGCCCCACGGCGGTCGGCCTGGGCGTGTACGTGTGCGGTCTTTTTGCGGTAAGCACGCTCGACGAGCACTCTTCTATCCCCGTGATCGTGTGCTGCGTCGCATTTATGTCGTGCGGCGCGTCGATTTTCCAAAGCCCCAATAACTCGCTGTATATGGGCTCGGCTCCGCGCGAAGCGCTTGGCTTTGCGGGCAGCCTGGGTAGCCTTGCGCGCTATGCGGGTATGGCAGTGGGCATTACGGCGGCATCACATATCCTATATGGGCAGATGAGCGTGGCGATGGGCGAGACTGTGACCAGTATTGTTGCAGGTCGTCCGGATGTGTTCCTGTTTGGTTTTCGCTCGGTGTTCTACGTGCTTATGGTTGTGGCCGCTGTGGGCTTTGCGCTTGCCATGGTGCGTTTGGTGAGGATGCGCTCCCGCCATTAGCTTGTGGTGGCAGGCTTACCACGAATCGGGCCTATCTACTGGTCTTGCAGCTTTATAGTGCGATGTGGCTTGTGGGGCGGGCGGGGGTCGGTCCGTGGTAGACTATCGAACAACGTTTATTAATCGCGCGGTATCGTTGCCGCGAGAAGGGGTTGCGCCATGCAGGAGCTTGAGGATCGTATTCGCCATGACGGCATCGTAAAGGCCGGTAACGTCCTTAAGGTTGATGCCTTCCTCAACCACCAGTGCGACGTTGAGCTGTTCGACCACATGGGTGCCGAGTGGGCCCGTCTGTTCGAGGGTGTCGAGATCAACAAGATCCTGACGATCGAGGCTTCGGGCATTGGTATGGCCTGCATCGCGGCTCAGCATTTTGGCGGTGTGCCGGTGGTCTTTGCCAAGAAGGCACAGTCTATCAACCTTGACGGCGAGCAGTATGCCACGACCATCTACTCCTTTACCAAGCAGAAGGAGTACCCGGTCATCGTGGGCAAGCGCTTCCTGTCCGAGGGCGATAAGGTCCTGATTATCGACGACTTCCTGGCCAACGGCTGCGCGCTTGAGGGTCTTATTAAGATCTGCGAGGCTGCGGGCGCCGAGGTTGCCGGCATTGGCATCGCCGTCGAGAAGGGCTTCCAGGGCGGCGGCGACAAGCTCCGCAAACGCGGCTTCCGCGTTGAGAGCCTGGCCCGTATCGCCGATATGGACTGCGAGAACGGCGAGATCACCTTCGCCTAAGCGCGCAACACAAGCGATTGGTATGCGATGTGACAAAGGGACTGTCCCTTTGTCACATTTTTTGTATGAGGGGAGGTGCTGATATGGACGAGAACAAGATGGGCTGGCGCGAGTATGCGCGCTTTGCCGAGATGTCGGTCGAGGAGCTGGCGCGCGATTGCGAGGTACAGGTGTTTCGCGCGACGGGTCCGGGTGGGCAGGGCGTGAACACGACGGACTCGGCGGTGCGCATGAAACATATCCCTTCGGGGATTACCGTGACGGCGCGCGAGAGCCGCAGCCAGTTTCAGAATCGTAGCTGCTGTTTGCGTAAGCTGAGGGCAGAGCTTGAGCGTCGTGGCCGTCCGCCGCGCCGTCGCGTCAAGACCAAGGTACCACAGCGATCGCGCCAGCGCAGGCTCAACGACAAGCACTTCAACGCGATTAAAAAGGCCAACCGTCGTAAGCCAGGCAGCGACGAATAGCCTCCTCATAAGTTGCGGTGAAATAGGGACTGTTTTGCGGCTTTAGCTGCATAAGCAGTCCCTATTTCACCGCAACTTAGGTGGGGTTAGCGGGTGGGGCGCCAGACGTGGAGGGCTCCACCGAGGACGTCGACCTCGATGCGCGAGGCGACAACGGGCTCGCCGTCGGCTTGGATGGGGTAGTCGGGCTCCTCGAACGTGAGCTCGGCATGACGGCAACGACGCATGCGAACCGGCGGCAGCTTGGTATGGTGGCCGTCCTTGGCCGAAAGAAACATGGGCAGGGCAACCGCACGAGGGACGGGACCGCAGGCGTAGCAGACGTCGAGTATGCCGTCGCACGGGTCGGCGTCGGGGCAGATGCGATAGCCCGAACCATAGGTGGGGCCCAGCTGAATCGCCATGATAATCGCCCTTACGCGCTCGGCGGGCGCGCCGTCAAAGCTGACGGTCATGGGGTAGTTGCGATAGCGCAGGCCAAACTGCTCAAGTCCCGAAAGAGTGTAGAGCGGAGCGCCGGCGAGGCCCGTCTTTTTGCGCAGCTCGGTGGTGCCAAGGCCGATGGCGGCATCGATGCCGACCGAAAGCGTCTGGTCGTAGTACTCAGCGGCAGCCTCGCCGCTGCCGCTTGCAGGGCTCCACGAGCGAATGCGCCCGATGTCCTGATGCTGCAGCTCGCAGGTGAGCAGCGCGCCAAAATCCTTGCCGGAGAAATCGTCGATGCCGAGTGTTTGGGCAAAATCATTGCCGGAGCCTACGGGCAGGACGGCAAGCGCCGGTCGAATCGCCTCTTCTTGCGCCATCAAGCCATTGACGACCTCGTGGATCACGCCGTCGCCGCCGAGTGCGATAACCGTGCGGTAGCCCTGAGCCTGTGCGGCAAGCTCCTTGGCATGCCCCGCGCGTTCGGTCAGCACCAAGTCAAACTGGGATGCGCGCGCGGTCATGTCCAAAAAGCGCTGCAGGCGCTCAGCGACCTCGCGCGCCGCACCCGACTGGGCGGCGGGGTTGGCGATGATGAGCGTGCGGCCAAAATCAGTTACGTGCATGGGGCGACTCCCGGCGTATGACGTGACGGTGCGGTCGCGCTCAGGTCGAATTGCCCCCGATTGTGGCTGCACGGCGAATACTTACGTCTACTCTATCAGGTCGTTGTGGCGCTCGATAGCATCCGCTACCGTACCGCCCTCATCCACAATAAGCGAACGACGCTTGGGTGAGATAATGCGCTGGGCGGGGTACACGCCGCGGTGGCCGCCGACGAGATAGCTGATAAAGGCCACGATGACAAAGAACCCGGCGGCCGTGCCGTGGAACAGATCGATGGCCATCATGCAGGTGGTGATGGGCACGTTGAGGCCGGCGCAGAACACGCCGAGCATACCCAGCGCTGCCAGAAAGCTGGGGTCGATTCCGACGAGGCAACCGATCCAGCCGCCGAGCGCCGCACCGATACCAAACAGGGGCGTGACCTCGCCTCCTTGGAAGCCGGCGCCCAGGGTGAGCGCCGTCACCACGAGCTTGATGGCTGCGTCGGCAAGGGTCGTGTTACCGGCGAACCCGGCACCCGAGAGCCAGGTGGCAAGGCCGGCATACTTCCAGGCGTCGAGCATCGCGTAGGCCGCGAGCACTACGAGCGCGCCCACGAGTGCGCGAGCAATATAGTTGGTGATAAAACGACCGTACAGGCTCTTGACGGTTCGAACCGACCAGGCAAAGAGGCGTGCCGTCAGACCGAAGATGATGGCGCTGATAACAACGATGACGACCGTTGTGGGCGTCATAGCGGGAACGCTGGCGATGACATTCGCTTCGTACTCGGTACCCAGGGCAAGTGATGTAAAGTAGCCGGTAAACGAGGCGACCAGGCAGTAGATGCCCGCGGTGTAGTCGATCTTGCCGATAAAGCACATCTCCATGCCAAAGAAGGCTCCGGCGAGGGGTGAACCGAATACGGCGCCAAAGGCCGACGAGATGCCGGCGAGCATGAGGTCGTGGTGGTCATGCTTTTTGAGGTGGGTGAGGCTCGAGATGTTGCTGGCGATGGTGCCGCCAATCTGCACCGCGGCGCCCTCGCGGCCGGCCGATCCGCCTGTTAGGTGCGTGAGTGTGGAGCAGACGAAGGTGAGGACGGCCATGCGCATATGGATAAGGCGTGTGCCCAGGGCGGAGTCGATGACCAGGTTGTTACCTCGTTTGGCGGCAAGGCCGTGGTTTTTGTACACCCATGCGGTGGCAACGCCCACAACGGGAAGCAACGCGTAAATCCACACGTGGTGCTCGCGATAATCGGTCGCGATATTCAGCGAGGCCAAAAATGCCCAAGCGGCAACACCCATGGCGAGCGAGACGATGACGACGAGCGCGAGCAGTTTGGCGCTTGCAAACAGGTTGCGGGCGTTGCGGCGTGTGTCGGCGGCCAAGAGCTGCTCGGAGCGGGTGAGTTGACGCCTGCCGGCCATGATGACGTCGCTAAGGGAGAAAAAGCCGCCATCGTCGAGCGGCTGGGAATGATCCTGCGCTTCGTTTGCGCTTTCGGGTTTGTTGTTATGAGCCATATATTCCTCTTTTAGGTTGCAACGCAAGCATTATAAAACGTGGCAAGCGCGACGAGCCGGTGGGTTGCTTTCCATTCTGTTTCGCGGCTTGCGGCCGACAGGTGTATTTGCGGGTACAGGCCAAATCGCGGTCGCGCGTCGGGGGATTATACTGAGACAAGCATAAAGAATCGGCGTCCCTGTTGTGCGCCGTGGCATTAAAGAGGTGCATATGGCAGAGAAACTCATTCCGCTGGAGGACGCGCAGTCGATCGTTCTGTCGCACGTTGCTCCGACCGATCTCGTCGAGATTCCCGTGTGGCAGGCCGCCGGTCTTCCCTTGGCCGAGGACGCGGTGGCCGATATCGACATCTCGCCGTTTGCCAACAGCGCTATGGACGGATATGCCGTGCGCTCGGCGGACTTGGCGCAGGCGTCTGGTGAGACGCCGGTGACGCTCGACGTTATCGGACACGAGGCAGCGGGCCATGTCTTTGAGGGCGTGGTCGGCACGGGCGAGACCGTCCGCATCATGACGGGCGCGCCGGTGCCCGAGGGTGCTGACGCCGTAGTGAAATACGAGATCGTCGACGTGCTTGACGGCGATGGCAACGAGGGCTCGCACGTTCGCTTCTCGGCGCCGACCAAGGTAGGGGAGAACGTTCGCTCTGCCGCCGAGGAGGCCCATGCCGGCGATGCTGTGATGCGCGCCGGCGAGGTCGTGGCTCCGGCGGGCGCGGGTCTGCTGGCAAGCGCCGGATACGCGAGCGTGAAGGTGCACGCTGCCCCGCGTGTGGGCATCATCTCGCTGGGCACGGAACTGGTCGCACCGAGTAACGTGCCGGCGCGCGGGCAGATTCGCGACTCCAACTCCTCGGCGTTGATGGCCGAGGCGCTCGATGCAGGAGCCGAGCCCGTGTTCTACGGCATTGCGCCCGACGATGAGCAGGCGATTGCCGAACTGGTGCATCGCGCCGTGCAGGAGTGCGATTTTGTCATTACGAGCGGTGGCGCCTCGGCGGGCGATTACGACTACGTGACGGCACTCGTCCGGCGCGAGGGCGAGGTGCTGTTTGACCGCATTTCGATGCGTCCGGGCAAGGCCATCACGTTTGGCTTGCTCGGGGGTAAGCCCTACCTGGGGCTTTCAGGCAATCCGGCCGCGGCGTATGTGGGCTTTGAGATGCTCGCGCGCCCGGCGATTCGCAAGATGCGTGGTTTTGCCGAGGGGGCGCGCCCCGTGCAGCGAGCGGTTCTTACCCACGGTGTGAAAAAGCGCCAGGACCGACGCTTCTTCGATCGCGCCACGGTTTTGCGCGACCCCGAGACCGATGAGCTGCTGGTGACCGAGGCCAAGACGCAGAATTCGGCGCTGCTCGGCACGATGCAGCGTGCCAACTGTCTGCTGCGTATTGACGAAGGACCGTGTGAGCTCAAGGCAGGCGACGTCGTGGATGTCGTGCGTGTCGACCTGCCCGAGGGAACGGTGTTGTAGGAGGAATGCTATGGAGCTGAAGATTTCGATTGTGACGTGCTCGGATACGCGCGATCTTGCCCAGGACGAGGCTGGAGCTGCACTCGAGGAACTTATCGAGGCGCAGGGCTGGACGGTCGCCTCACATGTGGTCGTGCGCGACGACGTCAGCGAGATTGGTGATGCCATTGTGGAAGCCGCCGATGAGTGCCACGCCAATGTCGTGCTCACCTGCGGCGGCACGGGGCTTTCGATGCGCGATGTGACGCCCGAGGCGACGCGTGCCGTCTGCGACCGCGATGTGCCGGGTATTGCAGAGGCGATTCGCGCGTACTCGATGACCAAGACGCGCCGCGCCATGCTCTCGCGCGCTATTTGCGTGCAACGAGGTCATACACTTGTCGTAAACTTTCCCGGTTCTACGAAGGCCGCCCGCGAAAGCTGGGAGGCCATAGCAGACCAGCTGGAGCATGCGGCTCAGATGACAGCGGGCGGCGGACATACCAACTAAGCGGTTTACCTGCGGCGGGGCGACCTTATCGGTCGCTCCGCTTTTGTTTTCCGCCGAAGCGACACCGAGGTGCACGGTAACTTGAAACTATATTCTCTGGAGAGAATAATTTCTCATAATCATTATTCGCGCAGAAGTATAATCTGATTGCAGATTAAAGCCCGCGGTGGGGTACCCGGGCACAAGATCCGAAAGGGTTGAATATGTTCGATTTGGTTTCTCGCCGCGGATTCGTCTCACTTTCTGCTGTCGCCGCTGCCGGCCTTGGTCTTGCCGGTTGCTCGGGCAGCAAGACGTCCGAGCCGGCCGGATCCGATGCCGGTTCTGCTAAGGCATCTTCCAAGAAAGCTGTCGAGCTGCAGGTCTTTGCCGCCAACTCGCTCGAGAAGGCCCTGCCCGAGGTTCAGGAGCTCTACACCGGGCAGACCGGCACCACCTTTGCCGACACGCAGTTTAAGGCCTCCGGCGACCTCGTTGAGCAGATGCGTGCCGGTGCCGCCGTCGACGTGCTCATCACGGCCTCCAAGGGCACCATGGACGACGCCGAAGCCGCCGAGCTCGTCGATGCCGACACGCGTGAGGACATGTTCGTCAACGACCTCGTGATCATTCGCGCCGAGGGCTCCGATACTAAGGTCGAGGCCATCGCCGACGTCGCGAATCTGGACGGTAAGATTGCCATTGGCGACGCCAAGACCGTCCCCGCCGGCAAGTACGCCAACCAGGCCCTGGCCTCCGTGGGCCTCTACACCGGTACCGAGGGCGACGACGGCGAGTATGCTCCCGAGATCGCCGACAAGGTGGCCCTGGCCGACAAGGTCGGCACTGCTGCGTCTTACGTCTCTACGGGCGACTGCGTGGCTGGTTTTGTCTACAGCTCCGACATCTTCCGCTACGACGGCATCGAGGAAGCCTTTGTGTGCCCCGAGGACTCGCACAAGCCCATCGTGTACCCGGGTGCCGTTGCCGAGAGCTCCGAGCACGCCGACAAGGCCAAGGCGTTCATCGACTTCTGCCTGACCAACAAGAAGGCCCAGAAGATTTGGGCCAAGTACGGCTTTGAGCTTTCCGCGTAGTGCGGCTTGGCGCGATAATTCCATCGTTTTGTTTTTCACTTCGTCCTTGTATTCGCTTGGAGCTTTTCGTGCTTAATAGATTCCGCATGCTTGTCGCCTGTGCTTTGACCTTCGCGCTTTGCTGGGTGCCGGGATTTGCGTTTGCCGGGGACGCTGAGCACGGGGCCCAGGTTGCTGCGACCGCTCATGGGCTTTCCTATGGGATCGAAGGTTTTGAGCGGTTGGCCAAGGGGACCGCTCGTGCCATGGAGGGCCAGCCTGAGGGCTACCGGTTTCCCGTTGACGAGGACGTGGACCTTGTAGTGGCGCCTGCCGCCGATCGCGTTGTGGTGTGGATATCGCCCAAGGCGGTCGAGAAGTATGGGTTGGATCCGCAGGACAACGAGTGCGTATCGGGTCTCAAGGCCCTCGTCTGTGAGCTCGACAGCGCAAACTGCATGGGAGGTGCGCAGCTGGGGGACGTGGATCTTCCTTGGTATGTCACGGCGGAAACAACGTTTGATGCCGGCGGGTATACCTATAGCTTTGACGAGCGCGGTGCGGATGGGGACCGCTATGTGGTGATTGCATCAGCCTCGGGTGATGCCAAGGGCGGCGCGCGTTGGCTTGATAGCGCTCAAATGGTAGAGGCATCGTCTGTCGTGTTGCGGGATGAGCAGGGCCCCTTGACCTCCTTGGCCTCCTTTTTGGGCGACATCGACTATCGTCCGTTTTGGGTGTCTATCAAAACGAGCGGCCTCGCCCTGCTGATCTCCTTTGCGCTGGGCCTGTTTGCCGCATGGAAGACCATGGGTACTACGAGCCGTATCAAGGGCCTGCTCGACTCGGTCTTTACCATCCCTATGGTGCTGCCGCCCACGGTTTGCGGCTTTCTGCTCCTCATGCTGTTTGGTCGATCGACCGGGGTCGGTCGGTGGCTTATCGCGCATGGCATCTCGATCGTCTTTACGTGGCCCGCGGCGGTGATATCCGCCGTGGTGGTGTCGTTTCCCCTGGTCTACCGCACGGCGCTCGGAGCCTTCGAGAGCCTCGACACGCAGATGCTCGACGCCGCGCGAACCTTGGGATGGTCCGAACGTCGCATCTTTGCCAAGCTCATGATGCCGCTTGGCTGGCCCTCGATTGCCGCCGGCACGGTGCTCGCCTTCGCGCGTGCCATGGGCGAGTTTGGCTGCACCCTGTTCTTTGCGGGCAACTACGCCGGCATTACCCAGACCATCCCCATCGCCATCTACTTTGAGTGGATGGGCGGCAACACGTCGGTGGCCCTCTTTTGGGTCGTGGTCGTAATTGCGTTCAGCTTCCTGGTCATTCTGTTCATCAATATGTACACCGCTCATTCGCAAAAGTACCGCGAGCGGGGCCTTTCCCGTGCGGAGCGCAAGCAGGCCAAGCAGCTGGGTGGCCAGGCCGATTCGCTCGACCCAGTCGGCGGCGATGCGCTGCGTATCGATCGCGAGGCGCTGGCCGAGCTCATGCGCGATGACGCCGTCTCGAAGGGAGGTCGATAGGCCGTGTCGCTTGTCCTGGATATCAAAAAGCGCTTTCCGGGGTTTATGCTCGACATGCAGCTTGAGGCCGGCGAGGAGCGTGTGGCGCTGCTGGGCGCCTCGGGTTGTGGCAAGAGCTGTACACTGCGCTGCATTGCCGGTGTGGAGACCCCCGACGAGGGCAAGATCGTTGTCAACGGCGTGACCTTTTTTGACTCGGCGGCGGGCATCAACCTGTCGCCCCAGGAGCGCAAGTGTGCCCTGCTGTTCCAAAACTATCAGCTGTTTCCCAACATGACGGTGGCCGATAACGTGTGCGCCGGTGTAAAGGACGCGGGCGACGCCGCCGCGCGCAAAAAGCTCGCCGAACGCTATCTGGGCATCTTTGGCCTGACCGATTTCGCCGACCGCTATCCCGCGCGTCTCTCGGGCGGCCAGCAGCAGCGCGTGGCGCTTGCCCGTATGGTGGCGGCGCATCCGGGCATTTTTATGTTCGACGAGCCCATGAGCGCGCTCGATTCCTATCTTAAGAGCGCACTCGAGCAGAACATGCTCGACCTGTTCGATGTATGCAACCGCACCGTGCTCTACGTGAGCCACGACATCGACGAAGCGTGCCGCCTGTGCCAGCGTATCTGCGTGATGCACGACGGGCATGTTGAGGAGATCGGCTCCATTGAGGACGTGGTCCGCCGCCCGCAGACGCTGGCGGCGCTGCGCCTGACGTGCTGCAAGAATACAAGCCGGGCGCGCAAGATCGGCGACGAAGAAGTTGAAGCCCTCGACTGGGACATGACCTTTAACGTGGGCCGCGAGGTTCCCGATAATGTGGTGTACCTGGGCATTCGCGCAAGCTACTTCCATGTTGACAATCGTGCTGAGCGGGGTCGCAACAGCTACGACCTGCACGTGGCGCGCGTGAGCGATTCGCGTTTTGAGCGCCTGGTGCTGTTGGATGCGCCGCGGGCCGATGCGCCCACGCGTCTGCAGTGGAAGGTCAACAAAGTGGGCATGCCTGTCGACGAGCTACCGCAAGCAGGCGAGACGCTGCGCATGCATTTTGATGCCAGCAGGATCCATTTGGTTTGTCGATAGCGCCGAGTAATGCCGTCGGGGATATAAGCCTCGGCGGCTTTGTTTTTGTCGTTCGTCGAATGAGAGATGACAAACTCTTATCAATCAAGATAATTATTTATTAAACGACGGCACACGACGCTGTCGTACGAATGTCAACGGTGTTCGTCTGGACGACAACCGTTGATATAGTTACCTTCGACGAGAAAAGGAGGGTGCGCCGGTGCTGCAGATGACATATTCGCGTCGCGTTGCCGCGCGCGCCCTGTATATGGCTCGGAGCCGCATATGAGCAGGTATGTTCACGGCTCCGGGAGAGACGACGCACAACTAAATAATCGACCGCAAAGCAGGTTCCCCAAAATTCCGGGTTTAGGCGCGGCTGGGTTTTCGCCACCCACCGTGCAGCAATACCGTAGCTATTCATTTTTGGTTCGAGAGGGGAACCGTTATGGCTGAAGAATTTGATTTCCATCCGATGTGGGAGAGCCTCGGCATGAATCTTGCCGATCACGACATGCTGCTGGGCGCCGTGGGCCAGATGTACGGCGACATGTTCCTGACGCAGAACAATCGCCCCAAGTCCACGTCCTACCTGGACTTTGTGGCCACCAACATCCACAGCGGCCGTATTAAGGAGATGCTCGACAAGAAGGAGGCCGGCGAGGCCACCAAGATCGTCGGCTCATTCTGTGTGTACGTGCCCGAGGAGATCGTGCTTGCCTGTGACGGCATTCCCGTGGGCCTGTGCTCGGGTGCCGATTGGGCAACCGATAAGGTCGAGGAGCACCTGCCGCGCAACACCTGTCCGCTTATCAAGAGCTTTGCCGGCTTTAAGCTGGGCGAGGTCTGCCCCTACATTGAGTCGAGCGACCTGGTGGTGGGCGAGAACACCTGCGATGGCAAGAAGAAGGCCTACGAGTTCTTTGCCACGCAAAAGGACATGTACGTCATGGATATTCCCAACGTACACGACGAGTCGACGCTCGTGACCTGGAAGGCCGAGGTCAAGAAGCTCGCCGCCAAGATCGAGGAAGAGTGTGGCGTCAAGATTACGCCCGAGCGTCTGAAGGCCGCCATCCACGCCGTCAATGAGAAGCGTCGCGCCCTGCAGCGCCTCGCTGCCACGCGCGCTGCCGACCCGGCACCCATCAGCGGTCTCGACAGCCTGCTGACCGTTCAGGCCGCCTTTATAGACGACACGCCGCGTCTGACCGGCGCCATCAACGATATGGCGGCTGAGTGCGAGCAGCGTGTCGAGGCCGGCGAGGGCGTGGCGCCCAAGGGGACCAAGCGCATCCTGTACACCGGCACGCCCATGGCCGTGCCCAACTGGAAGCTGTTCAACCTCATCGAGAAGGCCGGCGGCGTTGTGGTCGGCGAGGAGTCCTGCACGGGCTCGCGCTACTACAAGGACCTGGTCGACGAGTCCGGCGAGACGGTCGACGAGATGCTCGACGCCATCGCCGAGCGCTACTTCAAGATCAACTGCGCCGTCTTTACGCCCAACGATCAGCGTATGAAGGACATTGTCCAGATGGCCAAGGGCCTTCATGCCGACGGCATCGTCGACGTGGCTCTGCAGTTCTGCACGCTCTACGAGATGGAGTCGTTTGCCGTGGAGAAGGCCGCCGAGGAGGCAGGCATTCCGTTTATGCACATCACGACCGACTACGCCGGCGAGGATGCCGGTCAGCTGCAGACGCGCATTGAAGCTTTCTTGGAAACCATTTAGGGGTATCCGTCCCGGCGGCTTCTCCAGGCACCCGATCTTGCCGTTCAAACCGTCGCTTGCGTGCCAAAGTACGCGGCGCGTCTCTTTCACGGCAACCTCGGGCACCTGGGAAAGCCGTTTCCTTGGTTGGTTAAAAGGTTTAGGAGTTATATGTCGGAAAATATTGAGCAGCCGTTGCCCAGCACGTTTGAGGAGTTCAACGAGCAGCGCAAGGCGGCGTTTATTCGCGTCAAGGATTATAAGCAGGCGGGTAATCGCCTGGTCGGCTTTTTGTGCAGCTATACGCCGCTCGAGATTATCGATGCTGCGGGGGCCGCAAGTGTCGCTCTGTGTGGTACGTCTGACGAGGTGATTCCTGAGGCCGAGAAGGTGCTGCCGGCAAACCTCTGCCCGCTCATCAAGTCGACGTACGGCTTTGCCTACTCGCAAAAGTGCCCGTTTACGTACTTTAGCGACATGATCATCGGTGAGACCACCTGCGACGGCAAGAAGAAGATGTACGAGCTACTCAACGAGCTCAAGCGTACGCACATTCTGCACCTGCCGCAGGGTCGCGATCGCGCCTACGAGCGTGAAGGCTGGTACGAGGAGTGCCGCCTGCTCAAGGAGGAGCTCGAGAACTTCTACGGCATCGCGATTACCGACGATGATCTGCGCGCTGCCGTCCGTCGTCGCAACCGCTTGCGTGCGGCCCAGCTCGAGATGTTTGCGCTGCAGGCCAACCAGCCGGCGGCCATGAGCGGCGTCGATCTGATGAGCACCATGTTTGCCGGTACGTTCAGCTTTGATATCGAGGCCTATACGCAGCAGCTGGAGCAAAAGGTTGCCAAGCTGCGCGAGACCTACGACGCGGGTGAGCGCCCGGTCGCGGCAGACGCCAAGCGCATTCTGATCACCGGCTGCCCGGTGGGCGGCGTGATCAACAAGATCGGCCGTACTATCGAGTCCAACGGCGGTGTGGTCGTGTGCATGGACGACTGCTCGGGCGAGCGCACGGCGGCCATGATGATCGACCCGGAGGCTCCCGACATTCTGCGCGCCATCGCCGACCGCTATCTGGATATCAACTGCTCGGTCATGACGCCCAACGACGGTCGTATGGAAAACACGCTGGCCATGTGCGAGAAGTATCACGTCGATGGCGTAGTGGAGAGCGTGCTCCAGGCGTGCCACACCTTTAACGTGGAGAGTGCACGCATGCAGGAGGCCGTCGAGGGTGCGGGCATTCCGTATATGAAGATCGAGACCGACTACAGCAACGGCGACATGGGCCAGATCGAGACGCGCATCGCCGCCTTTATCGAAACCCTCTGACGTCTGAGGCACCCGACCTTCCGGCTCCAACCCTCCTCGCGTACCTTGAGTACGCTTCGTCGGGCTTGTCGCTCGGAATCTCGGGCACCTCAGACGCCAGAGGGCCGTTGTTGCAGCAGTGTCTGATCGTTTGATTTTCTTGCTGATTGGGAGAGAGCCATGATAGGGATCGGGATCGATATCGGGTCTACGGCGGCTAAGGCTGCTGTGGTCGACGGGGAGGGTTCGGTGGCGTGGACGTGCGTGCAGCCAACCGGGTTCTCCTCGGTCGATGCTTCCGAGCGGCTGCGCGAGGCACTGGCAGCGGCGGGTTATGACGTGGCTGCCGACGACGTGCGCGTGGTCGCGACTGGCTACGGCCGTGTCGCCGTGCCCTATGCGCACAAGGTCGTGACCGAGATCACCTGCCACGGTACCGGTGCCGTGCGCCTGTTTGGCGATCACGGCACGGTGATTGACGTGGGCGGCCAGGACACCAAGGTCATTCAGCTTAAAAGTGGCCGCGTGGCCAAGTTCGCCATGAACGACAAGTGCGCTGCCGGTACGGGGCGCTTTTTGGAGATCATGGCCGACCGCCTAGGCATTTCCCAGCAGCAGATGGCTGACCTGGCGCGTTCCGGCGAGCCCACCAAGATCAGCAGCATGTGCACGGTGTTTGCCGAAAGCGAGGTTATCAGCCTGATCGGTCGCGGTGAGCCGCGCGAGAACATTGCGCGTGGCGTGATCGACAGCGTGGTCTCGCGCGTGGCGACCATGGCCGGGCAGGCCGCGGGCGCCCCGTACTACCTGACCGGTGGCCTGTGCGAGAACGCCTTCGTGGTGGAGCGGTTGGGCGAGCTGCTGGGGTCGCCGGTGACCACCTCGCCCCAGGCTCGCTTTGCCGGTGCCATCGGCGCGGCGATTCGCGCACAGGCGCTCAATTAATGCATCCGCCGCAGGCTCGCATTCATGCGTATACTGGGAGAAAATGATTGACCGATGAGAGGAGGTATCGATGGCTGACGATCAGATTAAGCTCACGTCTATGACTGCCGCGAGCGGTTGAGCCGCTAAGTTGGCTCCTGGAGCCCTCGCCCAGGTCCTGGGCGATTTACCCAATGTGCATAACGACAACTTGCTCGTGGGGTTCGATACCTCCGACGATGCGAGCGTCTTTCGCGTTGGCGATAACTTGGGTCTCGTGCAGTCCATCGACTTCTTCCCACCGATGGTCGACGACCCGTTTTTGTTTGGCCAGATCGCCGCGGCAAACTCGCTGTCGGACATCTACGCCATGGGCGGGCGGCCGAGCCATGCCATGAACTTGCTGTGCATCCCGAGCTGTCTGGGCGTTGAGGTTGCCGGTCAGATTCTGGCGGGCGGCGCCGACAAGTGCGTCGAGGCGGGTTGCTCCACCGCGGGCGGTCACACCATCAACGACGACGAGCCCAAGTACGGCCTTTCCGTGAGCGGGTTTGTCGCGCTCGACCGCATGCTCGCCAACAGCGGCGCGCGCGTGGGCGATGCGTTACTGCTGACCAAGGCGGTTGGCTCGGGCATCATCACCACGGCCATTAAGGGCGAGCTCATCGAGCAGGACGAGGCCGCAGCCATGTTTGACTCGATGCGCACCCTCAACGAGGCTCCGATTCGTCTGGCCGAGGGACTTGAGCTTCACGGCTGCACCGACATCACGGGCTTTGGCCTGATCGGGCATGCGTGCGAGATGGCCGAGGGCTCGGGCGTGCAGATTGAGCTTGCGTCGGGGGCGGTGCCGCTCTTTGACCAGGTGCTCGACATGGCGCGTTTGGGCATTATCCCCGCGGGCTCCTACCGCAACCAGGACTTCTTTGGCCCGCGCGTGACGGCCGACGAGGACCTTGAGCCGGGCATGCTCGACGCGCTGTACGACCCGCAGACGTCTGGTGGCCTGCTTATCGCGGCACCTGCTGCCGATGTGGATGAGCTTGCGCGCCGTCTGCATGCCGAAGGACGTATTGCCGCCGTCGTCGGTCGCGTGTGCGAGTCGGTGCCAGGCGGTCCTGCCGTCCACGTTGTTCGCTAGCCCGCACGTTTATGTAACTGTTTACCGTTCTCTAGAACGGTTCTTTCGAAAGGAAAAGCTATGTCTACCAAAATTGAAGTCAATGCCATGGGCGATGCCTGCCCGCTGCCCGTCGTCAAGACGCTCAAAGCCCTGAAGCAGCTCGATGGCGAGGGCGCCGTCGTGACCTCGGTCGATAATGAGACCGCCGTCAAGAACATTTCCAAGATGGCGCAGGAGAAAGGCTGCACGGCCTCGGTCGAGAAGGTTTCTGACGCCGAGTGGCACGTGACCGTGGCGACCTCTGGCGCCGTTGCCGTGGCCGATCCCGAGCAGGATGGCGCTGCCTTCTGTGATGCCAGCGCCGGCAAGGGCAAGCTCGTCATTTCCGTCTACACCGACTGCATGGGCCGTGGCGACGACGAGCTGGGCCACAAGCTCATGAAGGCGTTTATCTTTGCCGTGACGCAGCAGGAGGAGCTGCCCGCGACCATGCTGTTCTACAACGGCGGCGCCAAGCTCACCGTCGAGGGCTCGCCGGTGCTCGACGACCTGAAGGGTCTGGCCGAGCAGGGTGTCGAGATTCTCACCTGCGGTACCTGCCTCGATCACTATGGCATTAAGGACCAGCTCGCGGTGGGCGAGGTCACGAATATGTACGTGATTGTGGAGAAGATGGAGCAGGCCGTGCGCGTCGTGCGCCCGTAGCGTATTGGTTGGAGTTGCCATGAGGGAGAAGCGCCCGGCGCTTGTCATCACGTTTCCCACCACGGCGGCCGCCATGGGCTGCGAGTCCCTGTGCATTGAGCGCGGTCTTCCCGGGCGAACGATTCCCGTACCCGGGGAGGTCGCTGCCGGCTGCGGTCTGGCGTGGAAGGCGTTGCCTGCCGATGAGGAACTGCTGCGCGGCGAACTCGCCGCGGCGGGCGTTCCCACCGAGGACTTTACGGTGATTGATATGTGGGAGGTCGTGCGATGATCTACCTGGATAACGCGGCGACGACCATGCACAAGCCGCGGACGGTCATCGATGCCGTGACGCAGGCGATGTGCTCGCTCGGCAATGCCGGACGCGGCGCCACGTCGGGTGCCCTCGATGCCGCTCGTACGATTCACGGTTGCCGCGCCAAGCTCGCGCGCCTTTTGGGTTGCCCGAGGGCGGACCATGTGTGCTTTACGCCCAACTCTACGGCGGCGCTCAACACCGCCATCAACGGGGTGGTGTGCCCCAGCGACCGTGTGGTCACGACGGTGCTCGAGCACAACTCCGTGCTACGTCCGCTTAACCGCCTGGCGGTAGAGCGGGGCGTGACCGTTGAGCATGCGGGCTGCGATGCGAGCGGCGCGCTCGACTACGACGAGCTCGAGCGGCTGGTGACGCCTGACACGCGTGCCGTAGTGGTGACGCACGCCTCCAATGTGACCGGCAATGAGGTCGACATTGCGCGCGTGGCCGCCATGGCCCATGCGGCCGGCGCGCTGGTGATCGTCGATGCCTCGCAGTCTGCCGGCACGGCGCATATCGATATGCAGGCCATGGGGCTCGACGTGGTGTGCTTTACTGGCCACAAGGGACTCATGGGTCCGCAGGGGACCGGCGGGCTGGCCGTGGCGGAGGGCATTGACGTGTGGCCGTGGGCCATGGGCGGCACGGGCGTGCACAGCTTCGATGCGCTGCAGCCGCTTGAGTGGCCCACGCGCCTTGAGGCGGGCACGCTCAACGGCCACGGCATCGCGGGCCTTTCCGCAGGCCTCGACTTTATCGAGGCCCAAGGCGGAGTCGAGGCGATCGCGGCACACGAGCGAGCACTGGCGGATCGCTTTCTCGCTGGCGTGCGCGAAATCCCGGAGATCAAGCTCTACGGTGCGTTTGATCAGCCCGTGCGCTCGGCGATCGTCTCACTCAACGTGGGCGATATCGATTCGGCCGAGATCTCGGACGCGCTCATGCAAGGGTGGGGGATTGCCACGCGCCCCGGTGCCCATTGCGCTCCGCTCATGCACCGCGCGCTCGGGACCGAACGCCAGGGTGTCGTTCGCTTCTCGTTTGGGTATTTCAACACGGACAAGGAAGTCGACACCGCGATTGACGCTTTGCGCGATTTAGCCTGCTAGAGCGTATATACTTGCGGGACGGGTGTTTTTGCCCGTCCCGTTTTTGTTTCGACCCGAAAGGTGTGCCTATGGCCTCATCCGCCCCGCGCGGCCTGCGCTCCGACCATGTCGTTACCGTCGGCATTGCGCTGTTCTCGATGCTCTTTGGCGCCGGTAACCTCATCATTCCGCCGTTGCTGGCACTTCAGGCCGGTACCGCCACGCCACTTGCCATGATTGGCTTTTTGATTGCTGCCATCGGCCTGCCTGTTATGGGCTTTATCGCCGTAGCGCTCGCCGGAACGGCGCGTGAGCTTGCCGGCCGCGTGCACCCCAAGTTCGGTGAGTTCTTTGTCGCGGCGGTGTATCTGGCCATCGGCCCGTGCCTGGCTATTCCGCGCACGAGCTCCACGGCCTTCGAGATGCTGGTGCCGCTGCTGCCCGAGGGCGTCTCGCTCGGTACGGCTCGCCTGGTGTTTGCCGTTAGCTTCTTTGTCGTCGCGTTTGCGCTCACGCTGCGCCCGGGTGTCATCACACGCGTGCTCGGCCGCATTACGGGCCCCGCGCTCATTGCGCTCATTGTGCTGGTCGTGGGTGCTGCCGTGATTTCGCCGCTGGGACCGGCTGCCGCGCCTCAGGCTCCTTACGATGCAGGCGCCGCCGTGCAGGGCTTTCTGACTGGCTATCAGACCATGGACCTGCTCGCGTCGCTCGCCTTCGGCATCATCATCGCCGAGACCATCCACGAGTTGGGTGTTACCGATGACAATCGCGTGGCCTTTGAGATTTCGCGCTCCGGTGTGATCGCCGGCGCACTCATGGCCGTCATCTACTGCGGTCTGGCGCTTGCCGGCATGCAGCTCGGCACGGTTATGCCCGATGTCACCAACGGCGCCGCCATCCTCGCCCGTTCGGCCTCTATGCACTTTGGTCTTGTCGGCACGGTCGTGGTCTTTGCGATTTTCTTCCTCGCCTGCATGAACGTGTGCATCGGCCTCATCAGCTGCTGCTCGCGCTACTTCTGCGAGACGTATGTGGTCGAAGGGGGAGCGGAGGCCTCCGAGGAGGCCATGCGCCGTCCCTTTGCGGTTCTCGCCTTTGTGTTCGCGGCGTTTTCGTGCGTGCTTTCCAACGTGGGCCTCGACGTGATTCTTATGTTCTCGGTGCCCATGCTCAACGCCTTGTATCCCGTTGCCATCGTGCTGGTACTGATGGGCCTGGTGCACGGCTTTTGCGACGCTCATCCGCAGGTGTGGGTCTGGGTCGGCGGTGTTGTCGCGGTGCAGAGCGTAATCACTTCGATCCGCGATGCGTTCTTTGCTGGCGCGTGGCTACCGTTCGATGCGTTGCCGCTGGCAGATATCGGTGCTGCGTGGGCACCGGTTGCTGTGGTGGCGTTTGTGATTGGTCTGGTTCATAGCAAGTTTGTCGCTCATTCGAGGAGCTAGGGTTTCTGCGCTTGCACAGGCGGGGAGTCTCCCCTATAATTTCCTTCGCTTTGGGACACGCAAGGTTTAGACCTTAGCTGCTCAACACCTTCGGGACGTGGCGCAGTTTGGTAGCGCGCCTGCTTTGGGAGCAGGATGTCGCAGGTTCAAATCCTGTCGTCCCGACCATATCTTGCGGGCGTAGTTCAATGGTAGAACCCCAGCCTTCCAAGCTGATGACGCGGGTTCGATTCCCGTCGCCCGCTCCATAGGATATCTTTAACGGCTTTGGCTCCTTTTGGTGCCAGAGCCGTTTTCATATACATGCCGGGGACCCCACATCCCCTCCTAAGTTGCGGTGAAATACGGACTGTTTTCCGGCTTTTATGGCCCATGTAGTCCGTATTTCACCGCAACTATTTGTAAGGTTGGATTTTGATGCCGTTGGGAGGGTCGTAGCGACCGTCTACCGAGAATGGAAATATTTTTTGAAGCTCTGACCTGCGACGTCAAGCTTTTGGTCAGCTTTTGGCAAGGCCTGCGGACGGAAGCATGCGATAGCGTAATGGTATTTTCTCCGCCGTGATGGTTATGGGGTTGGCCATGCTCGATAAAGGCAAACATTTTCCGCAGTCATATGCAAGGATGCTATTCTCGGCCCTTGGAATTCATCAAGATGGACAGCTGCTTATAACAATTGATCCTTGGGAAGAACGCCGTGCGCGCGAGCTTATGCAGGAAGAGCTTATGCTTCGTCTTTACAACCACGTGTATGCGGATCCGGTCTATTGGAATAATCTTGGGGTTGAAGATCGCATCTTTCAGCTGGCATCCGCTATTGCGGTCGTTGAACCTGATGCTGTGTTTTGCGGATCGACGGCAGCGCTGCTCTACGGCATCGGCTCGGCGTACACGCTTCTGGATAAAGTGCAAGTGCTGCTGCCGCGGTCTACAAGGCGTGATACGTATGAGTTCGTTGAATATAAGCGCTGGCGGGCGGGCGAAGTGTGGCGGCTCGGTCTGTTTACGCTGACGGATCCGTATCGAACGGTTGTTGATATCGCCCGAACGAGCGCCTTTCGCTATGCGCTGGGCTATGTCGATGGCTTGGCCCGCGAGTACGATGTCGAACGTGAAGAGCTGCGAGTATATGCGCAGGCAAATTGCCGAGGGTTGCATGGCATCGCGCGTGCTTTTGACGTTTTTGAGCATATGGACGGCAGGTCAGACAATGGCGGCGAGTCCGAGGCGAGAGCAGCAATGATTCTTGCTGGGGTTGCCGCGCCTGAGCTTCAAGTTGAGATAACGCGACCGGGAAACGCTGGTTATTATCTAGCAGATTATGGCTGGCAGATGCCAGACGGCTCATGGACGCTGGCAGAGCTGCATGGGCTGGGTAAGTTTGAAGACGAAGCTCAAAATGATCCGGAGCAAGCGGCGGCAAAAACCTATCGAGCGGCCCTCATGCGCGATGCGAACCTTCGCGCCATGGGCCACAACGTCATTCATTTCAAACTCTCGGACACCTACGAAGTAGAATCGTTCGGTGCCATGATGCGCGGTTACGGTATTCCGACAACAAAACCCTACGCCGACTCCCGATAGAGAAATCGTTCGCAGCCAACCTTCAATAAGTTGCGGTGAAATACGGACTATCGAGGCCTTTAAAGGCATGAAACAGTCCGTATTTCACCGCAACTTAGGAGGGGATGGGGCTGAGGGGCGGGCGATGCCGTTGCCTGTCGGTTAGTGGCGGGGTTGGTGGCGGAGCTTGTCGATGGTGGCGTCGGTGCTGTGACTGCGGGAGTCGGTGCTTCGGCTGCGGGCTTCGGCGGCGCGGTCGCGAGCACCGGCGGCGGTTTGGCGCTTGTGGCGGTAATCGATCATGCCTTGGATGATGGGCTTGCCAAAGCTCACGACATCATCGTTGTAGATGGCGGTACGGGCGGCAAGCAGACAGTCGGTAAAGTCCATATGGGTTTTGCCAAAGAGTTTGATGGCAAGGGCGACAACGGTGGGCTCGTCGACCATGACGTCATCGAGCAGCCTTCTCATGGCCGTAGCAATCTCAACGCGGGGAACCTTATAGACGTCGCGCAGCGTGACCACGACACGCGTGATGATTTCGGGGTAGACGCGAGCGGTGCGCGTGGCGATGACCTTGGCGGCGCGCGGGGACAGAACTTCGTCGTCGTCAAGCAGGTAGCGCAGGATGACGGTCTCGTCGATGATGGTGCTACTCATGGATATCTACTTCCTCGGGGCCCAAAATCGAATCGTCGCTTTCTGTAGCAAGGTATTCAATCCAGGCATTGCGCTCCTCGGAGCGGCGATTGGGGTCACCATATGCTTTGAGCGATCCATAGGCGGCGGTGCCGTCCTTTGAGCGCACGGCGACTGGCTGAAAGGGAAGCTTGCGCATCAAAATGCTTTGCGCGACAAATAGGCGGACGGCTTCGGCGAGCGATGTGCCCATGGCGTCGTAGAGATGCTCGGCATGCTGCTTGTCTTCCTCGCGAATGCGCACCTGCAGGATGGCTCTTTTTTTGAGTCGATGACATCACTGGCCCCCCTTAATGAGCGTGCAATATGAATGGTCAAATACAGCATCGGATATTAATAGCTAATCTTATAACCACGACTTTATTGCACTCAAGTTAATGAGCGCGAAATTTATCACAAACGTATTACGTCCTTTATAAGCGAGCGTGAAATCTCCCTTGGATGTACGCATGTATTACACTCACCTTTATAGCTTCTAGAGAATAATTCCAACCTGCCAAAACCCCTGCAATACACCCGTATTGCAGGGCCTATCCTCAAGTTTGCCACCTGCAACTGCGTATATTTAACCTGTATATCGTTGGAGGAATTCTATCGAAGTGCCTGTTTCGCCGCATGTGCTCGATACGTCGATGCCGGACCACGGGCGGTCCGGGGCAACGTCGACAGGGTCTCTCCGGCATGGGATTCAGGAGGGAGTGAACAACATGGGCAATAAACGAGTCGTAGCCGATTCTTCGCGCTGCATTGGGTGCCAAACCTGTATGGCGGCGTGCATCGAGGCACACGATATTCCCGGCAACATCGCCGCACCTCGCTTGCGCGTAACGCGCACCTACGAGATCTCCGCGCCGGTGGCATGTCACCACTGCGAGGACGCTCCGTGCGCGAAGGCCTGTCCTACGGGCGCCTTGTTCTTTGATCCAAAGAACCATCGTATCGGCGTCAACGAGGACAACTGCATCGGCTGCAAGAGCTGCGTCATGGCATGCCCCTTTGGCGCCGTGAGCGTGGCGACCACGCAGGTCCCCGTCTTGATGGGCGACGTTCGCGTGGGTTCGCAGACCAAGAGCTTCGTGCTCAAGTGCGACCTGTGCGTGGACCGTCCCGGCGGTCCGGCGTGTGCCGAGGCGTGCCCGACCAAGGGCCTCACCCTGGTAGACGAGGAACGTTTGGCAGAACTGACTGCTGAGCGTGCCCGCGCCACCATCGAAAACGAGGCGTAAGCGGGCGGCCAAACAGGCCCAATGATTGTCAAATAAGTACCGAGCATTCGGTAGCAGAGAAAGGAAGGAGGGTGTCATGGAGAAGCATAAAGTGATCTGCCCGTACTGCGGCGCCGGTTGCCAGTTTAACCTCCTGGTCCAAAACGGCCAGGTCGTGGGTACCGAACCGCTCAACGGCATCACCAACCAGAGCGAGCTGTGCCTTAAGGGCATGAGCGGCTACGACTTCATCAACGACACCAAGATCTTGACTCCTCGCGTACTGCACCCGATGATCCGTCGCACCAAGGGCGCGGATCTTGAGCGCGTAAGCTGGGACGAGGCACTGGATTTCACCGCATCTAAGATGCAGGCCATAATTGACGAATATGGTCCTAACGCTGTCATGACCACCGGCTCTTCGCGAGGCGGCGGCAATGAGGCGAACTACGTCATGCAGAAGTTTACGCGTGCGTGCATCGGCACCCACAGCGTGGACAACTGCGCCCGTACTTGACACGGCCCTACTGTCCTCGGTCTGATGGACACGGTTGGTTCAGGTTGCATGTCATGCTCCATCCCCGGTATGGAGGATGCGGGCTGCATTTTCCTCTTCGGCTATAACCCTGCCGATTCGCACCCCATCGTCGCAAGGCGTATCGTGCGAGCCAAAGAAAAGGGTTGCAAGATCATCGTCGCCGACCCGCGCCATATCGAAACCGCGCGTATCGCCGATATCTACCTTCCGATCAAGAACGGTTGCAACGTCGCGTTCCTCAACGCCTTTGCCAACTGCTTGGTCAACGATGGCCTCTACGACAAGGAATTCGTCGCCGAGCACACGAACGGCTTTGACGAGTGGTGGGAGACCATCAAGAACTACACTCCCGAATCCGTACAGGACATCACGGGTGTCGAGCCCGCGTTGATCCACCAAGCTGCCGAGATGTATGCCACGGCGAAGCCCTCTGCCATCATTGGCTGGGGTATGGGCGTATGCCAGCAGAAGCAGAACCTGAAGACGGTGCACACCATCGCCTCCATCGCCTGCGTTGCCGGCCAGATCGGCAAACCCAATTCCGGCCTCGCGCCCGTGCGTGGCCAGAATAACGTCCAGGGCTCCTGCGATATGGGCATGCTGCCCAACCTGTACCCTGGCTACCAGAAAGTCACCGACCCCGCCGTGCGTGCCAAGTTTGCCAAGGCTTGGGGCGTGCCCGAGGAAAAGCTCCCGCTCGAGGAGGGCTACAAGCTCACCGACCTGGGCCACCTGGTCGACGAGGGCAAGGTGCACTGCTTCTACAACTACGGCGAGGACCCGGTCCAGACCGAGCCCGATTCGGCCGGTATGCGCAAGACGCTCTCCGAGCTGGATCTGTTCATTTGCCAGGACATCTTTATGACGCAGACGACCATGCTCGCCGACGTCATCCTGCCTGCCACCTCTTGGGGCGAGCACGAGGGTGTCTTTACCGCATCCGACCGTAGCTTCCAGCACTTTGACGCGGCCGTTCCGCCCAAGGGCGAGTGCCGTCACGACTGGGAGATCTTCGCGGACCTGTCCACGCGCATGGGCTATCCCATGCACTACGACAACACCGAGCAGATCTGGAACGAGTGCATTAGCCTGTGCCCCAACTTTGTGGGCGCGACCTACGAGAAGATGGCTCCCGAGGGCGGCTACGCCCAGTGGCCCGTCAAGAGCACCGATGTGAACGACCACGGTACGCCCGACATGTTCGCTGGTGGCAAGTTCACCACCAAGGACGGCCGCGCCAACCTGATGGCGCACGATTGGGAGGCGCCCTCCGAGCTTCCCGACGATGAGTACCCGCTCATCCTGTGCACCGTCCGCGAGGTCGGCCACTACAGCTGTCGCTCGATGACCGGCAACTGCAAGACGCTGGCGCTGCTTGCCGACGAGCCCGGCTTTGTCCGCATGAATCCCGCGGACGCCCAGGCGCGCGGCATCAAGAATGGCGACATCGTCTCGATTCACAGCCGCCGCGGCCAGGTGTATAGCCGCGCCGACGTGAGCGACCGCATCAATAAGGGCACGGTCTACATGACCTACCAGTGGTGGATCGGCAAGTGCAACGAGCTGACCATTCACAAGGTCGACCCGGTCTCGCATACGCCCGAGGACAAGTTCTCCGCCTGCCAGGTCGACGCTATCGCCGACCAGGTCTGGGCCGAGGGCGAGGTGGAGCGTCAGTACACCGAGCTCAAGCAGGCTCTGGTGGACGCCGCCGCTCCCCAGGATGTTGAGCCCGGCGCCGCCAAGTTCGACGACGAGATGCACGTGAATCAAATCGTGTAGTCCCGTTCTCGTTGGCTTTTTGGGCCGGGCGTCCCGTACGTTCGGGAGCCCGGCCCGTTATTTTGAAAGGAAGTGGGGATGAACCGCTTCATCGACATCAACCCGGAGAGGTGCATCGGCTGCGGAACATGCCAGTCCGCCTGTGCCGACGCCCACCGGATGCAGGGTCTTCAGGATACGCCGCGCCTGGCGCTCGTGAAGACCGGCGGTATTTCGGCCGCCCTTGCCTGCCACCATTGCGAGGGTGCCCCCTGCGCCGAGGTTTGCCCGGTGAATGCCATCGAGCACGATGGCGATCGCATCCACGTCAAGGAGCAGGAGTGCATCGGGTGCAGGCTGTGCGCCATCGCGTGCCCCTTCGGAGCCATCCATCCCGATGGCACGTCTATCGCCGGTGTCGCAGGCATGTGCGACCCGACGCCTTCGTATCCTAAGTCCCTGAGCAGCCTGCTTACGTGGGCTCCCGGCCAGTACACCTGCGCTGTCAAGTGCGACCTGTGCGCCTTCGATCCGGACGGCCCGCATTGTGTGGCGGCGTGCCCCACCAAGGCGCTGACCGTTATGGGCGGCGCGGCCGATCGCGAACTCGACGAGGCCAAGCGCCTGCGCTCGATTGAAAACGGTCCGGTCGTCGACGTTACCGCTGTGGCCCAGGGCCTCTCCGAGAAAGCAGAAGGGAGCGTAAACAATGGATAGCATGACGCTGTTTATCGCATCGCTTGCCGTCTCGTGCATCGGTGCGCTCGCTTCGGTTCTGCTGATCAAGGCCGATAACGCCGCCAAGACCGCCGGCTGCCTTATCGGCGCCGCCGCCGCGGTGCTTTCGTTTGTGGCCGGTATCCAGGCCGTGCTGGGCGATGTCACGTCGGTCGACACCATCGTGTTCTTCCCGTTTGCCCATTTCCAGCTGCTGCTCAATCAGCTGTCCGGCCTGTTCGTGGCGCTCATCTCGGTGCTCGCGTTTGCCGGCTCGATCTACGGTCTCAACTACTTTGATGAGTACCCGGGCAAAAAGGGCCGCGCCGGCTTCTTCTTTAACACCTTCGTGGCGTCCATGATGCTCGTCATCACCGCCGACAACGTGTTTTGGTTCCTGGTCGCCTTTGAGCTCATGTCGCTGACCTCGTACTTCCTGGTCGTGATCGAGGAGAACGAGAACTCCATCCACGGCGGTTGGCTCTACTTTGTGATCGCGCACGTGGGCTTTGTGCTCATCATGGCGAGCTTCCTCACCATGACCAACTTCGCCGGTGGCTCGTTTGCCTTTGCGGATTTCCGCGCCACGCAGTTTAGCCCCGCGGTCGCATCCGTGTGCTTCGTGCTTGCCTTCTTTGGCTTTGGCGCCAAGGCCGGTATCATTCCGCTGCACGGCTGGCTGCCCAAGGCTCATCCCGAGGCGCCGTCCAACGTGTCGGCCCTCATGTCCGGCGGCATGATCAAGATCGGTATCTTCGGCATCCTCAAGGTTGGTCTCGACCTGCTCTCCGCCTCGGGCGTTCAGGTCTGGTGGGGCCTTATGGTCATGGTCTTCGGTGCGATCTCGTCGGTTCTCGGCGTGGCCTTCGCCCTGCAGGAGCATGACATCAAGCGCCTGCTGGCCTATCACTCCGTCGAGAACATCGGCATCATTCTGCTCGGCGTCGGCGCCTCCATGGCCGCCATGGCGCTCAACTCTGTCGGCATCGCCGTCCTGGCTCTGATGGCCGCTCTCTATCACACGTTTAACCACGCGATGTTTAAGGGCGAGCTGTTCTTGGGCGCCGGTGCGCTGCTGTACTCCACGGGTACGCGCAATATGGAGAAGATGGGCGGTCTGTTCCGTCGTATGCCGGCAACGGCCATCTGCTTCCTCGTTGGCGCGCTTGCCATCTCGGCCATCCCGCCCTTCAACGGCTTTGTGTCCGAGTGGTTTACCTACCAGTCGCTGTTTAACGCCGCCATGCAGGGCGACAAGGCCGTCATGATCGTAGCCGTGTTCGCTGCCGTCGCGCTTGCCATTACCGGCGCGCTGGCTGTCACGTGCTTCGTCAAGGCCTATGGTGTCTCCTTTGCCTCCGCGCCCCGCTCCGAGGCCGCGGCCAATGCCAAGGAGGTTCCCGCCCCCATGGTGTTTGCGCAGGGCCTGCTCGCGGCCATCTGCGTCGTGCTGGGCATTGGCGCTCCCGTGATCGCGCCCGTGCTGGTCGATGTCGCCGCGTCCGTGCTGCATCCGTACGGTGGCGTGTTTGCCGCCGAGGGTATGGAGCTCATGAACCAGTACTCCGGCGCTGCCACCTCCACGCCCGCGATCGCTATTGCGCTCGTGGTTCTTGTCGGCCTTGCCTGCGGTTATCGCAAGCTCAAGACCGTCGGCAAGGTGCAGAAGTCCCAGCCGTGGGCGTGCGGCTATGCTCCCAACGAGCATATGCCCGTCGTGGCCACGACCTTTGCCTCCGAGGTGTCCTGGTTTATGCAGCCGCTCTACACGCTGCGCGACCGCTGCACGGCCGTCTGCTGGTCCATCGCGCACTTCTTCCAGAAGCTCACCGGTGTGGCCGAGGCTGTGGAGCCCGTACCCGACAAGGTTCTCGTCGATGCCCCGCATAAGGGTGTCGAGAAGCTCGCCGACCTCGCGACTAAGCTCGAGGGCGGCAACTACAGCATCTATATCTGCTACATCGTCGCGGCACTCGTGGTATTCCTCGTGCTCGCCGTGCAAATGGGTTAAGGAGGGGAGAGCATGAACAACATCGTACTTGCCGTTCTGCAGGGCGTGGTCGTCATGGCCGTCGCACCGTTCTTCTCCGGTCTCGGTCGCGTTATCCGCGCCAAGATGCACAACCGTCGCGGCCCCAGCATCATGCAGGACTACCGCGACCTGGCCAAGCTCTTTGCGCGCCCTGAGTCCCAGAGCGAGGATGCGAGCTTTGCGCTGCGCATTATGCCGCCGCTGTTCTTCGCCGTCGCCTTTATGCTCGCGATGGGTCTGCCGCTCTTTACGGCACAAAGCCCCATCCCGGTCTTTGGTGACGCCATCACCATCATGTACAGCCTGGCGCTCGCCCGCTTCTTCTTCGCCCTCTGCGGTGTGGATTCGTCCAACGCCTACGCCGGTATCGGCGGCGTCCGCGAGCTGCTCATGAGCGTGCTCATCGAGCCGTCCATGCTGCTGGCGCTGTTTGCCGCCGCCCTGGTGTGCGGCTCCACCGACATCGCCACCATGGGTCAGCACATCATGACGGGCGCCATCGACGCGCCGGTCGCTGTGATCCTCGCCGGCATCGCTTTTGCGATCGCCTGCTACATGGAGCTCGGCAAGCTGCCGTTTGACCAGGCCGAGGCCGAGCAGGAGCTTCAGGAAGGTCCGCTCGCCGAGCTTTCCGGCCCGTCGCTTGCCATGGCCAAGCTCGCCATGTCCATGAAGCAGGTCCTGGTCGTCGCCTGGTTCTGCGCGATCTTCGTCCCCTGGGGCGAGCCCGCGACCGTGGGCGTCGCCGCCGTTCTGGGCGCAGTCGTCTTCCTGGTGAAGTGCCTGATCGACTTTGTCGTATGCGGCGTGATCGAGAACTCCTGCTCGCGCTCGCGTTTTAAGGTGCTTGGCAATCAGACCTGGGCCGTCGTGGGCATCGCCGTTCTGGCGTTTGTCTTCGTGGTCGTCGGCGTGTAGGAGAAGGGAGAAACAATGTCATTTGCAGTCAGTCTGTCCCTTCTCGGCTTGGTCGCTATCGCGGCCCCGATGGTGGCCTCGGTGCTCGTCGCCCTGTTCCCCCGTCCGTACGCCAAGTGGTTCAGCGTTTTGGGTGCCGCCGTATCGACGGCCTGCACCATCGCCCTCGCCGCGAATTTCGCTGGCGCCGGCATGCCCGACACGCAGGTCCCCCTGATCTCGTTTGGGCAGACCCTCGTCATGGGATTCACCTTCGATCGCATGAGCACGCTGCTCGCGCCCGCCTTTGTGGGTATCGGCCTGCTTGTCGTGATCTATTCGATTCCCTATATGAGCGAGAATAACCGTGAGCATCCCGACGCGCCGCGTCGTCGCTTCTACGCGTACCTCGCGACCTTCATCGGCGCCATGGCCGGCCTCGTGTACAGCTCGACCCTTTTGGGCCAGCTCGTGTTCTTTGAGATCACGGGTGCGTGCTCTTGGGGCCTCATTAGCTACTACATGTCGCCTACGGCCAAGAAGGCCGGCATGAAGGCCCTGATCATCACGCATATCGGTGCGCTCGGCCTGTATCTGGGCGCCGCCATTGTGTTTGCCCACACCGGCACCTTCGCCATTACCGCGATTGCCGGCCTCGACGCCAAGCTCAAGGCCATCGTCCTTTTGCTCGTGCTGTTTGCGGCCTGGGCCAAGTCCGCACAGGTCCCCATGTACATGTGGCTGCCTTCGGCCATGGAGGCGCCGACGCCTGTTTCGGCCTACCTGCATGGTGCCTCGATGGTCAAGGTCGGCGTGTGCGTGTTCGCGCGCGCACTCGTCTCTGCCGGCGAGATTCCCGAGATCGTGGGCTGGGTCGCCATTATCGACGCCATGGTCACCATGCTCTTTGGTTTCCTTATGTACCTGCCGCAAAAGGACATGAAGCGTCTGCTGGCCTTCTCCACGATCGCCCAGCTCTCCTATGTGTTCTTCGGTCTGGGCCTTTCGGTCTTTGGCAGCCAGCTGGCCTTTGATGGCGCCGTGTGCCACATCTTTAACCACGCTTTCGCCAAGACGCTGTTCTTCCTGATCGCCGGTTCGTTCTCCTTTACCCTCGGCACGCGTATGCTGCCCAAGCTTCGCGGCATCGTAAAGAAGTACCCGATCTCGGGCGTGGGCTTTGGTGTCGCGGCACTCGCCATTGCCGGCGTGCCGCCCATGAACACGTTCTTCTCGAAGTTCCAGATCATCGCCGGCGGCTTCTCTGTGGGCGCCGGCAACGTCACGATCCTGGTGCTCGTGTGCATCATGGTCGCCGAGACCGTCGCCACCTTTGCCTGGTTCCTTAAGTGGATGGGCTATTGCCTGCCCGGCGAGCCGAGCGAAGAGGTCGCTGCGGGAGCCCCGCTTCCCCGCGCGATGGCGTTTGTGTTCATCGTGCTCATCATCATGGTCATCGTCAGCGGCCCGCTTTCGGCCAGCTGGATCGGTTAGGAGGTAGAACGACATGGGTTATTCGATCGTCAACATCCTTGGCGGCCTTCTGATCGTCACGTCCACCATGGTGGTTGTCTCCAAGAACATCAAACATTCCATCCACTGGTATGCGGTGCAGTCGCTGGTTCTCGTGGGGCTTCTCGCCACGCTCGGCGTCACCACTGGTGCGCAGGAGCTGCTTATGTGGGCCGGATCTGCCTTTATCACCAAGGTCGTCCTGGTCCCTTATATCCTCAACCGTGCGTACAAGAAGATGGGTGAGCCGAGCGACGCATCGCTCAAGGCCGGCCTTAAGCCCGCGTGGGCCATTTGCATCATCGCCGTCGAGGTCGCGATTTGCTTTGCCGTCGTGACGCAGATCAGCCTGCCCACGGCCGAGGTCGCAACGCCTGCGCTCGCTATTAGCTTCGCTCACTTCTTTGTGGGCCTCACCTGCATCATTTCGCAGCGCAACATCATGAAGCAGATCTTTGGATACTGCCTTATGGAAAACGGCAGCCATGTGACGCTCGCGCTTTTGGCCCCCACCGCTCCCGAGATCATCGAGATCGGTATCGCCACCGACGCCATCTTTGCCGTCATCATCATGTCCATCGTCGTGCGTCGCATTTGGGACGACTCCCACTCGCTCGATGCGCGCGACCTGTCCGAGCTGAGGGGGTAGTCCATGGAAACGTTGATTCTCGCCCTGCTCGCGACTCCTTTGGTGTTCTCGCTGGTCATGGCGTTTTTGCCCAAGAACACGTCCTATAACGTGTTTGCCGGTCTCAACCTGGTCTCCGTCGCAGCCGTCCTGGTGCTGTCGATTGTGACGGCCGGTGACGTCCTTATGAGCGGCGACACCGCGAGCGCTCTTGGCCTGTGGTTCCACCTCGATTCGCTGGGCGCCATCTTTGTGCTGCTCATCGGCTTTATCGGTTTTCTTACGGGGCTGTTCTCGCTGCCCTATGTAAAGGCCGATATCGAGGAGGGCTCCATGCCCGCCGAGCGCGCCAAGCAGTATTTTGCGCTGTTTAGCCTGTTTGTGTTCACCATGCTGCTCGCGTGCCTGTCCAACAACATGATCCTCACGTGGGCCGCCGTGGAGGCAACCACGCTTTCCACCGTGTTCCTCGTGGGTATCTACAAGAACAAGACGGCCCTCGAGGCTTCTTGGAAGTATGCGATGGTCTGCACCGCCGGCGTGGCCTTTGGCCTGTTCGGTACGCTGCTGATCTACGCCAACGCCGCCGACGTGATTCCCAATGCCCACGAGGCCGCATTCCTGTCGTGCGTGCTGCCGTACGCCGACCAGTTCGACCCGACGCTCATGCGCCTCGCCTTTGCGTTTATCGTGATCGGCTTTGGCACCAAGGCCGGCCTGTTCCCCATGCACACTTGGCTGCCCGATGCCCACTCCCAGGCCCCGAGCCCTGTCTCGGCCCTGCTCTCGGGCGTGCTGCTTAAGTGCGCCATGCTCGTGATCATGCGCTTCTACGGCTTTACCATCCAGGCCGTGGGCGCCGAGTATCCTCAACTTTTGCTGCTGATCGTCGGCACGCTGTCCATTTTGGTGGCGGCGCTTTCGATGTTTCGCCAGGACGACCTCAAGCGCCGCTTTGCGTACTCGTCTGTGGAGAACGTGGGCGTTATCTCCCTGTGCCTGGGTATCGGTGGCCCGCTGGGTATCGCCGCGGCCCTGCTGCACTGCGTGTTCCACGGCTTTACCAAGACGCTTGCCTTCTGCGTGTCCGGCAACATCCAGCACGCCTTTGGCACGCGTAGCCTGGCTAAGATTCAGGGTGTCGTCGAGGTTGCCCCCGCAACCGCCGCGCTCGCCATCTTGGCACTGCTCGGTCTTGGTGCCTTCCCGCCCTTTGGCATGTTTATCTCCGAGTTCCTGACTTTTGTCGCCGGTGTCACCGCCGGTCCCATGTGGCTGGTCGTCGTGGTCGCCCTCGGTCTTACCGTGGCCATCTCCGCGCTCACCCGCATTGCACTCAAGTCGGTGTTCGGCCATGCGCCCCAGGGCATGGGCAAGCATGAGGCCCCGGCGCTCATGCTTATCCCCGAAATCATCCTGGCCGTCATGATCTTGTGGTTTGGCATCGCCACCCCGCTGCCCCTCGTGCACGGTGTGGAGACCGCGACCGGCATTGTGCTCGAGCAGAGCACCGAGGAACTTCACGCGACGCCGATGTACCGCGCTGTGTTCGGTACCGAGACCGCTCAGAGCGAGGTGGAGTAACGAATGATTGAAACTGAGAACAAGGTGTATGCCCGTCGCTGCGAGAGCCATGTCGAGGCCCTGCGTCGCGCCGTTCCGGGCTGCATCGAGAAGGTCGAGTGGCAGTGCGAGGACCAGCTGACGATTACCGTCAAGCAGGACAAGCTGCCCGAGGCCGTCCACTACCTGTACTACGAGCGCTACGGCTGGATTCCCGTGATCATCGGCAACGATGAGCGCAGCCTGTGCGGCCGTTACGCCGTGTACTATGTCATCTCCATGGAGGGGGAGGACCCCGGTTGGGTGACCGTGCGCACCGAGGTCGATCCCGCCAAGATGACGTTCCCGTCCGTGACACCGTTCGTCCCCGCCTGTGTGTGGGGCGAGCGCGAGCTTCGCGACATGTTCGGCCTGATCCCCGAGGGTCTGCCCGACCGTCGTCGCCTGGTGCTGCCCGACGATTGGCCCAGCGGCCTGTATCCGCTGCGCAAGGACTCCATGGATTACCGTTTCCGTCCCGCTCCCGCGAGCGACATGGAAAACTACGAGTTCTTGGCCGACACCAAGGGCAAGGAGACCACGCTCGTCCCCATGGGCCCGTTGCACATTACCTCCGACGAGCCCGGCCACTTCCGCCTGTTTGTCGAGGGCGAGACGATCGTCGACGCCGACTACCGTCTGTTCTACGTGCACCGCGGCATGGAGAAGGTCGCCGAGACGCGCCTGAACTATGACGCCGTGACGTTCCTCGCCGACCGCATCTGCGGCATCTGCGGCTGCGCCCACTCGGTGGCCTATGCCGAGGCCGTCGAGCGCGCCCAGGGCATCCATGTCCCGCCGCGCGCCCAGTACATCCGCGCCATCATGCTCGAGGTCGAGCGCCTGCACTCGCACCTGCTCAACATTGGCCTTGCGTCGCACTACACGGGCTTCGATTCGGGCTTCCAGCAGTTCTTCCGCGTCCGCGAGAAGTCCATGGACCTGGCCGAGAAGCTCTCCGGTCACCGCAAGACCTACGGCCTCAACGTGATCGGCGGCGTGCGTCGCGACATTTTGGCCGAGCAGAAGCTCTCCACGCTCACGACCATCCACCAGCTGCGCTCCGAGGTTCAGGAGCTCGTCGACGTGCTGCTCTCCACGCCCAACTTTATTGAGCGTACGAGCGGTATCGGCATCTTGGACCGCAAGATCGCACGTGACTTCTCGCCGGTCGGCCCGCTCATGCGTGGCTCGGGCTATGCCCGCGACGTGCGCTTTGACCATCCCTTCGACGGCTACGCCGATCCGGACGTCCAAAAGATGCACGCCGCTACGGCCGACACCTGCGATGCCTTCGGCCGTACCGCCGTTCGCATCCAGGAGGTTTACGATTCGATCGACATGATCGAGACCATGCTCGAGAACTGCCCGTCGGGCCCCATCCTCACCGCGGATTGGGAGTACACCCCGCACAAGTACGCCATCGGCGCCACTGAAGCGCCGCGCGGCGAGGACGTGCACTGGGCGATGCTCGGCAATAACCAGAAGTGCTACCGCTGGCGCGCCAAGGCCGCCACGTACAGCAACTGGCCGGTCCTGCGCTACATGTTCCGCGGCAACACCGTGGGCGACGCGGCGCTGATCGTCGGCTCGCTCGACCCGTGCTACTCCTGCACCGACCGCGTGACGGTGACCGATGTCGCCGCCAAGCGCGACCACGTGCTCGACAAGGAGCAGTTCGAGAACGTCTGGCGCGACAAGTCGCCGCTTGCGGGCGAGGGCACCATGGCCGCTCCGCTCGATGAGGAGGCGCTCTAATATGCTGAAGCTTTGGAAGGTAAACGCCAAGGCCGGCGACGCGACGGTCAAGTACCCGTTTGCGCCGTTCCCCACCAACAAGGACATGCGCGGCAAGCCCGAGCATAATGCCGAGCTCTGCATCGCCTGCGGTGCCTGCGGCGTGGCGTGCCCGGCCGATGCCATTCGCATGGACACCGACCTTGCGGCCGATACCATCACCTGGTCGATTGACTACGGCCGCTGCATCTTCTGCGGCCGCTGCGAGGAAGCCTGCCCCATGGAGGCCATCAAACTCACCGAGGAGTTTGAGCTGGCCGTCATGAGCAAGGACGACCTCACCAGCAAGAGCGTCTACACGCTCGAGCACTGCTCGCGCTGCGGCAAGCCGTTTGCCCCGCATAAGGAGATCGACTACGCCAAGCGCCTGCTGCAAAAGACCGGCGGCATGGAGGCCATCCAGGCCGCCCGTACCGTCGGTATGTGCCAGGAGTGCAAGCGCGAGCTCGACGCCCTGCGCGCCGCCTCGGCCGTAAAGACCGGCAACGCTGCCGGCATGGCTGCCAACGAGACGCTTGCGTCCGGTGAGCCCCAGGGCCCCGGCATGGAGTATCTGGGCGGCCACGGCGTGAACCCGGAGTATATCGACCGCGAGCTCAACCCCGATGCGCCCGAGATTCCCGCCGGCCCGGCGCCGGTCGAGGGCATCATCATGGATTTTGATACGAAGGAGGAGTAACCATGGCCGAACCCACGCTTTTGCCCAAGCGGCTTCAGTACCGCCCGACCAAGATCGAGCTCGATGAGAGCATCGAGAAGGCCAAGGCGACCCTTCTTAAGAAGATCAAGCGTTCGGTGTACGTCTACCGTGTTGACTGCGGCGGCTGCAACGGCTGCGAGATCGAGATCTTCGGTTCCATCACGCCTGTCTTCGACGTCGAGCGTTTTGGCATCAAGGTCGTGCCCTCGCCCCGTCACGCCGATGTGCTGCTGTACACCGGCGCCGTGACGCGTGCCATGCGCATGCCGGCCCTGCGCGCCTTTGAGGCCGCACCCGATCCCAAGATCGTGGTGTCCTATGGCGCGTGCGGCTGCACCGGCGGCATTTTCTACGACAACTACTGCGTCTGGGGCGGCACGGACAAGATCTTGCCGGTCGATGTCTATATCCCCGGCTGCCCGCCCAGCCCCGCGCAGACCATCTACGGCTTTGCCATGGCACTTGGCCTGCTGGACCAAAAGCTCCATGCCGAGACCACGGTGGAGGCTGCCGGCGAGCAGGCCGATATCCTGCACCCCGGCGTGCCGTACAAGCTGCGTGTTGCCATCGAGCGCGAGGCTCGCGCCATGAGCGGCTACCGTTACGGCCGCGACCTGGCCAACGAGTTTATGGACACGCTTGAGGGTGCGCCCAAGGGCGATATCCGCGGTGCCATGGCGCTGCTCATCGACAAGCAGGACGATCCTCGCCGCGTTGAGGTCTACTCGGCGCTGCAGGATCTGGTGCTGGCCGGAGGTCGCTAGATGGAGCTCACGGACCGCTCTGGTTACTTTGCGGGCCCCGGTATGCTCGGCGGCTCCTTTGGCGACGCCTCGCGCGCAAGCGACGAGGCTGCCGAGGGCGTCGCCGACCCCTGCCTGGGTCATGCGCCCGACCAGGTGGTCTTCTATGAGCTCACGCGTAAGTTTGTGGAGACCGAGGAAGACGTTCCCCAGGAGGCCTGCGACGTGCTGTACTACACGCTCGCCGTGGGCCACCACACTGGCGTGCTCGACTGCTTTGAGCCGCGCCTGTCGGTGCCGGTGGATGTGTTCTATTCGCTCGTCGACGCGCTGCCGGAGGGGGAGGCCAAGACCAAGTTCGAGGCCATCCGCTCCTTTGGCGAGTGCCAGCTCGACAAGGCGGCGGTGCCGTCGCTGCTCGAGGCCTGCGATGCGCTGCTCGACGAGCGCGGTTTTCGCGGGTCGGCCAAGGCCGGCATCTCGGTGTTCGACGACGACTTTGGCCTGCATGCCCAGCAGGTCGCGTTCTTAATGAAGTTTCGCGATCTGGTTGAGCGCGTGCGCGATGTGTCGGGCGTGTATCTGACGGGAAGGTTGCAGTAATGGGTCGCGTTGTGGATGGAAGTGTGGACGGCGCCCCGTTTGCGGGTATCGTGCTCACGGCGGGAAGCGTGCTACGTGCGGACGATGCCGCCGGCCCCGTGCTCTCCAAAAAGATGGAAGACGCACCCATCGCCGGTTGGTACACCATCGACGGCGGCCAAACGCCCGAGGACGATATCATCGAGGTCAAGCGCGAGCGTCCGCCTCGCCTGGTCTTGGTCGATGCCGCCGACATGGCGCTGCCCGTCGGGTCCATCCGTTTGCTCGACAAGCGCGATGTGGCCCGCAAGTCGATGTTCACCACGCATTCGCTTCCTTTGTCGATTCTGATCGAGGAAATCGAGCAATCGTGCGAAGATATCGTCTTCATAGGGATTCAGCCGGGCGACACGGAGTTCTACAACCCCATGTCCCCGGAAGTCTTTGACGCCGTCGACGCCGTGTACGACGCCGTGGCCGCCAATGACTTTTCCCACTTTGTCCGCTTGGGGCAAGAGCAATAGGAGCGCTTGTCCCTGCTGATTAGGAAAGAAGTGATTGACATGGCAGATTCCAAGGTGGAGTACCCCGCTCCCGATTGCCTGGCGCCCGCCGCGATCGAGGCCAAGACCGAGGCCGCCGGCGTGACCAAGGCTAACCTGCCGGTCGCTAAGGCCTTTCTGTTGGCAATGTTCGCCGGCGCGTTCATTGCCTTCGGTGGCCTGTTCTTTACCGTATTCTTGAGCGATAGCACACTCGGCTGGGGCGCTCAGCGCGTCGTGGGCGGCCTGTGCTTTTGCCTGGGCCTGGTGCTGGTGCTGGTGTGTGGCGCCGAGCTGTTCACCGGCAACTCGCTCATGGTCTGTGCACTCAAGAGCAAAAAGATCACCCTGGCTCAGATGCTCAAGGCATGGCTCGTCGTGTGGCTTGGTAACTTTGCCGGTGCCCTGTTCATCGTCTTTTTGGTGTACATGGCCGGCATTTACAAGCTCAACGGCGAGGCGGTCGCCAATTCCATGGTGAGCGTCGCCGCCGGCAAGGTGACGATCGACTGGGTGACGATCTTCTTCCGCGGCATCCTGTGCAACATCTTTGTGTGCCTGGCCGTGTGGATCGGTACCGCCGGCAAGACCGTGGTCGATAAGGTTGTGGGCATTCTGCTGCCCATCGCCGCCTTTGTGGCCTGCGGTTTTGAGCACTGCGTTGCCAACATGTACTTTTTGCCCATGGGTGCCGTGATGCATGCATGCGGTTATGGTGCCGAGGTTGCCGGGGCCGATGCACTCAACGTCGCGGGCATTGCGTTTAACCTATCCGCCGCCACGCTGGGCAACATCGTGGGCGGCGCGGTTCTGATCGCGCTCGGCTACTGGTTTATCTACGCCAAGAAGTCCGAGGCGTAAGGTACCGTCTGTTTGACGTTGGGCCTCCCGCGGGGCGTTGCCGTGCGGGAGGCTTTTTGGGTCTGGGGCCCGTTGCCGGGCTGTTGGCCTGTTGTGTTTGGCTGATGAAGGGGGTAATCGAGATGGCATCTGCTGTGAAGCGTGACGGTCGCGCCGTGGTGACCACATGCGGGGGATGCTATGCCGATTGTGCCTTTGCGGCACGCGTTGAGGACGGTCGCGTGGTGGCCGAGTTGCCGGTGCCGGGGCATCCGTGCGCGGCGCGTGCCCTGTGCGCCCGCGGGCGCCATCGCTTGTACATGCCGTTTGACGAGCGCGACCGGATTTTGCACCCCATGCGACGCCGCCAGGATGGCTCGGGGTTCGATGCGATTACCTGGGACGAGGCGTTCGCGCAGATCGCTGCGCGCCTTGGGGGGATTATTGACGAGTGTGGTCCGCGTGCGCTGGGCATGACACTCGGCGTGCCCTCGTTCGACCGCTACTGGGCCTATCGCCTTATGCATGCGTTGGGTTCGCCCAACGTGTACGGTGCCGACGGTGCCTGCGAGGTAAGCCGACTTACCGGTTGGGAGCACAGCCTGGGCTACAGCCCCGCCTCCGACCTGGCGCATACCGATTGCATCATGTATTTGGGGCGTTCCATTGTCGATTCGTCGACGATGGGGGCCGTTGATGCACTCAACGATGCGCGCCGGCGCGGGGCGAAGATTATCGTGGTCGACCCCCGGCGCAGCGGGTCGGCCGCGCTTGCCGATCGCTGGCTGCGCGTGCGCCCGGGCTGCGACTTGGCGCTGCTGTTGGGTATTGCCCATGTCTTGATTGCCGATGATCTGTATGACCACGAGTTCGTGACCCGCTATACCACGGGCTTTGACGAGCTGGCGCAGGCGGCTGCTGTTTGGACGCCTGAGTGGGCCGAGTCGATGTGCGACGTGCCAGCCGCAGAGATCGCCGCCACGGCGCGCGATCTAGCTGCCGCGGCGCCTGCTGCTGTGGTGGACGCCGGCTTTCATGGCGGCATCGGCATTGCGTATGCCAATAGCACCCAGACGGCGCGCGCTATCTGCTTGGTCGATGTGCTGCTGGGCTGCATCGGACACGCGGGCGGTGCCCTCAACCCGCCCACGCCGCTTGTGTTGGGCGACTTGGACCCTGCGCGTTTCGCGACGCCGTCGATGCCACGTGAGCCCAAGTTGGGCTCCGAGCGCTATCCACTGGTCGATCCGGTGCGCGGCCTGTGCACGACCATCGGCCAGTCGATTCTTGCCGGCGATTTGCGTGGACTCATCGTCTATGCCAGTAACCCCGGTGCGGGCTATGGCAATGCCGGGGCGTGGCTATCGATTCTGGAACAGCTTGACTTGCTCGTGACAATTGATATTCGCTGGTCCGAGACGGCGCGTGCTTCTGACTTCGTGCTGCCCGACGTGACGTATCTGGAGGCCGACCGCGGTGTGGGCACAGTCGTGGGCGCCAACGATGCGCGCGTGTTCTACCGCAACGCCGTGCTGCCCGTGCAGCATGACGACACACGTCCCGGTCGAGAGATTTTTACCGGTCTGGCGCAGGCGTGTGGCGTGGGCGAGTACTTCCAGTTTACGTCCGACGATCTGGCCGCCGCCCAGGTGGCACCGTTTGGGATCGATCTTGCCGCACTCAAGGAGCGAGGCTGGGCCGACACGGGTGTTGCGTTGCCGTCGCGTACGGGCGAGCCGGCGATTCCCCTGGATGGCGGCAAAATTGCGCTGGCAAGCGACGTATGGGAACGAGCCGGTCTGGGTCGTGTACCCAACTGGATCGCTCCCATGGTGGAGCCCGGCCCGGGGATGTTTCGCCTCATTAGCGGCAATCGACCCTTTGAGTCGCATACCTCGCGAAGGATTGCGGCGGCCGGCGCCGCCGAGGCGGGCTCGGATCTGGATGCTGTGCAGATGAATGCCGATGTCGCCGCTCGCATGGGTATCGCTGATGGCGAGGTCGTCGAGCTTGTGAGCGATATGGGCCGCGATCGCGTACGCGTGGAGACGACGCCCTATCTGCATCCGGCGTGCATCTTCACCTCGGCCGCTCCCGGCGGACGCGCATTCGGTGCTGAGAGTGGTGGCCGGCAGGCCCTGGGTGTCGGGCCGCTCGACCACACGCCGCTACGCTGGGACCCGTTGACGGGCGCCGCGCTCACCCAGGAAAACGCCGTTCGCGTGGAAAAGATCGCGGAGCACGTGGATAATAACGACTGATTGATTCAGTAGATTGATTCGGCTGGTTTTTGATGAACGACCGACTGATCTGCCCTTGGTTTTGAAAGGCTGCACATGAGCGATAGCCAGAACATGTCCGATGAGGTGCGCGCCCGCCTGCGCGCCATTCCCTCCGTCAACGAGCTGCTTGCCGAGTGGCCGGTAGTGAAGGCGGCGGGGGAGACCTGCGACGCGGTGGTGCATGCCGCCGTCACGGCCGAGCTCGACGAGGAGCGCGCTGCGATTCGTGCCGGTGCCGTCCCGCGTTCCAAGCGCGAGCTGGCCTCCGCCATTGAATTTCGCGCGCATCGTTCTGCGCTGCCGAGCTTGCGCCCAGCGGTTAATGCCACGGGTGTGGTCATCCATACCAACTTGGGTCGCGCCCCGCTCGCGGAGTCAGCCGCCAAGGCCGTGGCCGAGGTTGCGCGCGGGTATAGCACGCTCGAATACAGCGTCGACACCTGTTCGCGCGGGTCGCGCAAGGAGCACGCCGCGCAGCTGATCCGCTCACTCACCGGTGCCGAGGACGCGCTGGTCGTCAACAACAACGCCGCAGCGGTGCTGCTGGTGCTGGCGACTCATGCCGCGGGCAAAGAGGTTATCGTCAGCCGCGGCGAGCTCGTCGAGATCGGTGGCAGCTTCCGTATTCCCGACGTCATGGCGGCCTCGGGCGCCAAACTCGTTGAGGTCGGCGCCACCAACCGCACGCATCTGGGCGACTACGAGCGTGCCATTACGCCCGAAACGGCCATGATCCTGAAGGTCCATCCTTCCAACTATCGCATCGAGGGTTTTCACGAGGAAGTGAGCTCAAGGGAGCTCGCCGCGCTGGCCCATAAGCACGGCCTGCTGTTCTACGAGGACCAGGGCTCGGGCGCGCTGTTGCCTGATGACATCCTGGTTCGCGGCGGCGAGGAAACTACGCCCGCTTCGGTGGCGTCGGGGCTCGATATCGTGTCGTGCTCGGGCGATAAGCTGCTGGGCGCCGCGCAGGCGGGCATCATCATGGGCCGTCGCGATCTGGTCCAGGCCTGCGGCGCACATCCGCTCATGCGCGCTCTGCGTCCGGGCAAACTGGCGCTCACGGCGCTCGAGGCCACGCTGCGTATCTACATGGACGGCGCCGACGTCGCCCATCGCGATATTCCGGTGCTCAGCATGCTCACGCTTCCGCAGGCTCATCTGGAGCGTCGTGCTCGCAAGCTGCGCGATTGTATGGTCGCCGGGCTCGATAAGGCCGGTTGCCCGTGCGCCGTTGAGTTGGAGATTGTCGAGGAGTCCTCGACGCCCGGTGGTGGTTCGCTGCCTACCGTTGAGCTGCCCACGATGTGCGTTGCCGTGCGTCTTGTTGATGAGCGCCTGACGGTCGACGCGCTCAAGCGCTCGCTTGTCCAGGACTTCGACACGCCGGTTGTCACACGAACCTCGCACGATCGCATTTTGTTTGACGTCCGTACGCTCGTGGGCGACCGCGATATTGAGACGGCGGCGTCGACGCTTGCCGCATGCGTTGCCAAGGCGGTGCGCCGATGAGTGGGGCCGAAGCGTTGGTGGAATGTCCCGTTATCGTAGGTACGGCGGGCCATGTCGACCACGGTAAGTCGGCGCTCATCGAGGCGCTGACGGGCAAAAATCCCGACCGCCTGGAAGTTGAGCGTCGTCGCGGCATGACGGTTGAGCTTGGCTTTGGCGAGCTGGCGCTGCCGAGTGGCAAGATCGTGGGCCTGGTTGACGTGCCCGGCCATGCCCACTACCTGCGCGCCATGGTGCAGGGCGCCACGGGTATCGACGTGGCCGTGCTGGTGGTTTCGGCCGTCGAGGGCGTGATGCCGCAGACCCGCGAGCACGTGCATGTGCTGGAGCTGCTGGGCGTAACGCATATGGTGGTGGCGCTGACGATGTGCGACTTGGCCGATAGCGAGATGACCGAGCTTGCCGAGCTCGACGTCGATGATTTTTTGTCGGACACCGTGTTTGCGGGCGCGTCGATTGTCCCCGTGTCGTCCAAGACAGGCGAGGGGATTGGCGCGCTGCTGGCCGCGCTTGACGAGCAGGTTGGTACCTGCTGGGATTCCTGCCGCGACCGTGCCGAGCGCACCGATGCCGCGCCGCGCTTGCCGATTGACCGCTGCTTTACGATCAAGGGCGCCGGCACCGTCGTGACGGGAACGCTGCACGATGCGCCGGTTGCGGTGGGCGATGAGCTCGTCGCGCTGCCGTCGCGCACGGCCTGCCGCGTACGCGGGATCCAAGTGCATGGCGACACGCAGCGGGCGCTGCCCGGTCAGCGCGTGGCGCTCAACCTGGTTGGTGACGGTGTCGCGGCGCTTGACCGTGGCGAGATGCTGGGCGTGGCGGACCGCTTTGGCCAGACGCTGCGCTTTTTGATGACGTTCACCTACCTGGGCCGCGAGGGCGCCAAGCCGCGTGTGCTCGAGTCGGGTGCGCGCGTGCACGTGATGGCCGGTACGGCCGAGGTCGTCGGCCGCATCATGCTCATGGAGGGCGAGGCCCCCATGGCGGTGGGCGAGACCCGTACCGTGCAGGTGCGCTTGGAGGAGCCGCTGCCGCTACGAGCCGGAGACCATGCCGTGGTGCTGTCGTATTCGCCCGTTATGCTCATCGGCGGCGGGCGCGTACTACTTTCGCGCTGCCGTCGTTCGCGCGAACTTACTGAGGGGGAGCGCGCGCTGTACGCGGCGCTTGAGGCCGGAGATATTGCGGGCGCGGTGGGTGCGTGGCTGGCGCTGCAAGCGCTGCCGGTTGCGGCTGCCGATGTTACCGCGGCGCTCGATCTTGTTGCCGGCAAGGCTGAGACAGCGTTGCGCGAGTTGGTGGCGAAGGGCGCTGCTTGCGCGCTTGCTGGCTCGGATGGCTCGCTGTATGCAGATGCTTCCGCGCTCGATGCCGCGATGGGCACGCTGGCGGCGACTCTGTCAGCTATGCATGCGGCGGCTCCCAAGGAAACGGGCTTTACGCCCGGCGCCGTTGCCCATGCTGCTTGGCCTACCGCTGACGATGCAATTGCCGCAGCCCTGATTTCCGAGGGCTGCTCGCGCGGCGTGTGCGCCTCTGAGGGCGCCGAGGTGTTCGATCCGCACTCCGCTGCCGCCGCGGCGCGCGTGGTGCACGAGGCTTGCGAGCGCATCGTTTCCTTGTTGGACGAAGCCGGCCTCGATGCGCCGACGTTGCCCGAGGTGGGCGAGCGGCTGCAGCTCGATCGCGACACCATGACACGCGCCCTGCGTGAGCTTTCGCTCAACCGTTCCATCGTTAAGGTCGAACGCGACGTCGCCCTGTCTGCTGCCGCTGAGGCCCACGCGCGTGAGCTCGTCGCCGCTGCCATTGCCGACGCCGGCGGTGCTGCCACCACGAGCGTGCTGCGCGAGGCGCTGGGCGTGTCGCGCAAGCGTGCCATCAGCATCTTGGAACACCTGGATGCCGTGCGCTTTACGGTGCTCGACAAGGATGCCGGCGGTCTGCGCTCCCTGCGCTAGGCCGGTCACCTGCCCCCGTCTCCTCTGTTGCGGTGAAATAGTTCCTAGTTGGGGGCTTTGGCAGCAAAAACAAGAACTATTCCACCGCAACTTCTTGCTCGTCTTTTTGGGATGGGGCCCGCTTGGTTTGGTAAAATACCGGCGCACTTGGGAACGGATGGGCTCCGGTGGGCTCCGCGGTCCTCAAAACCGTTGCGAGGCGTGCAAAACGTCTTGGATGTGTTCGATTCACATACGTTCCCGCCATACGCTACCAGCGCTTTTGTGCTCGCGGTCTTGCTGCGTGCCGCAAAGGCGCTGTTTTGTTTTTGCACGAGCTTTTCGTAGCGCCGCTATTTCGGCGGCGGTATTTAGCTTCGTGCATAGGGTTTCGAGCATGCCGATGGGGGTGTTTTGCCGTATGACTACCGTAAGACGAGCCGATCTTTCTTGCGTCGTCCAGGCGGGCGGGCTGTCGTCGCGCATGGGTTGCGACAAGGCGCGCATGACGTTTTGCGGCGAACCGCTCATCGAGCGCGTGCTGGGTCGGCTGGCGACAGTTGCCGGCGAGTTGGTCGTGACGACCTCGCGCCCCAGCGAGCTTGCCTATCTTGAGGAGCGCGTGTTTGGCGGCATGGTGCCGCGAATAGTGCCGGACCTTGAGGGGCCGGCGGGCGCCATGCGCGGCATCGCGAGTTCGCTGACTGCGGCTCGGCTGCCTCTCGTGGCGATCGTCGCCTGCGACATGCCGTTTGTCTCGCCGGAACTCATCGGCGCTCTTGCCGATCGTGTTGAGGCCGAGGCGCTCGACGTGTGCGTGCCGCGCGAGGAGCGGGGGATTGAGCCGCTTTGTGCTGTCTGGCGCCGTGACGCGTGTGCGCCGGTCGCCCAAGAGCTGCTCGCCTGCGACCGTCAGCGCATTCGCTGCCTGATTAATCGCGTTCAGGCTGGTTATATGGATGAGCCGCAGATCGTTAAGGTCGCAGGCTCTACGCTCTGCTTCGAAAACGTCAATACGCCCGAGGAGTTTACGGCGGCCGAGTTGCTCGCCTAGATCTGCACACATCAATGACGGGAGATGCCGTGTCACATGATATTTGCCCCGATACTGGGGAACCTTGCACTTGCGATGGGTCCGAGCCTTGCACCTGCGGCTGTGGCGGCTGTGGACATACGGCCGAGGAAGAGGCAGCGGCGGCTGCGTATCGCGAGTCGCACCGCGAGGCCTCGTTCGGCGATGCCTCTGATCACGAACGCAAGATTATCGTGTCGTTTGACAGCACCTTCGATGTGATGGAATGCGAGCAGCTGTGCCTTGCCGCCGGTGTGCCCGGGCACATCATGCCGCTGCCCGGCTCCATTACCGCTGGCTGCGGCCTGTGCTGGGCCATGCCGTTCTCCGGCGATGCCCTCGCCGCCTTCCGTGCTGCTACCGAAGGCCGCGTAACCCCCGCCGACTACCATCAACTCGTCCTCTAACCAACCACACCACCACAAAGGTGCCTGTCCCCAATGTGGTGGTTTGGAACATATGGACGAAACAGCTTCGAAACACGCGATTTGCATGTCAGGCACTCAAAAACGCTTCTACCTGCATCGTAATCAAAACGAAACATCCGCTCGTCGGCTTATGCGAAACTTTGCTGCAACAGTGCGATATTATCCATACTCGATAAAGCTCGCGGCGCATGGGGTGTCGCGACTGACATTTTTCTTTTCCATCAATTGGAGGAAGCATGAGCTACACGCAGAAAGTTCTCGACGAGCTCAAGGCCCGCTATCCCGAGCAGCCTGAGTTCATCCAGGCCGCGACCGAGATCCTCGGCACCATTCAGCCGGCGCTCGACGCCCACCCCGAGTACGAGGAGGCCGCCCTGCTGGAGCGCCTCGTCGAGCCTGAGCGCATCGTCATGTTCCGTGTTCCCTGGGTCGACGACCAGGGCAAGGTTCAGGTCAACCGCGGCTATCGCGTCGAGTTCAACTCTGCCATTGGACCCTACAAGGGCGGCCTGCGCTTTAACCCGACGGTCACCCTGGGTATGCTCAAGTTCTTGGGTCTGGAGCAGATCCTCAAGAACAGCCTGACCACCCTTCCCATGGGCGGCGGTAAGGGCGGCTCCGACTTTGACCCCAAGGGCAAGTCCAACAACGAGATCATGCACTTCTGCCAGTCCTTCATGACCGAGCTCTATCGCCACATCGGCCCCAACACCGACGTTCCCGCCGGCGACCTGGGCGTTGGCGGCCGCGAGGTTGCCTACCTGTTCGGTCAGTACAAGCGCCTGACCAACGAGTGGACCGGCGTCCTCACCGGCAAGGGTCTCTCCTTTGGCGGCTCGCTCGCCCGTACCGAGGCCACCGGCTACGGCCTGGCCTACTTTGTGGACGAGTACCTCAAGAGCCGCGGCGACTCCTTCGAGGGCAAGAACGTCGTCGTTCACGGCTCCGGCAACGTCGCTATCTACGCCGTCCAGAAGGTCTCCCAGCTCGGCGGCAAGGTGCTGGCCTGCTCCGATACTCACGGCTGGGTCGAGGATCCCGACGGCATCGACTACACTGTGCTCGAGCACGTCTACAACAAGAAGCGCTCCGGCCACGACAAGGGCGTTACGCTCGCTATGTACGTTGACGAGAAGCCCAACGCCGTGTGGCACGAGGGCGACGGCCGTGGCGTTTGGCAGCTGCCCTGCGACATCGCGCTGCCCTGCGCTCGCGAGAACACGCTGCTGCTCGAGGACGCCCAGGCGCTCGTCGCCAACGGCTGCAAGGTGGTCGGCGAGGGCGCGAACATGCCCACGACCATCGAGGCCACGACTTACTTCCAGGAGAACGGCGTCGCCTTTATGCCCGGTAAGGCTGCCAACGCCGGCGGCGTGCTCGTGTCCGGCCTGGAGATGAGCCAGAACGCCGAGCATCTGTCCTGGACCTTCGAGGAGGTCGACGGCAAGCTCGAGCAGCTCATGCGCGGCATGTTCCATAACGTGGACGACACCGCCAAGGAGTATGGCCAGGAGGGCAACTTTGTCATGGGCGCCAACATCGCCGGCTTCCTGAAGGTCGCCGACGCCATGCTCGCCCAGGGCGTCTGCTAAATCTTCGCTCGACATAGCATGTGATGAGGCTCCCAGCTATCCGGCTGGGAGCCTTTTCTATCCCGGAGGACTCTTCATAACTTGCGGTGAAATACGGACTGTTTAGCGTCCCAGAACGGCTAATCAGTCCGTATTTCACCGCAAGTTATGGATGGGTAGGTGGATTTTGTCCTAAAACGGTGTGCGGCCCCTCGTTTGGTACACTTAAACGTACTGGACAAGTGAAGAGATGGGGGAGAACGTGCTCAAGTTCGGTACCTACGTCCGTGTTGGAAACGCGGCCGAAGCCTATGAGCTCTTGCAGAAGAACCGCAATAACAAGATTGTGGGCGGCGGCATCTGGATGCGCCTGGGTTCGCGTCGTGTGGCGACGGCGATTGACCTTTCGGCCTGTGGACTCGATCAGATCGAGGAGACCGAGACCGAGTTTCGCATCGGTGCCATGTGCACCCTGCGCCAGCTCGAGCGTCATGCCGGGCTCAACGCGCTTGTCAACAATGTCTTTGAGTTCGCCGTCCATGACATCGTGGGTGTGCAGCTGCGCAACACCGCCACGGTAGGCGGCAGCATCTACGGCCGCTTTGGCTTCTCGGACGTGCTCTCGGCGTTCCTGGCGCTCGATTCGTATGTTGAGCTGACGGGTGCCGGCCGCGTGCCGCTCGCCGAGTTCGTTGACATGGGCTACGTGCGCGACGTGATCGAGCACGTGGTGGTCGTCAAGCACGATTACCGTGCCAGCTATGAGGCCGTGCGCAAGGCCGCGACCGACTTCCCCTCGCTCAATGTCACCGCTGCCTGGTGGGACAACTCCTGGCACGTCACCGTGGGTGCCCGCCCGCTGCGCGCGACCCTGTTGCAGGGCGAGGCGTGCGGCCTGGTGAGCGAGCAGCCTTCCGAGGACGAGCTTCGCGCCCTGGCCGCATCTGTGCGCGCGCTGAGCTACGGCACCAACCTGTGGGGCTCGGCCGACTACCGCCGCCGCATCTCGGCCCCGCTTGCCGTCCAGGCTGTGCGTCGCGCCGCCGGCATCGAGCTTTCGGCCGCGCTTGCGCACAAGCTCGAGGGCGTGCAGATTCCTAAGTTTGCCACGGACGAGTATTCCTGCCGCCGCGTGCCCGGCGTCGATTCTAGCGAGGTGCGCTAATGGCTGCCAAACTCATCGATCTTTCCTTTACGCTCAACGGCCGCAAGGTCAAGGTTCAGATTGCCCCCGACACCATGCTCTTTGCGCTGCTGCGTGAGCAGGGTTGCGCGTCGGTGCGCTGTGCCTGCGAAACCACCAACTGCGGCCTGTGCACGGTGTGGCTCGACGGCGACCCGGTGCTGAGCTGCTCGGTTCCCGCCGCGCGTGTCGAGGGCCGCTCCATTACCACGCTAGAGGGCCTCAAGGCCGAGTCCGAGGCACTGGCCCGCGCTATGGCTGCCGAAGGTGCCGAGCAGTGCGGTTTTTGCGCCCCCGGCCTCATCATGAACGTGCTGGCGCTCGCCCGCGCCGCCAAGGAGGACCCGAGCCTCGTCGCCACGCGCGAGGAGCTCTCGCGCCAGCTTGCCGGCAACCTCTGCCGTTGCAGCGGCTACGAGAGCCAGCTGCGCGCCATCGTGCGCTTCCTTAACGAGTCTGGCGTGCAGGTTGGCTTTGAGATGCCCGAGTTGCCGGTCAACGACACCAGCTGCGACGGCGTCACCTACAAGCAGATCACCCACAAGCAGCCCAAGAAGGATTCGAAGGCCCTGCTCGAGGGCCGTCCCGTCTACACGGGCGATATGGTGCCCGCCGGCGCGCTCATCGTCAAACTCAAGCGCAGCCCGTATGCCCGCGCCAAGATCCGCTCCATCGATACGTCGCGCGCCCTGAAGGTGCCCGGCGTTGTGGGCGTCTACACCTACGAGGACGTGCCCAAACGCCGCTTTACCATCGCCGGCCAGAGCTATCCGCAGCCGAGTCCCTACGACCGCCTGATCCTCGAGAACCTCGTGCGCTATCAAAACGAGGAGGTGGCGATTGTCGCCGCCGAGACCGAGGAGGCCGCCGATAAGGCGCTCAAGCTCATCAAGGTCGACTACGAGGTGCTCGAGCCGCTGCTCGACTTTACCCAGGCACTCGATAACGACATCGTGGTCCACCCCGAGGGCGACGTGACCTTTATGTTCCCGCAGGGCGGCGACGTTGCTCGCAACCTGGTGTGCAGCGGTACCAGCGATTATGGCGACCTGGACGAGGCCTTCGCCCAGAGCGACATCGTCTTTGAGCGCACCTACACCAGCCAGGCCACGCAGACCGCGCCCATGGAGACCTTCCGCGCCTTCGCGACGACCGACGCGTTCGGCCGCATCTCGGTGACCACCTCTACGCAGGTGCCCTTCCACGTGCGCCGTATGGTCGCACAGTCGCTCGATATCCCTCAGTCGCAGGTGCAGGTCATTAAGCCGCGCATCGGCGGCGGCTTTGGCTCAAAGCAGACGGGCTGCTGCGAGATCTTCGTGGCGTTCGTCACCCAGCAGACCGGTCGTCCGAGCTACTGCTGCTACACCCGCGAGGAGACCATCACCGCGGGCAACTCGCGCCATCAGATGCAGATGACCGTCAAGCTGGGCGCCATGAACGACGGCACCATCACGGCCATCGACCTGCATACGCTGTCCAACGCCGGCGCCTATGGCGAGCATGCCACCACGACGATCGGCCTTTCGGGCCACAAAAGCCTGCCCATCTACAACCACGTGAAGGCGAGCCGCTTTAGCTGGGACGCCGTCTACACCAATACCAACCGCGGCGGCGCGTATCGCGGCTACGGTGCCACCCAGGGCCAGTTTGCCGTGGAGAGTGCCGTCAACGAGCTCGCCGACATGCTGCACATGGATCCCGCCGACCTGCGCCTTAAGAACATCGTGCGCGAGGGCGAGATCATGCCGCAGTACTACAACGAGAAGCTCAACGCCTGTGCGCTCGACCGCTGCCTGCTGCGCGCGATGGACATGATCGGCTGGCGTGACAAGCCGCTGGCCGTGGACCTGGGCGACCGCGTGCGCGCCCTGGGCTGCGCGCTCACCATGCAGGGCTCGGGCATCTCCAACGTGGACATCGCCGGCATCGACATGCGCCTGGAAGAGGACGGCTTTATTACCATCGGCACCGGCGCCACCGATAACGGCATGGGCGTCGACACCATTCTGGCGCAGATTGCCGCCGAGGAGCTGGGCGTGGAGAGCTCGCTGATCGTGGTACGCGGCGTAGACACCGACGTGTCGCCGTTCGACGCCGGCTCGTACGCGAGCTCCGGTACCTACGTCACGGGCCTTGCCGCCAAGAACGCCGCGACCGAGCTGCGCGAGAAGATTTGCGCCAAGGCCGCCCAGATGTGGGACGTTGACGCCGCCGACGTGGTCTTCGATGGCCAGTACGTGCGCCTGTCCGACGAGCGTGCCGCGCGCGAGCAGAACCGCTACCTCACGCTGCGCGACTTTGCCAACCTGTGCGTCAAGAACATCGCGGGCGGCGACGCGCTCACCTCGCACGCCTCTGCCTGCCTGCCCGTTTCGCCCCCGCCGTTTATGGCCGGCATTGCCGAGGTCGAGGTCGACAAGGCCACCGGCAAGGTGACCGTGGTGGACTACGCGGCGGCTGTGGACTGCGGTACCGTGATCAACGAGGCGCTCGCGCGCGTCCAGGCCGAGGGCGGCATTGCCCAGGGCATTGGCCACGCGCTCTACGAGATCGTCGAGCACGACGATCGCGGCCGCCTGCGCACCGGCAACTTTATGAGCTACAAGCTGCCCACGCGCCTGGATATCGGCAGCATTCGCGTGGCCTTTGAGCCGAGTTACGAGCCGACGGGCCCGTTTGGCGCCAAGTCGATCGGCGAGGTCGTCATCAACACGCCACTCGCCGCAGTGGCCTCGGCCGTGGCACACGCTACCGGCCATCAGGTTCGCTCGCTGCCCATCACGCCCGAGAAGGCCCTGCTGGGGGAGTAGCGGGTCAGCGAACAAGTCGTAATTGGCGGGGCGGGGCAACTCGCCCCGCCTTTCGCACTCGTGGTGAGGTCGTGAGCCTATAAAAGGTGTGCGTGCGCTTGCCGCTCGTATCTGCTATCATTCCTAGTCTGTGCGCTCATGCGGGCGTGGCGGAATTGGTAGACGCGCCAGATTTAGGTTCTGGTGGGATTCCCGTGAAGGTTCGAGTCCTTTCGCCCGCACCAACGCACCTGCGTCGGCTCCCGCCGTCGCGACTCTTTGTTGCATAAAGGTACCAGCACCTCAGATAAGCTGGGCAGTATGAGGAGGAACGTGTTGAACATCACCGCTTCTGACGTCAAGGACGCCAAGCTCACCGCTACGGTCACCATCCCGGCCGCCGACGTCGACGCCGCGATCAAGAAGGCCTACAAGGACACCGCCAAGAAGTACCGCTTCCCGGGCTTCCGCGCCGGCAAGGCCCCCCGTCCGGTCATCGACTCTGCTCTTGGCGCCGAGGCTACCCTCGCTCAGGCCACCAACGACCTGATCGCCGCCAACGAGCCCGTCGTCCTCAACGAGCTGGACATCGTCCCCACCAAGAGCGGTGACTACAAGGAGCTCGACCTCGCCAAGGATCACGAGGACTACACCTACACCGTCGAGTTCTCCCTGCGTCCTGCCGCTGAGCTCTCCTCCTTCGACGCCGTTGAGATCGAGATGCCGCCCGCGGAGGTCACCGAGTCCGAGATCAACAACCAGGTCGAGATGCTCCTCAACTACCGTGCTACCTTCGAGGACGTCGAGGGTCGCGCCGTCGAGGCCGAGGACTACGTTACCGTCGACCTCAAGGCCGTCGAGAACGCCGACAACTTTGCCGCCGAGGGCCGCATGCTCATCGCCGGTAGCGACAGCAACCCCAAGGAGTTCAACGAGGCCCTGATCGGTGCCAACGTTGACGACGTCAAGACCGTCACCTGGACCGACGAGGTCGAGGAGGGCGAGGAGGCCGAGACCCACACCGTCGAGGTCACCGTCAAGGGCACCAAGGTCCGCAACACCCCCGAGCTCACCGACGAGCTCGTCAAGTCCGACTTTGGCTTCGACAGCATCGACGCTATGCGCGACGCCATCAAGATCGAGATCGAGCAGGACAAGGCTTCCCGCCTCCCGGCCGAGAAGGAGAACCGTTGCGTCTCCGCTCTCGCCGAGCGTCTGCAGCTCGACGAGATGGACGCCGACTACGAGCAGTCCGTCTTTGAGGAGCTTGGCCAGAACTTCCTGTCCAACCTCGCTGCCCGCGGCATGACGCTCGACACCTGGCTGCCCGCTTCCGGTCTGACCATGGAGCAGTTCATCGGCGACCTGCACAAGCAGGCCAACGACGTTGCCCGTGAGTCCCTGGCGCTCGACGCCCTCGCCCGCGAGCTCAAGATCGAGGTCACCGAGGACGACATCAACGCCGAGTTCGAGAAGGCTGGCGTCAAGGACGTCGAGGCTTCCAAGGCCGAGTTCATCGCCGATGGCCGCATGCCTGCTGTCCGCGAGTCCATCCGTCGCTCCAAGGCCGTCGACCACCTGGTCGAGAACGCCAAGGTGACCGAGGTCGACGAGACCGCCAAGGACGCCGAGTAATTCTCGCCACCTTTTCCGCGAGCGCATGGATGCGCCCGTGATGGGGTAAAGTTATAAGCCGGTTATCCGGTTGCTTCGTACGGTGCCAGCCAATGCATAGCATGCGGGCACCGTACGTTTGTCTAGAACCACTATTGGTCCGTAAGAGAAATGGAGATGCGTATGATCGCCAAGTTCGATTCCGCCCTCGTGCCATACGTTATCGAGCAGACGCCGCGCGGCGAGCGCAGCTACGATATCTATTCGCGCCTGCTCAACGACCGCATCATCTTCTTGGGCGAGGAGATCAACTCCGTCAGCGCCAACCTGGTCGTTGCCCAGCTGCTGCATCTTGAGAGCCAGGATGCCGAGAAGGATATCTCGCTCTACATCAATTCGCCCGGCGGCGAGGTCTACTCCGGTCTGGCGATTCTGGACACCATGAACTTCATCAAGCCGCAGGTCTCCACCATCTGCGTCGGTATGGCCGCGTCTATGGCCGCCGTGCTGCTTTCGGCTGGCGCCAAGGGTAAGCGCTTCTGCCTGCCGCACTCCAAGGTCATGATTCACCAGCCCAGCGGCGGTGCCCAGGGCCAGCAGACCGAGATCGAGATCGTGGCCGAGGAGATCAAGAAGACCCGTCGCGAGCTCAACCAGATTCTGTCCGACGCATCGGGTCAGCCCATCGAGAAGGTCCAGGCCGATACCGAGCGCGACAACTACCTGACCGCTGCCGAGGCCCTCGACTACGGCCTGATCGACCGTATCGTCACCTCGCGCGACCTCGCCGCGAAGGACGCCTAGGATGGCAGGTAACATGCAGGACAACTTTGACGAGAACGGCAACCCCATCCGCTGCTCCTTCTGCGGAAAAGAACAGGGACAGGTCCGTCGTCTCGTAAAGGGTCCGACCAACATCTTTATCTGCGACGAGTGCGTCGCCGCCTGCTCCGAGATCCTTGAGGAGTCGCTGGCTTCGGACTTTATGGACGCCGCCCGCAACGGCAATCTCCCGGGTTTCCTCAACGACCACGGCCAGGCTGCGTCCCAGCCCGCCGCTGACCCCGAGGCCGAGGGCTTTGAGCTCGAGGACGACCGTCAGGTCATCACGCACGTGCCGACGCCGCACGAGATCTATGACGAGCTTTCGGCCTATGTTATGGGCCAGGAGGACGCCAAGCGCGCCATGTCGGTTGCCGTGTACAACCACTACCGTCGCGTGATCGAGGGCGGTGCCGCAGTGTCCGCCCTTGACGAGGCATCGGGCATGGGCGCTCAGTTTGACGATGACATGGACGAGGTGGAGCTCGCCAAGTCCAATATCTTGCTGCTCGGCCCTACCGGTACCGGTAAGACCCTGCTCGCCCAGACGCTCGCGCGCATCCTCGAGGTGCCGTTTGCCATTGCCGACGCTACCGCGCTCACCGAGGCTGGCTACGTTGGCGAGGACGTGGAAAACATCCTGCTCAAACTCATCAACGCTGCCGATGGCGACATTGAGCGCGCGCAGGTGGGCATCATCTACGTGGACGAGATCGACAAGATCGCCCGTAAGGCCGAGAACCTCTCCATCACCCGCGATGTTTCGGGCGAGGGCGTTCAGCAGGCGCTGCTTAAGATTCTCGAGGGCACGGTGGCAAGCGTTCCGCCCACCGGCGGCCGCAAGCATCCCCAGCAGGAGCTGCTGCAGATCGATACGACCAACATCCTGTTTATCTGCGGCGGTGCCTTTGTGGGTCTGGACAAGATCATCGCCGATCGCGTGGGCAACAAGGGCGTGGGCTTTAACTCCGAGATCGCCGGCCCCACCTCGGTCGACGAGAACGATCTGCTGCGTCAGGTGCTCCCGCAGGACCTCAACGCCTTTGGCATGATCCCCGAGTTTGTGGGACGTACGCCTGTCGTCACCCAGACGCAGGCGCTTGACGAGGACGATCTGGTGTCGATCCTGACCGAGCCCAAGAATGCCGTGGTGCGTCAGTACCGCAAGATGTTCCAGCTCGAGGACGTTGAGCTTGAGTTTGAGGACGCCGCCCTGCACGAGATCGCCCGCATGGCGCTTGCCCGCAAGACCGGAGCCCGCGGCCTGCGCTCCATCTGCGAGGACGTGCTGCAGCAGACGATGTTCGACCTCCCCAGCGAGGAGGGCGTCACCAAAGTCATCGTGACCGAAGCCTCCGTAAAGGGCGAAGAACAACCCCAGCGCATCTACGGCTAAACCAGCCAAAAACGTGCTTGCAAATAGCCTCCGACCACCCGCGGTCGGAGGCTATTTTATATATACGCAATAACCCCAACTACCTGTGTTATTCTGTGTGTTTGTTTAAGCCTCAGCGAAGTCATATCAGACTGAAGTAATCGATACCTAAGGGGAGGAATGCAGACCCTGGCGGGCCTACATTCCTCCCCGATGGGCAAGGGAGAGATATATGGAAGAAATGCCCAAGAACTACGATCCGTCGACCAATGAGCCGGCGATCCTGCAGAAGTGGCTTGACGGCGGCTACTACAAGCGCCGTGAGGGCGTGGGCGACTGCACCGTCACCATTCCGCCTCCCAACGTTACCGGCAAGCTCCACATGGGTCACGCCACCGACGATTCCATCCAGGACGCCATCATCCGTATGGCCCGCATGCGCGGCAAGTCCACGCGTTGGGTGCTGGGTACCGACCACGCCGGTATCGCCACGCAGACCAAGGTCGACAAGAAGCTCAAGAGTGAGGGCATCAGCCGCCTGGAGATCGGCCGCGATAAGTTTGTCGACGCCTGCTGGGACTGGACCCACGAGTACGGCGGCATCATCGTCGAGCAGATCAAGCGCATGGGTTGCTCCGTCGACTTCGACAACGAGCGCTTCACCATGGACGAGGATTACGCACAGGCCGTGCGTAAGGTCTTCTGCGATTGGTACCACGACGGCCTGATCTACCGTGGCAAGCGTATCGTTAACTGGTGCCCCAACTGCACCACCGCCATCTCGGACGACGAGGCCGAGTACAAGGACGAGAAGGGCCACCTGTGGCACCTGCGCTACCCGCTGACCGAGCCGGTCAACGGCCAGGACTACATCGTCGTCGCCACCACGCGCCCCGAGACCATGCTCGGCGACACGGGCGTTGCCGTTTCCCCGAAGGACCCCGAGAAGGCCGCCTTCGTGGGCAAGACCGTCAAGCTCCCCATCGTCGACCGCGAGATCCCCATCTTTGAGGATTGGCATGTCGATGCCAACTTCGGTTCCGGCTTCGTCAAGGTCACCCCGGCCCACGACCCCAACGATTACGCCATGGGTCAGGCCCACGACCTGCCGCAGATCAACATCTTTGACGAGCACGCGGTGGTCGTCGAGGGCTATGGCGAGTTCACCGGCATGAACCGCGACGAGTGCCGCGAGGCCGTCATCAAGTGGTTCGAGGAGCACGACCTGCTCGATCACGTCGAGGACCTCGATCACTCCGTCATGCACTGCTACCGCTGCGACGCCGCGCTTGAGCCGTGGCTGTCCGAGCAGTGGTTTGTGGCCGTCGACAAGCTCAAGGGGCCGGCGCTCGACGCCGTCAACTCCGGCAAGGTCACCTTCCACCCCGCGCGCTGGACGCAGACCTACACCACTTGGATGGAGAATCTTAAGGACTGGTGCATCAGCCGCCAGCTGTGGTGGGGCCACCGCATTCCCGTGTTCTACTGCGAGGACTGCGGCTGGGAGGACGCCCTTACCGAGGACACCGATGTGTGCCCCAAGTGCGGCGGTCATCACGTGCATCAGGACGAGAACGTGTTGGACACCTGGTTCAGCTCGCAGCTGTGGACTTTCGCCACGCAGGGCTGGCCGCAAAAGCCGGAGCTGCTCGAGGGACATCACCCCACGACGGCGCTCGTCACCGCGCGCGACATCATCGCGCTGTGGGTCGCCCGCATGGTCATGAGCTCGCTGTACTTCCTGGACGAGGTGCCGTTTAAGGACGTCGTCATCTACCCGACGATCCTGGCCAAGGACGGCAGCCGCATGTCCAAGTCCAAGGGCAACGGCGTTGACCCTATGGACCTCATCGGTATGTACGGCGCCGACGCCATGCGCTACAACCTGCTTACGCTGTGCACCAACAACCAGGATGTTAAGTTCGACGCGAACATCGACAAGAAGACCAAGAAGCTCATCGACAGCCCGCGCACCGACCAGGCCAAGAGCTTTGTGACCAAGATCTGGAACGCCAGCCGCTTCCTGCTTATGAACATGGAGGGCTACACGCCCGGCGAGCCCGTCGTGGAGACGCCGGCCGACGCTTGGATGTTCAGCCGCCTGGCCAAGGCCGTGAAGATGGTCACCGAGGGTATTGAGAACTACACCTTTGGCGACATGGCCCGCGGCGTGCAGCAGTTCTTCTGGAACGAGGTCTGCGACTGGTACGTCGAGGTCACCAAGGCCCGCCTGAAGGGCGAGGGTCGTCTGCAGGCGCAGCGCAACCTGATCTTTGTGCTCGATACCTCCATTCGCCTGATGCACCCGCTTATGCCGTTTGTTACCGAGGAGATTTGGGACAACATGCCGGCGAGCGTGCTCGATCTGGACGCCGAGGGCAACGTGAACCGCGCCGAGGCGCTCATGATCGCCAAGTGGCCCGAGCCCGCCGACTACGCCAAGTATGTTGACGAGGACGCCGAGCGCGCGTTTGAGCTGTGCCGCGCCGTCGTGTCTGCCGCCCGCGCCACGCGTTCGCGTTATCGCCTGAGCCCCAAGTCAGAGCTCGACGTGGTCGTGCGCGCCGGTGCTGAGGATATCGAGAAGCTCGAGAGCCTGCGCTCGACCATTGAGCCGCTGGCGAACACCGCCTCGCTGGTCATGGGTACCGACGTTGAGAAGCCGGCCGCGAGCATTGCCGTGGTCGACAGCGGCGTCGAGGTCTTTGTGGTGCTCGAGGGCAAGGTCGATCTTTCGGCCGAGAAGGCACGCCTGGAGAAGGAGATCGCCGCGGCGCAGAAGGAGCTCGCCGGCTGCGAGAAGACGCTTGCAAACGAGGGCTTTGTGGCCAAGGCCGCGCCCGCGGTGGTCCAGAAGAAGAGGGACCGTGCAGCTGAGCTCAAGGAGATCCTGACGGCGCTGACTGCTCAGGTTGCTGACTTCTCGTAGGCGGTACTGGGGGGACGCGTCCCGACGCTTTGCTCTCCGCTGCGGACAGTCCTGCGCAAGACGGACAGCACATTAAGTGCTGTCCTTTGCGTGCGGAACTTGCGGCGAGCAAAGCGTCGGGCCGCTCCTAGTTCGCTTACGTGGTTGTTTGCATCTGGTGTGTTAGGGCCACTGGGTTGTGGCCTTGTTCTCGCTGCAATCGGGCAAAGGCTGATATTGTCAACGTGAGGGGCTCATTCTTTTTGGTGGGCCTCTTTTTCTGTTATGGGGGACTTTGAGTTATGGCTAAGCGTTCTGGGTCGTATGTCGTTCCGTTCTCGTTTGAGTTGCTTTCGTTTGATGAGGCCGTGGGGCTTGCTGCTGATACGGGGCGGATTTCTGGGGATGCTGGGCCTCTGCTTGAGACGGTTGTCGATATGCTTGATGAGTTGGGGCGTCCGGACGAGTACTTTGATTGCATTCAGGTTGCTGGTACCAATGGCAAGACTTCGACCACGCGTTTTTCGGCTGCCATTCTTCGTGGTGAGGGGCTCAAGACCGCGCTTTATACGTCGCCGCAACTGGTGCGCTATCCCGAGCGCATGGAGGTTGACGGGCGCGTTGTGAGCGACGAGGCCTTTGCCCGTGGCGTTTCTGCTGCTGTTGAGGCGGGACATCGCGTGAATGCCCGTCGTGTGGCGGCGGGGGAGCGTGCCTATACCATCACGCCGTTTGACCTGCTGACGGCCGCTGCGCTTGTGGTGTTTGCCGAGGCCGCGGTGGATGTTGCCGTGCTTGAGGTTGGCATGGGCGGACGCTGGGATGCTACGAGCGCGACCGATCCCGTCGCCGTTGCCATTACGGGCATTGGGCTCGATCACACACGTATTTTGGGCGATACGCTCGAGGCCATTGCGGGTGAGAAGGCGGCGGTTATCAAGCCCGGACGTCTTGTTGTGCTGGGCGAGGGCACGCATGAGGCAAGCGTTCAGCGTGTGATGGACGCGCGTTGTCGCGAGTGCGGCATTGTGCCGCTGGTGGTGAACCATGCCACGACCAAGGTTCCGGCTCATGTGGGCGACACGGTTGAGTTTAGCTGCACCACGCCGCGCGCGATTTATACGTCGAGCATGGTCAAGCCGGCCTTTCAGCCGCAGAATGCTGCGTGCGCGATTATGCTTTGCGAGGGGTATCTGGGTCGCGAGCTCGACCACGAGGCGCTGGATGCTTCGCTTATGGGCTGCCCCACGCCGGGACGATTTGATGTGCTGGGAACTGATCCGCTCAAGTTGATTGATGCCTGCCATAACCCCCAGAGCTGCGAGAACTTTGTGAGCGCGCTGGACGAGATCGATCCGTGTGTTGAAAATCGCCCCACGCTGCTGTGCGCCGCGCTGGCAGACAAGGACGTGGCGGGTATCGTTGACGTGCTGATCCCGGCTTTCCCGCGCGTGGTCGTGACGCAGACCGATTCCGATCGCGCCCTGCCGGCAGAGGAGCTCGCCGCCCTCGTTGATGCCGATAAGCTCGCGGGCGTATACCCCAGCGTTTCCGAGGCCCTCGCAGTTTTCATGGCCGCGGGCGAGCCCTTCGTAGCAGCCGGCACCATCACCCTAGCCGGCGAAGTGGCCGGCTTGCTGCGCTAACCCATCCCCTCAGCAGTTGCGGTGAAATACGGACTGTTTTACAAGCCAGAGGCCTCAAACAGTCCGTATATCACCGCAACTCAAAAGCAGCCAATTTGGGACGGGGCTTTTTGGCTGCCCTGTGCCCCGAGTTGACTCGCTTGCCACGAAATGGGCCTATCTACTACGTTTGACCGGTTACCCTCGACCACACGGAACATCGCGAAATAAAAACCGCAGGTAGACGGCTTGCGGATTTTGCGAAAAGCCGGTTATGGTCGACCCGTGCGGGTTAAACGTAGTAGATAGGCCGTTTTTGTGGCGAAGCATTGGCAGGATGCGGCAAAGGGCTGCCCCTTTGCCGCATTGCCTAGTCTAGGCGGACCGAACCGTGGGGGTAGGCGTTGAGAATCTCGACGCCTGACTCAGTAACTAGGGCCAAGTCCTCGATGCGGACGCCGGTGCGGCCGGGGAGGTAGATGCCCGGTTCGATGGAGAACGTCATGCCCGGCTCCACGACCTGCTCGTTGACGAGCGAGACGTCGCCCGGCTCGTGGTCCTGCAGGCCGATCGAGTGTCCCAGGCGATGCGTAAAGTACTGCCCATAGCCCGCATCCTCAATCACGTCGCGTGCGGCGCGGTCCAGGTCACACATGCGCACGCCCGGTGCGATGAGCGCCTCGGCGGCCTCGTTGGCGCGGCGCACGATGTCGTAGATGCGCGCCGTCTCCTCGTCCGGCTCGCCCCAAAAGAACGTGCGTGTCATGTCCGAGCAGTAGTTGTGATAACGCCCGCCAATGTCGAACAGCACCACGTCGCCGCGCTTGAGTACAGTCTCGTTGGGCTCGTGGTGCGGGTCGCCGGCGTTGGCGCCAAAGCTCACGATAGGCGGAAAGCTAAAGCCCTCGCAGTCGTGTTTGCGATACAGACCGAGCATCTGATCGGCAATCTCGCACTCCGTCACGCCTTCATGGACGAGCTTGATGACGTCGGCCATCACGGCGTCGTTAGCGGCCGAGGACACGCGCATAAGCTCCTGCTCGGCGGCATCCTTGTGGGTGCGTGCGGCGGTGACGGCAAAGTCGCCCAGGAAAAACTCGCTTGCGGCGTGGCGCTCCATAAGCGGCATCAAAAAGCCGGAACGCATGACGGTGTCGATACCGAGTGGTTTGGTCGGATCGACCTCGCGAGCGATGGCGTCGGCCACGATATCGGTATCGGTGTGGTAGGCGACACGGGCATTGTCGTACTCGGGCAGCTGGTGCAGCGCGTTGACTAGGATCACCGGCTCGGTACCGCGTGCGAGCAGCACGCCGCAAAAACGCTCGAACATATCGGCATAAAAGCCGGTCAGGTAATAGATCGACCACGGGTCGTTTACGAGCAGCTGTGCACCGGGGTGCTGAGCCTCGAGCGCATCGAGCACGCGCGCCACACGCTGGTCATCGACATGTGCCATGAAACATCCTTTCGCTAGGCTGCCACCATGGTATCCCAAGCCCGGCAGTTAGGGACGTTCCTTTTAATATGAGCAGGACATTGTCAAGAGGCAAAATCGGGCCTGGCCCCAACGATATGGGGTCAGGCCCTCTCCCTATATCAACCCGTCCGCGGCGACCTCGGCGTGTCTTCCCGACGCTCGTCTTTG
>DBGBCW010000016.1:0-33474 GCA_048478035.1 Collinsella aerofaciens | reverse complement strand
CTGGAGAAGGCGGCCAGGAAGATGCTCGAATCCAGCCTGGAACTTGCCGACAGCGTGGAGGCGGCCTAGGATATCAACTGATTCCGGATATCGGACACAGGGGCCGCAAGGGCCCTTACACCAACTTTCTCGACACTACCGCGAGTTGCGGTTCATTGCGTGATATTTAGCTTTCCGACTCGGGTAACGTATTTGTTATCTGTAGAGGAGGAGATGCGTATGACTCGGACCGCGCGGGAAATCTCTGTTTACGGCTATTACCATGTCGTCCAAAAGGGCTGTGGTGGTCAGCTGATATTTGAGGATGCTGACGATCGACTCTATCTGATTCGACTGATAGCTTCGAAATGCCAGAAGTTCAAAGTGGATGTTATCGCATGGTGCCTTATGGATAATCACATTCACTTGTTGCTAGATGACGGGCATGCTCACCTGAGCGATTGTATGCATTCGATTACGACGGCGTATGCCATGTATTTCAATTCTAAGACAGGCAGGAGAGGTCCTGTTTTCCAGGATCGATTTAAGAGTGTGCCGATTCTCGATGATGATCAGCTGCTCAACTGCGTTCGTTACATTCACGATAACCCTGCGAAAGCCAGAATTGGCACTGCTTCGCTCTATCGCTGGAGCAGCTTTAGCGAGTATATGGGCTATCCGGGAATTTGTAAGACTGATTGCGTGCTCGGGTTGCTCGGGAATTCCCAGAGATTTTTTGCATTTAGCACCTCGGGCGAGCCCAATGGCTATTGCTTCCGTTATGGCGCTCATGTGAGTGATACTGACGCGCTTGAGTTTGCGCAGGCGTTGCTCAAACCATACGAGCCTCACTATCTCAACGCTCTGCCCAAGGGCGTGCGTGATGACTGTATCCGTAAACTCAAAAGCGAGGGCTTTTCGATCAAGCAGATCGTGCGCCTCACGGGTATCGGCCATTGCACGATTCAAAAAGTTAAAGTTGAAAAGTAGCTCATTTTAGGCGGGATAATTTTGCTGCGGCCGCCAAACCGGACATCCGGGGTAGTCAATTTGGGACGGGGCTTTTTTAGCTACCCTTTGGCTGACGGTGAATGAATTAGGCCGAATGAATCTCAACCGATATATAGGGGTAGCTATAATAGCCCCGTCCCAAATTGACTACCAATGCCGTGTCGGACGGAAGGCAGCAACCCCCGTCCAAAAAAGACTAGTTATTGAAGCGGGATTGGCGGCCGAAGGAAAGGGCGGTGTCGCCGAATTTGTCTCGGACGGCGTCGATAGCGACGGAGAGGTCGCGTCGGTCGCTGGATTGGGCTCCGCGGTCGTCGACTTCGCAGAACAGGTCAGTTTGGATCCCGCCTTGGTGGTCGAAATCGCTCATGCCGATGCCCGCTAAGCGAACATGCATGCCTTCCTGCCAGATGTTGTCGAGCAGTTCGAGCGCAACCGCCACGAAGATGTTCTCATCGTCTGTCGGATGAAGCAGTCGGCGCTGTGCCGAGCGACCGCTTCCATACGAATACTTAAGCTTGAGCGTTACCGTGGCACCCGTCAGCCCCTGACGGCGCAGGCGGCGTCCCACTGACTCTCCCAACAGCGCAATCGCCGCCTCAATATCCCCACGCTCAGTTAAATCTTTAGCAAAGGTGCGTTCATTGCTGACCGACTTGACCTCGCGCTCTTCATCGAGGCTCGTGACTTCGGAGATTTCGAGTCCCAGCGCACGCTGGCGCATGCGTTCGCCGTTGACGCCAAAAATAGAGGCCAAGGTGGATTCCGGTGCACGTGATAGCTCGCCGAGGGTGTAGATGCGCATGCGGCGCAGTCGCTCCTCGGCCGAGCGCCCGATGCCGCTCATGGCAGATACCGGCAGCGCGGCCAAAAAGCGCTGTTCGGTTCCGGGACGCACGATGGTCAGCCCAAACGGCTTATCCCGCTCGCTTGCGATCTTTGCGACCGTCTTGTTGCAGCCCACGCCAATGGAGCACGTCACTCCCAGCGCTGCCACGCGGTCGCTTATACGCCGTGCAACCAGCAACGGGTCTTCGGGCGCAAAGCGACCCGGTGTGATATCGATAAAGGCTTCGTCGATGGATACGCGCTCAACGCGCGGGGTCTCGTCGGCGAGAATCGCCATGACCTGCGCGCTCACCTCGCGGTAGCGATCAAAGTGCCCGTGCGTCCAAATGGCTTGCGGGCACAGGCGCCGCGCCTCGGCCGAGGCCATGGCAGAGTGCACGCCAAAACGACGCGCCTCATACGAACACGTGGACACGACGCCACGCGAATCGGCGTCTCCGCCCACGATGAGCGGCTTTCCGCGCCATTCGGGATGATCGAGCATCTCCACGCTCGCAAAAAACGCATCGAGGTCCATGAGGCCCACCGCCGGACCCGTCCAGGGAGGCGGCGTGACGCCCATGGCATCCTCATAACCGTATGTATGTTCGCGTCTTTCCATGTCATGAGTATACCGCGCAGCTCATGTGGGGTGCGTGTATGTGCTTGCAAATCCCGAATTCTTGTCTAAGATATGGATTTGCCCTCGACTACACCGAAGAAGTTGGTCTCACGGACTTCACCTGCCCGCGTCGATGGCGTATTATGTTCAACTGTTTGTTTGTAGTTGCAGCCTAAAGCTGCTTGGTTGGAGGAGTTTCCTTTGGCAGTCAAGATTCGCCTTGCTCGTCACGGCGCTAAGAAGCGTCCGTACTACCGTGTCGTCGTCGCCGATTCCCGCGCCCCGCGTGACGGTCGTATCATCGAGGAGGTTGGCCGCTACAACCCGATGACCGCCCCCAAGACCATCAACCTCGACCTCGAGAAGATCGCCGACTGGCAGTCCAAGGGCGCTCAGCTCACCGACGCCGTCGCCGCTCTGGTCAAGGCCGCCAACGAGGGCGAGAAGACCGAGACCGTCGTCAAGAAGTCCAAGAAGCAGCTTGCCAAAGAGGCCGAGGCCGCTAAGGCTGCCGCTGAGGCCGCTGAGGGCGCCGAGGAGTAAATCGTGCCTGAGGTTGACGCTGCACAGCTCGAGGGTGAGGCAATGCTCTCAGATCGCATCGCCGATCTCGTCGAATATCTCGTTGTTCAGATCGTCGACGACCCGGATTCCGTAAGCCTTGAGGTCATCGATGGTGACGACGCCTCTACGATTGAGGTTTCGGTCGCCGAGGATGACGTCGCTAAGGTCATCGGCCGTCGTGGCCGTACCATCAAGGCCATTCGCACGCTCGCCCGTGCACTGGCCGCTCGCCTCGACACTGCTGTCGAGGTAGAGGTTCTGGGCTAGGACCTTGAGGTCCCAGTACAAAAACATCGCCCGTGTGGTCAAGCCGCACGGAAGGAAGGGGGAGGTCCTCGCGCAGCCGCTGCGGGGGCTTCCTTCTGTATTAGAGCCTGGTATGCGCGTCGCCCTGACGCCGCCGGCGCTCAAGCGCGACCGCTTTTGCACGGTCGTGTCCGTCACCGATACGGGCGATGGCGATCTGGTCTCGTTTGAGGGCATTGACGACTTGACGGCCGCCGAGGGCATCACGGGATGCTACGTGCTGGCAAATCGTGACGATTTTGAGCTCGATTCGCTCGACGCTGCCTATACCGACCTGATGGGTCGCGAGGTGGTCGACGAGCGCTTCGGTTTACTCGGCACGATCGTCGAGATCATGTCGACGCCCGCTAACGATGTTTGGGTTGTTGAGGGCGATCGGTACGGCGAGGTACTGATTCCCGTGATCGAGCAGGTCGTGCTCGATCTTCCCGACACAGGAACAATTTCCGTCCACGTTATGGACGGCCTGATCGATATGGACAAGTAGGGAGGACAACATGCTGATCGAGACCCTTTCGGTCTTTCCCGAGATGTTTGAGCCCGTCATGTCCACATCGATCTTGGGCCGCGCCCGCAAGGCCGGCCTTTTTGATTTTAAGGCGTATAACCTGCGCGACTGGACGCACGACCGTCATCGTACCGTCGATGACGAGCCGTACGGCGGCGGGCAGGGCATGCTCATGAAGGTCGAGCCTATCGCAGAGGCCATCGAGGCCATTAGCGCAGAGGGTCCCAAGCCCACTGTGGTGTTCTTTACCCCCTGTGGCGAGCCTTTTACGCAGCATGTGGCCGAGCGCCTGCTCAAAAGTGAGCGCCTGCTGTTTGTGTGCAGCCGCTACGAGGGCGTCGACGAGCGTGCGTATGCGTATGCCGATGAGCGTCTGTCGATCGGCGACTACGTGCTTACGGGTGGCGAACTTCCCGCTATGGTCGTTGCCGATGCCGTCGTACGCTTGATTCCCGGCGCCCTGGGCGACGAGATGAGCAATGTGGACGAGTCGTTCTCGACCGCCGAGGACGGAGGCCTGCTCGAGTACGCGCAGTACACCCGTCCCGCCGAGTTCAACGGCGAGGGCGTGCCGCCAGTGCTCGTGAGTGGCGATCACGCCAAGGTCGACGCTTGGCGCCGCAAGAACGCCATCGAGCGCACCTGCCGCTGGCGTCCCGATCTGATCGAGACGGCGCGCCTTACGCCCCAGGAGCGTGCGTACGCGCAGGAGATTTTGGACGCTTCGTATTCGCAGAGCGAGGAGTGAGAATGGTTCCATCGCAGCATTCCGCGTTGAGGGGCGCTTTTGAGTGGATCGTGGTCATCGCGATCGCGCTCGTGGCCACCTTCTTGATTCGCTCGTTTGTGGTCGAGCCCTTTGTGGTGCCCACCGGCTCCATGGAGTCCACGATTGAGATTGGCGACCAGATCCTGGCACAAAAGGTGAGCCTCGAGCTCGGTCAGCCTGTCAGCCAAGGCGATATCGTGGTGTTTCACAACCCCGATGGCACCTCCGAGCATGATGTTCTTGTCAAGCGTGTTATTGCCACGGCCGGCCAGACGGTCGACCTGCAGGATGGCAAGGTGGTCGTTGACGGCCAAGCGCTCGACGAGGACTATACGACGGGCATGAGCTGGCCGCTTTCGGTCCAAGCGCCTGGCGCTCAGGTAAGCTATCCCTACACGGTTCCCGACGGGTGCGTGTGGGTGATGGGCGACAACCGCGAAAACTCTGCCGACTCACGCTACTTTGGTCCCGTCGATCGCTCTGATTTGATCGCTGTGGCGCTTGTGCGCTACTGGCCGCTCAACCGCATCGGCGCTATCGACTAAAAACCGCTATAGTACAGTACCTAACCGTGTAATCGTTTCGACGAGGGGATATTAGAGGCATGAACGCTTCATCGCTTTCCTTCCAAGACATCATCCTGCGCCTCCAGCAGTACTGGGGCGAGCAGGGCTGCGTCATTATGCAGCCCTATGACTCCGAGGTCGGTGCCGGTACCTTCCATACCGCGACCACGCTGCGCTCGCTCGGTCCCGCCGAGTGGCGCACCTGCTATGCGCAGCCCTGCCGCCGTCCCGCCGACGGCCGCTACGGCGAGAACCCCAACCGCATGCAGCACTACTATCAGTTCCAGGTGCTCATCAAGCCCTCGCCGGTCAACGCCCAGGAGCTTTACCTGGGGTCTCTTGCCGCTATCGGTCTGGACCCCAACGACCATGACGTCCGCTTTGTCGAGGACGACTGGGAGAGCCCGACCCTTGGCGCCTGGGGCCTTGGCTGGGAGGTCTGGCTCAACGGCATGGAGGTCACGCAGTTTACGTACTTCCAGCAGGTGGGCGGCATCGAGGTCGACCCCGTGCCCGTCGAGATCACCTACGGCCTAGAGCGTATCGCCATGTACGCTCAGGGCGCCAACTCCGTCTACGACCTGGTGTGGAGCTACCTGCCCGACGGCACGCCCATGACCTATGGCGACGTGTTCCTCGAGAACGAGCGCGAGTTCAGCGCTTATAACTTTGAGGTCGCCAACGTCGAGATGATGCGTCAGAAGTTTGACGACTACGAGGCCGAGTGCCACTCCTGTCTGGAGCGCAAGCTGCCGCTGCCGGCATACGACTGCGTCATGAAGTGCAGCCACGCCTTCAACCTGCTCGATGCCCGCGGCGCGCTGTCCGCGGTCGAGCGTGCCAACTACATCCTGCGCGTCCGCGCCGTCGCCAAGGCGTGCTGCGAGGCCTACATGGCCGAGGTCGCCGGAGTCAACGAGAATGCCGATCAGGAAGGCGAGGTGGCGTAAGCCATGGCAGACGCTAAGGATTTCCTGTTTGAGATCGGTACGGAGGAAATGCCCTCCGCACCGCTGAACAATGCCGTCAAGCAGCTTGGCACCATGATCGCCAAGGGTCTCGACGAGGCCGGTCTGGCCCACGGCGAGGTCCGCGTGATCTCGAGCCCGCGCCGCCTGGCTGCGCTCATTGCCGACGTCGCCACCGCGACCGACGAGGTTCACGAGGTCAAGCGCGGCCCCGCGGCCAACATCGCCTTCGATGCCGACGGTAACGCCACCAAGGCCGCCCAGGGCTTCGCCCGCAAGTGCGGTGTGGCTGCCGAGGATCTGGTCCGTCGCGAGGACACCGACGGCCGTGAGTACGTCTTTGCCGAGAAGAACATCCCTTCCGCCCCGGCCACCCCGATCCTGACGGCCCTGTGCGAGAAGACTATCGCTGGCCTGCAGTGGCCCAACTACCGCTCTCAGCGCTGGGGTCACGAGCATGCGACCTTTGTTCGTCCGGTCCGCTGGATCTGCTGCCTTCTGGGCGAGGACGTTGTGCCCGTGTCGTTTGCCGACGTGACGAGTGGCAACACCACGCGCGGTCATCGCGTACTTGGCCCTGGCGACCATGTGGTTGCCAGCCCCGCTGTTTACGAGCAGGTGCTCGAGGACGCCGGCGTGCTTTCTGCCGAGCGTCGTCGTGAGGCCATCCTCGCCGGTATCGCCGAGGTCGAGGCTGCCCGTCCCGGCTGCCATGTCGATACGCCCAAGAAGGTCTTTGAGGAGGTCATTAACCTCTGCGAGTGGCCGACGGTGCTCGTCGGTACCTTCGATGAGGAGTTCCTCAAGGTCCCGCACGAGATCATCTGCGAGTCCATGCTTACCAACCAGCGCTACTTCCCGATCTATGACGGCGAGGGCAAGCTCACGCGTGAGTTCGTGGTCGTTTCCAACAGCAAGCCCGAGAACGCCGAGCGCGTGATCGACGGCAACGAGCGCGTCGTGCGCGCCCGTCTGGACGACGCCAAGTTCTTCTACGAGGAGGACCTGAAGATCTCCCTCGACGAGTTCCGCGAGCGTCTGGCCAAGGTTGCCTTCCAGGAGAAGCTCGGTAGCGTGCTCGCCAAGTCCGAGCGCATCGAGCAGCTCGCGCTCGCTATTGCCCGCGAGGCTCATCTGGGCGCCCATCTTGCCGCCGACGCTGCTCGCGCCGCGCACCTGTGCAAGGCCGACCTGGTGTCTAACGCCGTCGTCGAGTTCACGAGCCAGCAGGGCGTGATGGGCGGTTACTACGCCACCGCGATGGGGGAGAACGACGAGGTCGCCCACGCCATTCGCGATCACTATCGTCCCCGCTTTGCCGGTGACGAGCTGCCCGAGGGCACCGCTGGCTGCATCGTGGCCTGCGCCGACAAGCTCGATACTATCGCCGGTATCTTTGCCATCGGCGAGCCTCCGACCGGCTCCTCCGACCCCTATGCGCTGCGTCGTGCCGCTATCGGCATCATCAACATCCTGCGCGACCGTCTGCCGATCGACCCCACGTCGCTCATCGACTTCGCCCTCGAGCTCTATAGCGAGCAGGGCATTGAGTTCGACGCCGCCGAGGTCGCTCAGCAGGTTCGCGACTTCTTCCATGGCCGCCTGGTGAGCATGGCCCGCGACGAAAAGATCCCGGCCGATACCGTTGCCGCCGTGTCTGCGGTGCACATCATCGCCCCGTCCGTCTTCTTCGCCCGCTGCGCCGCCCTCGACGAGGCCCGCAAGAACGACGCCGAGACGTTCGACAACCTTGCGACCGCCTATGCTCGCGCCGCGCACATCTCCAAGCCCGAGCTGGGTGCGGAGTACGATCGCAGCCTGATGGGCGAGGCCGAGCTCGCGCTTGCCGATGCCTCCGAGGCCGCTCAGACCGCTGTCGATGCCGCCCTTGCTGCCGAGGACTACCCGGCCGCATTTGCCGCCCTCGCCGCCCTGCGCGCGCCCATCGACCGCTTCTTCGACGAGGTCATGGTCATGGACAAGGACGAGCAGCTCCGCGATAATCGCCTTAAGCTGCTCAACCGCTTCGAGGCCGTTTTCTCCGGCATCGCAAACATCGGTGAGCTTGCTCGCAAAAAGTAAGCTAGCCTGCGCATAAGCGCAAAAGGAGCCCCGCATGGATTGCCCGGTCACCGCTCGTCCCACCGTTATCGTTATCTCCGACTCGCTCGGCGATACCGCTTGTGAGGTGGTGCTTGCGGCGTCCGGGCAATTTGATGAAGGGGCTTTTCATCTTTTGCGCCTGCCCAAGGTGACTTCGGTGGAGCAGGTTAAGTCGTATGTGGGTCCGCGAGTCGATGCGGACCATCGCGATATTGCTGTGTTCCACACCATTGTCGATCCGGCGCTTCGCGCCCGCGTGCTCGATTACCTGGGTATGCTGCATATCCGCTCGGTCGACTTGATCGGCCCGACACTTGCCGTGTTGTCGTCGCTCATCGGTGTGCCGCCCAAGGGCGTTGCGGGCGTGATTCACAAGACCGATGACCGCTATTTCCATCGCATCGAGGCCATGGAGTATTTTGTTGAGCACGACGATGGGCGCGGTTGCGACGATCTGTCGGGTGCCGATATCGTGCTGCTGGGTGTGTCGCGTACGTCCAAGACGCCGCTGTCGATGTATTTGGCCTATCAGGGTTACAAGGTGGCCAACGTCCCTCTGGCGCACGGCATGGAGCCGCCCAAGTCGATTTACGAGGTCGACCCGATGCGCCTGTTCGGCCTGATTTCGACCGTCGACGTTATTTCCGAGATTCGCGATAGCCGTTTGGGCGACGACTACGCCCGTGCCGTCGCCGGCTCCTATGCCGAGCCCGAGAGCGTGCGCAGCGAGCTCGAGGAAGCTCGTGCCCTCATGAAGCGCCTAGGCTGCTTTGTGGTGCGTACCGACGGCAAGGCCATCGAGGAAAGCGCCTCCGAGATCATCAGCCACTTGGAGGAAATCCAAGAAGCCCGTGCCCGCCGCGCCGCCCGTCGAGTCCAACAAAAGTAGCTAATTTGGGACGGGGCTTTTTTAGCTACCCCGACTGAGGCCGCGAGCTTTTTGGCCGATTGCCGACGGGGGCAGCTAAAAAAGCCCCGTCCCAAATTAGCTACTTATGGTAAAGCGATTTAGCAAATACATTGCATCTGACCTGTATTTTCTTGTAGTGGTATCTTCATAAGGTAACCACCTTTACCTACCGTTTACCGCCACATTTACCACGTTTACCAAACCCCGCGCCCTCTACGCAAGCCCGCTCAATGCCCGCCGTATAGTACCCTCACGGCCCGCATCAGGCGGGTCGATTCGTCACCACGGTCGTGCGCGAGAGCGCATGGAAGGGGAAGTATCGTGAGCGATTGCAAGAGGGTTTACCGTTTTGGAACCGACGCCCAGGGCACCTGTGTCACTGAGGGCGACAAGTCCATGAGCTTCGTGCTTGGTGGCAAGGGCGCTAACCTTGCCGAGATGAGCCGTATCGGCCTGCCGGTTCCCGGTGGCTTTACCATTACCTGCCAGACCTGTGTCGAGTACTCCGGTGCCGGCAACGTCTGGCCCGAAGGCGCACTCGATGAGATCGTTGCCGCCGAGGCAGACCTCGAGGCCCGCTGCGGCAAAAAGCTCGGCGACGCCTCCGATCCGCTGCTCGTGTCGGTGCGCTCGGGCGCTCCGTTTTCCATGCCCGGCATGATGGACACGGTCCTCAACCTGGGCCTCAACGACGACTCCGTTCAGGGTCTCATTGCCCAGACGCAAAATCCGCGTTTTGCTTGGGATAGCTACCGCCGCTTTATCCAGATGTTTTCCAATGTCGTCATGGGCGTTGACGCCGACCTGTTCGAGAACGCCCTGACCCAGGCCCGTCTGGTCGCCGGCGTTCGCGTCGACTCCGAGCTTTCGGCTGAGGACCTGCAGGAACTCGTCGAGACTTTCAAGGGCATTTTCTCCGACAACGTCGAGGCTGCTCTGTATCCCGAGCTCGAGGTCGCTGACGGCAAGCCCGTCTTCCCGCACGATCCGGAGCTTCAGCTGCGCCTTGCTATCCAGGCCGTCTTTGGCAGCTGGATGAACGAGCGCGCCTGCATCTATCGCAAGCAGCACGGCATTTCCGATGACCTTGGCACCGCCGTCAACGTCCAGGCCATGGCCTTTGGCAATAAGGGCGAGACCTCGGCGACCGGCGTCGCCTTTACGCGTAACCCGGCCGACGGCACCAAGGAGTTCTACGGTGACTTTCTGGTCAACGCCCAGGGCGAGGACGTCGTCGCCGGCATCCGCAACACCGAGCCCATCGCCGACCTCAAGGCCACCCCGGGTCTTGAGTCCGCTGGCGAGGAACTCGAGCGCGTGTTCCTGACGCTCGAGGACCACTACCGCGATATGTGCGATATCGAGTTCACCATCGAGCAGGGCAAGCTCTGGATGCTCCAGACCCGTGTGGGCAAGCGTACCGCCACCGCCGCCCTGCGCATTGCCATCGAGATGGTTGAGGAGGGCCTCATCACCCGCGAGGAGGCCGTGAGCCGTATCGATCCCGCGCAGCTCGACCAACTCTTGCACCCGCAGTTCGATTCCTCCAAGAAGTACGAGGCTCTGGCTTGTGGCCTCAACGCCAGCCCCGGCGCCGCCGTGGGCGAGGTCGTGTTCTCGAGCGATGACGCCGTCGCGCGCGCAAACGAGGGTCATAAGGTTATCTTGGTCCGTTGGGAGACCAACCCCGACGACTTGAAGGGCATGGTCGCCGCCGAGAGCATCCTGACCAGCCACGGTGGCAAGACGAGCCATGCCGCTGTTATCGCCCGCGGTATGGGTACGCCCTGCGTCTGCGGCGTTGAGCGCTTCCACATCGATGCCGCCGAGAAGGTCGTGCGCATCGAGGGCAGCGACCGCGTGCTGCACGAGGGCGACATCATCTCCATCGACGGCACCCAGGGCATCGTCGTCGACGGTCCCGTCGACCTGGTCTCCGCCGAGCTCACCGGCGATCTGGATACCATCCTGTCCTGGGCCGACGAGATTCGCCTGGACGAGACCTGTGGCCATGCCAACCATGTGCGCGTCAACGCCGACAATCCCGAGGATGCCGAGCTTGCGCTCGAGTTTGGCGCCGAGGCCATCGGCCTGTGCCGCACCGAGCACATGTTCCTGGGCGACCGCAAGAACATCATCCAGAGCTTTATCCTGTCTGACGATGAGGCCGTGAAGCAGCAGGCCCTGGCCGACCTGCTCAAGGTTCAGACCGAGGACTTCCTGGCGATGTTCAAGACCATGTCCGGTCGCGATGTGGTCGTCCGCCTGCTCGATCCGCCGCTTCATGAGTTCCTGGATAATCCTCGCGAGCTCGAGGTCGCCATCACCAAGAAGGAAGCCGCCGGCGCCAGCGAGGAAGAGCTTGCAGCCCTGCGCGCCCGCCTGCGTCGTATCGACGGCATGGTCGAGTCGAACCCCATGCTCGGCCTGCGCGGCGTTCGCCTGTCCGTCGTCTTTAGCGATTTGCCGCTCATGCAGGTTCGCGCCGTCGCCACGGCCGCTGCCCGCCTTATCAAGGAGGGCGTCGACCCGCATCCCGAGATCATGGTTCCGCTCGTTTCCATCACGGCTGAGCATGTCCAGACTCGCGAGGTCATCGAGCGCGTCATCGAAGAGGTTTCCGCCGAGGAGGGCGTCGAGCTCAACATTCCCGTGGGCACGATGCTCGAGCTGCCGCGCGCCTGTATGGTCGCCGACGAGATCGCCCATCATGCCGACTTCTTCTGCTTTGGCACCAACGACCTTACGCAGACGACCTTTGGCTTCTCTCGCGACGACGCCGAGGCAAAGTTCATCCCGCTGTACATGCATAAGAAGATTCTGAAGGACAACCCCTTCGAGACCATCGATACGGCAGTACTCGTGCTGGTACGCATGGCAGTCGAGAAGGGCCGTGCCACCAACCCCGACATGCACTTTGGCGTGTGCGGCGAGCACGGCGGCGACCCTAAGTCCATCAAGGGCCTGTTTAACGTGGCCGATGTGGACTACGTGTCCTGCTCGCCCTATCGCGTGCCCCTCGCGCGCCTGGCTGCCGCTCAGGCCAAGCTCGAGGCGAAGCGCTCCGCGTAACGTTTTGGGTTTAGACGCCTAGCGTAGCCCCCTTCATGCCGCCCGTCTCATTCGTGAGGCGGGCGGTTATCATGTGCGGGTTTTGTCTTTTTGTCTGCGTAAAAAATTGTTCTTGCAGCAGAAACCCGCGCGTGTATACTCGAATACGTTTGTTCAACTACGTGCCGGCCAAGGTGGTACGGCACCTCTAGAAGAGTAAGGAATTGCACATGGATTACATCCGCGCAATCGAGCGTCAGCAGATCCGCGAGGACATTCCTCAGGTTCGCGTCGCCGACAACGTCAAGGTTCACTACCGCATTAAGGAAGGCGACCGCGAGCGCATCCAGGTCTTCCAGGGCGACGTCATCCGCATGGCCGGCGCCGGTGCCCGCGAGACCTTCACCGTCCGCAAGATGTCCTTCGGTGTCGGTGTTGAGCGTACCTTCCCGCTTCACAGCCCCAAGATCGCCAAGCTCGAGGTCGTTCGTCACGGTCGCGTCCGTCGCGCCAAGCTGTACTACCTCCGCGACAAGGTGGGCAAGGCTGCTCGCATCCCCGAGAAGCGCTAAGAAGATCGCAGCGTCTGTCCACTCGTTTGGACACAAGGGCCACCTTCGGGTGGCCCTTCTTTTTATCTGATTTGCATGCAAGGAGGGCCTGGTATGGCCAATATGACGAGCTCGGTTTCGGCATCGCAGGTTGCCGGAGAGCTGGCGAGCGCAACGTTTGAGGAGATCCCCGCCCTCGTGAAGCATTATCGCGAGGACCCGCGCCAGCAGGTGATCAAGGCTTGTGAGCGCGCCCTCAAACGCCATGCCAAAGAGCTTGCCGAGCGCGAGCGCGTCAATGACATGTATGAGCTTATGCATGAGCTTGGCGGCGATGGGGTGGTCGTTGGTGTCGACGAGGTGGGTCGCGGATCGGTGGCCGGTCCTTTGACGGTATGCGCCGTCTGTCTTCCTATGGAGCCGCGCGTCTGGGGTATCAACGATTCCAAAAAGCTCACGCCCGCGCGCCGCGAGTTGCTCTCGGTGAAGATTGCCGAGGTGGCGACGGCGATCGGTTTTTGCCATATCGCGCCTGCGGATATCGACGATATGGGCATGGCCCGCGCCATCCGCGCTGCCGTTGCGGGCGCCGTGGCCGATACGGGGCTCGAGCCCGATTGCGTGCTTATGGACGGTAACCCCTTGGGCGCCGTTCCCAACGAGCGCGACGTGGTGAAGGGCGATGCCAAAATCGCCTGTATCGCCGCGGCGTCCATCATGGCCAAGGTCACGCGTGACGAGATGATGGTCGAGTACGACGCCGAGTATCCCGAGTACCATCTGGCCGAGTCGAAGGGCTATGCGAGCCCCGAGCACATCGAGGCCATTCGCAAACATGGACTTTGTCCGCTGCACCGCGTGAGCTTTTGCGGAAACTTTCTGCAGACTGAGCGCCTTTTCTAGGCCAATTGTGGAGACATGGACCTCTGGGGTTTTATAAACCTGCTGGTAGCGGGCCGTATGCAACACCATTGTTGCGTACGGCCCGTTTTTTGACGGCATTTGGTCAGCTTTTGGTTTGCTTCCGGTACTTACCCGCATGAAAGGTGCCCTCATCATCGGGGCAATGCAGTGTGCGGGAAAGGAGACCCCATGAGTGCCGCAAGCAAAAAGAGCAAGACGCAGCAGCTCAAGGAGCGTTGGGAAAACGGCGAGCTCGACTCCGGGGCGATGACGCCCGAGTTTATCAAGGGACTCAGTCCCCGCGAGCTAGGCATGCTGGGCGAGCTGATCACCATCGACTACTTTAACGAGCGCGGCTACACCTTGCTGGAGCAGGGCTATCGTTGCACCGAGGGCGAGGCCGATCTGGTGCTGCTCGATGAGCTCGACGATGTCGTGGTGATGGCCGAGGTCAAGACCAGACGCGTTTCGCTGGATTGCACCACGCGGGTCTTTCCCGAGGAGGCCGTGGACGCCCAAAAGCAACGCCGCTACCGCCGCATCGCAAGTTGCTATCTCATGGAGCATTATCCGCTCAAGGCGATTCGCTTCGATGCTGTGGGTGTCACCATCCGCGGCGGGCATATCGCCGAGATCGAGCATCAGTACAACGCGTTCGATTGGCAGGTGTCGTGATGGCGTTCGAGACGTTTGCCGTTCACGCGGCCTGCATCCGCGGCGTCGAGGCGATTCACGTCACGGTCGAGGTCTCGCTTGCCGGTGGCGTTCCGGGCATCCAGATGCTCGGCATTCCGAGTATGGAGGTGATGGAGTCACGCGGTCGTATTCGCTGCGCGATGCGCTCCGCCGGGTTCGAGATCCCGCGCTCGGGCATTACCGTTAACCTGGCACCCGGCGATATCCGCAAGACCGGTAGCGGCTTTGACCTGCCCATCGCCATCGCGGTTCTAGCGGCCGATGAGCAGATTCCCCGTGACAACCTCGATCGCTGCCTTATCGCAGGTGAGCTTGGTCTGGACGGTACGGTGCTTCCCGTCAAGGGCGAGGTGGCGTTTCAGCTATTGGCTCGCGACATGGGGCTGTCTTTTATCGCCGGCAGGTCCGACCAGCATGTGCCGCTTGCGGGCGTTGACTGCGGGTTTATCGACCATCTGTCTCAGCTTGCTCACGGCATGGGCGATGCCGCACGACACTACTTGGATTCCGAGGGTGTCGAGGCGACCTTTGAGCCCGAGCTCGACTATGCAGACGTGCTGGGGCAGGAAGTCGCTAAACGCGGCATGGCGCTTGCGGCGGCAGGAGAACTCGGCTTGCTCATGATCGGGTCTCCGGGATCGGGCAAGACGATGCTCGCACGCCGTATGACCGGCATCCTGCCCGAGCTTTCCGTTGAGGATCAGCAGGAGGCACTGTGCATCCATTCGGTTTTGGGTGAGAACATTGATGGCTTGTTGGCGGGGCACCGCCCCTTCCGCAGTCCCCACCACAGTATTTCGACCGCAGGCCTTATCGGCGGCGGGCGCCCGGTGCACCCGGGTGAGATCAGCCTTGCTCATGGCGGCGTGCTCTTTTTGGACGAGCTTGCCGAGTTTCCCACTGGCGTGCTGCAGACGCTGCGTCAGCCCATTGAGCGCGGCTACGTGAGGATCGTACGCGTCGACGGGGCTTTTACCTTCCCGTCGCGCTTTCAGCTGCTGGCTGCGAGCAATCCCTGCCCCTGCGGCTTTTTGGGCGATCGCGAGGTGCCGTGTCGCTGCTCGGCGGCGATGGTCGAGCGCTATCGGTCTAAACTGCGCGGTCCTTTGGCCGACCGTATCGACATGATGATCGATGTGACCCGTCCCGACCCTCAAGTGATTATCGAGGGTGCGGAGGGCATGTCGTCGGCCGAGTTACGTGACTACGTTGTGCGCGGTCGCGCCTTTCGCGCTTGGCGCGAATCCCGCATGGACGATGCGGATGTCGAGGCCGAGGATGACGAGACTCGGTCCATTGACGGCGTCGTTTCGACCTTTGAGCTCGATGATGCGGCGGAGAAGTGTGTGCTCGGCCTGTCGAAGCGCACGCATCTCACAGGGCGTGGCATCGTGCGCCTTGTTCGCATTGCGCGCACGATCGCAGATGTCGCCGAGAGCGAGCAGGTGACGCAGGACCACGTGCTCGAGGCGGCGATGTACCAGGGAAGGAGGGACCAATGATGGCTGAGGGGACCTTCGAGCTGCATCCAGGTGACGCGTTGTATCCCGAGACCGTTTTGGAGCTTTCTGATGTACCTCAGACGCTCTATGTGCGCGGCAACCCCGAGGCGCTTTCGACGCCCGCGCTCTCCATCATCGGTGCGCGAAAGGCCTCGCCGTATGGTCTTGCCGTGGCAGAGCTTGCGGCGAAGGTGGCGGTTGAGGCGGGAGTGACGGTAGTTTCGGGCGGTGCGGTCGGTTGTGACCAGGCCTCGGGTTGGGCTGCGGTCAACGCCGGCGGCAAACACGTCGTGGTGCTGGGGACGGGCGCCGACGTGGTCTACCCGCGTTCGAGCGCGGGGCTTATTACGCGCACGCTCGATACGGGCGGCGCGGTCGTGTCGATCTCTCCGTGGGGCATGGGTCCGCGCAAGTTTGCCTTTCCGCGTCGCAATCGCGTGATCGCGGCCCTGTCGCAAGCCCTCTTTGTATCCGAGGCGGGTATGCCTTCCGGGACGTTTTCTACAGCCGAGGCTGCTATGGATTTGGGGCGCGAACTTCTTGCCGTGCCGGGGTCGATCCTATCGCCCGAGTCGCGTGGCACGAATTACCTCATTGCGAACGGTGCCTGCTGCATTGTCGACGAGGAGTCCATCGAGATGGCTATCTCTCGCATATACGGCACCCTGCGCTACTCGCGCCCCGATGCTCCCGGCATTGCCGACCTGAATCCAACACAGCAGACCGTGATGCATGCGCTCATCGCCTCTCCGCTCAAGGTCGACGACATCGCGGCGCTCGTCTCACTCGATGCTGTCGGCGTACTCAAACTCTTGGGTTCGCTTGAACTCGAGGGCCTTATCGAGCGCATGATGGATGGAAGGTATGCGCCCTCCAAGTTTGCCCTTCACGCCCAGACGCCCTTCGGTCACAATGGAAAACGTGTCAATTAGAAAGGTGTTTGCAGATGCAGTTCGATCAGGTGACGGTTATCGGTGGCGGTCTGGCGGGTTCGGAATGCGCGATCCAGCTGGCAGACCGCGGGTTTGCCGTAAAGCTGTGCGAGATGCGCCCCCAGGTGAGCTCCCCGGCTCACCATACCGATCACCTGGCAGAGCTCGTCTGCTCCAATTCGTTTAAGTCGACCCGTCCGGATTCCGCGGCTGGTTTGCTGAAGGCCGAGCTTGAGCGCATGGGTTCAGTCCTGCTCGACTGCGCCCATCGCGCTGCTGTTCCCGCTGGTGGCGCCCTGGCGGTCGACCGTGTTACATTCTCCGAGCTCGTCGAGGCTGAGGTTGCCGCCCGCCCCAATATCGAGGTCGTTCACGGCGAGGTCACCCAGATCCCCGAGGGCCACGTGGTCATTGCCGCGGGCCCGCTGTGTTCACCGGCGCTGAGCGAAGAGGTCATGAAGCTCGTCGGTGGCGACGCCCTTGCGTTCTTCGATGCCGCGGCGCCGATCGTCGATGCCTCCACGCTCGATATGGACGTGCTGTTTTCGCAGTCGCGCTACGAGGAGCAGGGGAGCGGCGACTATCTCAACGCTCCGCTCAACAAGGAGGAGTACGAGGCCTTTATCGAGGCGCTCACCACGGCCGACCGCGTGGTGCTCAAGGACTTTGAGGGCGGCGATCTGTTCCAGGCCTGCCAGCCTGCCGAGGAGGTTGCGCGCACCGGCAAGGACGCCATTCGCTTTGGCGCCATGAAGCCCGTCGGCCTCACCGACCCGCGTACCGGACGTCGCCCTTGGGCGGCGATTCAGCTGCGTGCCGAGAACAAGGAGAAGACCGCCTATAACCTGGTGGGCTTCCAGACCAACCTGACCTTTGGCGAGCAGAAGCGCGTCTTCCATATGGTGCCGGGCCTGGAGAACGCTGAGTTCTTCCGCTACGGTGTCATGCACCGCAATACCTTTGTCGACGCCCCGCACGTGCTCGATGGCACCTTTGCCGTGCCCGGTACCGGCGTGCGCTTGGCCGGTCAGATCACCGGCACCGAGGGGTACATGGAAGCCGTGGCGACCGGTCTGCTCGCGGCGCTCAACACCTATGCAGAGGCTATCGGCGCCGATTCCGTCGAGTTGCCCCGCGTGGGCGCCCTGGGTGCGCTCGTGGGCTATGCGACCGATCCTGCCACCGTGGGCTATCAGCCCATGCATGTCAACTTTGGCCTGGTGCCGCCGCTCGAGGACGGTAAGCGCCGCAGCAAGCGCGACCGCTATCAGGCCTATGCGGACCGTGCGCTCGAGGCCCTCGATGCCTACTTGGCCACGCGTTCCGACTTGTTTGGAGGCGACCGGTCATAGCCTTTGACCTGTACGACACCGTCGACTCTTTTATCGCCTATATCGCACGCGTTGAGGGGCTTTCTCCCAACACGGTGACGGCCTATGGCTCGAGACTGGAGCGCTTTGCTGCCTGGTGCGAGCGCGAGGATATTGATGCTTTCGCTGCCGACGTGCGCACCATTCGTCGCTATCTTGCTGAGCTTTCGCGTGAGCAGGTGGCTCCCCGAACGCTTGCGGCGCACCTGTCGGCTATCCGATCTCTCTATCGCTGGATGGCTGCCGAGGGGATTGTCGAGGGCGATGCGGTCTCGGCGATCGCGTCGCCCAAGCTGCCGCGTGACCTGCCGGGCGTCCTTACGACCCAGCAGGTCGAGGCGCTGCTCAAGACGCCTGATACCTCAACACCCGCGGGACTGCGCGATGCGGCGATGCTCGAGTTGCTCTATGCCTCGGGTGCCCGCATCTCAGAGCTTGCGGCGCTCAATGTGGAATCCATCTCATGGTCCGAGCGCACGCTGCGCCTGTGGGGCAAGGGGAGCAAGGAGCGTATCGTCCCTCTGTATCGTCGTGCGCTCGATGTGACGCGTCTCTATATTGAAGAGGGGAGGCCGGAGTTGCTCGCTCGGGCAAAGCGCCGCGACCTCGCTACCGGGCCGCATCCGCTGCTTATATCGGCGCGCGGCAATCGCATGAGCGCCGCGATGCTCCGGCGGCGGTTCCATGCGCTGGCGACGCTCGCCGGCATTCCGGCTGACATCGCCCCGCATGCGATGCGCCATACCTTTGCGACCGACTTGCTCGAGGGCGGTGCGGACCTGCGCTCGGTTCAAGAGCTGCTAGGTCATGCGAGCCTGTCCACGACGCAGATCTACACGCATCTCACACCCGATCGGCTTAAACGTGCCGTGGCTCAAGCCCATCCCCGCGGCGAATAGTGGCTGGGACGTCCCGCGCCGCACTCAGGTGTGTGGTTTTGATTGCGGGTTGGCAGGAAGAGGCATTCCTGCTATCATTCATCGGGTTGCTTCACGGCAACATGTTTTTATCACGCACGCGCGGCTACTTCATACCGTGGTGCCCGGGCTTTGGTAGCACATGTCCGGGTTGGTTTTGGAGGATGACCCCGCGCGGAGGCAAACCACAGGAGGTTTAACATGGCTACCAAGATTAATATCCGCACCCTGCTCGAGGCCGGCTGCCACTTCGGTCACCAGACCCGTCGCTGGAACCCCAAGATGAAGCCGTTCATCTTCGGTGAGCGCAACGGCATCTACATCCTCGACCTCAAGCAGACCATCCTCGACGCCGACCAGGCCTACACCTTCGTCAAGAACGTCGCCAAGGGTGGCAACGTGCTGTTCGTCGGCACCAAGAAGCAGGCTCAGGAGGCCGTCAAGAACGCTGCTGAGCGCGCCAACATGCCTTACATCAACCAGCGTTGGCTCGGCGGTATGCTGACCAACTTCGTCACCATCCGCTCCCGCATCAACCGCATGGAGGAGCTCGAGGCCATGGTCGAGGACGGCCGCATGGCTGTTCTGCCCAAGAAGGAGCAGGCTGTTCTCGGCAAGGAGCTCACCAAGCTCCAGACCAACCTCGGTGGCGCCCGCGACATGAAGGGTCTGCCCCAGGCTCTCTTCGTCATCGACACCAAGCGCGAGGAGAACGCCATCAAGGAGGCTCAGCGCCTGAACATCCCCGTCGTCGCCCTGATCGACACCAACTCCGATCCCGACGAGGTCGAGTACGGCATCCCCTGCAACGATGACGCTATCTCCGCTGTCACCCTTATGTGCGAGCTCATGGCTGACGCCTGCCTCGCTGGCTCTGGTAAGGAGCAGGTCTCCGAGGCCGAGATGGCCGCTGAGCCCAAGGCCGAGTAAATCAGTCTTAGTTAATTCTTTTTCATCTCTTTGAAAGGAACCACAATGGCCCAGATTACCGCCGCTATGGTCAAGCAGCTCCGCGAGATGACCGACTCCCCGATGATGGAGTGCAAGAAGGCTCTCGTCGAGGCTGACGGCGACATGGACGCCGCTGTCGACGTTCTGCGTAAGAACGGCCTTGCCAAGGCTGCCAAGAAGGCTGGCCGTGAGACCAACGAGGGCGCTGTCGCCGCGTTCGTCTCCGAGGATGGCAAGACCGGCGCTCTGCTCGAGCTCTCCTGCGAGACCGACTTCGTTGGCTCTAACGCCAAGTTCACCGGCTTTGCTTCCAAGGTCGCTGAGGTTGTCGCTACCACCGAGCCTGCTGACGTCGACGCTCTGCTCGAGAAGCCGATGGGCGAGGAGACCGTTTCCTCCGAGCTCACCGAGATGATTCACATCATGGGCGAGAACATGAAGATCTCCCGCTTCGCTGCTCGCAAGGCTGAGAACGGCGCGCTCGCTTCTTACATCCACATGGGTGGTAAGATCGGCGTCCTCGTCGAGTTCGCCTTCGAGAAGGCTGAGACCGCTCAGGCTGAATCCTTCAAGACCTTCGCTCACGACGTTGCCCTTCAGGTTGCCGCCGTCGCCCCGATCTGCGCTACCCGCGATCAGGTTCCGGCCGAGACCGTCGAGCACGAGAAGCAGATCTACATGGCTCAGGCTGCCGAGTCCGGTAAGCCCGAGGCTATCCAGGAGAAGATGGCTGTCGGCCGTCTGGAGAAGTTCTACAAGCAGTCCGTGCTCACCGAGCAGGAGTTCATCAAGGACAGCTCCCTCACCATCAAGAAGTACGCTGAGCAGGTCTCCAAGGAGCTCGGCGACACCATTACCGTCGTTGCCTTTGACCGTCTGGTCCGTGGCGAGTAAATAAGCTCTTGTAGCTGGTAATGAGCAGGCTGTGGGTTTTACTCACAGCCTGCTTTTTCATGGCTCTTCTTAGAGCCTTTGATAGAATGTTGAGAGTTCAATCTAAAGGAGGATCGCTTTGTCCGACATCCGATATAAACGCGTGCTTCTTAAGCTTTCCGGCGAAGCGCTGATGGGCGACGGCCAATATGGCATCGACCCCAAGGTTACCGACCATCTTGCTAAGCAGGTCAAGGAGCTGCTCGCCGTTGGCCATGAGGTCGGCGTCGTTGTCGGCGGCGGCAATATTTTCCGCGGCATGGCAGGCGCTGCCGGTGGCATGGAGCGTGCTCAGGCCGACTACATGGGCATGCTGGCAACCGTTATGAACGCGCTCGCCCTGCAGGATGCCTTCGAGCATAACGATGTTCCCTGCCGCGTGATGAGCGCTATCCAGATGAACGAGATCTGCGAGCCCTATATTCGCCGTCGCGCCATCAACCACCTTTCCAAGGGCAACGTCGTTATTTTTGCCGCCGGTTCGGGCAATCCGTACTTTACGACCGACACCGCCGCGGCTCTTCGTGCGTGCGAGATCGGCGCCGAGATTTTGATTAAAGCCACCAAGGTTGACGGCATCTACGACAAGGATCCCGTCAAGTGCGCCGACGCCGTCCGTTTTGACAAGATTACCTATCACGAGGTTCTCGTCCGCGGTCTGCAGGTTATGGATTCCACGGCTACGGCACTGTGCCAGGACAACCGTATGCCGATTTTGGTCCTCAACATCGATGGCGAGGACACCGTCAAGCGCGCGCTTTCGGGTGAGCCCGTCGGCACGCTCGTCTATCAGGAGGATTAAGCATGGCAGAGAACATCACCGCCCATATGGACAAGTCGCTCGAGTCCCTCAAGCATAACTTCTCCAAGGTTCGTACCGGCCGCGCCAATGCCAACATTCTGTCCGACATCACCGTCGATTATTACGGTGTTCCCACGCCGGTCACGCAGGTTGCCGCCGTCAAGACCCCCGAGGCCCACATGCTGCTCATCGAGCCGTGGGACAAGGCACTCATCAATGCTATCGTCAAGGCCATCGGCGCTTCCGATCTGGGTATTACCCCCAACTCCGATGGCACCGTCGTTCGTCTTCCGTTCCCGGCTCCCACCGAGGAGCGCCGTCGCGAGCTCGTCAAGGAGTGCCGCGAGTACGCCGAGCAGGCCAAGGTGTCTATCCGTAACATCCGTCGCGACTTCAACAACAAGCTCGAGCGCGATGAAGAGCTCACCGAGGACGATGTCCGTCGCGAGCAGGCCAAGGTCCAGAAGCACACCGATGAGTATGTCGCCAAGGTCGAGGAGCTTCTGAAGGAAAAAGAAGCCGAGGTCATGGAGATCTAAGGTGCAATACGACGAGCATAAACTGGTCGAGTACTTTGCCGACGCCCCTGCGGGCGTCGGTTTTTCCGACCTTGACCTCAGTAACATTCCGCATCATATCTCGTGCATCATGGACGGCAACGGTCGTTGGGCCACGTCGCGCGGTCTTGCACGCACCGAGGGCCACAAGGCGGGTATCGTCTCCCTTCGTGAGATTATTACCGCCTGCGTGCGTCTGGGCGTCGACGTGCTTTCGGCCTATGCGTTTTCTACCGAAAACTGGAACCGCCCGCAGCATGAGGTCAACGTCTTGATGCACCTGTTTGCCAAGACGTTCATCGACGAGCTGCCGCTTCTGAAGCGCGAAAACGTGCGTGTTGTCTTTTTGGGTGATATTTCCGCGCTGCCCAAGAAGACCCGCGACGTTTTTGAACGCGGTCTTGCCGAGTGCGCCGATCACACCGGTATGACGCTGGCGCTTGCCGTCAACTACGGCGCGCGTGCCGAGATTACCCGCGCTGTCCGTCAGATCGCACTCGACGTTGCCGCCGGTAAGATCGATCCTGCCGCAATTGATGACGACATGGTGGCTTCCCACCTCTATACCGCCGGTCTTCCCGATCCTGAGCTTGTGATTCGCACCTCTGGTGAGCTGCGCCTTTCGAACTATCTGCTGTGGCAGGTAGCTTATTCCGAGTTCTACGTCACCGATACCTATTGGCCCGACTTTGATCGTTGGGGCCTTGTCGACGCCATTTTGGCCTATCAGGGCCGTGACCGTAGGTTTGGTGGACTGAGCAAGACCGAGGAGGCTTAATCGTGTCCGATCGTCCCAAGGCATCTGCTCCCAACACGCCTGCGCGTAAAGCTGCCACTGCGGGAGCGCCTGCAGCGAAGAGCGGTTCCGGTTCGTGGCTGGCGGGCTTTATTACCCGTGCCGCCGCCGGTATCGTCTACGCCGTTGTCTTTATCCTTTGCCTGGTTTTGGGTATCGTGCCCACGGCCATCTTTGTTTCCGTCATGAGCGGTCTGTGCTGTTATGAGTTTTTCCGTATGACGAGGCTCGATGGCAAGATGGCTAACGAGCGCATGGGTATCGCTGCCGCCGTACTCTTTCCGCTGTCGGCGTTGGGCGATTCGATGTTGCTGAATGCCCTGCTTTTTGCCCTGATGCTCGCTGTGGGCATTTGGTATGTCTGGTCGCCGCGTACCCGCATCTCTGATGTGGCCGTGACGCTCATGGGTCCCATCTACACTGGCTTTATGCTGTCGGCTATCGTGCTGCTGCGCGATGCCGTGCCCGGTTTTGCCGGCGCCTTGCTTTCGGTGGGCGTTTGCGCGTCCCTTTGGGTCTCCGATTCGTTTGCCTACATCGTGGGCAGCCGTATCGGCAAGCACAAGATGGTTCCCAAGATCTCTCCCAAAAAGAGCTGGGAGGGGTTTGTCGGCGGCATCCTGGGCTCGGTTTTGATTTGGTTCATCCTGTGGGCGACGCACTTCTACAAGCTCAGCCTGCCCTATGCGCTGCTGTGCGGCGTGGTCGTGTCCGTCCTGGGCGTTATCGGCGACCTTATCGAGTCGCGCATCAAGCGTGGCGTGGGCGTCAAGGATTCCGGCAACCTTATCCCGGGCCATGGCGGCATGCTCGACCGTAGCGACTCGCTTATCTTTGGCTGCATTACCGCTCAGCTGCTTTTGATGATCGGAGGCGTGTTGTAATGTCCTTCCAAACGACGTATGGCCCCGATGGACGTCTCCGTGTTGCCATCCTGGGTTGTACGGGCTCCATCGGCACCCAGGCACTCGATGTGTGCCGTCAGCATACCGATCGCCTGCAGGTGACGGCGCTGTCCGTTAACTCCAATACCTCCGAGCTCGTTGCCGCTGCCCGCGAGTTCTCGGTTCCGGCGGTTGCCGTGGCCGATGTCGCTCATGGCGATGACGCCGTGCTGCAGGAGTTGCCCGAGGGAACGAAGCTCGGCGTTGGCGCGCAGGCGGTTTGCGAGCTCGCGCGTCGCGACGATGTCGACTGCGTGCTCGTTGCTATTGTGGGTGCCGCCGGTCTCGAGGCGAGCCATGCGGCCTTGACCTCGAATAAGCGCCTTGCCCTTGCCAACAAGGAGTCCCTCGTCGTCGGTGGCGACTTGCTTATGCCGTTGGCGCAACCGGGTCAGCTTATTCCAGTCGACTCTGAGCACTCCGCCATCTACCAGTGCTATCTGGGGGAGAATCCACGCGAGGCTCATTGTATTTGGCTTACCTGCTCGGGCGGTCCGTTCTTTGGCCGCACGCGCGGCGAGCTCGATCGCGTGACGCGTGCCGATGCCCTCGCACATCCCACGTGGGCCATGGGTGCCAAGATCACCATCGACTCCGCCACCCTCATGAACAAGGGTCTGGAGCGCATTGAGGCCATGCATCTGTTTAACTGCGACCTCGATTTCATTAACGTGGTCGTGCAGCGTCAGTCTAAGATTCACTCTATGGTCGAGTTCGCCGATGGCTCCGTGATGGCGCATCTCGGTGCTTCCGACATGCGTATTCCCATCCAGTTCGCGTTCTCGTATCCCGAGCGTTGGGATACCCCGGCGCCTCGTATCGATTTTCGCGAGTTGGGACAGCTCACGTTTGATGCTGCCGACATGGATACCTTCCGCTGTCTGGCACTGGCCGAGCGTGCCGGCAAGACGGGTGGCACCATGCCGTGCGTGCTCAATGCCGCCAACGAGGTCGCCGTCGATGCCTTCCTGCACGATGGCTGCAGCTTTACCGATATCGATCGCATTGTGGAATCCTGCATGGATGCCCACGATATGCAGGCGGTCGATTCGTTTGAGCAGCTTCGCGACATCGATGCGTGGGCGCGTGAAAAGGCTGCGCAGGTACTCGCCGCAACCCGTTCCTAACCCATAAGGATTGCTTTTTCGTTTTATGGATACTGTTCTGAGCGTTCTATCATCGGTCTTTTGGGGCCTGCTGATGCTTTCCGTCCTCGTGTTTTTGCACGAGGGCGGCCACTTTTTGGCGGCGCGTGTCTGCGGTGTCCGTGTGACCGAGTTCTTTTTGGGCCTGCCGTGCCGCTTTGACATCCATTACACGTCGCGTCGCATTGGAACCAAGTTTGGCGTGACCCCGCTGCTGCTGGGTGGCTACGCTGCCATCTGCGGTATGGATCCGACCGACGTCTCGTGCGCTGATCGCGTGCTCGCGGCTATCTATCGTCATGGTCGTGTGACCGTGGCCGACCTTGCCGCCGAGCTCGTGCTTTCCGAGGAGGATGTGCTCGAGGCTTGTGCCCTGTTGCTGGGCTGGGGCTCTATCGCACCCTGGTATGAGGAAGGGGAGAAGCCCTCGCCGGGCTACTATCCCACCAAGTATCAGACGCTGCCTCGAGACGCTGCGGGTTACACCACCTTTGACGGCCGCCGGTTCGATCGAGAGCATGCGACTGCCGAGGGCGATGTGTGGGAGCTGCCGTGCGGCGAGGCTAATTTCTTGGCGCAAGAGCGCTCGCATACTTATCTGGGCCAGGGCTTTCTCAAGCGCGCCTTTATGCTGCTCGCGGGCATTCTCGTCAATATCCTGACGGGTTTTTTGCTCCTTATGAGCATTTATTCCATTGCGGGTGTCACCGTGCCGTTGGATACCAACGTGATCGGTCAGGTTGACGAGGGGTCTATTGCCGCCAAGGCGGGTATCGAGGCTGGTGATGCGATCCTTTCGGTTGACGGTGTATCGTGCTCCACATGGATGAACGTTTACGATGCTATCGGCAAGGCCGCCGGTAAGGACGATATCGCCATCGAGTACGAGCGTGACGGCAAGCAGCATTCGACCACGGTTGCGCTCAAAGAGGACGAGCGGTTAGGTGTGTATGCTTCTACGGAGGTAGTCCGTTTGGACCCCATCACCTCGGCGCGTCTGTCATTCTCCTATGTTGTGCAGACCGCGGAGGGCGTGATGCGCCTGCTCCAGCCGCAGCATACGATGGAGATTCTCGATCAGTCTTCTTCGATCGTGGGTATTAGCGTTATGTCCTCACAGGCTGCTGCTGCCGGTCCTGCCACGTTCCTTTCGTTTGCCGCCCTCATTTCGTTCTCGCTTGGCTTTATGAACCTGCTGCCCATCCCACCACTCGATGGCGGCAAGCTGGTCATCGAGATCATTCAAAAGATTGCGGGCCGCGAGCTTCCGCTCAAGGTCCAGACGATTGTGAGCTATGTGGGCATCGCGCTCTTTGCGCTGCTGTTTGTCTATATGCTTCGTTCCGACATCCTTCGATTTATCCTGTAGGGGAGTGTTTGGATTGTCTTTATCCCATCCTTTGCCTCGCGAGTTGACGCGCCCCGTGCATGTGGGCGGTGTGCAGATCGGTGGCGGCGCGCCGGTGGTGGTCCAATCCATGACCTGCACCGATACCGCTGACGCCCAGGCAACGCTTGCGCAAGTGTGCGCGTTGGCGCAGGCTGGCTGCGATATCGTGCGCGTGAGCGTGCCCACCGAGGCCGCGCTTGAGGGTTTCCGCGCCATCTGTGCCGAGTCTCCGGTACCGATCGTCGCCGATATTCACTTTAACCATAAGCTCGCCATCGGCGCCGTCGAGGCTGGTGCCGCCAAGCTTCGCATCAATCCCGGCAATATCGGCGATTGGGCTAAGGTTGACGCGGTGATTGATGCTGCGGGTGCCGCGGGCTGTGCGATTCGTATCGGCGTCAATGCCGGTTCGCTTGAGCAGGATATCGCCGAGCGCGATGACCTCACGCAGCCCGAAAAGCTCGTGATGTCGAGCGAGCGCTTTGTGCGGCACTTTGAGGATCGTGGGTTTACCAACATAGTGCTTTCCGCCAAGGCCCATAGCGTACAGACGACGCTCGATACCTATCGAGCCCTGTCGCGTGAGATTCCCCACGTTCCGCTTCACCTGGGCGTAACCGAGGCGGGTACCAAGCTGCAGGGCACCATCAAGAGCTCGGTGGGCCTTGGTATCCTGCTGTCCGAGGGCATCGGCGACACTATGCGCGTCTCGCTCACGGCCGATCCGGTTGACGAGCCGCCGGTCGCCTGGGGAATTTTGCAGTCGCTGGGCCTGCGTCGTCGTGGTCCCGAGATTGTCTCGTGCCCCACGTGCGCCCGCTGCCAGGTTAACCTGATTCCCATCGCCGAGGAAGTAACCGAGCGGCTTAAGAACTATGCCGCGCCGCTTTCGATCGCTGTGATGGGATGTGCCGTTAATGGCCCCGGTGAGGCTTCTGATGCCGACTTGGGCGTTGCTTGCGGACGTGGTCTTGCCTTGCTCTTTTCGCATGGCCAGATCATTGGTAAAGTAGCTGAGGATCAAATTGTCGACGCGCTGATGGCCGAGGTCGACAAACTTATTGAGGAGAAGTAAATGACTCGAGCAATGTATATGTCTAAGCTCTATGCGCCGACGCTTAAAGAGGATCCGGCGGACGCTGAGCTCGCCAGCCACCGTCTGCTGCTCCGTGCTGGCATGATCCGCAAGGAGGCCGCCGGCCTGTATTCCTACCTGCCGCTTGCTTGGCGCTCGATTCGCAAGATCGAGAACATCGTGCGCGACGAGATGGACGCCGCCGGCGCCCAGGAGCTTATGATGCCTATCATGGTCGATGCCGAGTTGTGGCGTGAGTCCGGCCGCATCGACGCCTATGGCAAGGAGCTTGTGCGCTTTGACGACCGTCACGGTCGCGAGTTCGTCCTGGGCCCCACGCACGAGGAGACCGTCACGGCCCTGGTGCGCAATGAGCTGCGCTCCTACAAGCAGCTACCCGTTAACCTCTACCACATCCAGGATAAGTTCCGCGACGAGTTCCGCCCCCGCTTTGGCCTGATGCGCGGTCGCGAGTTCATCATGAAGGACGCCTACAGCTTCTCCGCCACGCAGGAGAGTCTGCAGGAGGAGTACGACAAGATGAAGCAGGCCTACGCTAACATCTGCGAGCGCTGCTATATCAAGGCCCTGCCCGTTGTTGCCGACTCCGGTGAGATCGGTGGCGATACCTCCGTCGAGTACATGGCTTTGGCCGACGCCGGCGAGGCTTCGCTCGTCTACTGCGACGATTGCGGTTTTGCTGCCGATGACGAGGCTGCAAGCACCAAGGTCGTTGTGACCGAGGGTCCTGGTGACGGTACGCTCACCAAGGTTGAGACTCCGGGCATGGGCACCATTGAGGCTGTTGCTAAGTTCTTTGGGTTCCCCGAGAACGGCACGCGCAAGTCGCTGGCACTCATCGACGCCGAGGGCAAGCCGGTCGTGGCCATTGTTCCGGGCGATCACGAGCTCAACGATTGCAAGGCCGAGCACGTCTTTGGCAAGGGCTATCGCATGATGACCGACGAGGAGCTTCAGGCGAACGGTCTGCACAAGGGCTTTATCGGACCGGTTAACCTGCCCGATGGCATTCGTCTGGTCTGCGACGAGAGCCTGCGCGAGTCCAAACAGTGGGCCTGCGGTGCCAACGAGGTCGATTATCACTTTACCGGTGCCTGCCCCGAGCGCGACTTTACCGTCGATGAGTGGGCCGATCTGGTCACCGTTGTCGCCGGCGACCCCTGCCCGCACTGCGGCAAGCCGCTCTCCGCTGCCCGCGGCATCGAGGTCTCTCAGGTCTTCCAGCTGGGCACCAAGTACTCCGAGGCCATGGGTGCCACCTTTATGGATGAGGACGGCAAGGAGAAGCCGCTCATCATGGGTTGCTACGGCGTGGGCGTGTCCCGCTCGCTTGCTGCCGTCGTGGAGCAGCACAACGACGAGCACGGTATCGTCTGGCCGGTCTCCGTTGCCCCGTACGAGGTCGCGGTGATTCCGCTTGATCCCAAGAAGGAAGAGTGCGCTACCGTCTGCGAGCAGATTGTTGATGGCCTGTGTGCCGAGGGTATCGAGGTCGTCGTCGACGATCGCGATGAGCGTCCGGGCTTTAAGTTTGCCGATAACGACCTCATGGGCTTCCCGTATCAGGTGGTTCTGGGCAAGCGCGGCCTTAAGAATGGCACCGTTGAGCTCAAGGACCGTGCTACGGGCGAGCGCGAGGACGTGGCGATCGACGAGGTCGTTGCCAAGGTTGCCGAGCTTGTTAAGGCAGCCCGCCGTTAATCGACGATTTCGCTTGTAGTTCGATATGTGGGACGGCCCCGCATTTCTCCAATCGGGGAGATGCGGGGCCGTCCTATTATCTTGTAGCATCCTCGATATCTAAAAGGAAAACCCCACAGCCCATGCGAGCTGCGGGGTTTTCCATTGTGCCTCCGATGCGAAATAAATCGCTCAGATATTACTGATAATCGACGACGTCGATCCAGTTCTTCAGGAACTCATCGTTCACGTTGCGCTTACGAGCGAGCTCGGAAGCGGCGACGATGCTCGTCCACTGACGCACGACCTGCATGGGCATGTCGGCACGGTCGCAGTAGAGCTCCAGGTAGGCCTCGGCCTGGTCCTTGCTGTTGAGGGCAAAGAGCAGGTAGGTGGTGGCAACGTCGGCAGCAGGGGAGCCCTGGGTGGCGTGTGCCCAGTCGCACACATAGAGCTGGCCGTCGTCGCCGACGATGACGTTGGAGGGGTTGAAGTCGCCGTGGCAGACCTTGAACTCCTTGGTCATGCCGTCCAGACGCTCCTGAAGGTTGTAGCGCGTGGTGGCATTGAGCTGATCAAGGCTGTCGATCATGCGGGCGAACTTGTCGCGCTGACGGTTGAGCAGCGGGGAGGTGTAGCCGTGGATCTCGATCTGGAGGTCGACGAACATCTCGAGGTACTCACCAAAGCGCTGGGGCTCGGCAGTCATCTTCTCGGCAAGGGTGGTGCCCGGAACCTTCTCGGTCACGAGCGCCCAGCCGTTGGCGTTCTCGAGTTGGGAAACCTCGAGAGCCTTGGGGCTGCGGATGCCGCACTCATTGATGCGGGCAAGATTCAAAGCCTCGTTGAACACGTCGGAGACAGGCTTGGTCTCGTTAAAGACCTTGACGATCTTGTCGCCCAGGTCGTAAACGACCTTGTTGCCACGGCGGACGAGCTCGGTCTTGGAATCGGGTAGCAGCATGGTTGCATCCTTTCAACGATGCGATAGAAGCGACGGCGGGGGTGTGTGAAACACCCGTGCACCCCCGCCGCAAAAAACCGTGCTAAAAACTAGCAGACGGCGTAGTCCTGGGGCTCGCGGCCGTAGTAGGCGTCCAGGTAGAGCTCCTTGATCTCGCTCATGAGCGGGTAGCGCGGGTTAGCGCCGGTGCACTGGTCGTTGAATGCCTGCTCGGTCATCTCGTCGAGGGTGTCGAGGAAGTACTGCTCGTCAACACCGTAGTCGGCGATGGTCTTCTTGACACCGATGAAGTCCTTGAGCTCCTCGAGCTTCGTGATGAAGTTCTCGAAGACCTCCTTGTCGTCCTTGCCCTCGATGCCGCAGTACTTGGCCATCTCGGCGTAGTTGTGCAACGCGTTGGGGTAAGGATACTGGGAGAAGGTACCCATCTTGACGGGAGCCTCGGCGGCGTTGTAGCGCATGACGCGGGTCAGGATGACGGCGTTAGCGATGCCGTGGGGCAGGTGATGGAAAGCGCCGAGCTTGTGAGCCATGGAGTGGTTGAGGCCCAGGAAGGCGTTGGCGAAGGCCATACCGGCCATGCAGGAGGCGTTGTGCATCTCCTCGCGGGCGTGCGGGTCCTTGGCGCCGTTCGTGAAGCTGGAGGGCAGGTTCTCAAAGACGAGCTTGGCAGCGCGCTCGGAGAGGCCCTTGGTGTAGTCGGAAGCCATGATGGAGACGTAGGACTCGATGGCGTGGGTCATGACGTCGATGCCGGAGGCAGCGGTCAGGCCGCGCGGGGCGGTCATGCAGTTGTCGGCGTCGACGATAGCCATGTTGGGGAGCAGCGCGTAGTCGGCGAGCGGCCACTTGATGCCGGTCTCCTTGTCGGTGATGATGGCGAACGGCGTGCACTCGGAGCCGGTACCCGAGGAGGTCGGGACGGCGACGAAGTAGGCCTTCTTGCCCATCTCGGGGAAGGTGAAGATACGCTTGCGGATGTCCATGAAGTCCATGGCCATGTCCTCAAACTTGCACTCGGGGTGCTCGTACATCATCCACATGATCTTGCCGGCGTCCATAGCGGAGCCACCGCCGACGGCGATGATGACGTCCGGCTCAAAGAGGGCCATCTGCTTGGCGCCGCGACGTGCGCACTGCAGCGACGGATCGGGCTCGACGTCATAGAAGCAGTCGTGGGCGATGCCCATCTCGTCGAGCTTGGCCTCGATGGCGCGGGTGTTGCCATTCTTGAAGAGGAACTGGTCGGTGACGATGAAGGCGCGCTTCTTGCCCATGACGTTGCCCAGCTCGTCGAGGGCGACGGGCGTGGAACCCTTCTTGAAGTAGACCTTCTCGGGAGCGCGGAACCACAGCATGTTCTCACGGCGCTCGGCCACAGTCTTAACGTTGATCAAGTGCTTCACCCCAACGTTCTCGGAGACGGAGTTGCCGCCCCAGGAGCCGCAGCCCAGGGTCAGAGACGGCTTCATGCCAAAGTTGTACAGGTCACCGATGCCACCGTGCGAGGACGGGGTGTTGATGACGATACGGCAGGCCTTCATGACGTGCTCGAACAGGCTGATCTTCTCGGCCTGGGCGGGGTGCACGTACAGAGAGGCGGTGTGGCCCGGGCCACCGGCGAGCACCAGGTGCTCGGCCTTGTCGACGGCCTCCTGGAAGTCCTTGGCGTGGTACATGGCCAGGACCGGGGAGAGCTTCTCGTGGGAGAACTCCTCCTTGGCGGGGTCGGTGGAGGTGACCTCGGCGATCAGGATCTTGGTCTTGGCGGGAACCTCGATGCCGGCGAGCTCGGCGATCTTGGCGGCAGCCATGCCGGGGATGCGGTGATCGAGAGCGCCGTTCTTGAACATGGCGGCACGCAGGGCCTCCATCTCGGCACCCTGCTTGACGAAGTAGCAGCCGCGCTTCTGGAACTCGGCCTTAACCTGGTCATAGATGCTGTCGATTACGGTCACGGACTGCTCGGAAGCGCAGATCATGCCGTTGTCGAAGGTCTTGGAGTGGATGATGGAGTTGACGGCGAGCAGCACGTCGGCGGTGTCGTCGATGACGACCGGGGTGTTACCGGCGCCAACGCCCAGGGCGGGCTTGCCCGAGGAGTAAGCGGCCTTGACCATGCCCGGGCCACCGGTGGCGAGGATGATGTCGACGTCGCGCATGACCATGTTAGTCAGCTCGATGGAGGGGACATCGATCCAGCCGATGATGCCCTCGGGGGCGCCGGCCTTGACGGCGGCGTCAAGCACGAGCTTGGCGGCGGCGATGGTGCACTTGGCGGCAGCCGGGTGCGGGGAGATGATGATGGCGTTGCGGGTCTTCAGGCAGATCAGCGTCTTGAAGATCGCGGTGGAGGTGGGGTTGGTCGTCGGGATGACGGCGCCCACGATGCCGATGGGCTCGGCGATCTTGGTGATGCCGTAAGCCTCGTCGCGCTCCAGGACACCACAGGTCTTGGTGTTCTTGTAAGCGTTGTAGATGTACTCTGCGGCGTAGTGGTTCTTGATGACCTTGTCCTCAAGAACGCCGCGGCCGGTCTCCTCGATGGCCATCTTCGCCAACGGGATACGAGCCTTGTTGGCGGCCATGGCGGCCTCATAGAAGATCTTGTCGACCTGCTCCTGCGTGTACGTAGCAAAAAGCGCCTGGGCCTCTCGCATCTGAGCGAGCTTAGCCTCAAGCGCCTCTACGTTGTCCACAATTGCGGGAGTAGTGTTTTCCGGTGACTTTTTCACCATTTGTGTCTCCTTGCGATCGGAGATTTACCCTACGCCTTGCATGATAGCAAGAAATAATTCGGTGAACGGTCAGATTCCCGTAAAAGACAAACTAAAACGCTTCAATAAACTGAAGCGTTTTAACTAAAATTATCAGCCTGCTGCATCGCCCCGCTCATTGGGGACAGACTTACATGAGTGCTTTCACTCATTTGGGACAGACATCGTTTTGCCATTTTGCCGTTCTGAACCAGTTTTTGCCGCTCATTGGATATAAATAGGTCACAGGCTCAGCATTTCGCGGATCGCGTCGGAAATGTTGGTGTAAGCGCGCCGACGGCTGACCGCCAAACGCAAGCGGCCCCTGTCCTAGAATCTGGAATTGCTACATAACACAGGTTCTGGGAAAGGACAGGGACCGCTATGGAGATATTAGCAGACGC